>DJIF01000045.1 GCA_002433485.1 Deltaproteobacteria bacterium UBA6601
GGGTGTGGAAGCGCAGCAATGCGTGGAGCTAACCGGTACTAATCGCCCGTGAGGCTTGACATATATTTTCGCTCGTCATTACCAGAGGGCATCCAGTCCTCATTCAATTCATCAACAACGCAGTTTTCATGAGCAACATGTCCCGTCTGGGACCAGAGTTGCTCGGTGACAATAGCGGAGGGGCTCCACCCGTTCCCATTCCGAACACGGAAGTTAAGTCCTCCAGCGCCGATGGTACTGCAGGGGAAACCCTGTGGGAGAGTAGGTCGTCGCCGAGCTTTAATTTAGAGAAACGCCCCGTAGCCTCGTGCTGCGGGGCGTTTCTGCTTGGGCTTGGTTGATAGCAACTTAGCGTCGTCTGACTAGCCGCTTGAGCTCGCCCAATTCTTGGTGCTTTAAGAGCAGGCAGGTAATCAAGTAACTGGCCGCAGCAGCGACGGCAATAGCGGCATAAGGCACAGCTAGCTGTTGGGCTCCATTGAGTTGTTCAATGGCGAGCAGCTCTGAACCTGCGATGATGGCTCCTGCCATGGCGGCTGTGGCGATGAGGGACTTGAGCAGCGAAGCTCCGGTGACCTGATCGCCGATGTTGCCCAGGTGCTGGCGCAAGCAGATCCCGAGCAGCAGGGTCTGGAGCATGGCAGAGAGAGAGTTGGCCAGGGCGATGCCGCCCAGATCGAAGCCCGGCGCGAGGCTGTAGCACAACGAGATGTTGGCGATCATGGCCACAAATGCGATGTAGACCGGCGTCTTGGTGTCCTTGTAGGCGTAATAGACCGGCACCAGTACCCGGGACAGGGCAATGTGGGTGAGGGCCAGGATGTGGAAGGCGATGGCGTAGGCGGTAGTGGCTGAGGAGACCGCGCCGAAGGCGCCGCGCTCGAACAGCAGTGAGGCGGTTTCTCGGCCGAACAGTAACAGCGCTGCTGTCACCGGAAAGCAGACGAAGCAACACAGCCGAATGGAGTACATCAAGGTGTCGGTGACCTTATCGCGGGCACCCAGGGCGGCGTCGGAAGCGAGGCTGGGGAGAGCTACGGTTGAGATTGCGACGGCAAAGACTCCGAGGGTGAGCTCAAGTAGGCGCTGGGAGTATTGGAGCGAGGACACAGCGCCTGCGCCCAGCCCCCAGGCGATGGCCTGGGAGATCAGCACGTTGACCTGGTAGACGCCTGCGCCGAACAGGGTGGGGATCAGCAGGATTAGGGCGCGTCGGACAGAAGGTCCGATGTGCAGGTCCGGATTCCAGCGAAAACCCAGCCGAAAGACGAAGGGGAGTTGGAAGAGGAGCTGCAGTAGTCCTCCCAGAAGTACCCCAATCGCGAAGCCGTAGGAGGGGTCGGAGAACTGGGTCGCGAGCAGTAGTGCCGAGATGATAATGCTCAGGTTGAGCAGGACACTGGTTAGCGCGCTGACCCAGAAGATTCGGTAGGTATTGAGTATTCCCTGGGCGATGGCAGCCCACGAGACCAGAGCAACATAGGGAAACATCCAGCGGGTGAGCGAGGTGGTGAGAGCCTGAGCTTCGGCAGCGATGGGCTTGCCGCCGATCAGCGAGAAGGCGCCGACGATGATCCCTGCGCCGAGGACGCCCAGGGCACTCAGGGCACTTAGTGCCAGCAGCGATAGGTTGAAGAATCGGCGGGCAAAGCGGAAGGCCTGTTCTTGGCCGTGCAGTTCTTTTTGTTCGGTGAAGATGGGGATGAAGGCGGCGCTCATGGCTCCTTCGCCGACCAGCCGACGCAGCAGGTTCGGAATCTGAAAGGCGATTCCAAAGGCATCGGATGAGAAGCTGGTGCCCAAGAAGTGAGCGCGTACCTGTTCACGGACCAGGCCCAGCAGCCTTGAGCCCATGGTGATGGTGCTCATGCCCAGGGCCGAGCGCAGCAGCTTGGAGCGCCGCTCGCTCGATTCCCGCTTATTGTTCAGCGCTTCAGTTTCTGTCATCTGGCTCCAGCGTCTTCGACTATAGTGTGCCCGCCTGCGGCCGCGCGTGCTCGTAACGCTGCGCTTTGCGGCAACTCAATGATGGCTAGAGGCAGCAACGAGGCTGTTCCAGGAGGCGATGTGATGAGGCTCTTTCGAAGTTTGTCTGCTGTGTTTTGCTCGATGCGACCGCAGTTGGGAGGACTCCAGGCCAGCTCCGGACATGCTAGGCACCTGGTGGCGCCGGTCATGAGGAGCTTGGCTGTGTTGGTTATGGTTGCTACCGGTCTGGGTTTGCTCGCCTGTTCGGAGACTGAGCTGCGGCTTATCTATGAGGAGCCCACCTTCTACGAGCAGCCAGATGCTCTCGCCCCGACGCGTTGGACTGACACCTTCCAGCAGCGCACGGTGGAGGCCTCTGACATCTTGTTTGTGGTGGACAGCTCCTGCTCGATGCAGGACGAGCAGGAGGAACTCGCCGCCAACTTCGAGAGCTTTATTCAGACTTTCGTCAACAGCTCGACCATTGATTATCACGTGGGCGTTGTTGAGGGAGCGCTCAATGCTGACGACTCTGAGAATTGGGGGATTCTTGAGCAGCTGCCTGACGGGAGCCGTTGGATTGACCCCGACACCGGAAGCAGTGCTGATGACAAAATTGCCGCTTTTACCGAGATCTCAAATGTTGGCACGGACGGCCCGGCAAGCTGTGAGATGGGTCTTCAGGCTGCTCGCTCCGCGCTCTCTTATCAGAGCTATCCGGGACGGCCTAATGAAGGTTTCTATCGGGAGGAAGCATTGCTTTCATTGGTGATCTTGAGCGATGAGCCTGACCACGGCCAGGACTCGGGCGATCCGCTGTTTGGCGGCGGTGGTTGTGGTGGCGTACACCCCGATGAGTTTATTCCCTGGTTCCTCTATGACCTTAAGGGCCAACATAATCAGGACCTACTGGTCTTTACCGGCATCGTTGGCGACCGGCCTGGTGGATGCGGAGACTCGAACAATGGTGCGGATGAGGGCGCCGGTTACTGGGAGGTCATCGACGGGGTTGAGGGTAACTTCCTGTCTATCTGTGACGATGATTGGTCGGAGTTTCTTACCCAGCTGGGCTTGGAGTCGGCTGGCCTTAAGCGCTCCTTTCACTTGAAGCGGAGTCCTTCGGTCAGCAGTCTGTCGGTGACGCTGAATGGGGTCGAGGCAGACTCTGCGATCTGGAGCTATAACCCAATAACCAACGCCATCGACTTTCCTGTTGAGCACATGCCTGAAGAGCTGGCGATGATTGAGGTGAGCTACTTCCTCATTGAGGATCAGGGGTCTACCGCACCTCCGGAGTAGCGGCGAGGACGTCGCTCTTCCTCACCGCTTTTTCTTGCGATGGTCGCGAGTCTTTCTCTCTCGCCAGATTCTTAGCCGTTCTTGCAGCATCTTTTCGTAGCCCTCTTCGCTGGGGGTGTAGAAGCTGCTGTTGAGCAGAGCTTCGGGCAGGTAGTCCTCAGCTACGTAGTCGCCCTCGTAGGCGTGGGGGTTTGCGTACCCCTCTCCATAGCCAAGCTGTTTCATCAGTGAAGTAGCGGCATTTCGGAGCTTTTTTGGTACTGGCAGAGCGCCATGTTTACGAACCGCTGCGGCGGCCGCGAAATAAGACTTGGTGGAGCTGGATTTGGGGGCGGTGGCGAGGTAGATGGTCGCCTGGCTAAGTGGGTAGCGTGCTTCCGGAAGGCCCAGGAAGTGAACTGCATCTTTGGCTGAGATTGCAATCTGTAAGGCCCGCGGATCGGCCAGGCCGACGTCTTCAGAGGCGAAGATCACCAGCCTCCGGGCAACGAATAAAGGGTCTTCGCCAGCCTCGATCATTCGTGCCAGGTAGTAGAGCGCGGCGTCAGGATCGCTGCCTCGCATCGATTTGATGAAGGCTGAGATGACGTTGAAGTGCTCTTCACCGCTGCGGTCATAGAGGATGTTGTCAGCTCCGAGAGCCTCAGCGATTTCCTCAGCAGACAGGGGCTCGAGGCCCATGGGTCGCTCGCGGAAGTGGAGTGCGATCCGCTCGACTGCACCCAGGCAGCGGCGCGCATCGCCTGCCGCATGGCCAGCGATACGCTCGAGCGCTGATTGGCTGAGCTCAAGTCCGAGGCTGCCCACTCCCCGCTCCTGATCTGCTAAAGCTCGCCGGGCCAGTTCGGTGAGCTCGATGGTTTCCAGCGGTCGGAGTACATGGACGGCGCAGCGGCTTAGTAGAGCGCTGATAACCTGAAACGATGGGTTCTCTGTGGTGGCGCCGACCAGAGTGATAAGGCCTGCCTCAACGTGCGGCAGGAAGGCGTCTTGCTGAGCCTTGTTGAAGCGGTGGATTTCATCGACAAAGAGCAGCGTCCGTGCCGATGGATCGGTTCTCTTCCGTTGCTCACTGCGGGCAATGATTTCGCGTAGTTCTTTAACCCCTCCAAGGACCGCAGAAAAGGGCTCAAAGTGGGCGTCGCTTAGTTCGGCCAGCAACCTTGCCAGAGTGGTTTTTCCGCAGCCCGGAGGGCCCCACAGGATCATGGAGATGAGCTGATCGGATGTGATGAGCCGGCGCAGCGCTTGTCCTTCGCCGAGCAGATGCTTCTGCCCGACCACCTGATCAAGGGATCGGGGCCGCATCCGCTCAGCGAGAGGTTGGTGAAACAGGTTGGGGAGGTCGCTGCGATTCACCCGCGGACAATAACAGGGTGTATACACAGGGTGATCTTGGAAGCGTTACCTACCAGTTCTGCTAACTCCCGACTGTTGACTCTCTTCAGCGAGGAGCGCAGACGTTATCTGCTGGGGGTGATCGCTCTGGTATTCAGCAACGGTGCTGCTGCAGCAATTCCTTATTTGACCAAGGTGGCGGTTGATCTTCTTGATTCGGCCACCGCGGATGCAAGCGATCTGGGGACTGCTTTGTCCTCTAGCGAGGTCCTTAACGCTCTGCTGGGTTGGATCATGGCCATCGTTGCTGCGGCTGCCGTCATGGCTTTTTTTCGGGTCCAGTCGCGGGTCTACATCTTTGATGGCGGTCGGCAGCTCGAGTTTCGGATTCGCAACCAGCTTTTTGCCCACCTGCAGCGACTGGGGCCGCGTTTTTATGGTGGGCTCTCGGTGGGTGATCTGGTCTCCCGATGTACCAACGACATCATGGCGATTCGCTTGCTTGGCGGCCCGGGGGTTCTCAACGCAGCTAATACGGTCATTGTCTATGTCGTAGCCATGATTCCAATGCTGTTGCTGGATGCGGGGATCACGGCCCTTGCCCTGATGCCTCTGTTGCTTCTGTTCGGCCTGACTCGGTTTATTGGGCCGGGCATCTATAAGGCCTCGTACCGGGCTCAGGAGGAGCTATCAAGGCTGTCGGAGCAGGCCACGGAGACCATCGCTGGGATCGGCGTGATTCAGGCCTTTGCTCGAGAGAATGAGCGTCAGAGCTCTTTCGCGCAGGTCTCTGAGAGTTATCGTCAGGTCTATCTTCGCTGGGTGCTGTATCGGGCCGTTTTACTTCCAATTGTTGCGGGCATGGGCGGCCTGGGCACGCTTGGTGTTCTATGGTTCGGCGGCCGAGCCGTCATTGATGGCAGTTTGAGTCTTGGTGATCTGGTGGCCTTTCTCGGCTATCTGACCCTGCTGATGTGGCCGACAGTCGCGCTGGGTTGGCTGGTGAGCATGTGGCAGCGTGGTCGGGCAGCCATGGATCGGATCAGTCAATTGCTCGATACCCCCCCGGAGGTCAACCCACAGCTGGATGAGCCACCTGCCCTGGCTCTCGACGGTGCCATTGAGTTTGCTGGACTCAGCTATCGTTACGGGGACGGCGAGGAGGTCTTGCAGGACATCAACCTGCGCATCGAGCCTGGAGAGAGGGTGCTCATTGTTGGCCCTTCCGGTGCAGGCAAGTCGACCCTGGTCTCGTTACTGGCTCATCTCGCCGCGGTTCCGCGGGGCTCAGTTCGACTCAGTGGGATGGACATCAATGACCTGCCCTTGTCGTGGTTACGATCTCAGGTTGCCTTTGTTCCTCAGAGCCCCTTTCTGTTCAGCATGACGGTTGGGGAAAACATTGGCTTTGGACTCAAGGAGGCGCAGCAAGACCGGATCCATGCTGCGGCTCAACTAGCTGGACTTGAGGCTGAGATTGCGTCTTTTGACGCAGGCTATGAGACTCGAATCGGCGAGCGGGGCGTCAGTCTTTCCGGTGGTCAGCGGCAGCGCATGACCATAGCTAGGGCAGCGGTGCTCAATCCGGTGATCTGGGTCTTCGACGATTGCCTCTCTTCCGTGGATGCAGGCACGGCCAAGAACATTCTGGCCAGTCTCAGTAACCGGACGGATCGGAGCACTGCACTGTTTGTTTCTCATCGCTTGCTGGGTTTTGAGGCTGCCGATCGAATTGTGGTCTTGGAAGAGGGACGGATTATCGAGCAGGGCAGTCACCTTGAATTGCTGGCGGCCGGTGGCTGGTACGCCCGGCTCTACGCGAGACAGCGTCTTGCCGATGACGTTGCTGCTCCCGCAGAGACGGAGACTCCGTTGGCAGAAGAGCTACTGCGATGAGAGGTCGCCGCCGGACTGGGGACGGGGAGCGAAGCTGGAGCGGCAGCGACTGGAACCTGCTGCTTCGGCTGCTGCCCTTTGCTAGGTCCCACTGGAAGCCCCTGGGTCTGTCTATGTTGCTGTTGCCTCTGGTGTCTGCCAGCCAGTTGGTCCAGCCGTTCCTGTTGAAGGTGGCCATCGATGGACCGATCGCTGAGCGCGACAGCAAGGCTCTGCTTGGCGTGGTTGGCTTGCTTATTGCCGCCCTGCTCGGACAGTACCTGCTGCAATTTGTGCAGAGTTTCAGCAGTCACGTGGCTGGCCAGGGCATCGTCCATGAACTAAGGGTCGCAGTGCACGGTCAGCTGCTCAGGATGAGCAACCGCTTCTTCCTGCGTAATCCGGCCGGGCGGCTGCTGACTCGCTGTACCAACGATGTCGAAGGCATCGGCGAAATGTTTGCTGCCGGGTTCTTGATGTTGTTTGCAGATCTGCTGCTGCTGCTGGGCATCTGTGTGGCCATGCTGTGGCTCGATCTGCGTCTTGCCCTGGTGACCTTTGCTTTTCTGCCGGTCCTGGTGCTTGGCACTGGATGGTTTCAGAAGAAGCTGCGCCATTGCTACCGGGAGATTCGCCGACGTACTGCGATTCTCAATAGCTACCTGCAGGAGAGCATTTCAGGGATTCGAGTAATTCAGCTCTTTGGTAGAGAGGAGCGTACCGTTCGTAACTTTGAAGAGCGGAACATCGCTCTGATCAGCGAGAACTTCCAGAGCATTCGGCTGGACGCAATTCTGTTTGCCTTTGTCGAGATGATGCGTCACGTAGTGACCGCAGCCTTGATTTGGTATGCGGCAGAGCCGATCCTGGGCCGCGATCCGGGCTTGAGCTTTGGTGTTCTGGTGGCCTTCCTCGATTACCTTAGTCGCTTCTTTCAGCCGATCCGTGATCTCAGCCAGAAAGTGGCCTCTTTGCAATCGGGCTTGGCTTCGTCCGAGCGCATCTTCGCTCTCCTTGATGAGACCGACTGGATCGAAGACTTCAGTGGCGGTGACCGTGCTCAGCTTAAGCAGACCTTGGCGCTTAAGGGCGCTCTATCTTTTCGCGATGTGCACTTCTGGTACCAGCAACAGGAGCCGGTGCTGCGGGGCTTTGATCTGGAGGTGAGCGCTGGCGAGCGGGTGGCTCTGCTCGGTGTTACGGGGGCAGGCAAGACCACAGCGTTGCGTCTGGTGAATCGAGTCTATGACGTTGAGTCTGGACAGGTGATGCTGGACGGTGTGGATGTACGGCAGCTGCGTCTGTCTGAGCTGCGCCGTGCGGTCGGAGTGGTGCCGCAGGACGTTTTTCTGTTCATGGGCAGTGTTCGCCACAACTTGAGCCTCGGCATGCCGATTAGTGATGAAGAGCTGTGGACTGCTCTAGAGCGGGTTGGTGCTGCGGAATTGGTGCGGCGCCTGGGGGGGCTCGATGCTCAGCTCGGCGAGCGAGGTGGAAACATTTCCGCTGGCGAGCGGCAATTGCTGGCCTTTGCCCGCGTCCTTTCCTACGATTCCGCGGTCCTGCTCCTGGATGAGGCGACTTCTAATGTCGACTCCTTTGCGGAGCAGAAGATTCAGGAGGCGATTGCGACGTCAATGAACGGAAGAACGACCCTGGTTGTCGCTCATCGCCTCTCCACTTTGCGGGAGGTAGATCGCATTGTGGTGCTAAATCAGGGTCGTGTGGTCGAGGACGGCTCCCATGCCGAGTTGCTCGCGGCTGGTGGCATTTATCACAGGTTTTTTGAGAGCTATTTTGCGGTGGATTCTCCGCAGCAAGGTGCTTTCGGAGTGGAGCAGGGGTGAGGTCAATGAAGCGGGGCTGGGGTGTTTTCGTGGTTCTGGTGGTGCTGGCATCGCTGCTCTGGGGGGAGTATGGCAATCAGCTGCGCGCCATGGCGGAGCGCGGTGATCTCAACGCTGAGGATTCCAGGCACTTTTTTCCTCCGCAGGACCCTACCGCTGATGCCATTTTTAGTGCCGCCCGTGCACACCTCGCCAGACTCACCGTGGTGGCGGAAGAAGCGCCTGGCTTGCCTGCCCAGGGACTGCAAGAGCCATCGTCTGAGCCCCAGTCAGTGGCAGCGATTGTTGACGCTAGGGCTGCAGTTGAGCCGCTAGAGTTGGGTGATCGCAGTTGGCTGCTGAGTCTCTACCTTCCGGGTGCCTTTCCCGCCCAGACCCCTCCTCCTCTGGTGAAGATTGAAACTGGAGTTGCAGCCGCGGTTGACCGTTTGTGGGAGCAGCTGCCTGCTTCCCGCAGGACTGCTGAGGGAGCTGCGCGGCTTCGCTTCAAGCTGGACCTGCTGCGGGGGCCGGAGCGGCCCTTTCCTTTTGACGGCGGCTTTAGAGGAGTGGCTCTCGATAAGGGCCTCGATGGCATAGTTCTTCGTCACCCCAAGCGTGGGGTGGCGTATTTTCCACCGTCCTGGGGAGTGGAGCAGGAGTCTTTTCAGAAGAAGCGCAGGAAGTACAACTCGCTGCCTCGCCGGGGGATCCATGGGAGGGCTCGCCGGCTTGCCCGCGAGCATCTGGGCTGGACTAAGGCGGAGACTCGCTCAGCCGCCTTTGCCGCCTTTCGCAGCTGGTCCTGGGTTGAGGCTTCGTGGGGTGGCGGTCCTGCCCTGCCGCTTGCTCGTGCCAATACCGACGCTCCAGAGCCGGTCGCAGAGGTACTTCGCAAGCGCATTGATCTGGCCGCGGATTATCTGAAGCGAGAGACAGCCTCGGACGGTCGTCTGACCTACGACTACAAGGCCTCCTGGGATCGCGATGTTGGCGGCTACAACATTCTTCGGCATGCGGGAACCGGTTATTCGATGTTCCAAGCCTATCGGCTCAGTGGTGATGAAGAGCTCTATCAAGCGGCGAGCAGGGCCGCCGATTTTTTTCAGCGGCAGATGCGTGAGGACGATGATCATCCAGGTGAGTATTTCGTTGTCTGGAAGCGACGGCGTGCCAAGCTCGGTGGCATTGGATTGGGTCTTTGCATGTTGGTTGAGCAGGCCAAGGCGCGGCCTGGCAGCGTCAGTCCCAGGCGGCTCGAAGGGATGGCTCGACACATTGAGCGGATGCAGAACCCCGACGGCTCCTTTGAGTCATTCTTCAATTATGACGACCGGCGTCCTTCGATTCGTAAGAGCATTTACTACTCGGGTGAGGCGATCCTGGGCCTGGTCCGCCTGCATCAACTTACCGGCGATCCGCATTGGCTCAAGATCGCGGTTAAGGGGGCTGACTACCTAGTCAATAAGCGCTGGGTCTCTTTGGGCCTGCGCATCTACATTCCGCCAGATGCCTGGTTACTGCAGGCTCTTGAGGAGATGGATCGGGTTGCTCCCGATGAGCGTCGCTCAGAGTATGCGTTCGCCATCGGTGAAGTTATTGCTGGGATGAAGTTGATGGACCCTGAGCGCACCCCTCCCGATTTGCTTGGCGGTGGACTAAGTGGCCTGCAACGGCTACCACATGCTGCAACTGCTGGTTCTTTTGGTGAGGCCCTGACTGCTGCGGCTCGTCTCGAAGCTCGGCGCAGACCGGACCAGGATCGCTTCCTTACCTTTGCTCTGCGCAATGCCAGGTTTCAGCTGCGTAATCAGTACATGGAGGAGAACTCGTATTACCTACCCAACCCGGAGCGATCCCTGGGCGGCTTTCGTATGTCGCCCGATTATGGAGAAGTTCGCAACGATCACGTTCAGCACAACCTATCAGGCCTTTTTGGGCTGCTCGACATTCTCGACCCTGAGGCTCCAGATATAGGCTTGCAGTTGCCGGAAGGGCAGCGAGTTGCGCTGCCAAGCGCGGGAAGGAGCCAGCCATGATGGACCGCCTCAGGCCAGCTTTTTTTGCGGCACCTGGCGTGCTTGCCGCAGCAGTACTGCTGTTTGGCGCGCTCAAGCGCATCGATCCTGAGCCTCCCCAGGGAGTACCTGCTTGGGGAGCCGACAGTTTCACCGTGGTCGCCTGGCTCGGCCTTGCCGGGCTGTTCGTTGCCACCGCTCTGGCCAGGCGGCAGCCACCGGCGTTGGCAGCGGTCGCGCTGGCTGCACAGTTGTTGCTGGTGAGCGCTGGGGCGACCCTGGTGCTGGCGGTTGCCGCTGAGTGTCAGAATTATTGGGATGCTTTTCACTTTGCTTCGCTTGCCTGGACCTTTGCGTTAGCGGCTGTGTTGGCGTTGCTGGTAGTACGGCGGGCTGCAGCCCTGGGTTCCGAACTTGCTCAGCAACTCAAGGCGCCGGCGGTAGCATCTTTGTTGGTGGCGCTGTTGTGTTGGGCCTGGACCTGGTCGAGTGCTCTACAGGGCTTGGTGAGCGAGATCGCCAGGACGCTGTATCTGGCGACCCATGGTTGAACTCAATTTCACTTCTGTGCTGGTTGTCTCAGATCTCCACCTGCGGGGGCCCGAAGATCCTAATCAACAGCTTTTCTCGAGCTTCCTGACCGAGCGCGTGGCGGCGGACCCGAGCTGTGTTTTACTCATTGCTGGCGATCTTTTTGACTTCTGGTATGCCATCGATGCACAGGTACCTCCCCACTGTCAGGAGCTCTTTGAGCGCCTCACCGAGTTGCCCTCAGTTCATTGGCTTGAGGGGAACCACGACATCGGTCAGAGCAGGGTCCTCCCCCGCCAGGGAGGTCTTTCCATTCATGCCAGATCGTTGAGCTTCAGCTGCGGCTCGCACTCGATCCACCTGTGCCACGGCGACCGGCTTGATCGGGCCGACCTGGGCCACCGAGTGTTACGTTCGTTGATGGATTCCCGCGCCGTGCACCGGCTTGCTAGAGGCATCGGCGCGGCGCGGGTTCAGAGCATCGGCGCCGCGCTGTCGGAGCGAGCACGAAGCGGGCGCGGACCAATGGATCCTCGCGATCCTCGTTGGCTCCAAGCGGCCCGCGCCGATGCCGCAGAGCGACAGTCCCGAGGGGTAGGGCTCAGCGTGCGAGGACATGGTCACTACCTGGGCTGGTGGCCAGAAGGGCTGATCTGCCTGGGAGACTGGCTTGAGCTGCACAGCTATCTTGAGCTGAGCGCTAATGATTCCACCCCTCGGCTTAGGTGTTATCGGCCGGGAGCCGCTCAAGACCCGGTGCTATGTAGCCGCCCGCGGGGGGAAGTGCGAGAGGATGGAGCTCGTCGCTCAGCCTGAGCAAAAAGCGCTCCTATTCGATGGGTCGTCTCCAGCTGTTGGGCTTTGCTTAGAGCTTGCCGAACATTCCTCCTGCGGGGGGCGGGACCAGGGACTCACCAGGCGGTTCATGGCCTTCGTTGTCGCTTGAATCGTTGCCGCTGTAGCCGGAGTCATCTCCTTCCACACGTGCGGCACGATATCGCCGCGGATGACGGGCCGGGGTGGGTTGAGAGGTGGTCCCTAGGGGCTTATCTGCTACCGCTGGGGATGTCTTCACTGCGGTAGAGTCTGAGTCGCTGACTTCCGGCGCGGAAGCGGTTATCGATTCATCTTGCGGGCTCTCTTCTCGAGGCTTACGGCCGAAGCCAGTCAGGCGACGCAGTGTCCCTAGCAAAGCGCCTTCACTACGTCCGGCCTCGTCGACTTCTGCAGCTGTAGACTTCTCAGCGACTGGTTCGCTCGCAGTCCTTGATTGTTCCGGCTCCGGCGCAGGCTTATCGCTGCTTTGTGCCACCGGGGCGGAGTGCCCGGCGGTGGTGGCTGCCGCGGCTGGCTCAGCATCACCGTTTTCGGTAGTCGCTGCCTTTACTTCGCCGTCAGTCTCGCTCGTGGTCGTTGACTCTGCGCGCTCTCTCTCTCGCTTGCGTCGTCGTCGTCGTCGTCGTTTTTGCGAGCGACTCAGGCGCTCTTCGCCTTCTTGACCTTCGTCTGCTGCAGCATTGGCGGGCTTGGTGTCGGAGTTCTCCGCCTCCTTAGCCGTCTCCTCCTGCTCGGGTTTGTCCTGACCATCGGCGGCCTTTTGCCCCTCACTGTTTCGGCCTCTACCCCGACCTCTACCCCGGCCTCTACGTCGTCGGCGCCGTGAGGATCTGGGCGGTGCCCCCTCTTCACTTTCCTCTTCTTCCTTTTCGGTCGTAGCGGCCTCCAGGGTGTCTTCGTCGGCGAGGCGGTCGAACTCGGCTTCTTCCTCGGAGAGTGGCGCCTCTTCACTTAGGGTCTCGTCCAGCTCTGGGAGCTCTTCGTTGTCTTCATCCTGGTCGGCTGCTGCGGCTTTCTCTGCTTCAGCTGCCTTGTTCAGGGTCGCCAGGATCTCCTGGCGGGCTTCTATGATCTCGCGCTCGTAGTCGCTCAGCTCACCAATGCTCTGCCAATCAAAGGTCTCCTCACCTCGTCTCACGCCTGGACGCCCTTCGATGGCGACCAGAACAGCGAAGCGGTCTTCAAGGTCCATGAGATCTCGACGATGGGCATTTTGCAGGTGATCAGCCAGCTCAGGGTGCATGTTCACCACCACCTTGGCGAAGGTTCCATTGGCTGCCTGTGCCTCGATCTTTCGGAGCATCTTGAGGGCAACGAAGTCGACCCCTGGGATAACACCTCTGCCATGACAGGTCGGGCAGTTGCGGTGGGTCTGCAGTTCCAGTGCTGCCTTGATCCGTTGTCGGTTGATTTCCAGCAGGCCGTTGTCGCTGATGCGGCTGACGTAGCTGCGGGCCTTGTCGTTCTTGAGGCCGGCCTTGACCGCCTTTTCCACCGCGCGATTGTGCTTGGGGGCGGCCATATCGATGAAGTCGACCACGATCAGCCCGCCCAGGTCTCGGAGACGGAGCTGGCGTGCAACCTCGGTGGCTGCTTCGAGGTTGGTGTGGTACGCGGTCTCAGCCTGGCTCTTGTGCTTGATGGAGCGCCCTGAGTTGACGTCGATGGCGATCAGGGCCTCGGTGGGATCGATGAGGATGTAGCCACCAGAAGGCAGGTCAACCCGTCTTGAGAAGATGGATTCGACCTGATCCTCGACGCCGTAGCGGGTGAACAGTGGGACGCGGCCCACGTACTTGGTCAAGACCCGCTTACTACGGGGCATCACGGTCTTGAAGTAGTCGTTTGCTTTGCCCCAGGCATCGTCCCGGTCAACGATGATCTGGGAGATGTCGGAGCTGTAGTAGTCGCGCAGCATCCGCACCACGAGATCCCGGTCTTCGTGGAGCAGGGCGACTTTCTTGCCCTTCTTATGGAGCCGAAGAATCTCTTTCCAGGTACGCACCAATCGAGCAGCGTCGCGGTTGAGGTCGGTCTTGCTGCGATCCATTCCAGCAGTGCGAACGATGAAGCCGTATTCTTCGGGAATCTTCAGGCTGCTCGCCAGCTCTTTGATCTTCTTGCGTTGTGAGTCGCTGCTGATTTTGCGGGATACACCGCGGGATTCATCCAGCGGCATGAGCACGATGTAGCGACCCGCCAGCGAGATCCTGGTGGTCAGAGCCGCCCCTTTGTCACCGATTGAGTCCTTGACCACCTGAACCAGGATCTCCCGGCCTTTTTGGATCACATCCTCAATACGCGGCTTCTGCTTCGAGTCCTTGGGGGTCTTGTGATAGCAGGAGGGCGAAATCTCACTAAAGGGGAGAAAACCCTGCTTGTCGGCACCGAACTCTACGAAGCAGGCATTGAGACCGGCGTGAACATTGGCTACCCGGGCACCATATATGTTGCCTTGGAGAAGACCAGCGTCCCGGACTTCGATTTCGAGTTGGTCAAGTCGATTTTCTTTGATGATGGCCGCGCGCACCTCCTGGGGTCGCGTGGCGTTGATCAGCATGATGGTAGACAAGTTGTGTTCCTCTGGAGTCTGTCATCGCGGCGCTGGGGCGGTGTGCCAGGGAACCGGCAGTCTCCCGCGCTGTGCCAGCGGTAGCGCGATGCAGAATCGTCGATGCAGTTGTGGGGTGCTCGCTCATCGGAGTCCTTGCCCCCCCATCCGCTCAGATCAAGCGGATCTTCGGACGCATTCTGAACGGTTGATCACGTTTGTCAAACAGTTAGAGCCGGTTTGGCCGCCCAGCAATCATCTTTTGTTCGGCAGTCCTTCGTCAGATCGCTGCTCATTCAGACCTTCTTGATTCAGGGTGCGAATTCACTGCGGATCACAAAGAACGACATCCGATCAGCGCTCCAATCGTAGCCGGTACAGGACGCATCGATCTCGCGATAGCCGTAGGACCAGACGTTGACCACGCGAAGCTCCAGTTCGCCGACGCTGAAGTCGTGGTGCTCTGTAGGCCACAGCTCGAAGTAATCGGGCTCTGCGGGGGCCTGATCGTCTGCTGTGGCCGAGTCGTCATCGTCGCCCGGAACAACGGTCTCGAACTCAATGCTGAGGTTGTATGGATTGGCGCATTGCAGAGCTGCGATATTGGGGCAGGCTCGGTCACGCAGAGTCACCTGATTGAATGCAGGGTGAAGTTCCCCGGGAAGATAGGCCAGGCCAAGGTCCGAGGGTTCTGCCATGAACAGCAGCTGGCCGCTGCCATCCTCCATGATCTCCCAGAACGAGAATCCGGTGATCAGGACGCCAGTGCTGTAGTCAATGATGGTGTGTACTCCAACGATCTGATCCAGCTCAAGGGGCAGGCTGTAGCCCAGGGGTAGCGAGTAGACGATCCGGACCCAGTTGGGATCCTCAGCTGGCTCCTCGCCTTCGGCCGGCTGTTCGGTGAGAGTGATTGCCTGTAGACCAGTGGCTTGGTCGTCAGCAAATTCAGTCACCTGACCAGTGAAGGGGAAGTACAGGGCCGGTGGATCCCAGCTCTTAACTAGAGAAGTGAGTACATCGGGACCGTAGTCGGTCCCTTGCCAGTGGATGGTCATGGCAAAGGTGACGTTGGCCAGCGAGTTGTAAGAGCAGCCTTCAGGAGGCGGGATGTCGCGGGTCGCGTCGTCGTCGTCGCCGTCCTGTCTATCGCAGCCTGCACTCTGGAGCATAAAGCCGGTCAGGGCACATAGGAGCAGCAGCAGGGTGGGAAGCCGGGTGGCTGACATGGTTCTCATTTTAGAATCCTACACCAGCTCATAGTGGCAGCTTCAAGGGGCGCTATTCGCCCCGATCGGAAGGGTCTCCTGCCTCGGTTCATTGCCGTTGAGCAACTCCATGGGGAATCGCTCGAGGAGCTCTCGGCAGGAGCTGCTGTAGTTGCTCTTATGGCCGGTCTCCTGCCGCAGATCCAGACATAGTTGAAGGCTCTCAAAGGCCTTGCGGGCCGTCCCTGGCCGCCGGGCTGCGAGCCATGCCTTGAGCAACTGGCGCTCCTTTACGCGGCCCCTGAGTTGACCATCGCTGATTCGTCGTTCAAGGGCCTGCATGGCTTGGGCGAGCTCCAATATGGCTTGAGCAAGATGTAAGGTTCCGGCCTGTGCCCAGTGGGGTAGTTTCTGCTCGATGGCGGCTACATAGTGCAGTTGCGCCCGCTCCAGCAGTTTTGCTCGATGGTGGAGTCGTCGTACCAGTACGCGCGGTCGTCGCGAAGTCAGGGCGGAGCGACTTGCTGATCGACTGAAGAGGTCACCGATCAATAGCTGAGCGCGCGCCTGGTACCAGGGATTAAGCGGGGGGCTCAGATTCCGTGCGATGCTACTGGCTCTGCGCAGGTGGTGCGCGGCCCGTTGCTCGCGGTTCAGCTGAAGGTCTACGCTGGCCAACTCGATGTGAATACGAGCCCGGTCCTCTCGCCTGGTTCGCTTCAGCAGCAAGTCGCGGAGAATCCGTCGCTCGGGGCCGCGGGGATTGAACTTCAGGCTAAGGGCAGCCAGCCGGAACATGGCGTCCCGCCGCAGCTCTGGTTGTGCAGCTTGTTGGCGGACTTGCTGATAGTTTTGCAGGGCGCGCTGAGGTTGGTCATTTAACTCTAGGCAAACCGCTTCGTTGTAGAGGACATTTGCCCGCAGAGTCGAGCTTAAATCCGGCTGCCCGAGCAGTTCCGAGTAGAGGGGTAGGGCCTCGGAGCAGAGGTTGGCATCTTGCAGTTCACTCGCCTGACTGAACAGTTGCTCTACATCGGCACGGCAGACGGGCAGGCTGGTTAGCTGTGCACAGACCAACAGCACCAGTGCGAGGGTGGGCTGGAGACAGCTTCTAGTACAGGAAGCAGTCCACCTCGGCCGCGGTGGTTGCCTGTCCGCACCCTTCATTGAAGGGGGGGGCTCACATGCGCGCATCAGGTTCCCCTGGCAGAAGGGGCGCACACAACTCGCAGAGGCGAACCCCAGACAGTAGAACTAGGGCGCGAGACATCTTGTTACCATCCTCGAACCGCGCAGAACTACTTCCTCCTTTCACTCTAGGGTGAGGCTCACCGTTGCTGCAAGCCAAGCCTCGGGCTACCACAAACAGTTTCTGGAATCGCGGTGCTGTCTGCCGTTCTTGACAGTCCGGGGGGGGAGGACTAAACCACCTTCCGTGACCCTTTTTCGGCGCTCCAGAATTGTCTTCCTGATGGCCAGCTGTGGCGTTCTTGGGTTGTGCCTCGTGGGGTGCCCTAAACCTAAGCCGCCGCTTGTTTCGGTTGCTCCTGAAAGCCCAGAATCGACGGTTGTTATTTCGGGGTTTTCGCCTTCAGAAACGACCTTCGGGGTGGGCGTTACCGTACATGTTCAAGGCTCTGGTTTTGCGCCCGACAGCCGGGTCTTTTTGGGTGAGCTTGAGATGGGTGGCGTCGACGTCATTGATGATCTCGAACTCAGCTTTCGAGCGGCTGAGGATCTGCAGGTCGGTCGTTACGATGTCTCGGTCCGCCTCGCCGACGGCTCCCTGGCCAGAGGCTCCTCTGCGTTTACCGTGCAGCAAGCTCCAGGGGCCGATGCGGACTGCACGCTGCAGACCGTTCGCTTTGACTTCAATGAGGCGAGCCTTACTGCGCCCAGTCGAGAAACTCTTGCAGCGAACGCTGAGTGCCTAGTAGCTCAGGCCGGACTTGAGGTTCAGTTGGTGGGACATGCCGATGAACGGGGCAGCACTTTGTACAACCTCTCACTGGGGCAGCGGCGCGCTGATTCAGTCCGTCAGTTCATGATCAACTTGGGGGTGGAGACCTCCCGGATGACCACGCTTTCTTATGGTGAGGAACGTCCTGAGTTGAGGGAGAGTTCAGAGGAAGCCTGGGCTGTGAACCGCCGGGTTGAATTCGTTCTTCGCTAGGAACCAGCTGCCGCATGTTTCGGGTCTTCTTGGTCGCTGCCTTCATGTCGCTGGTCTTGACCGGCTGCGCCATCGATCGCACCGGCAGGAGCGGGAGTCGGCTGCTACAGATTGAGGTGGATAGCGCTCGTGATCGTGCTCGAGTTCTGGAAAAGGATCTCGCTCGAGAGCGTGATCGCATTGATGCCATGCAGCACCGGGCTTCCGATGCGCGCAAGCGCATTGCCGAGTCTGGAGCGACTTTGGAGAGCTTTCTTGAGGAGTTAATGCGAGTCAGGGGCGAGCTTTCTACCGCAGGTCACTCGGCTGATCGATCCAGACAGTTTGTTGAGGACCTTGACCTTCGGATCAGTCAACTGGAGCTGCGCTACGGGCGCTTGGAGCGGGCCCTGCTGGAAGCCGAACTGGTCGATTCTGAGACGCTTGCAGCGGAACGCTCACTGTCGCTGGCCGAGGGGGGAGATGAGCAGCCAGGGCCTGGAGCTATTGAGGTGCAGCGGGCTGAGTCTGCTCAAGACCCGCTTGCCAGTGACAGTGGGATAGCTGGCGCCAGCTCGCCTGTGGTGAGCCAGGACTCAGCTTCAGTTGGTGTGGAGGCGGGCGGACCGGTGGCCGCAAAGACCGCTTCCGACCGCCCTCCGGAAAGCGCCGATGATGTACAGGGCAAGCTTTTTCAGAGGGCGCTTTTGCTGATCCAGGAGCAGCAGTGGGATGCCGCTGGTACTGCCCTGCAGAAGTTTATTAAGGCCCACCCTGAGAGTCGTTGGCGGATGGAGGCCGAGTATCTGCTGGGGGAGTGTCTCTTTCAGTTAGGCCGCTACCGCAGCGCAGTTCGTCAGTACCAGCGGGTCGTGGATGGCGATGATGAGGGTCAGTGGGCAGCCCGAGCTTTGTTGCGTCAGGCGGGTTGTTTTAAGGCCCTGAGCAGGGTCAGTGAGATGCGAATTTTTCTTGAGGATTTGATTCGCCTGTATCCTCAGAGTCCAGAAGCCAGGACGGCTAAGGAGAGGCTGGAGGAAATCCGTGACAACTGATCGAAGCCGTTTAGGCCTGCTCTTTGTTGCGATCTTAAGCTTTGGTCTGTTGGTTCTTTTTGCTTGTCAGGAGCCCCTCGATTTAGGGGTCGACTCTGTCCTTGATTTACAAGTTGCTGGTGGCGAGCTTAGCGGAGTCACCCCGAAGGTCTCAGCGCAGGTGGGCCTTGTACCGCCCGCTCCTGAGGCGCAGTCGACCCTGACCATTGTCTATACCAACAACATCGATGGTGAGATCGAGCCTTGCGGATGACCTAAGAATCCCCTCGGCGGTCTCGCCAGGCGTGCAACTCATATAGACAGTCTTCGTTCCACCGGCACAGCTTTGCTTCAGGTAGATGCTGGGGACATGTTGTGGGCGCGTCAGGCGCTGCCCGAACGAGAGAAGGAGCAGCGCTTGCTTAAGGCGGAGCTGCTCCTCGATGGTGCGGCGCTGCTTGGGCTTGATGCCTTGGGGCCAGGAGATGGGGATCTTGCCTTCGGCCTGGATTTTCTCCTTGAGGCAGCAGAACGTCGTTCTTTGCCCTACGTCTCAGCGAATCTTGCTCGTCGAGACGGAGCCTTGGTGTTTGCGCAGCGGCGCGTAGTGGAGCGAGCTGGTCTTAAGCTGGGGATTACCTCAGTGCTGTCCGATCAGCTGCACGTACCACGGGGTAGTGTCTTGCCGGTTGTCCCGGCCCTACGCGATGCGGTGGCAGCGCTACGCAATGAGGACCGTGTCGATCTGGTGATCGTTCTATCCCACCTGGGTCTGTCGGTTGATCGCACCATTGCTGCGGACATCGAGGGCATTGATCTGATCTTCGGTGGCCATAGCCGTAGTCATCAGGAGGATCCGCTGATCGTAGGGAAGACTGCGATCTTTCAGGCAGGTAGTCGTGGCAAAAGCCTCGGTCAGGTCGGCGTGACTTTGCGGGAGGGCGCGCGCGGCTGGCTTGATCCTGCCGCTGGTCGGAGAGTTGCCGCTCAGCGGCAGCAGCTGCAGAGCCAGCTGGTCGATTACCGCGCCCAGCTGGCTCGCCTTGATCCCGAAAATGAGCACAAGCGGGCGCGTCTGGAGCAGGTCGTAGAGTTCAGCGAGCGCAGGCTTGCCGCCTTGCCTGATCCCGCCCAGACCGAGCCCAGTGAGAGTCGTAATTTGCTGACAGGAGAGAAGGTCCCGCTCAATCGAAAGATTACTGATCACCCTGAGATGCAGGCACTGGTTGATGCGGCGCTCGAGCGTCTTGGACCGCAGGCCGCAGGGCATGATCATGCCGGTCATGCTCACGGGGGGCACGACCATGCTGGGAAGGGTGGCAGCCCGCCTAGAACGGCGCGGAAGTATGGTGATTATGTCGGCCAGGATGCCTGTAAATCCTGCCACGCGGCCCAGTACAAGGACTGGCAGACCACCGGTCACGCGCACGCCTACAGTACTCTGGTCAAGGAGCGCCGCCACTTCGATCTCGACTGTTGGTCCTGCCATGTGACCGGGGCCAAGGCCCCGGGCGGTCCGGTCGGGCCCTATGACGTTGGACCGCTGAGGAACGTTCAGTGCGAGGCTTGTCATGGGCCCGGCCGCGCCCACGTCAGCAATCCAGCCGCCGACATGAAGCGGGTGCCCGATGAGGCCCACTGCAAGAGTTGTCACAGCGATGAGCAGACTGAAGGTCGCTTTGACTACCAGAGCTACCTGCAGCGGGTCGATCACCTGCCCTAATGAGCGCTCGATAATTGGGGCTCCTAGGCCTGCTGGTTGTGGTAGACACGAGGCCAAAGTGTTTCCTCTCCTTGCCATTGAAAGCTCCTGTGACGAGACCGCAGCTGCGGTGATCGGTGAGGGCCATCAGCTCCTCTCGAACGTGGTGCGCTCTCAGGTCGCTGAGCATGAGGCCTTTGGCGGGGTTGTCCCTGAGCTGGCCTCTCGTTGTCACCTGGAGGCCATTGGTCCGGTCGTTGAGGAGGCTCTGGGGCGGGCAGGCTGCAGTCTTGACGATCTCCAGGCCGTTGCAGCCACGCGAGGTCCGGGCCTGGTTGGCTGTCTGCTGGTGGGTATGACATACGCGCAGGGTCTGGCGATGGCGAAGGGCTTGCCGTTTTTGGGGGTCAATCACCTTGAGGGCCATCTGCTGGCCCCCTTTGTTGGGATGGCTCAGCCGCCCTTTCCGTTTTTGGGGCTGGTGGTGTCGGGCGGTCACACAGAACTGCTGGTGGCGCGTGGACTTGGTGATTACGAATTGCTTGGTGAGACCCGTGACGATGCCGCTGGAGAGGCCTTTGACAAGAGTGCCCGGCTGCTAGGGCTGCCCTACCCAGGGGGGGTGGTGATCGATCGGATGGCGCGTGACGGCGATCCTGCCGCAGTTGAACTGCCGCGCGGCATGATGCACAAGGGCGGCTACGACTTTTCGTTCTCTGGCCTGAAGACATCGGTGTGGCAGTACACCCAGCGCAGCGGTCTACCAAAAGATTCCGCGCTTAATGATTTCTGCGCATCGCTGCAGGAGGCGATTGTCGAAGTCCTGGTTCATAAGACGGCTAAGGCTGCCAGGCAGCTAGAGCTAAGTCGTATTGTGGTGAGCGGCGGCGTGGCAGCTAATTCCAGGCTTCGCTCGGCCTTCGAAGGGCTCTGTGCTGAAGCAGGTTGGGAGTTGTTTCGTGCCGAGTTGCCACTGTGTACCGATAACGCTGGGATGATTGGCTATGCGGCGTCTCTGCGTATGGCGCGTGGCGAACGCTCAAGTCTGGATTTGGACGTGAGC
Source organism: Deltaproteobacteria bacterium UBA6601 (assembly GCA_002433485.1). Classification (GTDB taxonomy): domain Bacteria; phylum Myxococcota_A; class UBA796; order UBA9615; family UBA9615; genus UBA6601. The sequence goes on from DJIF01000045.1 coordinate 21,403, forward strand.
CCAGGGCTGGATCTGGTCGACGCCAGCATTGCTCCAGGCCAGGCCCATGTCTAGATGGCGGCGGCTGCGCCGACGCGGGCTGCTCGGCACGGTCTTCTCGCCGGTGCGTTATCTGTGGTTTCGCGCCCTCCGCTCGGGCTCAGGTACAGCGAGTCTGGCTGGAGGCTTTGCTGTGGGGGTATTCTGGGGCTGCACTCCAGTCTTCATCCTGCATTGGCCACCGGCTCTGTGGATGGCTGGTCGGATGGGCTTCAACAAGTTGGCAGCGACTGCCGGTGTGTTTCTCTCCAACCCCTTGACCATTCCAGTGCACTACAGCGCAGCTTGGTGGATTGGTCATTGGTTGGTTCCGCGTTCTGAAGACGCTTCACCGGGCTTTGATGGAGCTGACTCGGTACTTAAGGCCATGTTGAAGATGGGCTGGGAAGATCTGGCCTTGATGCAGCTGGGCGGGCTGGTGATGGGGTTGGTGCTTTGCGTGCCGTCGTACTTGATTGCCTATCACTTAGCAGACGGTGTGATCAGGGTTCGTCAGGCTCGGGCCGGGCAGCCCACCAATTCGGAGCGGAACTGAAGGATGGGCCGGGGAGCAGCCAAGCGATCGCTCGGACAGAACTTCTTAGTGGATCCTGGTATTGCTGCCCGAATTGTGGAGGCTGCCGGGATCGCTCAGGAAGACACAGTGGTCGAGATTGGCCCTGGTCGGGGGGCGCTTACTGATGGTTTACGTGGTCGTGCTAAGCGCTTGATCTGTGTCGAGAAGGACGATGCTCTGGCGCCGGCTCTTGCGGCTCGGTTCGAGGCTGACGATGGGGTCGCCATAGTCCACCACGACGCCCTTGAGTTGATGCCGCTCAGTCTACCTTTTGCCGGGCCCTATCGAGTAGTAGCAAACCTTCCCTACAACATGGCTGCTCGGATCACCATGCATTTGCTTGAGGACTGGGGCGATCAGGTCCTCTCCGCTACCTTGATGTATCAGCTGGAGGTCGCCGCACGTCTGGCTGCGCCTGCAGGTACCAAGGCCTATGGGGCTCTGTCTGTACTGGTGCAGTCATTCTGTGAGGTCTGGCCCCTGTTTCAGGTGCCCCCGGGCGCGTTCCGGCCGGTTCCCAAGGTGCAGAGCGCCGTGGTTCGCCTCCAACGGCGAGAGCAGCCGTTGTGGCGTGGTCTGGACTACGCCTGGTTTCGCCGGGTTGTGCATGGGGGCTTTCATGCCCGTCGCAAGACCCTGGTTAACTCTCTTCGTCATGCGCCGGGCATTGAGCTTGGGGCCGCTGAACTGCGGGCGGTCCTGGAGGGTGTGGGCATCTCGCCAGATCGGCGCGGCGACAGCATTGAGGTAACCGAATTTGTTGCCCTGGCGCGGGCGCTTGCTGCGAGCAGCGGCTAAAAGGCTGGTGGCCCTCTACTGAGGGGGCGCATGGTATCTTGCAGGCCTTCCCGGGACCCCCGATGCGGATCGCAATCGTTGCCAAGTTGAGAGACGAGCGCGCCGAGGCAGCCAGCCGCGCTGTGGTTGATTGGCTGCAGGCGGAGGGCAATGAAGTATTGGTGGACCAGGCGCTGGCCGAGGCGGCCGGCTTGAGCGGGGCGGTCCCACGGGACGAGCTGGCCCGGGGTGCACAGCTGGCTATTGCGCTGGGCGGTGATGGGACGATGCTGCTTGCGGCCAGGACCTTTGCTCCCGAGGGAGTGCCGATCTTTGGCGTCAATCTCGGCCGGCTGGGTTTTCTCACTGATACTGGTCCCGAGGGGATGTTGCCCATTCTTGCTTCGGTAGTAGCTGGGGATTACAGCGTTGATGAGCGGCTGATGCTGTGTGGCGAGGTTCTGCGTGGTGGGGAGGTGGTGGCCGGGCCCTTCACTGCTCTTAATGACATCGTGGTGCACAAAGGGGAGCTGGCTCATGTGGTGCGGCTGCAGAGTTGGGTAGATGGCAGCTTCGTCTCTGAGTACAACGCAGATGGCTTAATCTTTTCGACCCCCACTGGTTCGACCGCCTATAGTCTCGCCGTGGGCGGCCCCATCGTGGTTCCTTCCTCCCAGGTCATGCTGGTAGCGCCGATCTGTCCTCACATCCTGACTAATAGGCCCCTGGTGATTCCCGGAGACGCGGCGGCTTCGTGCGTGGTGGTGGAGAGTCGCGGCGAGGTGCTGATTACCATTGATGGTCAGGAGGGCTTTCCGCTGCTGCCGGGAGATCGGGTGCGGGTGCGGCGCTTCGCCCATGCCGCGCGGATGGTTCAGGTTGCCTCTCGCGACTTCTTTGATGTGCTGCGGGTGAAGATGGGGTGGGGCGCCAACTGAGCGCCACCGGTCCAGGAAGAACAGAGCTGTGCTACGGGAACTGCGGATTCGCGATGTGGCCATCATCGAAGATATAGAGCTTCGCTTTGGACCGGGACTCAACGTCATTTCCGGAGAAACCGGCGCCGGCAAGTCCATCATTTTGGATGCGCTGGGGCTGGTTCTTGGCAACCGGGCTTCGGCAGAGATGGTCCGTACTGGCAGGGACCTCGCGGAAGTGCAGGCTCTCTTTGATCGAAGCCCGGAGCTTGATGACTACCTATCGGGACTGGGGATTCCCTGCTCCGCTGAGGATGATGGTCTGATTGTGCGGCGTACGGTTTCTGCCGCGGGTCGCTCCCGGGCATGGGTCAATGGTTCTTCGGTGATCCTGGCATCCCTGCGGCAACTGGCAGTGCTATTGGTGGATTACGGCTCGCAGCAGGAACATCGGGTGCTGCTTGAGGAGACTCGTCACCTGGCCATCCTGGATCGTTTTGCCGGTCTTGAGGAGCGGAGCAGGGCTTTTGCTCGACGCTTTGCTGAGCTGGCTGCTGTCTGCCAGCGGCGTGATGTGTTGCAGCAACGTTCCGAGGAGCAGGTGGCAAGGGCTGAATTCCTGCGCTTTCAATTGGCGGAATTTGAGCGGCTTGCACCCCGGCAGGGCGAGGATGCCGAGCTGCGCGCTGAGCTTGGTCGGCTGCACAATGCGCAGGAGATCGGTGGTCTGGCACACCAGGTTGTTGAGGGGCTCTACGCTGCCGGAGGCTCAGCTGTTGATCGACTGGCTGCTGCGCTGGCTGGACTTGAGCGATTGGTCGAGATGGATCCAAGCCTGGGTGCTTCGCTAGCCTCGCTGCGCTCGGCCTTAATCGTGCTTGAAGACTCCGGACGGGAACTATCTACTTATGCGAGCAGGGTTCGTGAGGATCCCGCCCGACTCCAGGAATTGGAGGAGCGACTGGCGGAGCTGGGCAGCCTGGCGCGCAAGCAGCGCTGTGCAGTGGATGAACTGCAGCTGCGAGAAGAGCATCTAAAGGAGCAACTCCGAGACGGTGAGGGTTTGGATGATGAGGTGCAGGAGTTGGATTTGCTGCTGATTGAGCAGCGTCGTTGCCTCCTCGATGAGGCGCACTCCATGAGTCAGGAGAGAGCAGCGGCAGGGCAGCGCCTGGGCGGCTTGATGGCCGAGGAGCTAGCATCACTGGGGATGGCAGAGGCTCGTTTTGAGGTGGAGTTAGCAGATCTGGGAAGCGGCGCTGATGGACAGCACCTCAAGCTCGGAGAGGTGCCTTCAATCGTGGGTCCCAGCGGTCTGGATCGATTGCGTTTTCTGTTCTCGGCAAACGTGGGCGAAGAGCTGCGCCCTTTAGCGCGGATCGCTTCGGGGGGCGAGCTGTCGAGAATCCTCCTCGCTTTGCGTTGCGTACTCTCTGGTAGTGAGGCGGTCCAGGTCTGTGTCTTCGATGAGATCGATGCGGGGATCGGTGGGGCCACGGCGGAGGTTGTTGCGGCAAAGCTGCTGGCGATTGCCAGCGGGGCTCAGGTCTTGTGCATTACCCATCTGCCGCAGATTGCTGCTTGCGCTCAGCATCATCTGGGCGTCGACAAGTGTGTTGATGATGGGCGGACCCGGACCCGAGTAAGGCTGCTGGATGGGGGTGAGCAGGTGGCGGAGATGATGCGGTTGGTGGCTGGTACTGACCACAGTGAGGCCACCGAGGCCTTTGCTCGTGAACTGCTTGATCGTGCGCGGGCTTCCCGTGATCGGTCGATGCCCGCTACACTATCTCGCTGAGCATCGCCGAGAGGGGCCTGAGTGACATGAACATTTCTTCCGCTGGCATCACCAATGTGGGTCAGAAGCGTACCAACAACGAGGATAGCTACCTGGTCAATGACCGGATTGGCGTCTACGTCGTATGTGATGGAATGGGCGGTCACGCAGGTGGTGAATACGCCAGCCAGATAGCTGTGACCACCATCGAGGAGGTCCTCTCAAACATCCGCGATGAGGCCAATCCTGAGGGCGATCTGTCCGAGGATCAGATCACCCAGGAGAAGATCAAGTATGCGGTACGTCTGGCCGGCAAGCGAATCTATGATCGCGCCCAGGCCGACCCGGAATTTCGCGGCATGGGCACTACTGCAGTGTTGTTGGTATTCCGCAGCGGAAAGGCATATCTGGCGCATGTGGGAGACTCGCGAGGATATCTGATTCGTGGCGGTGAAATTACCCAGCGAACTGAGGACCACAGCTGGGTCAATGAGCAGATCAAAGCCGGCCTGATCACCGAGGAGGCGGCCAAGCACCATCGCTTTCGCAACATCATCACCCGGTCCCTTGGTTTTCAGGAAGAGGTTGAGATTGATACTCAGGTGCTCAAGGCTGAGCCGGGAGACCTTTATCTGCTTTGCTCTGATGGCTTGAGCAACCTGGTCACTGAGGTTGAACTGCGCGACATGCTGTTAGAGAAGAGCTTTCAGCAGACTGCTCGTGAGCTGGTCGATCTGGCCAATGAGCGCGGTGGGGATGACAACATCACCCTGGTCATAGCGCGGGTAGACTCGGCCTCTTGACCGACCGGCTGGCCCGACCCGCCGGATTCAACTTCTGCGTTGGCTCGACCGATGGGTTCATCAACAGGGCTGCGCCGCGCTGGAATCCGTCATTGACACCCCCCAGCCCCTCGGCTATCTGTCGCCGCCGCCCTGGCAGGCCCCCGGTGGGCCTGAGAAATGGAGTTGGTAGGTCGTGAAGACGCGGGTTGTCATCAGCGTGGAGCAACAGGGACGTACGATGCGCCGCTTTGGCATCGGCGGTTCCCGGCTGCGCGCGCTACTCGTGCTCGGTGGTCTCCTGTTCAGCTTTCAGGCACTGGTTCTGGTCGGTTTGTCCTGGAAGGTCTACGAGCGCCTTGGCAACGGTCCTTCAGCGATGAGCGAGAATCTTGTGCTCCGTGCTCGCCTGCAGGGCCTTGAGCGACGTCAGACCGAGCTGGACAAGGTCCTGGAGCGGGTCATGGCTCATGACGCCAAGTTGCGGCGGATGACCGGTGAGGATGCCGGTGCTCGCGCCTTGGGAATAGGCCCGCTCTCCGAGTTGGAGTTGGCCGCTGCTGAGCGCGATGGGCGCAGCGTGACACTGCCGGGTGAGCAGGTCGGTCTGGACGGTGGTCAGAGCGATGAACTCGCGGTTCTTCTTGATGAGCTTGAACTGCGTGGAGAGCAGCTGAGTAAGCGCCTTCTCCGTGAGGAAGAGAGCTTGCAGGAGGTTCGTGGCTATCTGGAGGATCGCAGCTCGCTGCAGCGGGCGAATCCGTCCATCTGGCCGGTCCGTGGTTGGTTGACCTCGGGATATGGTTGGCGGCGAAATCCAGTGTTGAGGACGCGTCAACTCCACACCGGCCTGGACATTGCTGCGCCTCGGGGCACGCCGGTCATGGCTCCGGCTGATGGTCACGTGGTGTTTGCTGGCTATCACTCGGCGTTTGGCAACATGGTGGTGATTGATCACGGCTATGGGATCACGACCAAGTATGCGCATACTTCGCATATCCTGGTTGAGGTGGGAGATCGTGTGTTTCGTGGCGACATGATCGCTAAGGTGGGCAATACCGGTCGTTCTACCGGGCCGCACCTGCACTACGAGGTACATCGGGACGGTAGACCCCTTAATCCGATGCGCTTTTTGCGGGGCGGCTGAGTAGCTAGCCGGTAGGTGAATCAGGCTGTGGCGGCCGCTGCAGCTCCGTCGTCCTCTTTGCCCATGCAACACTTCTTGTACTTCTTGCCGCTGCCGCAGGGGCAGGGGTCGTTGCGTCCGACCTTGCTGCCCACTCGGCGGAAGGTTACCGGCTTGGCCGCGGTCGCTTTGGCTCGACCGCCAAGCTTGTTGGCGCGGCTGGCCGCCTCTGCCGCCCGTTCCTGCTCTTTGCGCTCCTGCTCCAGGCGTAGTGCAAGCTTTTCTTCCTGAGTCAGAGCGCGTTCCTGACTGAGGTTTTGAAAGAGCCGCTCGATGACGTGCTGCTCCCTCAGGTCGCGCATCATCTGGAACATTTCGAAGCCTTCCTTCTTGTACTCCAGTAACGGGTTGCGCTGCCCGTACCCGCGCAGACCGATGCCCCCACGCAGGTGGTCCATAGCTTGCAGGTGACTCTTCCACAGCTCGTCAGTGACGCTCAGTAGGAAGTATCGCTCCCGATAGCGCAGGTTCTCATCGCCGATGAGTTCTTCCTTCTCCTTGTACCAGGCGCCCACCTGCTCCATGACCTTGTTGGCCACGATCTCTGGGGCCAGTCCGGCCACATCATCTACTTCCAGTGCGAATTCCATCTGAAATTGCTCAGCGAGGATGCGGTTGAGGCCGTTGATGTCGAGCTCTTCCTCGCCCTTGCCGGGCAGTTTCTCGTAGCAGAAGTCATGGGCAATGTTGCCCGCGTACTCCATCACCATGTCCTCGCTGTCGTCGCCGCCAATGACCCGGTTGCGGATGCCGTAGACCGCATCGCGCTGTTGGCTCATGACCTCGTCGTATTCGAGCAGGTTCTTGCGGATTCCGAAGTTGCGACCTTCGACCTTCGACTGGGCGTTGCCTACAGCCTTACTGAGCCAGGGATGCTCGAGCGGCACTCCGTCTTCCATGCCCAAGCGTTCCATCATGCCCTTCATCCGGTCGCTGCCAAAGATGCGTAGCAGGTCGTCTTCCAGGGATAGGTAGAAGCGAGTCGAGCCAGGATCTCCCTGGCGTCCGGCACGGCCGCGCAGCTGGTTGTCGATACGCCGTGACTCGTGGCGCTCGGTACCGAGCACATGGAGGCCACCTAGGTCCAGAACTTTCTGCTTGTCGGCCCCGCAGCGCTCAATGTACTTGCTGGTAGCTTCATTGAGGCGCCGGTCGTAGTCTTCCTGTGTTTCGATCTCCGCATCCCATGGACCGATATCGGCCTGAGCCAGGGCCTCTGGGTTGCCTCCCAACAGGATGTCGGTGCCGCGGCCAGCCATGTTGGTGGAAATAGTTACCGCACCTGGCCGACCGGCCTGAGCGATGACCTCGGCCTCACTTTTGTGGTGTTTAGCGTTGAGTACGTTGTGAGGAATGTTGGCCTTGGTCAGTAGGCGGTGTAGGAGTTCGGACTTCTCAACCGACGCTGTTCCCACCAGCACCGGTCTGCCCAGTTCGTGCATCTCTCGAATCTCCTCGATGACGGCTTCGAACTTCTCGGGCTCAGTCTTGTAGATGACGTCATCGAGATCTTCTCGGGCGATAGGCTTGTTGGTAGGAATGACTGTGACCGAGGTTTCGTAGATCTTCTCGAACTCGGCCGCCTCGGTGTCTGCGGTTCCGGTCATTCCCCCCAGCTTGTCGTACTTAAGGAAGTACTTCTGGTAGGTGATCGTCGCGAGGGTCTCGTTCTCCTTTTCGATCTTCAGCTGCTCTTTGGCTTCGACCGCTTGATGCAGCCCGTCACTCCAGCGTCGACCGGCCATCAGCCTGCCGGTGAAGGGGTCGACGATGATCACCTGGCTGTCTCGCACTACGTAGTCCCGGTCGCGCTTGTAGAGCGTATGAGCGCGTAGGGCCTGGTTGATCATGTGGAGGGTCTCGATGTTCTCGGGCAGGAACAGATTGTTGACGCCCAGCCGCTGTTCCACCCGATCAATACCTTGATCGGTCAAGCTCACCGAGCGGTTCTCTTCGTCCAGGATGTAGTCGATCTCCTGGCGCAGTCCGGGGATGACCTTGTCGGTCTCGTAGTAGCGCTCCGGAGAGCGGTCTGCCGGACCCGAGATGATGAGCGGGGTACGCGCTTCGTCGATGAGGATGGAGTCGACCTCGTCAACGATGGCGAAGTGGTGTTCTCGTTGGACCATGTGGTCCACCGATAGCTTCATGTTGTCGCGTAGGAAGTCGAAGCCGAACTCGTTGTTGGTTCCATAGGTGATGTCGCAGGCGTAGGCCTGGCGTCGTTGTTCGTTCTTCAAGCCGTGGACGATGGTGCCGACGTCCATGCCAAGGAAGCGGTAAATGTGCCCCATCCACTCGGCGTCTCGCGAGGCCAGATAGTCGTTCACCGTAACCAGGTGTACACCCTTTCCGGTCAGCGCGTTGAGGTACACCGGGAGGGTTGCCGAGAGGGTCTTGCCTTCGCCGGTTCTCATCTCGGCGATGTCGCCTTGGTGAAGAATCATCCCGCCGATCAACTGCACCGGAAAGTGGCGCATCTCAAGGACTCTTCGGCCGGTCTCGCGGACCACTGCGAAGGCATCGGGTAGGAGGTCGTCGACGGTGGCGCCGTTATCGAGTTTCTCTTTGAACAGGCCGGTCATCGCCTTGAGCTGCTCGTCGCTGGCTCCTCGGTAGCTATCCTCTAGCGAGTCGATTCTGGCGACCATGGGTTGCAGCGCTTTGATCGTTCGATCGTGCTGGGTCCCGAAGAGCTTCTTGATGATCGCTTTCATGGCCATGAGATGTTCCTGTTCCGATACAGCTTAAGGGGCAGCGTTGTGGCGACTGTAGGGAGCTTTAGCGATAGGTCAAGGGGCAGCTGTTTGTCATTGCTGCTGGACAGGGCTTGAGGCTTCCCTTTGCCGTGTGCAGCTTCCATTGCTACCTTTCTGTACGTGATTCCCTATTGGGCCCGCTAGCTGGCCTTAGTAGAGGGAGGCATTTCAGCCGACAGGAGTTTGTCTATGAAGTTGTTTATGTCGCCCATTCACTACGGGATCGCAGGACTCCTGGGTCTTGCTCTGCTGATCCTTACGCCGCCATCGGCGGAGGCGACCAGTGCCCTGTACTTGAGTGATGTGGAGCAGGCTCGGGAGAGTACAGCCGTGGTTGTGGCTAGGGTCACAGCTGTGCGTCATTCAGTGCATCCGAAGTGGAATCGACCCTTGAAGCACAGCCGGATCGAGATCGAAGAAGTGATCGTGGGCTCTGCACCCAAGGTCCTCAGCATTGAGCAATTCGGTGGGGTTTTGGATGGCCAGGTTCACTACATTCCCGGTGATGCCCACCTGCTGCCTGGCGAGCGCTGCGTATTGTTTCTTCGAGAGGTAGATGGAGGCTGGTTTCTCACCGCGATGAAGCAGTCTCGGTATGAGTTGATTGATGGTGCGCGTGCGACCTTCGTTAAGCGGGATCTTTCAGAAGGACTCTTTGTCCACACCAAGGAGGGCCTCAGGCCCTTCGCTGCCCCGCGGCAGCGACCTGTTCAATTGCTCCAGCAGCTACGCGAAAAGTTGCGTCGCGAACTCGGCCGGGGGACGCTCCGATGAGTTCGCTCAGGGGTATTAGAGCTGCTGTCTTTTGCTTGGCTGTGCTGTTGGGTGGATTTTCCGCTCCGGGTTCAGCTCAGGCCTGGAC
>DJIF01000043.1 GCA_002433485.1 Deltaproteobacteria bacterium UBA6601
GGTGACGACGACACCAGCGGTGACTTCTTTGTTGTTGGCTTAGATCCCGACTCGGGCTCTACCCAGGGCGGCTTTCTCGTGGATATTGAGTATCAAGGTGACCTCTCGGCTTTTGACGAGAACGACATCACCGTGACCTTTGCCGGAGAGGCGGCCGAGGTAGAGAACCTCAGCAACTCGGAGATCCGTGTGACCGCTCCCCCCGGTTGCGTCGCTGAAGAGGTGGCTGTGGAGGTGGAGGTCTTTGGCCTGGGCACTGATAGCGCTGACTTCACCTACGAGTACTGGGCGCAGGGCCTCGACACAGCGGTAATTGGGGTGTCCCGCTCCGAGGTGCTCTCGGCTGGGGGCAGCTTTGCAGGAGCTGCCGATGGTCAGTTTTTTTCTCCAGTCACAGCGCCCCCCTTCTCGCAGATTCCGGCGGTGGGCACCTGCGATTACTACAATGGGGCGACGCCGCTGCAGCGGCCCACTTACAGCGTGGGCAATTTTGTTCAGCTGAGCACTGGAGGAAGCTCTATTCAGCTCAGTCGCCAGCCGGACAACAGCTACCTCTCGACCCAACTCGCGGCCACTTCGGTACCCACTTTTGCTTCCTATTCATTACTGGGTGGCGAGGACCCTGATGGCTGTCCGCTGGAGTATCCGGGGGTGATCTCCGGCACTGCGCCCTTGCTGTTGGACCAGAGCGTGATCAGTCCTTACCTGGTCCACTGCCCGGCGATGTTCGCGAACCCGCCCCTGGACCAATATCAGTGCTGGTTCCTTGATGTGGACAATCCTGCTCATGCGGGGCTTGAGGGAGGCAGCGTGGTGTGGACGCCCAGTAGCCCGCAGGCAGGCAACGTAGTGGACGGTCTTATCATCACCATGACCCACTACGACACAAGCGGTCCGGTCAGTAGCTGGGCTCCCAGCACCATGAACGGCTTGATCTGTCATCAGCTGGACAGTGCGGGCAGCATTGCCCTATCTCCGGATACGTTCCGACCGGCACCAACAGGCTTTGGCATGGCCGAAGGAGCCTACGTCTTGAACGTCATTCGTTATCGCACCCAGGTGACCGAAGATCAGCGCAGCGGCGCTAACGTCTACGGCACCTTCATTGATGCACAATCGGTCAATCTCTGGCTGCTGCAGACCGGTACTCGGTGTCTGGACCTGCCCGCTCAGCTCTGTGGCCAGTGACTCCCACTGCGGGGAGCGCTTTTGTTCAGGGAGCGGCGTTGGGCTGGAAGCCGATGGGGAAGGAGACCGTGCTGGCCTGACCAGCAGGAAAGCTCATGGCCCGGAAGCGCTGAGCGATACATCCCTCGACCACCGGGTTGCCCATGCTGGAGGCCTGGGTGCTCGCGCTGACCACCGTACCGCTGCCATTGATCTCGACCTTTGTGGTGACCGTTCCAGAGATGACCCTGCCAGCTGCCGCCTCCTGTTCGTAGCAGGCGAGCAGGTCACTGAAGTAGCGCTGGACCACTGCAGCTAGGCTGGCGGGATCCGCACCGCCGATGACGGTGGGCTGGCCCGCCCCGATCCTGCCCAGCCGTGGGCCCCCCTGGCCATCGCGGCCGCTATAGGCCGCTGCATAGGCATCTCCCTGTAGCGCGCTGGCATCGTTCTCAGTGTCGCCGGGGGTCATGATGCCGATGGTGGTCACGCCCGCTCCCTTAGCGATGTCCATCAGCTTGACTGCGTAGCCATAGACGGCAGTGTCTTCTCCCTCGAAGAACATCACCCGCTCGGAGCGCCCCGCCATCTTGCTGCGGAGCTTCTCCTCCAACTGTTCGGGGGTGACGGTGCGGCGGTTCAGCTCAGCGTGGCCGTCGGCGAACAGCTTGAGCACTACCTGCTCTTGAATTTCGGGCGGTGGCTCGTCGAGCTCGGTCTTCTGTGGGACCTCTACTGGGATGTTCTTTGCCAACAGGGGAGTGATCACCATGAAGATGATCAGCAGAACCAGGACGATATCCACCAGCGGTGTGATGTTGATGTCTGACTGCGGGCCTCCCTGGCCGCCTAGCGATGCGCCCATCTCGATTCAGCCCTTCTTGTCCTTGTTGAGACCGCTGGACTCGGCCTGATCTGTCTGCAGCGCTACGCTCTTTGCGCCAACCTTCTCGCAGATCTCCATGGCCTTACGGACCGCGCCGTACTGGGCCTTAGCGTCCCCCTTGATGAGGATGAACTTGAAGGGCTCGGTCAGCAGGATAGCGTTCAGTTCCCGCTCAAGCAGGTCCGGGGTGATCAGATCTTTGCCCAGGTACATGGAGCCATCTTCTTTCACCGAGATGATGGTTGCCTCGCCTGAGTCCTCCTTGCTCTCTGCGTTGACCGCTGGAGGCAGCTTGACCTCGGCACCGCGTTGCAGCATCGGAGTGATCACCATGAAGATGATCAGTAAGACCAGCACGATATCCACCAGCGGCGTGACGTTGATGTCCGCCTGCGGGCCTTTCTTCTTGCGGGTCACGAATGCCATGTCTTGGTCTCGCTAAGGGGCTTTGAGCTGGAGCTGGGGCCTTAGAAGCTTTCGATGTTCTTCTTCACATAGTCGAACACCTCGGAAGCCGAGTTGCCCATCTCCTTGTTGAACTCTTCAACCCGTGCATTTGCCCAGTTGTAGAGCCACACTGCAGGAATCGCCACGACCAGACCAAAGCCGGTCATGACCAGCGCTTCGGCGATGCCGCCGGCCACAGCCGACAGCCCGGCGCTCTCGGTGGCTTCCATCCCCTTAAAGGAGTTGATGATGCCGAACACGGTACCGAGCAGCCCGACAAAAGGGGAGGTAGAGGCGATGGTGGCGAGTACTGTCAGCCACTTGTTCAGGCCACTGTTCTCGTCGGAGACAGCTCGCTGCATGGCCGACTCCACCGTGCTCAGGTTCGGAGTTTGGGCAGCTGACTGTTGCTTGAGTTCTTTGGCCTCGTTGAGTCCCGCCGAGACAATGTGCGAGAGGTAGCTGAACTTATAGTCTTCGTCCTTGGCGTTAGCCAACACCTCGTCGATGTTGGTCTTCTCCATGGCGTCGGCCACGGTAAGGGCGAAGAGCATGCTTTGTGCGCGAGCTCTTGCGAAGTGGATGGCCCGGTTCAGGGCAACCGCCACCGATAGGATCGACATGACGACCAGGACGATGGCGACGCACCAGGTCGCGAAGGTGAAGTGTTCAAAGATCGTCGAAAGGGAGAAATCCACGTTGGCCTCTCTTCTGGGTTATTTCAGCTTGTAGTCGGTTGTGATGTTGCCCCAGTAGCGTGCGTTGACGTTGCCGGACTTCCAGGGCCGGAATTTTGCCGTCCCCCATGCCACCAGGGTCTCGTAATAGAGCGCTTCGGGGCCGCTGACCGCCTCGATGCATAGTCTTGGGTGCCAGCGCACCCGTCGAGTCTTCTTGTCTGCTGCGTGCCAGCCTTTGCAGTACTCGTCCTTTTTCTTCGCAATCTTGCCGTCGGTTCCTACCAGAATCCGAACCTTAACTGTTCCCTCGATTCCCATCTGCTTGGCTTGTTCGGGGTAGCGGATGTGGGGCTTGCGGGTACACAGCCCGCGGGATTGCCCGATGCCAAGAGAGGCGATGTCTCCGCCGACCTTGCCGCCCTCAACACCACCGATTTCGCCGCCGACGACGCCACCAATCTGCCCCCCTTCAACGCCGCCTTCGACGCCGCCTTCAACCTCTTCTTCGGGCTCCTCCTCTGGCTCTGGCTCCTCCTCGGGCTCCTCTTCAGGGATCTCTTGAGGCTGGACCAGCTCTTCCGGCTTGATCTCAGGCTTCTTCTCTTTCTTTTTCTTTTTCTTCTTCTTCTTCTTGCTCGGCGCTGGTGGCGGCGGCGGCGGTGGCGGTGGCGCCTGGGAGAAGAAGGTGATCTCAACGCTTTCGGGCGGTTTATCAACGATCTTGCGTGCCCCGAAATAGATCAGTCCCGCTACCAGCAGAGCGTGCAGTCCGATGGAAAGGAGCGCTGCAGCGGGGCTGCGTCGTGACCGTCGTAGTGCTCCTGTCGTCGCTTCGAACACGATTCCTGCCGCTTCGTGCTGCGTCTTCCTTGGCTTGATTAGGGGCGTAGATAGCCAGGAGAGCAGGTTGTGTCGGAAAGAGGGCAGAAGGGTATTAGCAAGCCCATAGAAGCCAAGTCAAAGGGTGTCTGACCGGCGCTGGTGCCCTCACGCTGGCCTGCAAGCGCCGGGGTTACCCAGCGGCGTGTGTTAATGTCGCGCGCCGCGCTTCGTTTCGCCAGCGTGTATGCGCCTCCCTGATGTGATGTCTGAACGCCTCGTTACCCTGCTGATTCGTTCCCGCTGGTTGGTGACCATCGGGCTTGTTTTGCTCACCGCAATCTCTGCCTGGCATGCCTCATCGATCCGTTTTGACTTCTCGCCGCGCTCCCTGTTTCTGACCTCCGATGAGGAGGTCATCTTTCTTGAGGAGCATCGCAAGCAGTTTGGCGATGAGGATGCTCTGGTCATGGTGTTGGTCGAGGCAGAGGATGTGTGCGTTAAGCCGGTCCTCGAGCTGGTGGTTGAACTCACAGAGCGTTTTGAGGAGATCGACAATATCGATGGTGTCTACAGCTTGGCCACCATGCAGGAGTTGAGTGGCACCGGCGGGATGATTGAGGTGCGGGCCTTGCTTGAGGAAATGCCTGCCTCGCCGGAGGAGGAGGAGGAGCTCAAGGCTCGGCTGCTGAGCAACTCGGTATTCCTTAATCGCTTTATCAACCCGACCGCCAAGGCGACTGCAATTCTGGTCAAGTTTGAGGATGGCTTTGTCGAGGAGTTGGAGCGGCGCCCAGCTTTGGCTGAGATGGAGTCGATCCTTGACGCCATGGCTCGTCCTCAAGTGGAGACAACCCTGGTAGGGCTCCCGGTAGTGAATCGGGAATATGCAGTTCGGCTGGCCGGTGACATGGCCAGGACCATTGCCAGCTCTGTGCTCTTGATGTGTGTGCTGCTGTTGGTCTTGTTCCGCACCGCCTCCGGGGTCTTACTGCCACTCAGCTCCGTAGCGATGGCGGTGTCGTTCACCGTTGCCTACATGGTCGAGGCCGACGACTACTTCAATATCGTTAACTCTATTGTGCCGACCTTGTTGTTGGTGATTGGGGTGGGTGATGCGGTTCACTTCTTGACCGCTTATTATCAGGAGCTTGGCGCAGGAGCTTCAAAGCGAGAAGCACTGGATCGAATGGTGCGCAGGGTGGGCCTGGCCTGTCTGGTTACTTCGATCACCGCTGCTGTCGGCTTTGGCAGCCTCATCGTTGCACGTATCGATATCATCAAGGGCATGGGGCGCGTGGCCTCCGTTGGGCTGATGCTCTCTTATTTTGTGATCCTGGTGCTGGTTCCGGCGGTGCTCGCGATCATGAAGTCGCCGCGGCGGGAGAGCCTCTCCCTGCCTACCGAGGGAGTTTTAGGCCCCTTTCTGTTGTGGCTTGCTGAGTTCTGCATTCGTCGCAAGCTCTCGATCCTGCTCATCACTGGCGTGCTTTGTCTGGTGAGTGCTCTGGGGGCTGCCAGGATGGAGACGGACAGTTTTCTGCTTGAAGAGCTGTTTGATTCGAACCCGGTCTCCCAGGCCATGAAGCACACTGAAAAGACCCTGACCGGCTTGATGCCCACGGAGGTCTCTATCCGAACCGCCGAGCCTGGTGCCGCCCTGGACCCTGCAGTTTTGCGTGGCATAGAGGTCCTTCAGCAGCGTATGGATCAGGACCCCTTCGTTGGTCACAGCGTGTCGATTGTGGATCTGATTAAGGAAATCGCTTTTGCTGTTGAAGGAGAGCGCCGCCTGCCCGAGACTCGACGTAAGGCCATGGAATACCTGACGCTGTTCGAGATGAGTGAGGATCCAAGCTTCATTGACTCGGTGCTGGACGGTTCTCGTCAGACCGCCAGGATCAGCGCCTCAATGCGTGACTGGGGGACCAAGAATTACTTCTCCTGGTACGACGGCAGCGCCGCTTGCGATGAGCGGGCGCTGCGCTGCACGGACCCCACAGCCAAGCCGATGCTGGAGTTGGTCGATGAGGTGTTTGGGACCACCGCTGGAGTAGCTGAAGGCCTTGAAGTGCGCATTACCGGCGGAAGCTTCATTGCCGCCCGGGCTCTGAGCCATGTCATTGATGACATGATGTCTTCGTTGGGTACGGCCTTTCTGGTCATCGCTTTGTTGTTGATGGTCCTGCTGCGCTCGCTGCGGACCGGGCTTCTGGCCATGCTTCCCAACGTCATCCCGCTGTTGGTTACTGCAGGTTTCATGGGCTGGGCGGGGATTCCCCTGCGCACCTCGACGGCATTGATTTTTTCGATCTCGCTGGGGGTTGCGGTCCATGACACCATTCACTTCTTGACCCGCTATCGAGAGGAGTTGCTGGAGACCGGCGATCGAGAGGAGGCCTTGCGTAGGACGATGCTCTCGACCGGAAGAGCGATCATCTTCACTTCGGTGTTGCTGGTCGGTGGCTTCGTGCTGATGATGACCACCAACTTTGTTGCCATCTTTCAGATGGGCCTGCTCGGTGCAATTACCCTGTTTGCTGCAATGCTCGGGGCCTTATTGTTGCTACCAGTGTGCCTGTTGCTGTTCCGGCCGTGGGGTCGCTACCTGGAGAAGGCCGACACAGGCCACTGATCTGGCACTCCTCAGCGGTGGTTTTGCTAGAGCGGCTCGGCTCTGGCGAGCAGTCCTTCACTGTTCATCTTCGGGCCCAGCTCAGCGCAGCCGATGCGCAAGGAGAGTGATTCCGTTTGATCGGCGGAGGCTTTTAGCTGGCTTGCTGCGGCCTTAACTCGTTCGATGACCGCCTGGGCATCTTGCTTGGAGGTGTGCGATAAGAGCACCGCAAAGCGGGATCGTCTCAGTCTGGCGATAAGGTCGTGGCCGCGTAGTGTTGATGACAGCCCCAGGCCCAGCTTTGCAAGGAGCTTGTCGACCGGTTGGCTGCTCCCAGCTGTGGGGTTGGTATCGCTAGCTTGCCGGTCGGCGGTCGGTGGATCCGGGAGCCCCAGGACATCGATGAGAATTACTGTCATTGCCAGTTGATAGCGGTCAGCTCGCTGAATTTCTTCAGTAAGTCGACGCTTGAAGTAGAGGGCGTTAACAGTACCGGTGAGTCCGTCTACGAGGGCTGCGTCGATGGCATCGCTGCGTCTATTGTTCAGTTGCTGATATCGATCTCTAACCCTGAGTAGCACCTCGACTCTGGCAAGGAATTCGGTGAGGTCTACCGGCTTGTTGATGTAGTCGTCCGCCCCACCGTAGAGGCCTGCAACCCGGCTTTTTGTGTCGGTTCGGGCCGAGACCAGAAGCACCGGTGTGAGCTGTCCTTGCGGAGAGGCCTTTAGTCGTCGGCAGACCTCAAGACCGTCAAGGCCCGGCATCATTACATCGAGTACCGCCAGATCAAAGGGGCCGTCGTCATGGAATCGGGCTAGCGCTTCGTGGCCGTCCATTGCCGTCACTACCGCCATGTCTTTGGCTTCGAGGAAGTCGCCGAGGATGACCAGTGCGTCGCGATCATCGTCCACGACCAGAATCCTGCGACCACCGCAAGCGGTATTGGATTCAGACGCGCTGTTCATCTCGTTGTCGCCCTCCCGCCCCTGCATTGCATTCGCCTGGGCAGCTTTCGCCGGACTATAGACCGTCCGTCGATGCTAGATAAGGAGTATGGAGGTTCACCTCGAAGCATATCGTCAGCTGCTCGGCCGGATTGATGCCCATAGTGCTCAAGCTCAAGGTGCTTTTGCGAAGGACTTGTCCTGTGCGGTGGGTTGCTCCTCGTGTTGTCACCGTCGCTTCAGTGTCTTTGCCATTGAAGCGGAGTCTATTAGGCGCTGGCTGCGAGCTTCCAGAAGCGTCTCAGAAGAGGGCCATCCGGCGGTTTCTGCTCCAGAAACTTCGCCTTCTTTGCCAGTCATCCACGACGCAGAGCCCTGCGGCTTTCTTGATCAGCAGGGTTCGTGTCGAATCTATCCGGTGCGTCCCGTGTTGTGCCGTACGCATGGTTTGCCGGTAGCCGTAAAGGACCATTTGGGAGAACTTGTCGGTGATTGCTGCCCGCTGAATTTTGAGCAGGGTCTCAGTCACCTGAATAGTGAACAGTTTCTCGATCTCGATTCTCTAAACACCATGCTAGCGGCCCTGAATCAGCTCTATCTGGGTTCGCTTAGTGAGTCCGGGCCGGTACGGATTGAGCTGGCTCAGCTTGCGAGCGAGGTCCTGGTTCCGGCAGTTGAGGCTGAATCGGGCTGAGTGCTTTTGCCCCGGGTTTTCCTTATTGAGCCAGGCGAATGCCGTTGATTCGACTGATTCTATAGTCCATCTCTTTCTTTAGTCGATGGTCGTAGCCTTTGAATGAGGAGCTGCCACCGGCTTCGGTCACGGAGCTGGGAGTGACTCTCGACAGTCCACCGAACTCCTCCTCGCTGGCTACTGGATAGAGGACCTCAAGATCAAGCTGTAGTCGAATGGCGGCCTTCACCACGCTGATGGTCTTGGCCGGGCTTAGTCTGAGCAGGTCACCGGCTCCTGCAGCAGAAGGGCTGAGGCTAAGATCGGCACCTACTGAATTAGAGCCTACCCGGCCAGAGCGTTCTCCTCGGCTGGCCATCACCTCACGGCCTCCTTCTGCGCTGGGAGCGCCGAGCATCACCAGTGCTTTGTACGGAAAGGCAGCCTCGGTTTCATAGGTGTCGTCGTCGAGTTCCTCCAGGGCTGCGTGCAGTGGTCCTCGGCGGTTCTCGGGCTCGTCGGCGAGGTCGTGGCGTCGGACCCCCTGACTTGGCGCAGCGCCAGCTTCCTTGAGGGCGATGAGCGTTTGCTGTTGGCGCTCTCTAGGGATGGCAAAGACAGTAGTAGCGAGCTTTTCCCACCGGAATTCGAGTCCCTTGAGGATTCGCTGTACCTCTTTGGAGCGGTTCCTGGTGCAGGTGATGATCAGACAGTCGTGGAGTTCAATCTCCCCGTGTCGACCCATCCAGTCGACGATGGTTGAGTTCACATTTTGAGGGAGGCCAACGCTGGAAACTTCTGTGAGAAAACCAACAAGCGCCTCGGAGCGCCAACCCGAGTCCAGGGCTGAGCGGACTGACTCTCGGGTCAGGCTAAAGGTGCTGGCGCGGTCGGCGGCCTCCAGGTCACAGATTGTCCCTAGCGACCATAAGGTTTTGAGCGGGGTACCAATGGGTGCCAGGACCTTGAAGTTCGGTTGGGCAATACAGCGGCTTTGAGGTTGTGCTTCAAGGCTCTCGACATCGCCCTCTTCCATGAAGATTCGACCAAGCCCGCCGAGGCGCAGGTAGGAGCCTTTTTCGCTTAATCCCGTCTCGATCAATCCTGCGAGCTGTAGCAGCTCAAGAGGCGGGTCGGGATCGTAGAATCCTGATGGGGGTAGGTAATAGCTCTTGCGGATGTAGCGGCGTCGAAATACGTCGCCCATGTAGCGGCGTCTATAGAGGGTTCGCAGACCGTGAATGTCTACCCAATCCCTTTCATCAATGTTGGCCAGTAGTTCGAGGAGCCAGGAAAGTAGCGGTTCTTTGCGATGGAAGTAGGCGAGTTGAAGGTCGCGACGCTGCCATGGCTTCATGCCGAGGAACTCTTCCAGCGCCAGAGTGTCGATCTCCAGGAAGCCGTTTCGTTGCCGCGCCAAACCTAACTCGCCGATGAAGTCCAGGAACCAGCTCAGAAGCTTCTCTGGTGACTTCTCTGCCCACAGACTGGCGAAGAACTCGAGAAGTTCCTGCTGATCTTTCTTGAACAGTTCGCCCTGTTGAGTGACACGAAGTCGATGCTGGTCGAGGTAGGTGATGAGCAGAACCAATGAGTAGTTGGTTGGACTGCTGTTGCGATTCTCTTTGCCTGTTCGAATGCCGTCTTTTTTTGCCAGAGCTCTAAGGTCCAGACGCTTGCGGAACTGATGTTCAAGCTGCTCGGCGAGTGGCGCCGGGAGGATGTAAAAAAGCGGAGGACTCTGGTGCGAGTTGCCGAAGACCCAGAGCTGGTTGCCAAGGGAGTGGAGGACTTCTGCCCAGCGGTCTTCGCTCATCCCGTGGCTCTGAGTCAGTTCTTGAAGGAGCCAGGTTCCACCGGCTACTCCCTGACATTGGAGCAGGGCGATGAGAGCGAGTTGTTGAGATCGACTTAGCTCTTTGAGCCGGGCACGCACCCAGTGGCGGTCTGCAAATAGAGCTGCGAGTTCTGCAGCGGGTTCTTCTTGGTCGGGTTTTGCGGCCGTTCTGGTCTCTTTGAGGTGGAGCTGGATGTAGCGACGCAGGACTGGCTGCGGCAAGCTCAAGAAGAAGGTCGCGAGTTCCATTTCTGTGTTTCCGGCCTCAGGCCGGCCTCCCATTGACCGTGCTGTCGCCCTGAGTTGCCGAGGTCCATTCCCTTACTTCGTAGGTGTAGCCTTGCTCGGTGAGAAACAGCTGACGATTGTGGGCAAATTCCTGTTCCCTGCTGTTATGGGTGACCACTGAGTAGAACCAACACTTGCCACCCGAGGGTCGGAGGATCCGCCCTAGTCGCTGTGCCTCCTCCTGCCTGGAACCGAAGGTGCCAGAGATCTGGATGGCTACGTTGGCGTCTGGCAGATCGATACTGAAGTTAGCGACCTTGGAGACCACCAGGACCCGAATGCTGCCCTGTCGAAACTCTTCGTAGAGTTGTTCCCGATCGGCGGCTGGGGTTTTGCCGGTAATCAGCGGCGCGCCAAAGACTCGGGCTGCATCCTGCAACTGGTCCAGGTACATCCCGATGATCAGCACTTTGTCGTCGCGGTGCTTTTTCAGCAGTTCATCGATGACTACCATCTTGGCGGGATTCTCAGCAGCTATTCGGACCTTTTGCCGTTTCTCGGCCGCTTCGTATCGCAATGTGAGGGAGTCGATGAGGTCGACTCTTAGCTCTACACATCTTGCTTCGGCAACAAAGCCTTTGCGCTCAAGGTCTTTCCACGGCACATCGAAGCGCTTTGGGCCGATCAGCGAGAATACGTCTGCCTCGCGGCCGTCCTCGCGAACCAGAGTTGCGGTCAGGCCGAGGCGCCGTCGGGCCTGGATGTCTGCAGTGACGCGAAACACAGGAGCTGGCAACAGATGTACCTCGTCGTAGACGATCAAGCCCCAGTTGGCTGCGCTGAACAAGCCCATGTGGGTGAATTCGTGGTCGGTGGAGCGGCGGTGCGTGAGAATCTGGTAGGTGGTGACCGTCACCGGGCGGATTTCTTTGCGTGCCCCGCTGAATTCGCCGACTTGCTCTTCGCTCAAGCTGGTTCGTTCAAGGATCTCGTGGATCCACTGCCGGACCGACGCGGTACCCGTGGCCAGGATGAGGGTCTGGCAGCCGGTGGCCGCCATGCCGGCGAGCCCAACAATCGTCTTGCCAGCCCCGCACGGCAGCACAACGACCCCGTGCCCACCGCCCAACTCGCCGCCTTTGTGCCAGGCGTCGACCGCTTGGCGCTGATAGCGCCTGAGGTTGAACGGTTTGCCAGCGCGAGTCTCAGCGCGAAGTTCGACAGCCAGGGGAGCGCCCTCGACGAAGCCAGCAAGGTCTTCAACCGGGTAGCCGAGCTTGAGGAGTGCCTGCTTGATAGTTCCCCGATGGCCTAGAGGAACGCGAAAAAGTCCTTCGCGGATGGCCCCTGCGCACAGGCTGGTGGCCGCCTTGTTGGTTGCGATCTTGCGAGCCACCTGCAGGTCATCGACTTGTAGTCGAAGCATGTCGGGTGCATCCGCTTCGGGCGGGAGCAAAACAACTTTTCCGAATCTGGAAACCTTCTCCTCAATGTCGTTGACGACCTTATTGGGTACGTCGTATTTGGAGAATTGTCGCAGGCCATCGGCAATTCTCTTAGGAGACATGCCTGCGCTGGCGGCGTTCCACAGAGATAGCGAGGTGATTCGGTAGGTATGTATGTGCTCGGGAGCTCGTTCGAGCTCGGCGAATCGCGCCAGGAAACTCCGCACAGCTTCCGACTGCTCGCAATCGACCTCAAGGAGGAGGCTGCCATCTCCTTGAACAATGAGCGGGTTGTTTGGTTCGAATTGCATCTTGCTGCCCCATCGGTCGAGCAGCAGGCGTAATCCGGCCAGGACCCCGCCCAGGGAGTGCTTTCTTGTTGCGGTTAGCCGGGCCCGATTCTCCTCAATCACCCACGGACTCAGCCAACACCCCCACTTGCTCGATGCCGAAACTATTCGGGCGCTTGCCTGTCGTCAAGGAATGCCTTCACTGCTGGTTGCTTGTCCCATAAGCAGGGCTGAGAATGCGGCGTTTATCTCGCTGGGGGAGCGAGCTGGACTGACAGGATGGAGCCGTTGGTGGCCGGTAGACAGGATCTGGGTCTCGATCAGCCCGTCTCCGGCGGCCAGCTCAGGAATGATCTGGCAGGCAGCCCAGGCGTAGGCGAGCAGCTGGGCGTGGTAGCGCTCTTTGAGATTGTCGGGCGCATCTGCGTCGGTCTTGTAGTCAAGAACAATCCAGCAGCCTTGGGAGTCGTCGCGATAGAGCAGGTCGATGATGCCGCGCAGCCAGCCAGCCTTATTCGGCATGGCCAGGCGAAAGGGTACTTCGCGAAAGATTTTGTCTTTCGCGGCGTTGAGCAGAGATCGTGGTGCTGCCTTGCGGAATCCTTCCAAATGGCGGTTCAGTTCGCCGCAGACGCGTTCAAGCAGGTGCTGATCGGTGAACCCTGCCTGCGCGAGGGCGCGCGCGAGCCGTCGGCGCGCTTCTGGCCCCATCTCGTGGATGCCATCCTCCAGGCAGCTGTGCAGCACTAGCCCTCGGATGCGTCCGATCTCGCCCCGGACTCGGTCTTGCTGGCTTGCCGTTTGTGCGCCGTAGTTTGGAGCTCGTGACCGGCTTCTGCTCTCCGCTGGTTGCCGGGGCTTGCTGAAGTTGGTTAAGCCGTGCGGTGTAAGGATTCGCTCTTGTTTGGCGATGACTGGCTGGACCAGAGTTTCGTGCACGGACGGCCGAGTTGCTGCTTGATCCTGATAGGTACGAGGCTTCGTTAGACTTGTGCTTGGAGCATTGGTTTCGATCTGGATCCCGTCCCCGTGGTCTTGTTCCAACCAGGAGCGGAGCCACTCTTCCCAGCTGGTACTGTCGTTGCGGCCACGAGCCTTTTTCGCAGAAGCGGGGGGCGGGCCCGCGACACAGAGCAGGCGGTCGCGCGCGCGGGTCATGGCTACGTACAATAGGCGTCGCGACTCGGCCAGCTCTTCGTCTCGATTGCGTTGTCGGATCAGGGTCCGCAGGACCATGGACTGTTGGCTCCGTTGCCCGTCCTCGACAGGCACTCGGAGGCCAGGCTCCCAAAGTTCTTGATCTTGATGCTGGTGGCCGAGTCGGGCGCAGGCCAGAGAGCGGGGGTCGGAGAATCGTATTCTTTGGCTGAGGTCGGGCAGAGCAACGATCGGGAATTCCAGTCCCTTGCTTTGGTGGATTGTCATAAGAACCACGTCTGCGCTGGCGTCGATGCTTGCTTCACCTTCGTCGGCCTGTGCTTCTTCCTGCTCGGTCAAAAAGAGGGCGAAATCGGCAACACCTTCTGCTCCAAGCCGGTCGTAGCGCTCGGCCAGCCCAAGAAGCTTGTTGATGTTGGCCTGTGATTGTCCGCTGGGGTCGCTGTGTTGCAGTAGGTGGGCCGCTGCCGTTTCATCGAGCAGCTCATGGAGAAAGCGCGAGAGAGGTAGCTTGCGGCACAACAGCTTCCAGCGATTGAAGCGGTCTGCTGCAAGTTGGATGGCTATCTGGCCGGTCTCGGGGAGTTGGTTCCACAGCTCTGCGTGGCGGTCTTTGACACCGCTGCCAAGAACTCGTTGCCAGCCTCGGCAGAGCGCCTGTGCTCCGTTTCCTCCGAGCATGGATAGCCACAGCAGCCAGGCGTCCTCCAGGGCCAGGAAAGGACCACGTAGCGCTCCGATTAAGGAAATGCTGTCTTCCGGGTGGCAGAGGGCAGCGAGCAGATTGGCCAGATCCAGTACTTCTTGACGGGCATAGAACCCCCTCCCCCTGGCGATGACATGGGGAACGCCCGCCTGTTGAAGGGCCCGCGCGTAGATATGCAGGTATGCACGGCGTCGCACCAGAATCGCGGCCTTGATCCCTCCATGAGCCTGGACTGCTGGCAGGTGCTGATCCCGGAGTCGTTCCGCGAGCAGTGCAGCCTCTCTGCCCAGTCGGTCGGCGGTCAGCTGGCTCGCTGCTGATTGCCCTGTGCCGCCAACCCGCTCCTCAGTTTCTTGCTCATCGCCCAGCCAGAGGAGGTCAACGACTCCAGGAGCAGCAGCAGAGCCTAGAGTACGCCGACCGGAAAGAGGTCGAAACGGAGCTTCCCAGCTGGGGCGGTCGGGTTGTTCGGGCCACATCAACCAGGCGAAGAACCGATTAAAGAAGCTAATCAGTACTGGCCGACTTCGGTAGTTGGCGCTGAACTGCAGAGCGGGCTGTTCGGGATTACAAAGTTCGCCGATCGCTCGATCAAAGAGGGTCACATCGCCGCCCCGAAAGCGGTAGATGGCCTGTTTCGGGTCTCCTACCAGAAACAAGCCTTTGGCGGGCAGTGGGCTACCAGCGAGCTGTTTAACAATGCTCCACTGGGATGCGTTGGTGTCCTGAAACTCGTCGATCAGAATGTGGCAGAACCGGCGCTGTAAGCGCCTTCGGGCAGTCGCGCTGTTGCGGAGCAGGTTCAGCATTTCGAGTTCTAGATCAGAGAAGTCCAGCAGGGCTCGCTCGGCTTTGTAGCGTCTGTAGTTGCTTACCGCTCCGCTCGCAATGTGGCTGAGGGCTCGAAGGACGGGGAGTCCAACTTCATCTGCCTTGGCGGGGATGGTATCCAGTTGTTCGGCAGCTTCGCCGATCAGTTGGACGAGAGTCGCCCTGAGCGTCTGCCAGGAGTCCTTTACCGTGTTGAGCGCGTTGTCCTGGTAGCTTTTCTTGCTGCCCAGCCAGCTGAAGTGACCCTTGCGCAGCTTGCGGTCTGTGGACCCGGACGCGCCGGTGAGAAAGGGGTCGAAAAGCTGGCGAAGGGACTGTCCGCGTGTGGTGATGCTGCCGACCCCAAGTTGGCGGCAGCCGAGCAGGGCATCATCCGCTGCGCTGAAGATCGCAGGACTGCCCTCAGCAGGCCCCTGATAGGAGTCTCTCATCGCAGCGATTAGCCGGAGCTGCTGATGGATCTCCGAACCTGGTTTCAATGCCTGTTCGAGATCCTTCAGTGCAAGCTCGCCGTACTCTTGAGCCCAACGCTCCAGCAAGGCCTCATCATTGCTCTCTTTGAGCAGTTCAGTGAAGGGCTGAAGCTCTGCACGACGCTTCAGCCAGCTCTCTATCAGTTCGATCTGGACCGCCCGGGGATAAGCGTGAAGTAGAATGTCTGAAGCGCGTTGTTCCACTTCTGTTCGACCCGGTTGTGGTTGGTGGGTCGGATCCCCGGCCTCTTCCAGTCCAACCAGGGTCGATTCTGCGATCTGCCGCAGGACTGAGCGGTGATCAGGCCCTTGAAGGATGGTGAAGCCAGGGTCGAGGCCCAGTTCTGCTGCGAACTCTCGGAGGCTTGCCGCACAAAAGCTGTGGAAAGTGCCAATTCGAGCCTGGTCCAGTTCTTGTCGGTAGCGGTCAAGCTGCGTCAGAAAGCTGGCGACCAGGATGGGGTTCAGTTTGGGATGGCTGGCGAGCTCCTGTTCACGCGCCTTGAGTTCTCGTACTCCAGCTAATAGCTCCAGACGGACTCGCTCCTGCAGTTCAGCCGCTGCCCTTTCGGTGAAGGTGCTGACCAGTAGATTTCGTGGTCCTCGCCCCGAAAGGTCGTCGTTCTGGACCCTGTTCCAGGCAAATTCCGCAAGGATCCGTAGTACCCGACGGCTTAGTGTTCGGGTCTTTCCGGATCCTGCGCCGGCGGTGACTACTACGTTGTGGTCGAGGTCGAGCGCAGCACGCTGCTCTTCGCTCAGATCTGCGCCCATTGGTAACAGGCGGCCGTCTGCTTCGACGCTGAATACGTGGGTAGCACTCATCCTTCCAGTCCTTCCTGCTCTTCATCCTGTTTCCGGAGCTGAGCCAGAAGCGCTGATGCCGGTAAGCCCCGGGGTAGGAAGTCGAGATGAGCACTGTCCCCGGACTGGCGCTGATCTGTGGCGCGGCGTTGGTCCTGCCGGCATGCGCGGCGAAATTCGCAGTTACTGCAGCCAGCTTCCTTTTCATCAATGAGGGCACTTGGAAAGATTCCATCGGCGATCAACTGTCCGTACCAGTCGGCCCGACGCAGCAGTAGAGGCCAGAGTTCTGCCTCGATCGGTAGAGCTTGCCGACCAAACCCGGCCACTTCTCGCTTCAGTGCGGCCAGTGCAGTGGGAGAGCCGATCATGCGGCGGCGGCCAGATTCGTCCTGTTCGGGCAGCTGTCGGTAGCCACTGACCGTCTGTCCCAGCTGGGTCGGCGCGATGGCCGCAGCGTACAGCACGGGCTGCAGCTTAAGGCCTTTATCGACAGATTTAAGTGGCTCTACCTTGCCGGTCTTATAGTCGTATACGCCATGCAGGGCGCCGCCTCTTCCTGGCCTGTCGTGAGGCGCGGCGTCGACCCGGTCAATGACTCCAGAGATGAGGATTCGGTAGTCGCCGCAGGTCTGGTTTGGGCTGCCGTCGAGTTGCTGGGCGATCCTGCCGGGTTCAAAGGTTGGGAAGGCCAGCTCCGTTGCAATCGGGTTGAGACCGAGAAACTCCTCGACTTCTTCGTCGACAAAGCGTGCCAGTCGACCTGTAAACGAGGCATTGCTATCGGGCTGGGAGGCAAGTCCAGCGGTAAGGCGCCGTACCAGCTCCGCTCGATATCTGGGTTGGACTTCGTCCAGCAGAAGTTCGGCTTCTTCGAGGCTGATATCCAGCAGTCGTTGTTTGATGTCGATGATCTGTTGTGGAGAGCAACCGGCAAGCCCAGACCTGGCCAGCTTTCCGGCTGCAGTGGCCTGAATGCGTTCCTGAAAGAAGCGTTCAAGGATGCGGTGAAGTAGAATTCCTTGCGTCGATGGTTCGGGTTCTGGTGACCAGCCGGATACTTCCGAGGCATTTAGGACCCGTGAGAAGAAGAAGCGCATCGGACAGCGGACCCAGGCCTCCAAGGCTGTTGCCGGAAGCCGCAGTTCGTGGCCTTGCGGTTCGCCACCGAGACGGGTGCGGAGCCACTCCAGACTCTTCTCTCGGTGTTCTGTGCCGAGGCCAAGCACAGCGTCCCAGCGCCCATACCCAAGTGCACTTGAGCGTTCATTTTGTAGCTGTCGATGCTGCTCAATCCATAGTTTGCTCTCAGCCGAGAGCAGCTGGAGTTGCTCTGTATCAAGCTCTGGGTCCGAGAGTAACTCGTGTTTGCAGAGCCACTTCGGCAGGCTCTGTTCTTCTGTGCTTTGGAGCTGTTGCCAGTGATGGGCAAGCTCTTTGACGGGTTCGCTCTTTGCTGGGGGCGCATCGTGCTGCTCAACCGGGCAGACCCTCAGGGCACGTAGCTCCAAAACCAAGGAGGAAGGCGAAACCTCTTTGTCGGCAATGGTGGCCGGGGTTGAGATGCAGAGGAAGCCTTTGCCTCTCGCAGCACCGTGGTCGAAGTTACGTAACAGTGAGAGAAAAAGTGCCCGGTCCTCGGCTCTGGGGTCTCGCGTTTCTATGAGGTTCGCTGCTGCTGGTGGCAGCAGAAATGAGGCTGTCTCAGCTCTGGGCAACTCGCCCTCGACCGCGCCGCCAAGCCACAGCCAGGGGATGTCCACACCGCGGAGGTCTCGCAGTCCGGTGATCGATATTGCTTCGGTGTCTTTCGCGAGATGGTAGTGACAGTCGTCGATGGCAAGCTCTACCAGGTCCTGGAGGCTCTCTACACCTGATCTCTGCTGAGCTTCAGGCTGGATAGAGCTGCTCATTGTGGTGCTAAGTACCAATTCATCGAGCAGCTCATCAAAGCGCTGCAGGGCGGCCTGGGCATCGTGCCCTGCGTGCTGCAGAAGTGGGTCGTCGCAGGCTTGGGGCTCGGCTTTTAGGTGGGTCTTAGCTTCGTGGAGCAGACCCTTAATGGCGGCAGCTGCTGTGGCCGGCTCCGTGCCGTTGCGGAGCTGCAGGATGCGACTGTAGAGGCTGTTCAGAGCTTTGAGTTCTCGTAAGGTTCTGGCGATTGAGTCCCAGTGTTGTGACCACAGCTGTGGGTGCAGTTCTGGCGGCTTGCGCTCGAGCTCTCTCAATAGCCTGCGCCGCTTTCGTTGGGCGAGGGTTGAGAACCAGCTCAGCGGGCTGCCCCACTCACATCCCGCCTCAACGAGGCTACTGTGCAGTTCTTGGAGGCGAGCGGTCACGCATGGCTGGGCACCTATGGAGACGGTAAGGGCCTGCTTGAGGGCTTCACGATCACGTTCTTCGACCTCTGGACCATTGGGGAACGCGATCTCGAGGAGCTCGTCGATATCAGTCTGTTTGCTGACCTGCTGCCACTGGATCCAGCCGCTGGCGAGCAGGCTGCGGAGTTCTTTTCGTCCACCTCCTTTGGCCGCTATCTTCAGCAACAGCCGGGCCGC
Organism: Deltaproteobacteria bacterium UBA6601; assembly: GCA_002433485.1. GTDB lineage: Bacteria > Myxococcota_A > UBA796 > UBA9615 > UBA9615 > UBA6601. Next base: position 18,567 of record DJIF01000043.1, read on the forward strand.
GGAGATGGGCGGCGACATTGCCAGGGGCTTGCCGCGCTCGATTATGAAAGGCAGTCCATATTCGCTGAAGCAGCGTCGGATTACCGGGAGGTAGGGGTCAAGGGCGGGAAAGGCAACTACGCAGTCTCTTGGCTGGAGACCATTGCTGAGCGCGCATTTGAGGTTGCGGGCAATGGCCCGTACTTCGCTCAACTCAGAGCCGTAGTGCCGCAGTCGGATGGCACCGGTTTGGGGCATGGAGGGCAGCCAGTGGTCGCCAGTGAGCACATCACTTAGGTCGGCCCGGTCATCGGTTGATGGAGCCCACTGGATCAGGGCCTGCTGCTCGCTGACTCGTTGATACCAGTGCCGACGCAAGGCCAGCGATGCGCGCTGATACAGCGCGGCGGGGCCCTGTTCCGCTCCGCTCACGAAGTCCCTGAGCTGTCCTTGTGCGTTTCTTCCGCACTCAAGGCAGAGTCGAACCTGGCCATCTGGAGAGGCCTCGAGGAAGGCGTCGATCAGAGCGTCTAGCAAGGCCCGGTCCAGGGGGCTGAGCCACAGGATGTCGTCGACGATGAGGGACGAGAACGAACTCAAGTAACCGGCCAGTGCTGGCTGTAGCGGGCGCTCCGATAGCCTCCTTAGCAAAGACCTGCTTGCGGTTGCTCTGTCGGTGTAGGCGGCGTTCTGACGCAAGAGTGTCTGCCAGTTTTTCAGTAGCAGCCAAAGATCGTGACGCAGGTCTGGGTGCAGTGAGCTGGCTGCTGTTTGGCCGTCTCCGGCGAACAGTAGCGCTGCGGGGGACTCTCCGGGGTCCGGGCTTTGCAGGCCAGCAAAAGACTGCTGCCAGTCATCGATGAGCTTCCTCAGACCTTGGCGGGCGCGCTCGCTGTTGGGAAGCTGATGCCAGCGCTTCATGCTAGGGGCCAGTCCTGCCCATAGCCGCCCAACTAAGAGGTCCTCCGCCAGGGCTGGTAGCTCAACGCAGTCGCCCCCAAAGCGGTCGCAGAGCTTGCGACGTAGCTGTCCCCACACCTCTACTTCGGGTAGGAAAAGTGGACGCCGCCCTGGATTCCGCCAGAACGACTCGATAATCAGGTCAGCTTTGCGTTTACCGCCGGTTATGTAGAGGAAGTCGGGTCGCAGTTGCTGGCCATCTTGTTGGACGCTGCGGGTGGCGATGCGGCGACTCTCTCTGGTCCGTCCGCAGAGGATGACGACACGCTGCGTCACAGGGGGTCGCCGGCTAGGATTGCTCCTGGAATGCCCTCGCTGCCCGTACAGAGCTGTCGGAAATTACAGCTTGAGCAGCGGCTTTTGTCATCGGTCTGGGGGAAGTCCTGCTGAAGCCCCATGTTCTCATCCGGTTCTCGTAGCGCTGTTTTCATTGCTTGCATTGAGGCACGAATGGACTCGCGCGCCGCGTGAAGGGCGTCGGTGCTGAGTTCAACCTGACGCTCTTCACCGCTGGCCAGATAGCTGAGGACTCCGCGAACTCGGCTTGGCTCGACCCCCCATTTCGCTTTGGCGAATAGTGCATAGGTCGCCAGCTGCAGGTCATCTTCGAGTCGGGGTCGCCCAGTCTTCCAGTCGATGAGCCACAGCAGCCCGTCGTCCGGATGGTAGAAGGCGAGGTCTGGTTTGACGTAGACGGTGCTTCCATCAATTTCCATTGAGTCGAGACGCTCGACATTGCGGAAGTCTTCAGGTCGTAGCCTCTTAAGTAATTTTGGATAGGGTCCAGTGCTGAAGCGAAGCAGACAGCCGTAGACCTTGGCCGCCGTGGTGTCGGTGGCTGGTCTGGAGAGGGCTTCGCCGTCGCCGAAGTAGTGCTCGCGGAGGTTGATTGCGTGCTTTGGCCGCCGAATCCAAGCGCCACTTTTGGATTCCACCCAGCCTTGGCGCAGTTTCTCTCTAGCGCGCCCCTGAAGGTGGTCTGCATTGATGGCAGTACCTCGATCTCGAAGTTCCTCGATAGCCTCTTGAATGGTGTCGTGGACGATGCTGCCCGCCCAGGTGGCGAGGCTGTCCATTTTGCCCAGTCGGTAGGCGACTCTGGCGTCCACATCTGCTGAATAAGACCAGCCTCCCCAGTGGCCATAGTAGCGCCACCAGTAAGCGCGTAAGCACCTGCTGAAAAGTTTTGCTCGGCTGTTGGACCAGCTGAAGCGGTTGACGAAGGCGCGTCCCATGGGCTTTTAAGAATACTGCCCGCCGCACCGAAAATTGTCCCGCCTAGATGGATTGGCCGGTCCAATAGCCTTGTCCTCCGTTCGGTGCAATGTCAGCATCGTCTGCTGCAAAGGTTCCAGCGGATCTGCCGGGTTGGTTGGTGGTGGCTATCCGCTTGTTTATGATCTGAGCGGCGGCACACAGGAGATTGCGGTGAACGCATCGGTGACGATTAGGCAGTATCGATGGAGCGCTCTCCTGGCGCTATTCGCAGGGTTGCTGCTCATCTGGGCGCCGACCTCCGGGAGCGCAGCAGGAGTCGATGTCCAGGGCGCGACTTCTCAGCAGCTATTGAAGCATCTGGCTGATGGCAGCTGGAAGATTCGAACTGAGGCTCTTAAGGAGGTTACTCAGCGACGTCTTATGCAGGCTATGGATCAGGTGGTTGAGCTTGCGAAGGCCGATGAGCATGAGAAGGTCCGCGGAGCGGCTCTGCACGCGCTCCTGGTCATGGAGTCCAGCTGGTTGCTGCCGACCGCCGAGCACATGGCGATCGAAGACCCGCTTCCGAGCAATCGCCGAGCAGCTTTGCAGTTGATAGGAGAGTTGGGGGAAGGCTCTCGTAGTTCGATGGTCCTGGGTAGGGTGCTGGCGGCAGATCGGGATGAGGGGCTACGCCTTAGAGCTGTCGAGATCTTGCGGGATAGAGGCTGGGGCGGTGTTGAGGAGCAATTGGCAGGTGCTGCACTCCGCGATGGGGATGTGCTGGTTCGCCGTGCCTGCCGGCGGGCGCTGGCTGAGGCTGGTGACGAGCAGCATCGGGGGGTATTACATCGGATTCTGCACGGCGAACCCAATAAACGCTTGCGTTTGGAGATGGCCGAGCTGATTGAAGCTCAGCCTATGGTCGTGGATCGGGAAGCTCTGCTGCTGGCGCTGCACGACTCTTACGCGAAGGTCGCCCTTTCAGCCTTGCGTAGTCTCCTGGCTCTTGGCGGTGAAGCTCTGGCCGAGGAACTGAATAAGAAGGCTGCTGAGCTACGCGACAGGGCCGTTATCAAGGAAGTTAAGGCGGCCGCTGTCCTGCTGGATGGCTGAGCAGGCTATTGACTTCAGGCCATGCCCTCAGAGCCGAGCTCGTTCCATTCCCCGGGGACCCCTTCGACTCGTGCCGCTCCGGGAATACCTTGTCGAAGGATTAACTCCAGAGTGTCCAGAAAGCGGGAACTTTCGACATCATTGTTCACTGTGACCCGAATGTAGCTTGCCATTGGACCAACGTGTCCCCAGCTGCCCACTAGAATACCGTGCGCCGCAAATGCAGCAGCCCAGGGCTGAATGGGTGAGCTGAGCTTGATCAGGACGAAGTTAGCGGCAGTGGCATGGGCTTCTATAGAGCGTTGCGCCAGCTGGCGTACCAGGCGCTCCATGACTGCGCGAAGCTCTGTAACCTGGGCCAACATGGCCGCTTGCTCTTCCACCGCAACGCTTGCTGCCTGGAGGGCAGCGGTCGATACGGTGTGCGCCGGTCGCACCACCGATAGGGCTGATATCACCTCCGGAGCACCGACCAGATAGCCGATTCGCATGCCAGCAAGTCCATAGTCTTTTGAGAATGAGCGCAGCACCAGCACGTTGGCCGGCAGTTCTTCCAGGTCGAGTAGAGAGTGACCCTGGTAGGAGGCAAAGGACTCATTGATCAGAAATAAGGTGCTCGAGGATAGGCGAGCAAACTCAAGGACGGTCGCGCTGGGCAGGGACGTACCGGTTGGAGCGTTGGGATTGGCTAGAACCGCAACTCGCGGGGTTCTGGGTGCCAGTCGGCGATGAAATTCATCGTTGGGAAAGCTGAGGTCTTCGAGGTAGTCGACTCGCTCCACAAAGGCTCCAGCGGCCTCCGCAGCGGTCAGGAAGGCACCAAAGGTTGGTCGCGGAATGAGGACCCGCGCTCCTTCTTCTACAAAGGCAGCAAAGGTCCAGCGGATCGCCTCATCACTGCCGGCAGTGATGATGACCTGCTGAAGCTCGACTCGGTGCAGCTCTGCCAGCTTACGGCGGAGCTTGGTGTTGTCCGGATAGCGGGACAGGTCTTCTGGCGCCAGCTGCTGTAGCGCGGTCAAGATGCGTGGTGATGCGGGGCGTGCACACTCTCCGAGGTCAAGGCGAAGGTAACCGGTTCGGTCGGGCCGACTGCGCGGCGTTCGGTGGGCCCTTCGGACCGAGTCGCGGGCTTTTGGTGCTTGGCTCTCTGGCGCGTCTTCTGCAGGCGTAGGCTGCCGCTTTCCCGGCTCTGGTTGCGGGGTCTTTCCGGGTTCCGCTTCTGATGATTGCGGGGGTTTCACCTGAACACATTCTAGCCTTCCGGGGACCGAGCAGACAACGATTCCGGTATTGGAGGGCACTGCTTGGTGGCGATGAGGGAGCCTTCAGCGCTAAACTTCTCGACCGTGATCGTCCTAGGCATTAACGATAACCACGATTCCGGCGCGGCTCTGGCCATCGACGCTCGGCTGGTGGCGGCCGTGGGTCAGGAGCGCCTGGATCGAACCAAGAACAGCGGAGCCTTTCCCTGGGACGCTATTGATGAAGTGCTACACATTGGTGGGGTGCGCCCCGCACAGGTGGACCGGATAGCCTTTGGCTCGCACTTTACGCCCTCGGCGCTGCTGCGTGCGCTGCCGGTCCTCCATCATGGGGCGAAGGCGTCATCCAGTCAGTTCTCTCCATTCTTGAACGCTTATGTTGCCTTTCAGGTAGGGCTTAAGGCGTCGGGCTTGTGGCCAATGGATACTGATCTGTCTCGCAAGATGCTGCGGAGCAGGCTGCGTGCAAGGGGGCTGTCGGCTCCGGTGGTCACCCTCGATCATCACGCATCTCACGCCTACTCGGCTTATCGAAGTCAGCCGCACCTGGACGCCCTTGCCATGACTGTTGATGCCATGGGTGATGGCACCTCAGTAACCGTTTCTCTTGGGGCCGGTGGGGATCTGAAGCTCATCCATCGGCAGAGTGGCTTTGCAGCGATCAATACCTACTATTCGCGGATCACCGAGTGGTTGGGCTTCACCCCTAATCGTCATGAGGGCAAGATCACTGGGCTGGCAGCTTATGCCGAACCACCGCCAGAGCTGGTGGCGCACTTTCGCTCGCAGTTTCATTTTCTTGAAAGCGGTAGCTTCTCAAGGGTGAACTATCTGGTGCCGCAGCGTGTGGACGACGCTTTTCATAGTTTTCTCAATGACTTCAGTAGGGAGCAGATTGCCTCGGCACTGCAGCTGAATCTTGAACAGCAGGTCTGTGCCTTTGTGCGCCATTGGGTGCGTAGGACTGGCCGGCGGAATCTCGCGCTGGCAGGCGGGGTCTTCGCCAACGTAAAGCTCAATCAGCGCATCCACGAGCTTGACGAGGTGGATAACCTCTTTGTCTATCCCAATATGGGAGACGGTGGCCTGGCCGCTGGGGCGGCCCTGACTCTCTCAGCGGTTCCTCCTCATGAACTGCAGGACGTCTACATGGGCCGGGATTTCAGCGACGATGATTGTAAGCGCGCCCTGGTCGGAGCCGGATTGCCCCACCGAAAGCCGCGCAAGCTGGCGGATCAGGTCGCCAACGCTCTGGTTAAGGGCAAGACTGTAGCCCGAGTCAGCGGTCGCATGGAGTGGGGTCCCAGGGCGCTGGGCAACCGGACCGTAATGTTTCGGCCCGATGACCCCTCAGTGAATGACTGGCTCAACAAGCAATTGGGGCGGACTGAGTTCATGCCGTTCGCTCCTGTCACCCTGTGGGAGGAGCGAGAGCGCTGCTACAAGGGGCTTGCTGGAGCAGAGCATGCCGCTCGCTTTATGACGGTCTGTTTTGACTGCACCGACGAGATGAAGCAGCACGCGCCCGGGGTCGTGCACATCGATGGCACCGCGCGTCCTCAACTTATTCGCCGTCAGGATAATCCCGGCTACTACGATATCGTTGCTGCCTTTCACCAGAAGACCGGCATCCCAAGTCTGGTAAATACGTCCTTCAACATGCACGAGGAGCCGATCGTCAGGTCCCCGCGCGACGCGATACGGGCCTTTGTCCATGCCGGCTTGGACTACCTGATCCTGGGTCCTTACCTGGTCCAACAGGCGAAGGACTGAAGCTTAATCAGCCTCAGTGGCATGGGTAAAGGGCTCTAGCTAATAGGCCTGCGCCGTCGCCAGCCGGATAGTAGAGCCAGCAGCAGGAGCGAGAGCCCGGAGTTCGGCTCGCTTGAGGCCGCTGAACAGCCGCAGCCTTCAGCCACACAGCGCCAGTTCAGCTCAGGATTCAAGTCATCGCAATCGGCATCGATGCTGAAGCCGTCTCGGTCCTGATCATCGTCGTTGCCGTCGCAGTCCTGATCGACGCCGTCGTACCAGACCTCTACTGCGGCTGGATTGACCTCGGGATCTTCATCGTTGCAGTCGTCGTCTCTGGTGAACTGGTCATAATCCTGATCATCGTCGTTGCCGTCGCAGTCCTGATC
>DJIF01000094.1 GCA_002433485.1 Deltaproteobacteria bacterium UBA6601
CAGCGCCGGCGATGACGACGACTCAGCGGAACCGCCGCCGGCAACCTTCACTTGCGGTGTTGCCGATCAGTGCCTGACGAACGTCGAATACTGTGAGCTCTTTGTGGGCGGGGCCCCACCGCCGCCGGGCAGTCCACCCACGCCACCGAGCAGCTCCTGCTCGGCAATACCGACCAGCTGCCTCCCTCCAAACGGTTCACCCAGCTGTGTGTGTGTGCTGGTAGCCCTGGGCCTCAATGGGATGGCCAGCACCTGTGACGACACGGTACCCGGCGAACTTGAGATCACCCTCTACGGGGCATAATCCTTACCATCCAGCAACCCAAGGGCGCGCAGTCTAGGCGCCCCAGAAGATCGTGGTAGCCAGAAACTGGCTGGATGCCAGACTTGGACCTCGTGATCAGTCCGATACCTGCTTGATCAGCAAATCCATGCAGCGGCCAAAGACCTCATCCAAACCTAAATCACCTGTTCGAATGTTCCACAGAACCCCAAGTGCCAGACGCTACAAAGAGCCAACTACCCGGCAATGCTGAGACTCGACGATCAGAATGCAATGCGCGGAACCCAGACTGGAATGAGGTTGTTCTCCCCAAGGTCCTGCCCGGTAAACCACACTGGTGGGGCGCTGGGATCGTTGCCCAACATCGCTTCCGACAGATCAACAGCGGTCACCCAAACCTGTGAATTGCCCTGCCCACTGTGGCCATAGTCGCGCTTACTTGAGTAGGCGAGCCAGGCATAGTCCTGAGTCTCCGGGGCCCAGCGTGGCCAGCTATTGGTCAGATCGCCGACCCCGTTCGCATGACTCAGCTCAATGGGAGCTCCACCATTCACCGAAATGATGAACAGGCGGGCAGTAGGGTTGGCATAGGACGACGAACTGGAGGTCGGATTGCCATCGGAATCCACACCGGTGAAGTGACCACCCACATTAAAGGCGATCCACTGCGAGTCAGGACTGAAGGTCGGATAATAGAAGTTCTCATCCCCCTGCTGCTGCAGCAGCAGGCGATCGTTGCTGAACACATCGCCAGAGACATCCATGAGCCGGAGACTGCAGTCATTGGCCCCAAACTCGCTGGCCCCCTCATCGCAAGATGAATAGACGACTTTGGTGCCATCGGGGGACCAGTCAGCAAAAGCTGGCTCGCCTGCGACAGGCAGGGGTCCCAGAGGCGTACCCGAAGGTAACTCCATCAGACTCAGGCTTCGGCCCGAGAGGGCTGCCAAAGGCCCTGGTGGAGGAGCCTTGATCCCACGTGTTCCCGTTGGGTTCAGGGTCGTGAACAGTGAATCCAGCGGGCCGGCAATGACGGTACTCGGGTTGGCCAGATTGACCACCCGCCCCGGCGAAAAGGGACTGAAGTCCGCATAGGACATCAAGCCCGGATTGCTGAGGTTGACCGTATGACAACCAACACACTGCAGTGACGGCAAAGCCAGAGGGGTCGGTGAGCTGGCCCCTACCGGCAGCGCACGCATGCCACCAAAGACGGTCGCCCCCCAATACACCATGGTCCCATCCAGGTTGTTGTCACTGGCCTCAATGCTCAAGGCAGTGCTAGCCATGCAGGGATCCCCAGCCAAGGCGCTGCCATTCCAATTGCCAGCAGTGATGGTGATGTCGACCTGGGTGCCCGGATCAAAACTGGTCAGGCCCCGCCAGGTAGCAATGTCCGGAGTGAGGTGATCGTCGGTGGTGTAATAGGTCAGGTCGCTATAGGCGCTCTGCAGCCGCACCGAGTAGAGGTTTGAGCCGCCATTAGCCAGCCACTGAACCTTAGGCGGCAGCAGACTACCGGGCATGACCGAGTCATCGAGTGGATAGAGGACCTCCGCGGCACAGCCGTCGTCAACAACGACGTTGGCAGCAGAGAAGGCAGGCGGAACAGCGCTGTTCCCCGTGTTATTGATCTCACCATCAATGGTGATCTCCACCTCACAGATGCCAGTAACGCTCATCTCGCGAACCGCAATCTGACCGATGCCGCCGTGATCAGATGGACTGGTGTACAGACCTGTCTGATCCACAGTGCCGCCAAAGTTATCCAGCACCGTCCAAACCGGAGCCACAGGAGCCGAGACCGTCCCATCGGGCCAGATCAATTCCGCGCTCAGTTGCACGCTGACAGTGCTGCCCCAGGTAATGGACAGCTGCTGATTCGCTGGCGAACAGACCACCGTGAACTCCGGCTCTGGACTGGAGTCATCATCATCACCGGCGCTGTCATCGTCATTACCTACGACATCGTCATCATCGCCAGCGGTGTCGTCATCATCGCCGGCGCTGTCGTCATCATCGCCAGCGGTGTCGTCATCATCGCCAGCGGTGTCGTCGTCGCCGGCGGGTTCAACGCCATCAAGCACACGCTCGGCGCAGCCCCAAACCATGGCCAGCGCAATGACGGCAAACGACAGGAACAGAGTACGCATAGCAAAGCCCCCCCCACAGGAGCCCGGCTGAACCCGGGCGAGAGTGGGCCATTGTGACGCCTCGGGCCAAGGTCAGCAATACACAATCTCGCGCCAGGTCCCATCCATCCTGCAACCGCTTACCAGGCTATGCTGGCCCGGTGAGCCAGCAAAGACCAGTGGCAGCCATCCTCCTAGGCATGTTGCTGGCTTCATGCAGCCCCGGCGCGGAAGATTTAAGAGGCCCCCAGCCCACCCCGCCACAACATCTGCTCAGCGAGACCAGCGGTGCCCTCAGCACCACCAACAGCGCTGGCCGCAGCGGCAGCTTCTTAATTCCCGAGCACAACGCAGGACAAGCGCTACCAGTGCTGCTTGGCTTCCATGCCACTGGGGGGGATGGCGCCGGATTCATCTCGGCCTTTAGCGAGCTTGCCCGAGAGCAGGGTTTCGCTATCGCCGCCCCAGACTCCAGGATCTCACCAACAGGTGAGTTCACCTGGGAGGTCGGCACCGAGCCCAACGAGGTGACCCCCGACTACCTTCATGCCCTCAACTGCCTGAACGAGCTCGAAGAAGAACACGAACTGAACATCGAGCTGAGCGCGGTGCTGGCCGCGGGCTATTCTGGCGGCGCCAGTTCAGCCCCCTACCTGGCCAGCAGTGAGGGCCAGTTTACGGCGTTCGCGATACTCCATGGGGGGGTGTTTCCCGGGGGTCTGGGAGCCCTTCGGCCGAGGGGTTGGTTGTCCACCGGAGAACAAGACAACCTGCGCTCACCGGATCACATGCGCGGCCATCTGGAGTCCCTGACGAATCTCGGCTTCACAGATCTGGAACTACAGATCTTTGCTGGCGGGCACGGCCTGGGCAGCACCGAGCTAACGGCCCTGGTCCAGTGGTGGCTAAGACCCGACGACTCAACAGCCCAGCGCTGAGCACGGCCGCGTCCGGCCGAGCGCCAGCTGCGCAACTCAGTCCCGCTGATTAGGATCCACCCCAATCCGGCGATACGCAGCGACCGCCGCTCTGGATGGCTCCATATGACTCAGCTCTACCGCCATCCGACGGATCTCACTGATCCGGTCCTCCCGGCCCAGGGAGAGTGCCTCCCGCGCCGGCTGCCCCCGCAGAGTCGCGATGGCCTCAAGAGCAGCGGCACGCACCGGCTCAGACCACGCCGGGCGCTTCAGCAGACCGGTGTTCTTTTCGCTAAGCAGCCGGATCAGAAAGGGCAGACAATCCTCGCCAGCCGCTAGAGCCAGTCCCAGCAGACCCCCCTCAGCAACCGCGACCTTCACATCCTTACCGGTCAGGCGCTGCTCCAACCCATCTTGAACCTGTTGAGCGTGACAGGGATAGAGCGCCCGAACCAACTCAAAAACTCCTGCGGCGTCTGAGAACCTGGGGTCAACAATCATCCTACCGAGCAGAGCACTGGCCCCAGGCCCACCGCTCTCCAGGAGCGCCCGGACCACCTCGGTAAGAACCCGGGGGTCCTGATCCTGCTCAGTCAGCCGCATGAGCGCCCGCTGAGTGGAGGGAAGTTCCACAGAGCTGAGGATGTAGACCAGATTGCGCTTCACATACCAGGGGCTGTCGGCGCGACCCAGGCCCCGAATCAAGGGGTCACAGAGCTGCTCCAACTCCGCCGGTTCACTGGCATTGTCCAGATGGTGCTTAATGACGTCACAGATCGACAGCCGCACCGACTTGCGCTCCTGAAGCACCATCAGGTCAAGCAAGCAGGGCAAAGTTTGCGCTGAGAAGCCGCGCAAAATGTCCCGAATCAGACTGCACTGCTCAGTGGGTAAAACCTCCATCTTCTCGATCATCAAGCGGATGAGCTCTTCTGAGCTGATGAAGACGCGAGCTGCGGTCGCCCGACCAGCCACCTCACCCGCTCCTCCCACCAACTCGACCAGACGATTGCAGAAGCTCGAAACCGAGCGTAGCTGGCCCGCAGCAATGCAGCTCGAGACCAACTCCTCACCGGCCTGGAGCAAAGCAATACCACTGCCAACTGCGACACTCTCGCCCAACTCAACTGAAATACGCGCCAGCACCGCCGCCCTCAGCCCGGCACGCTCGGACGCCTGCAGCGCCTCCAACAGCGAGCGTCGCCTGAAGCTCTCTGCGACCTCTTCAGACAACGGAGCAGCAAGAGCTGCAAAGACCAGATCCACACCGCCATCAACGATCGCCTGGAGCTGGTCGAGCGCCAGCTGATCGTGTTCCGCAGCAGCCTCTTCAGCCACAGGTTCTTGCCCTAAAGCCTCGCTTTCTGCTGCCGGGCCTAACTGAACACCGGCCACAGACTCACCAGGCTCCAGGTGCTCGAGGCGCCCTGACCAGCCGGCCGCCGGAGCTTGCTCGTCTGCCACCCTCTCAGGCACCAGCTCAACTGCCTCAGTCGCCAGTTCCGAGGCCGGCTCAGGAGCTACTGGCCACTCCTCTGCATCAGGTTGCGCCGCAGCAGGGGCGGCCGAACCCTCGCCCTGTGTGCTGTTATGCACGCTGACATTGATGCGCAAAGGAAGGCGCTCCATTCCCGTCGGCAGCCAACCACCACGGAGCGCGAGAGCCTCGTCGGGTCCCAGCGCTTCGAGCGCATCGAGCTGCTCAGCCAACTCCTCCAGACGCCCCCTGCCATCAAAAAACAGATTGCTGATGCCTCGCTCCTGAAACCATGCGGTCACAAGGCGCCCGCCCTGGGACTCATTCTCGAGCCCTTTACCGTTGATCAACAGACCCCAGGGCACCACCTCGATGAGCAACTGGCCCAGCTCTTCATGGAGCTCAAGCAACAGTTCCCAGAGCCCTCGGTGTGCAATAAGCCGTTGCCCGTGGCCCGGCTCATAGATGCGTACATTGCTCTGCACCACCCGTAGCTGCCGCAACAGGGCAGCCACATCGGCGCTGCTTGCAGACTCCAGGTCGCTGGCTTGAATGGACTGCATGGAAGCAGGAGAATAACCCTGACTGGGGACCCGGTGTAAACGGGTCTCTAAGGAAGCAACGAGGCCAAGGAATGGTCGGCTGAAAGCCGCTGCTACAGCGGGTCCGAAAGCTACCGGAGAGGAATCGAGCTGATGAATCCCAGCGTGCTGCGCTCCCAACTGGAAGCCTATCTTCCCCAGGGAACAAGGGACCGGCGCCAGCAACAGCGCATGCTCGAACTGCTGAACAGCTCCGCGCAACCATTCAGCCGGTCGAACCTCAGCCCCGGCCACTTCACCGCCTCAGCCCTGGTACTAGACCCAAGCGCTGAGCGGCTACTCCTGATTCTCCACCGCAGTCTTGGGCTCTGGCTCCAACCAGGAGGGCACTTCGAGAATGGCGACGAGAACTTAGAGGCAGCGGTGCTCCGCGAACTCAGCGAAGAGACCGGTCTGCTCCAAGTAGAAGCACTTAATCCCGACTGCCAGATCTTCGACATCGACATTCACAACATTCCTGCAAACCCCAGCAAAGGAGAAGGTCCGCACCAGCACTTCGATCTGCGCATGGCCTTTCGGGCTCACCAGGTGGAGTTTAAAAAAACCAGTGAAGTCAATGACATAGCCTGGGTTGATCTGAGCCAACTGGAACAGTTGCATACCGACGAGTCCGTGCTGCGCTGCGCAAAGCGACTGCAGCAGCGCAGGCAGTCCTGTTCAGCCTCTCTGGAATTGCTATAGTGGTACGTCGGGCCAAAGAAGAAGCCCTCAACTTGAGACGCTCGAAGAGGGCCACACAGGAGAGAATAAGCAGTTGAGCATCTCGGCACGCCGCCGACTTAGATAACCAACCCACGAAGCAATCGCCCGGGAGCTAGCTCCCAAGAACCCTGGGGAAGCCAAACGTAGATGGCCGACAAGACCGAACGAGGCTTGGACGTAGCGGGTGTGATGGGCGTGGTCCTCGCCGGCATCTCCATTGTAGGTGGCCACCTCTTCGAAGGTGGTCACATGAACCAGATCATTCAGCCCACTGCCGCTCTGATCGTATTTGGTGGAACCATGGCTGGCTGCCTGGTTGAATTCAGTTGGCCTGAATTCACCAGAGCGCTCAAGGCTTGCCGCGATGTCTTCCAACCACCGCAGACCAATCTCCGCGAAGCCATGGAGAAAATCGTCGAGTTGTCCAAGCTGTCGCGGCGACAAGGTCTTGTTGCTATCGATCGGGAGGCCCAGAAAATCGACGATGAGTTCATGCGCAAGTCGCTGCGGATGGTTGCCGACGGAATCGAGCCCAAACAACTAAAAGCTGCACTCCATAAGCAAGTGCACAACCTGGAAAAGGAAGAGGCCTCGACCGCTGCTATTTTTCTGGCCGGCGGGGGCTACGCTCCCACAATTGGTGTGCTTGGAGCTGTAATGGGCCTCATCCACGTGATGGGAAACCTCTCTGACCCAAGTAAGCTCGGTGCTGGTATCGCGGTTGCCTTCGTGGCAACGCTCTACGGGGTGGGGATCGCCAACCTCTTTCTGCTTCCCATGGGTGGTAGCCTCAAGAGTCAACTCAAGGCACGCGTGCACTACATGGAATTGATCATTGAGGGCGCTGCGGCCATCGCTGCCAGCGAAAACCCCCTCATCGTGGAGCAGAAGCTCACCGCCTACCTGAGCAGCGCGGAGCAGGCAGCGCTGGCAGCCGGGGAAGGTGGCGGCGGCGGCGGCGGTCAGAAGGAAGCCGCTGCCTGAGGCTCTGATACCAGGGCCCTGTTGAACTTCAGCGAGGGAGTACTCAGCGGTGAGCGACGAAGAAGGCGGACACGACGAACGCTGGATTGTGTCCTACGCGGACTTCATCACCTTGTTGTTCGCGACCTTTGCGGCTCTATATGCCATCTCAATTACCGATGAAGAGAAGGCAAAGGCATTTGAGCGATCGGTAAACGATGCACTCAATGCCTCCTGGTCGGACAAGGTGGTTTTCAAGCCCATTCAGTCCAATCCGGTATTCTCCGACAACGCTCCAGCCGGTGCCCCGCAGCGCACCTTTATCGTCGCCGAAGAACGCTGTATTGAGACCGCCGAAGATGCGGAAGAGAAGGAACGCCAGGCCTATCAGATCAGCGAAGAGATGGAAGAGATCACCGAAAACGAATCACTTACTGAAGACATAACCGTGGAACAGCGCGGTGAAGATGTGGTGATCAGCCTCCTCTCCGCTGGCCTGTTTCCGTCCGCACAGGCCGGCCTGCAGACGGAAGGTAGCGATATGATCGCGACCCTGGCAGCGGGCCTAGCCGAATACAAGGACATCGAAGTACGCATTGAAGGACACACCGACAACCGACCGCTGCTGCCCGGCTCGCGCTACCGAGATAACTGGGAGTTGTCGTCAGCACGCGCTACCACCGTGGTCAACGAGCTGGTTGCAAAGCACGGGTTTGACCCCCAAAAGCTCATCGTCGCCGGTCTCGGAGAACACCGACCAGTCGCCGACAACGAAACCGCTGAAGGCCGCGCGATGAATCGACGCATCGATATCGTGATTCAACAGCCCCGCGCCCCGACCGAAGAGCTTAAGGCCGGCGACGAAGTTGAGACTGAACTGCGCTGAGCCTCTTTTCCCAGCCGGCCTGGTCGGTGGCAAGTACACCGACAGCGGCTATCCTCCCCGCTGGAGATACAGCGCTTGCGCCCCGCCTCCCCAAAAGCCAGCGATTCCAGCGCCGCCAAGCAGGGGCAGGGCAGTAGCATTCTGCGCGGCGTAGTCCAGAGGCTGCTGGGGCTCAAGCCGCCCAACAGACGCCGACCGGCGACGCAGAAACAGCCGAAAAGCCCGCCTCCCAGGGCTGCCGAGCAGAGCCTAAGCTCCGGCCAGCGCCCGATCCTCGATCCGGACAGTGCAGCCGCAGCCAGAGTCTGGACCTGCTCCAGAGATCATGCTCCTGAGCTAGCAGAACAGCCCGCTCAATCGGACGCGACGCTGCCAACCATTACCAGCACCGACGAGTTGGAGCTGCTCAGCACGATCCCGGGCTTCCTCCAGCCACCCGAACTAGCCCATACGAATGCTGGGGCTGCACCTTCCTGCGCGTTCTGCGGAGTTGGTGATAGCGAAGATGAACGCGGCCGCCCACAGCCAACTCCAGGCTGCGCCAAGCTGAAGCTCTCAACCGGTAAGAAGGGGCAACTCTTCCCCATTCACACCGCACCGAGTATCCAATCAGCCGCGGGCCGAGCCCGGCACTCCATCAGCTATCAACAAGCGGTGGCCAGATTTGCCGACCTGATCCTTGACCACCGGGATCCCGGCACTCAGGTACTGGTCTACGGCTGCGGGCAGATCGATTACTTCACAGTCTTCGCCCTACAGGAAGTCTTTCGGCTGCTCGGCGTGCGCAACCTGGCCGGAAACGCTGAGCACTGCCTCAACGCCGGCGCAGTTCATAACGAAATGCTCACTGGTCAGGAAGGCCCTTTCCTGACCTTCGATAACGCGTTCTCCGGGAACAACCGCTTCTATCTACTCAACGGCTGGAATGGGATGATCTCTCACCCGGGTGCCTGGGCGCGGCTGATCGCCCAAAATAATCCAGACGCCTACGTCATCGACGTCATGGAGAGTGAGAGCGCCCTAGCCCTGGCCCAGCTCATCGGCAAGGACCGAGTCATCCTGATCCGCCCCCGCAGCGATGCCCACATGGCGCTGGCGGTCGCCCACCAGTTAATCACCAAGCATCAGGCGCCACACCCTCAGTTCATTGCGCGCTTCTCCGACCCTTCCAGCTGGGACCGTTTTCTGAAATTGGCCAGCAGCGATCGATTCAGGCCAGCAACCGTTGCACAGCGAATTGCCCCTGAGCCGAGCCACACAGACCGAATCGAAACGGCGATCTTGAACATCGCCGCACGGATCGCTGAGCCGGGGGTGGTCCCCATCAACATACCCTCTGTCGGCCTGTCGCAGAGCAGCGGCGCAGTGGCGCACTGTCTGTGGGGCTCGGTGATGGCCATGGTCGGCAAGTATGGCCTCAGTGCAGAGGGGGAACCGGCCGGCGGAACCCTGCGGATTCCCGGCCAGATTAATGCAGAGACTGAAGTTCAAGGCTTGTCCAGCCGCTTCTTCTTCGGCCGAATCCCAGTGCATCCGGAAGGCGCCAAAGAAGCAGCTCGCAGAATGGGCTTGCCCGACGAAGCCTATGAGCTGGCAGTCCGCGACCAGCCAAGGGTCGCGCTGGACTACTCGGAGCCCGAGGTCCCCTACGAACGGGAGCTCATCATCTGCTTTGGCACCCAGTTCGAGGCCAACATGATGAACCGGGAGCGCTGGCTCAAGAAGCTTCGCTCACCCTCGACCACCCTGGTCGTCGTGGACCCGATCCCGGACCCCTTCACCCTGGAGAACGCCCATCTCGTAATTCCCTCACCACCGCACTCGGCCACCCCGAAGCTGTATCAGAACGGCGAGTGGCGCATGACTCTCTCACCGCCCCGCAGAAAGGCCGCCGAGCAAACCCGCAGCGACGCCACCATTCTGTACGACACGATGGCCGAGATCTCCCGCCGGATCCGCAGCGACTCCATGTTGCGCATGGTCCACCCCGACCTGGGCCTGCATTCGCAGTCTGGCTACCTTCGGCAGCGCTTCGAAGCACCGGAGCAGGGAGGGGGACTGCCCCGTTTCGAGGGTGAAGTGTGCCGCGCCCACCTCTGGCAGCGAGTCCTCAGCTACCTGGCGGACGCTGACGACCGCCAGGGAGAACTGTACTGCATGCCTCGCGACGAGCAGGGCATACAGATCAGCTGGGCGCGCCTGCTGGAAGAGGGCAATCTCATCTATGGAGGTGTCGGCAACAACCGCTTCCTACTCGACTACGAAGCAGCCGATGCGCTGCCCTTCAAGGACATCTATGGGCGCGCCCATAGCTTTCACTTTTTTACCCCGACCGAAGAAGACCTGAGCATCCCCGCTGGCATCGTGCTCAACTCGGGCCGGGCATCAATGACCGGAAATCGCACTGAGCTTCGCTATGCCATCGATACCTTCAACTCTGGTAAGGCTACCCCGCCCAGGGCCATGCCCGATGAGCACCCCCTGCACCTTTCCCTGAGCCTCTGCGAAGAGCTGAGCCTGAGTTCGGGACAGAGTGTTCTGGTCCGTAATCCCGAGACCGGCCAGACCATGACCTGCACTGTGCAGCCCAACCAACGGCTGGTGGGCAAGCTGGCCTACTTTCCATTCCATAAAGATAAGCTGCAACTCGAAGGCAAACGCTACATCAATACCGTCACCTCCCACGTTGCACGCTGCCCTTACACCGCTCAATCTCGCTTCAAGGCAACGGAGGTTGCCATCACCAAGCTGTGACCACAAATGACCGTGCCAGCCGCAGCCAGGCAGCTGGCTGCCGCGGCTTGTTCGACCCACTCGAGGCCGGCTGCTAAGGTCCAGCGATGCTCTCCATCAGCTTCGATCAGGCGCTCCAGGACAGTGGCGAGGGCCCGCTGTTAGCCGGTGCAATGACCTGGCTCCAGGTCAACCTGGGCAAGCTCTGTAACCAAGCCTGCCATCACTGTCATGTAGACGCTGGACCCAAGCGCAGCGAGGTGATGTCCGCAGCGACTGCCGACCGGGTCATCGCGCTGATGCGCAGCTCGCCCCAGCTGGAGCTCCTGGACCTGACTGGCGGCGCCCCTGAGCTGAACCCTTCCTTTCGCAAGCTGGTTCGTGCTGGAAGACAGCTAGGGCTGACCATCATCGATCGCTGCAACCTAAGCATCCTGCTGGAACCGGGTCAGGAAGACCTGCTCGAATTCCTCGTCGAGCAGCGGGTCAACATCGTCGCCAGCCTGCCCTGCTATCTGGAGGCAAACGTTGACCGTCAACGGGGCCGCGGGATCTACAACAAGAGTATCCATGCCCTGCAGCTCCTCAACGCGGCCGGCTATGGTCGGCCTGACTCAGACCTGCAGTTGGATCTGGTCTACAACCCGGTGGGCGCTCACCTGCCCCCCGAACAGAGTAGTCTCGAAGCCGACTATCGATGCGAGCTCAGAGAACGCTTCGGGATCGAGTTCAGCCACCTGCTGACCATCACCAATATGCCCATCGCCCGATTTGCCCAGCAGCTCCGACGCGACGGTAGCCTCGATGACTATCTGCAGTTGCTCCGCGACAACTTCAACGCAGGCACCATCGCCGGACTCATGTGCCGCAACCTGCTCAGCATCAGCTGGGATGGCCGACTGTTCGACTGCGACTTCAACCAGATGCTTGAGATGCCGCTGGTGCCAGGTCAACCCCACCACATCGCGGATTTAGGCTGCCTCAATGAACTTCAAGAACGCCGCATCCGCACCGCACAACACTGCTTTGGCTGTACCGCTGGCAGCGGATCCAGCTGCGGCGGCGCGATCGCATGAAGCACAGCCGGGCGTAGAGATCCGCTGGCGACGAATCTATATTCAAGAACAAAGGGAGTAGCCACAAAGGCCAGAGCAAGATGGGCAAGCACAACAAGCCAGAAGGTGACAGCTCGGTACTAACGCGGGATCGAACTCGCGTTCGTACCCCGCGGATGTACAAAGTGGTTCTCCACAACGACGACTACAGCCCAATGGAATTCGTGGTCGCAGTCCTACAGCAGATCTTTCACCTTAGCGTCGAGGACGCCACCCGCATCATGCTGGAAGTGCACAACCGCGGCATTGGAGTAGCCGGGCTCTACACCTACGAAGCCGCCGAGACCAAGGTGCAGCAGGTCCTCAGCACGGCCCAGGCCCACGAACATCCGCTGCAGTGCTCCATGGAGCCAGAATAACGATGCTGACCCGAGAACTTCAGGCAACCCTACGCCGGGCCCTTGAGCTAAGCCTCGAGCTACGCCACGAATTTCTGCTTTTGGAGCACATGCTCAGGGCGATGCTCGACGACCCCCGTGCTACCGAGATTCTGCTCGCCTGCGGCGCTGATGTTGAGCCGATCAGAAACTCACTGGATACCTTCCTGCGAGAGCAGCTCAATGCACTCCCTGAAGGCACCGAGGTAGACCCCCAGCAGACCCTCAGCTTTCAGCGGGTGTTGCAGCGAGCGGCTATGCACGCTCGCAGTTCAGGACGTGAAGAGATCGACGCCGGCAACCTGCTCATCTCCATGTATCGAGAACCCGAGTCCTATGCCGTCTACCTACTGCAGCAATTCGAGGTCAGCCGCCTCGATCTGGTCAACTACGTCAGCCATGGCATCGCCAAGGTCGCCGGGCGAGACCAACGGCGAATACCTAGCGGAGTCGGCAACGACGAAGACATGGACGGCATGGATGAGCCCCTCCGAAGCTACTGCACCGAGCTGGTGAGCAAGGCGGCGGCTGGCAACATCGATCCACTCATCGGTCGCCAGGCGGAGCTGGACCGGATGATCCAGGTCCTTTGCCGCCGCCGCAAGAACAACCCGATCCTGGTCGGCGACCCGGGGGTCGGCAAGACCGCTCTGGCAGAAGGTCTGGCCCTGCGTATTCACCAGGGCAAGGTCCCCGAAGAGCTGGCTCAGACCCGAATCTACTCGCTGGATATGAGCGCTGTGCTGGCCGGCACTCGCTATAGGGGCGACTTCGAGGAGCGCCTGAAGGCCCTCCTGGCTGAGCTGTCCAGCAGCCGAGACAATGTGCTCTTCATCGACGAGATCCACACCATCGTGGGGGCCGGTGCGACTACCGGCGGCACGATGGACGCTTCCAACATGCTCAAGCCAGCGCTGGCGTCGGGGGAGTTGCGCTGTATCGGCTCAACTACCTTCAACGACTACAAAGGTGTGTTTGGCAGAGACCGCGCCTTGTCCCGTCGCTTCCAAAAGATCGACGTTCTCGAGCCCAGCCAGGAAGAGGCCTACCGCATCCTGCGCGGCCTCAAGGAAGTCTACGAGGACCATCACCAACTTCGATACACCGATGCAGCGCTACGATCAGCGGTCGATCTCAGCGCCCGGCACATCAATGACCAGGCGCTCCCCGACAAAGCCATCGACGTCATTGATGAGTGCGGGGCCTGGCTCTCCCTGCAGCCCACTCGACGCAAGCGAAAGACCGTCCGACCGGCCGACATCGAGAGCATCGTAGCCCGCATCGCACGCATCCCACCGCGCTCGGTCTCGGCCACCGACCGGGAGCAACTGCGGCACCTCAACCGCGACCTGAAACTAATGATCTTTGGTCAGGACCCGGCCATCGAAGCGGTCAGCTCTGCCATCAAGCTCAGCCGATCGGGCCTCGGCCACGCCGATCACCCGGTAGGCTCCTTCCTGTTTACCGGGCCAACAGGTGTGGGTAAGACCGAGCTTGCTCGGCAGCTTGCGGCGGTCCTCGGCATCGAATTCCTGCGTTTCGACATGAGCGAATACATGGAGAAGCACACCGTATCGCGACTCATTGGCGCCCCGCCGGGCTACGTTGGCTTTGACCAAGGCGGTCTGCTCACCGATGCAGTGATCAAGACGCCCCACGCAGTGCTGGTCCTTGACGAGCTGGAGAAGGCCCACCCCGATCTGTTCAACATCCTGCTCCAGGTCATGGACCACGCAACCTTGACCGATAACAACGGTCGCAAAGCAGACTTCCGCAACATCATCCTGATCATGACCACCAACGTTGGTGCCCGGGATCTGGAGCGGCGCAACGTTGGCTTTGCTGGTGGCGGCAACATCGGCGACGCCAAGAGCACGAAGGCGCTTGAACGCGCCTTCGCCCCAGAATTTCGCAATCGGCTCGACGAGGTCATCCACTTTCACAAGCTTCCCCCAGCAGTGGTTCGCAAGGTCGTGGACAAGTTCCTCGACGAACTGGACGGCCAGCTTACCGCCCAGCGAGTTACGCTCCATGTCAGCGATGAGGCACGCGACTGGCTGGGGCGTGAAGGTTACGATGAAGCCTTCGGTGCCCGACCCATGGCGCGCCTGATCCACGACCGGATCAAAGCGCCACTAGCTGAAGAGCTGCTGTTCGGATCACTGAATGGAGGGGGAGAAGTGCACATTGAACTAAACGATGGAGCCCTCGAATTCCGCTACGATCGGGACTGAGGCTTAGCTCATTCCCGATCGCCTGCCCTTGCCCCCAACAAAGCTGCTCTGTGGAGCACTGCTGGCCTGCCTGCTGCTGCTGAACCAAAGCCTGGCAGGAGAAGTCAGCGGTCATATCGAATCATGGAGCCCCGAGGCGCGCTACGAGGTCTGGAGAACCACCAGCCTGGACCTGAGCGATCCCCAACAGCCACAAGCCAGGGTGGTAGTCGATGACCCCACTGGCAACTTTGAACTGAGCTGGCCGGAAGATGACCAGCAGAGCTGGATCTTCCTGCATCAGCAGGTCCAACCCCGCGGCGGCCCCCCTCTCGATCTATTCCGCCCCGCTGAGCTCCTGCCCGGTGCTGAACACAGCGGCAAAGAGTTAACCCTCCACGGAGTTGACCCGCGACTGATCTGGCAGCGAGAACGACTGAGCACTCGCCCCGAGGTGCTCCAGCAGACCCTGTTGTTAGCGATTCTGGTGCTGGGACTGGGCCTGCTGATCCGCTTTGGAGCGCGCTCCTGGGCAGCACCTGCTGGCCTCCGCTCAGCACCGCTGTACGAGCTGCCCACGGCCAGCGCTCCAAGCAACCGGGAAGCTGCAGCGGTTGGGGCTCTGCTGCTCCTTACTGCGATGCTGCGGCTACCGGGAGCAATCCATCACTCCCTCGATCTGCTGGAGCTGTCCTACCTGCCAGGCATCGGCCGACCGGTCCTCAATACCTGGGCGGCAACAGGCTTCGCCGGACTTACCGACATGCTGGTTGAATTTTCTGCCCTGTACTGTCTGGATCTGGTTCACCCGCCCCTCTATCACCTGCTGCTAGGTGGACTCACCCTATTCCACGAGGCCGAGTGGCTGCTGCGTGCTCCAGCGCTACTCTGTTCCCTGGCGACCACCTGGTTACTTTGGCGCTGGCTCCGCGCCTGGTCTGCGAGCGCAGCGGTGGCTGCTGCTGGACTCCACGCGGTGTCTCCGCCGGCCATCTATTTCGGTCAGGATGCGACCCCCTATGCCCTAGTAGCCCTGGTAGGACTGGCGTCCCTGATGCTGCTCACCCGAGCGCTGCGGCTGGGCACCAGCCACGCCTGGTGGGCCTGGTTTGCTGTCATTGTGCTCGGCTTCCTCTGCCATTATGGACTGGCCCTGGTCGGGATCTTTCAGTTGACCGCGCTCGGCCTCATCGCGCTGCTGTCGACCTCGCCAAAGCGTTGGCGGGCTGCCATCCACCGGGCCAGCGCCCCGGCCTTACTGCTGGCACCGATCCCATTGTCCTGGAGTTGGCTCCACTTCTCGACCTTTCCCACAGTCGGCCAGGACACCCGACTCATTGCCGACACCTACGCCAAAGACCCCGGTCTGCTGTCCTTCAGCTGGGACTTCTTCCGCGTGACTGCCGGCCTCGACACCAACGGACCGACGCTGCCCGCCATAGCAGCCCTGGTTCTGCTCGCCCTCGGCCTGGGGCGAGCCCTGCGCCTTTCACCGCCCGGAACCCCGGGCGGGCGCTTCAGCGAGTACGTTCCTGGGCTTCTGCTGATGTTCTTGCTGGTCAGCTTCCTGCTCAACGTCAGCTTGTTCTACTTCAACATCCGCGAACAGTTGGGTGGACGGATCTTCTATGGCTTCCGCTGGCTGAGCTGGTTCCACCCCCTGATGCTGGGCCTCCTCGCCCTTGGGGGAATGAATAGCGGCGCCCACAAGAGCGTTCGGGTGGCGCTCTCCCTGATCTGGATCAGTGGCCTGCTGCCACCCAGCTACTCCCAAATGCGCAGTTCTCCACGGCCCGACTACAGAGCTGCGGCCGAATTCATCCGCAGCGAACTGCAGGATCGCGACGGCATCGCCACCCTCCCGGCCTGGTTCCAACGCGGCAACCTTGGCCACTACCTGAAACAAGGCGGGATTCCTCCGCAACGACATTCCCCCGACGGACCTGGGACCTGGAAGATCAACGGCAAGCGGGTCAACCTTGAGGCCATCCATAGCTCCCTGCCCTTCGAGAGCAGCGCAGCCAACGGCCACATTGATCGGCTCTGGGTCGCCTGGGTAAGAGAGTCCATGTTCGGTCGGGACAAGTTCTCGGCAGAGGTCGCTAAGCAAGCCATCGCCTGGGCCGACAGGACACTGAGCCCCGATGGCGTTTGGGACTTCCCTGGCCTGCGCTTACATCGCTACCAGGCCAGGCCGGGGGGAGAAGTGAGTCTCCAAGATGGCGCGCTGCTGGTCTCGGCCGAGCGGGCGGTCCTGACGCACCACAGCTACCCACTCCTCGATGATAAGCCCGAACTGCTGCCGGGCACTGAGCTGACCGGACTCCCCGAAGGCCTGGGCCCTACAGTTCGGCTGCACAGCCCCATGGCGCCCAGCTGCGTCGAGTGGGACTGGAGCGAGCTACAAGCCGAGCTGGAACCCGGCGCCTCCCACCACTGGTACCTGGATCTGCGGATACCCTTCAGCGGCCAAAGCCCACCGCAGCTCGTAAAGCGAGGTCCAGTCCAGCTCGAGGCACAAAGCGAAGGGAACAGTCTGCGCGTCCAGGCGGTAGGACCCAGCTGCTCATCGGCTCCCCTACAGCTGCTGTTGTTGCCCGCTCAGCCCTGAGACAAAACAGCCCAATCAACGGGCAGCGACATCAGCTCCTAAGCTCGGGCGCTTGCTATCGCAGTGCTACTCACCAAGCTACAGCTCACCCGAGCTCTGCTCCCGCTCGTCTGTCTCGTCGCGCCCCCAGTCCGCTTCCTCTCCGCGCTCCTCCTGCTCCCCTTCACCCGGGGGGTCGATGTCCGGAAAGATGAACTTGTCCGCCAGTTCCTCATTGGAAGGCACCACCGATTCGAGCACAAAGGTCAGCGGCCCTGAACCAACAGGCGGGCGCTCAAGATCACAGGCACACAGCGAGCTGACGTCACCGGTACTCGGATAGCCGTTGTCATCCAGATCCAGAACCACGAAGACATCAAGACCATCAGGAACCAAGGCCTCAAGCTCCATGGGCCACCGCAGGGCACGGCGCTGAGCCACCCACAGAAAACTTGGCGCGACCCGCGGTGGGAAGCGCCTGCCAAGCTCCTGGTACGAGTCCTGCTCGCGTAGCGGCACGCCCACAACCATGAGCTGGCCTGAGCGCAGCCAGCTCAGACCAAAGGAAGTTTCGACCCGCAGCTGGCGGGGCTCACCACCGCGGGTCGTCGGACGCGCGGCCAGATCCATCCCGCCGGGCTCCGGGCCTGGACTGAAGGGACGATCAACCACGAACTCAATCACCTCATCGAGCTGAAGTGAGGAGGGCAGAGTCCGAGGTGCGCTGACCAGGTCACCACGATTGACGTCCAGGTTACCGTCCCGATCCACTGCGACCAGGTAGACCAACCCGGCCAGCAAAGGCGCCTCAAAGCTCAACTCGAAGGCGCTCTCCGTCGCCTCTCCCAGCCAATAGAGCTTCGGCCGCTCCCCCTCGCGGGCCCAGTCACCCTCCATCTGCTCAGGCTCAAAGCCCATTAGAACTGGAGTCACCAAACCATCACCCGGCTCCGCGGAAAAGCTCAGTCGAACCTGTCTTTGAGACGCCGCTTCAGGGACAAAGGCGCGCGCTGGCGATAGCCCATCCGGTGCTGCTGATTGACCTGGCTCGGTAGGCTTGCAAGCCTCAGTACAGACCAGCAAGAGCAGGGCCAGGGTGCAAAGAGTCACTCTTCCGCCTGAACTGGCCACCGTCACCGCTCCCTATCCGGCCTAGCGAATCCACACGTTTAGCCGGGGCTTGCCGATCTCCCCCTCCTGGATCTGCCGGATCACGCCCTGATCATCCACCAGCATGGTCACCGGCAGATTGTGGATTCCATAGCGCTGCTGCACCTGCGCGCTGGTCTCAAGGACGGGAAAGCGAATGTCGTGCTCATACTCAGCGTCAGCCAGCTGTTCGAGCGTAAAATCACCTATAGAGACTGCGAGGACCTGAACCTCCGGATGCGACCGGGCAAAGGCACTCTTGGCACTCAACTCTGCGACACACTCCTCACAGTCCGGAGCCCAGAAGCTAAGGACCACAGGTACATCGCGAAACTTGTTAAGGGTATAGGTCTTGCCGTCAGTACCCTCCAGCGTGAAGTCTGGAGCGGCCATGCCGGTCTCCACCGCCAGCGAAGGTGCCAGCAGGGCACGGATGATCAGAAACAACACAGTGAGCCCAGCAATGAGCGCGACCCACTTCGGATTGATCTTATTTAGGACCTCTGAAACCGCTTCACCGCCACTGGACATCGCCAAGCCTCCTGAACCCAATCGCCTCACGGCGACGACTGCAGGCCAGCCTACCCCGAAGCGCTTGACCAAGACAGGTCAGCCAGCGCAGCTTGGCCCGCAGAGAGCCCCGACCCGGAGTCGTTGCCTGCTAATCTAAGCTCGATGGGACCGCGGTGACGTTGAGAACCCCTTCCAGTTCGTTGTTGTGGGCACTTGCGGCAGTATTCGTCGTCGGCGGCCCAGCGCTGTTCGGCGACGGCGTCGACATCCCCGATGACGCCCTCTACTACATGGTTCCGGCCTGGGATTGGCTGTGTACCGCGGTTAGCAGTGGCCAGTCGATCTGGTTTGTGCCCGGCAAATTGGGCGGCACCTCCCTATATGTCGATGTGGTTCCCATGGGACCGCTGTATCCCGCCTGGCTATTGGCAATGCTCATGCCAACCGTGACGGCCCTGGGCCTGGCCAGCCTTCTCCACGCCATGGGCACCTTGCTCGCTGTCCGCTGGCTGGCGACCCTGCATGGTGCCAGTCCGATGGCCGCCACCCTGGCCGGCTGCGGAGTGGTCTTGGGGCCTATCGGCCTGGCCGGCTTCCAGGATGCCCAGATGGACTCCTGGGCAACTTTTCTGTGGCTTCCTATGACCCTTGCCTGCCTAGAGAAACTGGCTCAGGTCGAAGCTCAGCGCCGCGCCCGCTGGATAGGCCTAGGCGCCCTCTCTCTGGGGATGCTCCTGCTTGGCTCACACCTACGACTGGCCGCCTGCTCCGGAGCCGCTGTGTCACTCTGGCTGCTGCTCCGAGGTAAGGACCTCAGGGGCGGGCTTACCACCTTGGTGCTCGGGGTTCTCATCGGTCTGCCCGGCTTCCTGCCCATGCTACTGGAGCTCTCGCTGGCCTCAGCCGGCACCGGCGAGATCAACCAACTCAGCCGCCCCATTGACCAGGCCTTGGGCCTGCATGCCATTGCCGGCTTCCTCAGCCCCGGCCTGATGGTGGTGGGAAGAGATGTCGGTCTGGGCACCGTGCTTGCCGTCGCTGTGGTTACCGGCATCGGGCTGCCCGACAAACAACTTCGGCGGATGGTCCTGTTCACTGCGGTGTTGGTCCTCGCTGGAACTCACATTCGCCCGCTCAACTACCTGTTGGCGCCGCTGGTTCTGCTCAGTCACCCGGTCAACCTGGTCCACCCAGCGCTGGCCTGCTTCCCGGCAGCGGTCGTGGCCGCGCGAGGACTCGACGTACTGTGGGGCCTTGACACTGAGGACCTGAGACGCTGGTGGCAAAGCTGGCAAGGCCGGAGCGTTCTGCTACTGATGATCGCTGTCATGGCTCGGGTTGCGCTTGGCAAGTGGGGGTTTCCCAGTGACTACGGCTGGGCTCTCTATTCGCTAGGAGCCGTCCAGGCCAGCGTTACCATGCTGCTATTGCACCGCTTCATGACCGGCCGCCGCGGCTTGGCCCGCAGCTGGGCAGTGTTCTTACTGTGCCTGGTGGATCTTTGTCTGTACTGCGTTCGTGGACACCTGGCTGTCCCATCCCAGCCAATTGATAGTCCCCTCGACAGGGCCCACGGCGAACTGAGCCAACTGGATGGAGGCTATCTCGACATTAGAGACCTTGCACTTGGCTACGACTCGAGCATTCTCGGCGACGGACTCGCTGAGGACGAAGACGAGGCCTGGACCCAGGAAATCACCGCACAAAAAGATGAATCGGAACAGCCCGGGGCAGACCACAGCGACGGGGCAGATACGACCCGAAATCCTGACGCTCAAACCCACGAAGCCCAAGCCGACAGCCTGCTGCTCGCCGAAGCTGAAGAGGTCGACTACATCGAAATTCCAGAGCTGGACGGGCCGGCCCAACAACGCGAGCTGCTGGGCCGCTACTGGCCCCCCCATCTTGGCGTCAGCGCAGGGATCCGTGGCCTCTCTGGGCGGTCCAAGCTCGCCCCAGCCCGCCAGGTCGACAGCCTGGGGCCACTGGCTGAGGCACTGCAAGATGTTGAGCCGGATCGGGACACTCTCGGCACCCTTTTCGGGCAGGCTCTGGGCGAACCGGACCGAAACCGCGAATACCGCGATAGCGTTACCTGCGGCTTCGAGTTCTGCGATCATGTGGGGACTCGGACCCTGGCCCTGCACGGCATTCGCAACGCAGTCTGGGACGAGGGGGTGCGCTGGCAGCTCGACGCCGTAGTGCCCCACTGCTACTCACCGCAGAGTGTGATCGTCGTCGAAGATCTCCATGAGCGACTGCGGCGACTGCTGACCCGCCCCTTCCAGACGGCGGGCCCTGCGCTCCTGGAGACGGAATTGCAAGGTGCAGCAAGCTTGCAAGCTGCTGAGCTTTCCTGTCGCGAGCACGGGCACATTAAGGTCAACGCCAAGGGGGCCGCACTGGTCGTGCTGCGCGAACGCTGGCATCCCGGCTGGGAGCTTCGCGATGGAACCGGAAAACTGCTAGCTACGATCCCAGTGAACCAAGCCCACACCGGCGTGGTGGTCGGTCCCGGCGAACAAACTCTGGACTACCGATTTGTTCCGCCTGGGCTGCGCATCAGCCTGCTGCTGGCCGGACCAGCGGCGCTCATAGCCCTACTCATGAGCCTGTTCGGACCGCGCGCTGGACGGCGGCGGAGCGGCCCCGCGGCGAACGCCGGAATTCTATGCTTTATGGCGCTCCTCGGTGTTGCTACCAGCGCTGAGGCACGAAGCATCGAGGGCCAGGTCACAGCCCGCAGCCCTGACTCCAGCTACGAGGTCTGGATCACAACCAGCCTGGATCTAAGCGAACCCACCCAACCCGCTCTGAGCCGGGTCATCGACAGTCCAGACGGTAGCTTTCGAATTGACCTGCCCGACGGCCACCGCGGCCCAAGTTGGCTGTTCCTTCGCCAGAGCATCGATAAGGCCGGCGCCCAGCCGCTGGTGTTCTACCTGCCCTACGACCTACAGCCCCTTGAAGACCTACCTGTTCCCGCCCTGTACCGTCTGCGGGGCATTCCCTCAGATCTCGCAGAACTCAGAGAGCAGGGTGGAATGGTCCCGGGCAGCTGGCTCAAGACCCTCTATCTGGCGCTCCTCATCTACCTGGGCGGCGGCGCACTCTTGTGGGCGCTTCGACGCGCCCACCTCACCGCCCTAGGAGCGCAAACCCTCAGAGCCACCGCCAGCGGCCAACTGCCCGACAGCGCGGTCCTCAAGGCCGCAGCACGGCTACCGCCACTGGCAGAGCTGAGCCCTCCGCCACCAGCCGGACCTAAAGAGAAAGGGGCGCTCGCTCTAATCCTCAGCGTCGCCGCCACGCTGCGCATCCTCAAACTCCGAGAAAGCCCCATAGAACTGCTTGAGTACACCTATGGACCAGGAAGTCGGGCCTTTGCCGCGGGGGCGACTGAGCCGCCTGGGCTGCTCGCAGAGTTGCTCCGGCCCAGTTCCCTCGAAGCCACCCATCCTCCGCTCTACCACTGGCTACTCAGCGGTCTGGGCAGCCTCTCCCAGGCGGAATGGCTGATTCGAGCACCAGCGCTGGTGTCATCACTGCTGACGACCTGGCTGCTATGGCTGCTTTTCCGCCGCCTTTCCCCACCAGCCGCCCTGCTCGGCGCAGCCGGATTCGCCTGCGCCGCTCCGTCCGTGCACTTCGGCGCAGACGCTACCCCTTACGCCTTTATCGGCCTGGTTGCCATAGGCTCCCTGTTGCTCTTGCTCCGGGCGCTACGAGAATCAGGCCTTAGACCCTGGCTTGCCTGGCTCGGGCTACTGGTCGCAGGCACTCTCTGCCACTACGCAGTGGTTCCTTTTGCTCTGGCCCAGCTGGCAGCACTACTGACCATGACCTGGTTGCGACGCGCCCGACCGCGCTGGTCTTTGGCCCTCAGTGAGGGGGTTCGCGCCGGCATGATCCTGGCCCCTCTGCCGCTGCTCTGGTCGCTGCTTCACTTTGGCTACTTCCCCCCCATCGCGCTGGACACCCGACTGTTCGCGGACACCTACCCCCGCGATCCCGGACTGCTCCGCTTTGTCGCTGAATTCTGGGCCATTGCTGTCGGCCTGTCTCCGGATCGACCGGCCCTGGCCCTGCTCAGCCTGCCGCTCCTCTGCACCGGCCTGCTAGGCTGCTATCGACGCGATCGGGTGCTGGGCAACCTGCTCCTGGTGATGCTCGGCGCCTTCTTCGGCGGAGTGCTGTTCTTCCATAGCAACCTCACCTGGTACCTGAACGGGCGGGTCTTCTATGGCTTCCGCTGGATCTCCTGGCTGCTACCTCTACTCATGGGGCTCGCCGCCTGCGGTGCCCTGGGGCTAAGGACACCGGCCGGCACAACCACAACAGGTCGGGCCAATCACAAACTTCGACTGCTGCTGCTATGGCCAACAGGACTCATCTGGTGCAGCCTGGCTGCAGGCTTTACCGTCAATGCTGCAGACCACACCAGCCACCCCGACTATCGAGGGGCTGCAGCTCAGATTCGCAGCCAAACGCTCGACCGGGACGCCATCGCTACGGTGCCACTATGGGCGCAGCGTGGGCCACTGACCTGGTACCTGCAGCAAGAAGGCAACTGGAACCTCAGGGAGCGAGACGATGTGCTCACCTGGCATCTCGACGAACGCAGGGTCTTCCTTGAAGCAATAAATGAGCGGCTCCCCTTCCAGAGCGGCGCGCGCAACAGTCACTTTGAGCGACTGTGGCTGGCGGTGGTTAACGAACGCATGTTTGGACGCGACAAGTTCTCCGCCAGGGTGGCCCAGGACGCACTGCAATGGGCTCAGGAAAACCTCCAGCCCGATGGGCACTGGAGCTTCCGAGATCTGGAACTCTATCGCTTCCGCAGGGAACTCAAGCTCCCTCCGCTCAAGCCTGGCGAAACCCTACAGATCACCGCCGCGGAAAAAGACCTGAGTTCGCTGCCCTGGTTGGAGCCCAACATGAGTGGCTGCATCGAAGTGGCCGGCGAAGTCGAGCAGGACGACCAGCAGCTTGGCGAAGCTGATGATGACGACAGCAGCGAGACGGAACTGAACCGGAGGCTCGCCGAAGATGAGACGGAGTGGCGCTGGCTGCTCAAGATACGGCTGCCTGCAGACAGCTCAAGACTGCAGACCCAGGTCAGCGACGGCATGCTGTTTCCGCAGGCACTTCCCCAAGCAGGAAGCTGGCAGGCCAGTATTGAGGGCGGACCCTGCAGCGGTCCGGCTCCGGTCCTGCAGCTGCGCAGCAGGGCTGCTGAGTCCAAGACGCAAGAACGCCGCTAAGGATATAACCTCAGCAGCGTACTCGACTAGAAGCTTCTAACCCGGTAGCTCGAGGCTACCCGGATGCCTCCGTCATGGAGGCTACCGTGCTCAGTCCCGAGGACGGGGCTTGGGGGTCGGCTTCGGAATGGGTGCGGGACGCCAGTTCATGACATGCCTCCTTTGGGGATTCAACGAGCTTGATTGTAGCGGCAACAATTCTGTCCTGCCAAAAGATCTGCTCAAGAAAAGACTCCACGAATGCCGTGGACCAGCTGCCTCGCGTTGAGGGTGCGGATCTCCACGAGGTGGCGGTACATCATCTTCGGTCGCAGATAGAACTCACGAAGGCCCTGCTTCTGCATCTTGAGCAGATACTCATTAGAGACCTCACGGGGGACAAAGATCATCTTCTCCGGGTCCGGCTGGAAGGTCGTCCAGTTCTCCCAGTCGTCGCGATCGAGGCGCCCCTCACGACGCAAATCTTCGAACATCTGCGAACCCGGGAAGGGCACAGTGATGGCGAACTTGGCGAAGTCGAGGTCCAGGCTCTTCGCAAAGTCGATGGTCTGGCGGGTCATCTCGGGCGTCTCGCCAGGCAACCCGATCATGAACAGCCCTACCGAGTCGATCTTCTCCTCCCGAATCAAGCGAACCGCGCGACGAGTGGTCTCGGTAGTGAAGGTCTTATTCACATTCTCCAGCAGCAGGTCGACGCCTGACTCGATGCCCAACAGCAGCCGGCGACAGCCAGAGGCACGCATAATGCGCAGACTCTCCCGATCAATGCGATCAACCCGAGTCTCGCTGAGCCAGCACAGCTTCTTGTGCAAGCCACGCCGCATCAGCTCTTCACAGAACGCAAACAAGATCTTCTTGTTCAGCGGAAAGATGGGATCCACAAAGCCAATCTGCTTCACCCCGTAGCGCTCATGCAGGTACTCGTACTCATCCACCACCTTGATGGGATCCCGCTTGCGATAGTTGGAGCCGGTATACAGGAGGGAGCAGAACTCGCAGCGATAGGGGCAACCCCGTGACCCGGTCATGGACAACACCGGATGCGCCACATCGGCAAAGGGGAGCAAGCCGTAGCGGGTATAGGGAAAGAGGTTCCAGGCTGGATACGGCAGAGCGTCAAGATCCTCAGTGACTGGTCGGTCCGGGGTCTTCTGCACCTCGCCGTCCGAGTTCACAAAAGAAATCCCGTTGATCACTGCGTAGTCGGTAGAGCCACTGTCGAAGGCGGAGACCAGCTCGCTGATGGTGTATTCACCCTCACCATGAACTACAAAGTCCACCTCGGACTTGGACAGGATCTCCTTGTAGAAGATATCGGCATGCACATTGCCGGCAATCACCTTCAGCTGAGGCATCACAGCCCGAGCCCGCTCCGCAATCTTAAGCGCCACCGGGCTACTGGGGGTCAACATGCTAAGGCCCAAGACATCGGGCCGGAACTCAACCAACTGCTCTATGACCTTGTCGACCCCCATGCCGAAGGTGAACTGGTCGATGGCCTTGACCCGATGGCCATCACGCTGGAGAACTCCAGCGATATAGGCCAGACCGATGACAGGCATGGGCTCTAGCAGACCCTGGAACTTACCCAGCGCTTGCATGTTCATGGCCGGATTGACCAGCAGTACTCGCATGGACTGCAGCGTAGTCGGCGGGTTAGAAGAGTGTCAATTGCTACCGAACTTACGCAACCAACACTGCTGCCTGGAGCCTGCCATGCTGGAACCATATCTGCATCACAGCCCCATCCTGGATCCGCTCGCCTGGGTGCATCCCCGGGCAGTGGTGATCGGTGACGTCCAGCTCGGCGCAGAAGTCTCCATCTGGCCGGCTGCGGTCCTCCGCGGCGACCAGGGCAGCATCCGCATCGGTGCACAGAGCAACATCCAGGACGGAACCGTAGTCCACGCCACTGCGGGCCTCTCTAAGACCAGCATCGGTGAGCGGGTCACGGTTGGTCACAACGTGGTGCTGCACGGCTGCACTGTGGAATCGGACTGCCTCATCGGCATGGGCGCGGTGATCCTGGACAATGCGGTGATCGGCGCCGGCTCGATCGTCGGTGCCGGCGCGCTGATACTCAAGGACACGATCGTGCCGCCCGGCTCTTTGGTGCTGGGCAACCCAGCCCGCAAACTACGCCCCCTGAGCAAGCAGCAGAGTGCCGCCATCGAAGCGGGCTGGAGGGCTTACGTCCGGCTGTGCAGCGAGTACCGAGCAGCTGAGAGCTGAGAGCTAGTGTCCGTGCAGCGACCAGCAGAAAAACGTTCCAGTGCCTAGTCGATCTCTGGCGCGCCGGCTTCGATCCAGGCCCTGATGCCATCGCGCTGAGTCTGGCTCAGGCAGCCGCTGCCGCTGCAACCAAAGGGCATCCTCGCGCCGCTCCCCCCAACGCCCAGATGGGTATCGTCCAACTTGTGCATGACGTAGCTCTGACTCGCATCACCGGGCTCAATGCGATCCATAGAAGGCAGCTCAAAAGAAGCCACCCCGCTGCCGGCAGACCCCACCCACACCGAATACAAGGTGGACTGATCAGCGTTAAACGCAAAGCCCGTTGAGTGGCTGGAGCCAGAGTGACAACTGCAGTTTCCAGAGACGATGGTAAAGACCTCGGTAAAGCTCAGCTCATCAACCCCACCGTCGCAGTCGTTATCGATGCCATCAGCAAGGTTGCCGGCGGCGGTGGTTTCGGAGACTCCCGGGTTCAGGCTCGCATCACCATCGTCGCAGTCACCCGTGCAGATGTCGAAGCCATCGCCGTCCTGATCGATATCTTCAGGAGTCGAGATATCACAGTCGTTGTCCTGGCTATCGCAGACCTCCACATTGCCGGGAAAGTTGTCTGAATCTGCGTCGTCGCAGTCATTCCCACTCAGGATGTAGGAGCTACCCGGAGACCCGGAGCACAGGCTCTGGGAGCTGGAGTCGTCGCCGAAGCCGTCACCGTCGCTGTCCAGATACCAGGTCTGAAAGCTGAGGCCGTTATCTTCAAAACCATCGCAGTCATTATCTGCGTCGTCACAGACTTCCGGGTTGGTGGGAAAGTTGTTGGCATCACTGTCATTGCAGTCCGTACCGAGAGTCACGTAACCGCTGCCAGGGCTGCCCGAGCAGGTGGTCTGAATGGTAGCTGGATTACCGAAGCCATCGCCGTCGTCGTCGAAGTACCAATTTTCAAAGGTCAGCCCCTCATCGACGGTGCCTTCACAGTTGTTATCGGCCTCATCGCAGAGTTCCGAGTTGCCCGGGAAGTTAGCCGGATCACTATCGTCGCAGTCCCCGGTGTTGTTCACATAGTCCGGACCTGGTGAGCCATCACAGGTATGGGCAGGTGCGGTCTCAGAGCCCACCCCATCACCATCGCCGTCCAGATACCAGTTCTCAAAGGTCAGACCTTCATCGACCAGCGGGTCACAGTCGTTGTCTGCGCCGTCACAGACCTCGGTGTTACCAGGATGGTTGTTGGCGTCATCGTCGTCGCAGTCTCCACCCACATCGATGTAGCTGACATCGGGAGCACCATCACAGGTGCTCTGAGAGACCGCGTCATTACCAAAGCTGTCACCGTCCAGATCCTGGTACCAGGACTGAAAGCCAAGGCCATTGTCAGGGAGGGTATCGCAGTTGTTGTCCGCGCCATCGCAGACCTCACTGTTGGCCGGAAAATTATTGGCGTTGGCATCGTCGCAGTCGCTCCCCAGCAACACGTAGCCGGTTCCCGGCGAGCCGGAACAGCTCTCAATCCCCTCAGTGGGGTCACCGTCTCCGTCACCGTCGACATCCAGATACCAGGTGACAAACACAACGTTCTCATCGACACCGCCATCACAGTTGTTGTCGAGGAGATCGCAAAGTTCGTCGGCGCCCGCATAGATCAGCGGATTGCCGTCATCACAATCATCATCTGCAGTGGAATTAGCACCATCCGCACCGCAGATTGTGACCCCGTCGTCATCGGCGTCAAAATCTTCATCGACTTGGTCATCGCAGTCGTTATCGACAGCGTCACAGAACTCAATGTTGCCGGGATAGCGCGCCGAGTTGCTGTCATCGCAGTCCAGACCGAAAAAGCACAGATCCCGGTCGAAATAGGCATCGCCGTCCAGATCAAAACCTTCGTCGATGGTGCCATCGCAGTCGTCATCCACCAGATTGCATAGCTCGCTGCCCCCCGGACCGATGCTCGCGTCGCTGTCATCACAGTCAGTGCCAAAAGTGCAGGCGGTCTGATCAAAGTGGCTGTCACCGTCCACATCAAAGTCCTCATCGACCACCGTGTCGCAGTCGTTATCCTGCGAGTCACAGAGCTCGGCATTGCCTGGATAATTGTCAGCGTTAGCGTCGTTACAGTCTCCGCCCACGGTTACATGGGACGCACTGGGTGCTCCGGCACACGAAGACAGCTCGGTGGTTGAATCACCAACTCCATCGCCGTCAAGATCTATGTACCAAGTGGTAAAGATGAGGCCGTTATCGAGCTGACTGTTGCAGTCGTTATCGATCCCATCGCAGAGCTCGGGAGCCCCGCTGTACACCGAAGCCTCACTGTCATCACAGTCCTCGTCGCCGCTGTCCGCTACGCCATCAGCACCGCAGGTGTCATGCCCGTCACCGTCCTCATCGAGGACATTGAGCAAGCCATCAGAGTCATCACAGTCAGGGACCGCATCACAGGTAGTCGCTCCATCACCGTCCAAATCAAGGACGTTGAGACCAGCGTCATCGTCGTCACAATCGGGTCCGCAAGGACCAGGCGCTGCCCCATCACCATCGAGATCAAACTCATGTTCAGGGACCACGCCGTCGCAGTCGTTGTCCTCTTCATCGCAAAGCTCCGGCGCGCCCGGATAGCTCAGAAAGCTGCTCTCATCACAGTCGCCAGCGCAGGCGGTAAAGCCATCAATGTCCAGATCCGGCAGGCCATCATCGATGACCCCGCTGCAGTCGTCGTCAATGCCGTTGCACAGTTCCGGGTTCTCAGGGAAGCGGGCGGCACCGGTCAGAGGGCTCTCATCGCAGTCCGGCTCTACCGCGCAGGTGCTGTACCCATCGCCATCCAGGTCAAAGGTATGTGCGCTGTCGTCATAGTCATCACAGTCCCCACTACAGGGAGTCAGACCATCGCCATCAAAGTCGAGTTCATTGGGATCGTTCACCCCATCGCAGTTGTCGTCGATGACCCCATTGCATTGCTCCGGCGCCTCACTGTGCACGTTGGCATCCTGATCATCGCAGTCCACACAACGGTCCCAGCCATCCCCATCAGCATCGATCTGATCTTCGTCGGCAATCAGATCACAGTCATCGTCCAGACCGTTACAGATCTCTTTGTTACCGGGAAAGCGCTGGGAGTCTGCGTCGTCACAGTCGGTACAGAAATTGACCCCATCTCCATCAGCGTCGCGAATGCCATCATCAATCGCCCCATTGCAGTCATCGTCTCGCTCATTACAGGACTCGACTGCTCCAGGGTAGACGGTCGGGTCAGCATCGTCACAGTCTGAGCCATCCCCTTCCCCTCCTTCAAAGCCATCTCCATCAGCATCTCGGGCTGCTTCCGGCAAAGTCACCGTAGCCACCGCATACGGCCCCTCAG
This sequence comes from Deltaproteobacteria bacterium UBA6601, assembly GCA_002433485.1. Lineage (GTDB taxonomy): Bacteria > Myxococcota_A > UBA796 > UBA9615 > UBA9615 > UBA6601. The sequence continues at coordinate 29,519 of DJIF01000094.1, forward strand.
TGACGCCCAACACCGGTGTCACCTCAACCCGCCAGAGTTCGCCTCCGCCAGTAAGCTCGGCACTCACCCGATTGCCGGACAGTTCAGTCCGTAGCTCGCCATCCTGGAACCAGCGATACAGCAGCCGAAAGTCAGGATCCTCGGCCACTGCCGGGCGGCTGGCCATCTCGACCACAAGATCATCATCAAGAGTCGGCTCAAGAGGGAGCATCACTACAGTCAGGCCTTCAAGCCCACCGTCACCTTGGCAGCCCACCAGGGCCAGCAGCATCAAGCTCATTACCACTGTCCTGAGCCTGAACATCCAGACGCCTCCCACCAGTGACGGGGTCAGACCCACCGCCTCCAAAAGGCCCCAGGCATCAACCATCATCAGGAGACGATAGCAGGGGGGGAGGTGCGCTGCCCCGGGGCAATCAACGGCCCCCACCGCAAGGCCGTTCCCAGCAGCGGCTGAGCTTTAGTAGAGGTGGTTAAGCATCCAGTAGACCAGCACCCCGGTCACCGAGACGTAAGCCCAAACCGGCAGGGTGTAGCGAGCGAGAGCCTTGTGAGCCGGACGATCGTCCCGCCAGGCGTGCTGCAAGGTTCTGAGGATCATGGGGACCACCGCTACTGCCAACAGCATGTGGCTGAACAGCAAGATAAAGTAGAAGATCCGCACCGGCCCCTCACCAGTAAAGGCGTGGTGGCCAGTAGTCGCCCAACGAGTCAAATAGGCGGTGAGAAACAGCGCTGAGCAGCCAAAGGCTGAGAGCATCATCACCCGATGCCGCTCGATCTGCTTGAGCTTGATCGCCCGCCAACCCAGAAAAAGAAACACAAAGGCCAGCGCGTTGAGAGAGGCAATTAGGTCGGGGAGGCGCTCAATCATCGAAGCTCATCCTCGGCCCCTCTCGGTGCCTGCGGTCCATAATCCCGTTCAGAGATGAGGGATTAAAGAGCCCTAGTTCACCAACGACTTGATGTAGGTCGTCAACAGAGCAATCTCATCATCGGAGACCGGCGAAGACAGGACCATCGCAGGGGGATAGCCCTCAACGATCTGCGCATTGGGCTCCTTAATCGAGCTGGCAATGTAAGCAGCATCCACCAGAACCGTACTGCCATCGGTAAGCTTCTCTTGCTTACCCCACAGACCCTTGAGGGTCGGCCCGACCTTGGGGCTGCCGTCCACAGAGTGACAGACCCCGCAGGCCTTGGCCTCAAAAATCTCGGCACCACGCTGCTCAGGGGTCATGTCGGCAACAGCAATCGACGAGGCGGCCTGCGCCGGGCCGAGCAACGAAGGGTCCGCTGCTGCCGCAGCCATGGCCAACTTCACCGGGATCCGATAGCGTCCGTCATCATCCGTCTTCCCATAGCTGGACAGCGACTCCGGGTCAGGAAGTCCCTCCCAGGTATCCCCCAGCGCATCGATAGCGTCCCACTCCGACGCAGTACCAACTGCCGTTGCGTAGATCCAGATAACGCCCAGGGTGGCAAAGAGCATCATCACCAAGCCGATGGCAACCGCAGCTCCATCTGCCTGTGGATCGAATTCACTCATGCTGCTCATGACTGTCTCCGCTCTCTTGCTCTAGAAATTGGTGAAGGCCAGCGACTCTTTAAGACGCGGGTCGCCATGGGGTACCAGCGCCGCGCTCGCCATAAAGCGAGTTGCAACGGCGGCGTAGATGCTCACCATGCCCACCAGACACAGCAGCTCGGTCAGGCCAAAGCTGAAGCCGTATTTGTAGTGGGTGGGCATAACCACGTAGTAGATGTCGAGGAAGCAGAACACGATCACCCAGATACAGGCCGCCTTCAGCGTGGGCGCGTAGCGCTTAATGCTGCGCCCCATGAGAAACAGGAATGGAATCGCAAAGTGACCCACCATCAGGGCAGCTCCCAGGTTCGACCAGCTGCCACCACGGTGGCTGTAGAACATGGTCTCCTCGGGAATGTTGGCGTACCAGATAAGAAAGTACTGAGAGAAACCGATATAGGCCCAGAACACGGTGAAGGCGAAGACGAACTTGCCAATGTCGTGATAGTGCTCCTTGGTGACGACCCCCTCCAGCACCCCTCGCTCGCGAAGCAACAGTAGGGTCAGACCGAGCAGTGCAAAGGCCGAGACAATGGAGTTAGCGAAGTAGTACACACCCCACATGGTTGAGTACCAGTGAGGGTCCAGGCTCATGGCCCAGTCAATGCCGGCAAAGGTAATCGTCAAACCAAAAGCGATGACCCCTGGGTAGCTGGTCACCTGGAGCTTGCGAGTAATTGCCTCGCCACCTTCGGTGTCTTGGGCAACGCTATTGGAGCGGAACCACCAGCTGAGAACCGTCCAGACACTCAGGTAGACCGCGGCTCGAATCATCCAGAAGCCTTCATTGAGGAACGGCGCCTTACCCACCAGGATCGGATCATGCTTGGCATGCTCAAGGTCCATCCAGTGGTGATAGAGCTCATGACGACCAAAAAAGATCGGCAGAAACAACAAGATGAAAACCGGCAGAGGTGCCATCAGGTTCTCAGCTGTCCGCCGGACGACCACGCTCCAGCCCGCAGACGCAGCATGCTGAAACAAGGTGAAGAACAAGCTCCCCAGGGCCAGCCCCAAAGTAAACAAAAAGGCCGCAAGGTAGGCGAACAGAAACTGGTGGTGGTCGCCCCCCGCGAACCAGGCCACAGCAAAACAAACCAGGCCCAGCGTCATCCCAATCTTAGGAACGTTTCGCCAGGGGTGATCAGCAGGAAGCTGTAACTCCTCAACAGTAGGAAGCTTTACGTGATGTCCCATGACTACTCCCAACCTCTGCTCTTCGCCTCGTCAGCAGGGACCTGAGCGATGTCGGCGTGGTAACTGTTCTGAAGGGTTCGTACATAGGCAGCAATAGCCCAGCGATCATCGACCGGGATCTGAGCGCGATAACCAGGCATGTTGCGCACACCGTTACCAACAATGTCGTAGATCTGCCCCACAGGCATCTTGCGCAGACGCTTGTCGTGGAAGCTCGGCGGCGGCGGCCAATCGGCAGGCCAACGGCCACTCTCCTTAATCACGCTGTTGCCGGTTCCCGCAGCATCGTGACAAGGGCTGCAAAACACCTCAAAGCGGTCCTTGCCGCGTTCCAGTAGGGATAGGGAAACCTCCACCGGCAGCGCCTCGGCGAACTGTCCATCCACCTTTCCCTCACACAGGTGGGGGTCCTCAAAGCTCAAAATGCAGGGGCTTGAGCCCTTGGGCTTGTGGGGGTTATCCGCCCGGACAGTCCCTTCCACATAATTCCGAGCAGAGCGACCATCGGGAAAGATCGCCGCTACCGCGCTTGGTTCGGGCTCAGTGCCTTCGAGGAGATGCTCAATCTTACTGAAGACCTCGGGCTGACCAACAATGACCGTCGGCTCCTGAGCGTCAAAACGCTGCTGCTGATCCATGTTCCAGTTCAGGTGAATCGGGGGTTCCCGCTTCACTGAACCACGGCAGGCGCCCAGGGCCATTACTGCGGCAGCCAGGAAGGCCAGGTTCCAGGCCCAACTACGGCGGATTCTCGTTTCAGCCATGACAGCTACTCCTTCACCAGCTCGACATGCGAGGCGCCGAGCCCTTCGAGGAAGCTCCCTGTCTGCTCAGCATCAAAGCTCGGGTCACTGGCCTCAATAGAGATGAAAAACCGGTCATCGGAGGCCGCTTCAAAGCGAGCTGAGGAAAACAGCGGGTTGTAGTGCATCGGCAGGCGGTTCAGGAACAGCATGCCAATCAGAGCACCCAATGCTGCGGCCAGCACACCGCACTCAAAAGTCACCGGAACAAATGCCTGCCAGGCGAACAGCGGCTTGCCCGAGATGACCAGTGGCCAGGCGGAGACTGAGACCCAGGTCTGCAGCAGAAAGCCGCCGGCTGCCCCTGAAAGGCCTGACACCAAAGCAATCCAAGGAACCGAACTGGGCTTCATACCCATCGCCCCATCTAGGCCGTGAACCGGGTAAGGAGTGTGAGCGTCCCAATTCTTAAAGCCCTGGTCACGCACCTGCTCACAAGCAGTAAAGAGGGCAGCCGGATCAGTAAACTCAGCGAGAACACCGTAAAGTTTGTCGTCGGCCATCACTCAGCTCCTTCCTCGGACGGGGGAACATCCGGAGCCGTTTCGCCCCCATCTGGCGCTGCAGGCGGCGCCACCGAAGCCCCCTCATCAGTAGCCGGAGCAGCGACAGATTCAGCATGCTCCCAGGCCGGGTGGTGCGGATCAGCAACCTTCATGACGCTCTTAACCTCCGCCATCGCTACCTGCGGTACGAAACGAACGAACAGGGTGTAGAGGGTGCAGAAGAGGCCGAAGCTTCCAATGAAGCAGCCCCAGTCAACAATCGTCGGCGAGTAGTAGTCCCAAGCGGAGACCATAAAGTCCTGAGCCAAGGTCGTGACGACGATGACAAAGCGCTCGAACCACATCCCGATATTCACGAAGATCGAGATGATGAACAAGAACCAGGGTGTGGTGCGGCACCACTTAAACCAGAACACCTGCGGAGTAATTACGTTACAGCCGAGCATGATCCAGTAGGCCCAGGCGTAGGGCCCAAAGGCTCGATTCACAAAGGCGAACTGCTCATAAGGATTGCCGCTGTACCAGGCAATGAAGAACTCCATCCCGTAGGCATAACCAACGATGGAGCCGGTCAGCAGGATGATCTTGGCCATGTTGTCGAGGTGACGAATGGTCACCACATCCTCCAGCCCGAACCACTTTCGCGATGGAACCAGCAGGGTCAGCACCATGCCAAATCCCGAAAAAATCGCGCCGGCAACAAAGTAAGGAGGGAAGATGGTGGTGTGCCAGCCCGGAACCTGCGAAGTCGCAAAGTCAAAGGACACGATACTGTGCACCGAGAGCACCAACGGGGTGGCTAGACCGGCGAGGATCCCATAGGCCACCTCGTAGTTCTGCCAGTGTCGGTTTGAACCTCGCCAACCCAGGGCAAAGAAGCCATAAATCATACGGCGATACTTGGTTCTAGCCCGATCGCGAACCGTCGCAAGATCTGGAATCAGCCCGGTGTACCAGAACAGCAGCGAGACCGTTCCGTAGATGCTAACCGCAAAGAAGTCCCATACCAGAGGACTGCGAAAGTTGGGCCAAGCCGCCATCTGATTGGGCAGTGGGGCAGCGTAGTAGAGCAGCCAGATTCGCCCGACGTGAATGGTCGGAAAGCTCAACGCGCAGGCAACGGCAAACAAAGTCATCGCTTCTGCAGCGCGGTTAATTCCAGTACGCCATTTCTGGCGGAACAGGAACAAGACCGCTGAGATCAGGGTGCCAGCGTGGCCAATACCAACCCAGAACACAAAGTTAACGATGGCCCAGCCCCAAAAGACCGGGTTGTTCAAACCCCAGACGCCAGTGCCCTGCCAAACCAGCCAGGCCACACTGATGCCGTACACACTCAACATCGCGAGCGACGCAGCCAGCGCTGCCCACCACTTCCAGTTGGGCTTGCGCTCAACCAGGCCGGTGACGACCTCGGTTACCCCATGGAAGTCATTGCCCCCCAGCACCAGCGGAGCCCGCTCGCTGATGGGATAGGAGAGTTGATCGGCCTCGGTATAGACCTTCATGGCTGGATTACCCATCAGTGTCCACCCTTCTTGTGCGCACCGTCCTCATGTTCGTGAGGGTCGTGGTGGGGCTCGGGTGGAGCGACGCCAGGCATTGCAAAGTTGGTGTTCCGGAGCTTGCCCTGATAGGTCGTGCGCGGATGAATATTGAGCTCAGCTAGCATCGCATAGGTGCGCGGATCAGCCTTCGCCTTGGAGACCTTCGAGTTCTTATCGTTGATGTCACCAAAAACGACGGCTTCGCTAGCACAGACCTGGGCACAGGCCGGGCTGATAGCTCCATCTTCGACAAAGCCGCTACCATCGACCTTAGCCTCGATCTTGGCCCGATTGATCCGCTGCACACAGTACGTGCACTTCTCAATCACCCCGCGGAAGCGAACGCTGACATCTGGGTTGGTCTGCAAGGCGCTGAGAGGTGCTGCCTCTTCATTTTCTTTGCTGTAATTAAAGAAATTGAAACGCCGCACCTTGAAGGGGCAGTTGTTGGCGCAGTACCGGGTACCGATACAGCGGTTGTATGCGATGTCGTTCAGTCCATCGGGGCTGTGAGCCGTAGCAGCGACTGGGCAGACCTGCTCGCAGGGCGCTGTCTCACAATGGGAACATGAGATCGGCTGCACCACAGCTTGGGGGTTGTCCTCATCTCCTGTGAAGTAGCGGTCCATGCGCATCCAGGACATCTCGCGCCCCTTAGCGACCCGCTCTTTACCAACCACCATGATGTTGTTCTCAGCCTGACAGGCAATCACACAGGCATTGCAACCAGTACAGACATTGAGATCAATGCTCATGCCCCACTGCTGCCCATCACGCTTGTTGGGCTCGGTCCAGAGCGACTTAAGGTTCTCCTCAGCCATCACCTCATAAGACTTCACGAAGTCGGGAGTCTTTCGATATTCATCTAGCGAAGCTTCTCGGATCGAGGTCCGGCGGCTGTACTCAACAACTCCAAACGGAGTCTCCACCTTGGGATCCAGCCGGCCATAGTCCTGGGTACTGCAGAGCTCATAGGTTGCGCCTGTAGCTGCAACGGTTGCGCCTACGGCCCAATTCATCGCCTTGCTGGTGCGAAGGGTGTAGGTATTAAAGCCGGCTCCACTGGCAAATCGACCGGCCTTGTCGCGGCCATAGCCAAGCGGCAGCAAAACAGAGAAGTCGACCGCTCCCGGCATGATGAAGACCGGTATCTCAAGACTTCGCTCATCCAGGCTGATCTTGACCATGTCCCCGGTCGCAAGGCCGAGCGCCTTGGCGGTAAGGGGATTGATCACAGCAGCATTGTCCCAGGTCAGCTTAGTCATCGGCTCCGGGACCTCTTGGAGCCATGGATTATTGCCGTATCGACCATCGTAGACACACGCATCAAGACGGAACTGGACCTCGATACTGTCAGCGCTGACAGAGTGCTTTGCCAGCTCCGACCAGGCAGCCTGCAAGCCTGAGAAGTCGAGCTCAGGCTCAACTGTAACGGAGTCTGTCGCCAACCCAGCAGCGCCCTCTGCCGGATCTGAGTCAGCAGCCGCGGCGACATCGTTGCCGTCGGCCACCACTGCCGCAGCCGCCTGCGTCGCCTGAACGACTCCATCATGCAGCCAGGACCGCCAGCTCTGTTCAAAATTTGCACCGCCAGAGGACTTCCAGGTCTCCATCACCAGGTCACGACCTGAAACTTTGCCCCTACCGCTGAGGTACGCCACCAACTCAATGGCCGAAACCGATCCATACAACGGCGCTATCAAGGGCTGCTGCACAGAAACACTGCCATCGACCGATTTAAGGTCTCCCCAGGTTTCGAGGTAGTGGTTCTCAGGGACGTGCCAGCTGGCCAGCGACGAGGTCTCATCAACTCGATCGCTCAGATGGATTGTAGTAGCTGCTTTGCCCATCAACTCAGGAAAATCAAGATCTGCCGGTGCGTCGTATGCTGGGTTACCTCCCAGCATAACCAGAGTGCTCACTGCACCGCTGTTAAGCGCGGCAGCCAGGTCGCTGATGCTGCCTGCCTGAGACACACCACCGCGCGGACCAAATGAAACCGTCGTTCCGACATTTTCAAGCGCCGCATTGAGCAGATGTCCCAGTGCGTGCACGGCAGCCGGCTGACCTTTACCAACAACGACCAGAGAAGAGCCCTTGTGCGCGAGCAAGTCGGCGGCTACCCCCTTGACCCATGCGGCGTGTCCTTCGTCGAGCCCATGCGCAGCCAAGGCCGCACCAAGACCTGCAGCGCTCTCCGGCAGAGCCAGGCCCGTACTGCTCAACTCAGCGGCAACCGCGGCAAGAAAGGAGCCCATCTGTGAAGCGGGAAGCCGAAGCCGATGATCAGCCATCGTCCCGGTGACACTGAACACCGACTCGACGCAGTAAAGGCGGTTCATCTCATCGCTAGGCGAAACCACCCGACGAGCCTTAGAGAAGCCCGCGCCTTCAGCGATAGAGCCGTCGATGCCCAGACAGTCGCGGTCCATGGAAAGGACCACTGCAGCCTTGGAGAAGTCATAGTTGGCCCGCTTGCCCGCCATGCCGACAAGATCGGCACCAGCATTGGCATTCACCGCGGAGCCCGGCGCATAAGAGAACAGCTTCACCCCAGCACTTTTCGCCTGATACTCGCCGACCAGGCGATCCAGCGATGGAGAAGGTCGGCCATCCAGCAGGATCGCAACACCGGCTCCATCGCCCTGCGAACCGATCCCATCAAGAGCAGCCCAGAGTTCGTCCCAGCTGCTCTCAGCGCCCTGCTTATAAGGCTTTTGCGAGCGATCGGGGTCGTACACCCCCATCACCGAAGCTTGCGCAAAGGTGCCGGACTTGCCGTCGCTCGACGGATGCTTGGGGTTGCCCTCTATTTTGGTCGGGCGGCCCTCCTGGCTTTGAGCCAGCAGACCAATGACTTCACCGCCGAGATAAGCAGCTGTGGCAAAAAACACCGGCTCACCGGGAACCAGATCTTCGGGTCGCTTGGCATAAGGGACAATAAACTCAGTAGGCTTGCGAATGCAGCCCGAAAGAGCTGCGCTCGCCGCGGCCAGAGTAGCGCCTGCCAGCCCCATAAAGCCGCGTCTGGTAACACCATCCTCAATATCAGCGTCAAGAGCCTCTTGAGGTGATTGAGCACGTTCAGCCGCATTCTCAGCGGCACTGCCACGCAGATCTTCCAGACTACGCCATTGAGCAGAACCCGCAGTGGGCTCCGGATTCATGCCATTCAAAACTTGTAGACGCTTGCTCATCGATGACACCCCGAGCAGTGCTCAGGCGGACTGAGCTTACGGTCCCCTCGATGGGGATCTTGATGTGGGTTGTAACCCGCTTCTCTCGGGTCCCAAGCCATGTTGGTGATCTCAGACCGCGGGCGAAGATGCGGATATGGGTTTCGGTGGCAATCTAAACACCAAGCCATGCTTAAAGGCTCCTCCTGGTAGACCTCCACCATCTGATCGACCCGACCATGACAGCTGACGCAACCAACCCCGGCGCCCAGGTGCACACTGTGATCGAAGAAGGAGTAATCGGGCAGCATGTGGACCCGAACCCAGTTAACGGCTGCACCGGTGGCAGCGGCCTGGCGAATGGGCTCTAGGGCGGGGCTGTCTTTCTTGATGAACTCGTGACAGTTCATGCAGGTCTCTGCAGGAGGAATCGCCGCACGAGCCCCCCGCTCTACCGTGTTATGGCAATAACGACAGTCAATGCCCAACTCGCCGGCATGCAATTCATGGCTGTACGGAACAGGCTGCTCCGGCATATAGCCAACATCTGTAAATTCCGGAGAGAACCAGTACCAGATTGAAAATGCAGCCACGGCAAGGCCAACGGGAGCACCAACCGCTACATGAAATCCAAGTTGGTTGGTCCAGCGGGGAAATATATTCGCCACGGTCCGACCCCTATCCTCGAGACGCCGTTTCTCTCTTCAAAGAGAAGACAGAGACCACATCGGGATGGTCAACAGCGCAAACCGAGCAAAGCTTCTCTGCTTACGCCACCAGTCTCTCACCCTAGAGAGACCACTCCTTATAAGAGCGCGCGAAAGGTAACAGAGAGGGGCTTAGGATTCAAGTGGCAAAAGGGGGTCGATTGATGTTATCTTTGTTGAGATTGATTATCAATATCAACATGGTCAAAAAGTTAAAGTTCGTTGTTAATTCGATGGTCCCTTAGAACATGTTGGGCGCGATGATAGACCTCATCAAGACCGCTCTCATCAATGGCATAGTGACCACGCAACTTGCCGAAAGCATCGACAAGGAAGCTACGTCCCTGGCCGGCTACCTCAGCCAAACCGAAAGCTTCCTGAGCAGAAAACTGCGGGGCCAGCGCCCGGCCTACCAGCGCATCAAGACCAGCCTTAGAGCCAGTAAGCTGGAACCAGCTGCCGCCAGAATCAAGGGTTAAAACAGCGGTCGAAGGGGACAGGCCAGGCCCCTTTGAGGGCTCGCCTTGGACGGCTCCAGGGAGTTCAACAGCAAGTACCGTAATGCCACGTTCAAAGCGCACAAAGCGGGCGCTCAACTGCTGCAAAGCAGAAAGCATGCCTGCGCAGCCAGGCTCACAGAGGTCACCGTAGAAACCCATGACATACACTTTGGTGGCCAGCCTCTCGCTGCTGAAAGGCTCTCCAGACTCTGTGACCAGGTCGAACTGCGGCACCGTTGTCAACACCGGGGGAGCGTCCGGAATGTGACGAGTAAAGGGGCGGATCGCTGGCACAAAGATCAGGCCGGCAATAGCACCCCAAATCCACGGATTTCGATACCACGGCTGTTTGGGCAGGCCTGCGGTGCTAGCTTCCTGAGAAGAACTCGCGGCAGACTGATCAGCTGGCATTCTTACCGACACCAACCCGTCCTACCGTGCAGGAGCGCTGACCACAAGGTTCAAGCTCAGGATGTCACAAGGAGCAAGTGCAACCGGTTCTCGGCTGATTTCACTGAGGTAGGCTCCCCACATGAACGCACCCAAAGCAAAACGCAGTGTTCCTGTTACAGCTGGGCCCGAAGACCCTCTGAAAATAGCGCTGCCCTTGCTCGACTGGTATGGCCGAGAAGGCCGCGAGTTGCCGTGGCGCGATACAGGCGACCCCTACCTCATCCTGGTCTCCGAGTTGATGCTGCAGCAGACCCGAGTCAGCACGGTTCTCAACTATTACCCACGCTTCATCGCTCAATTTCCCACCCTCGAATCCCTGGCAGCGGCCAGCGAGGAAGAGGTGCTCGCTCAATGGTCCGGACTCGGCTTCTACCGCAGAGCACGCAACCTACACGCCTGCGCGAAGGAGATCGTTGAGCACTTCGACTCTAGGCTCCCCCAGGACCCACAGCGCCTAGGTGCACTTCCTGGCATCGGGCGCTACACATTAGGCGCGATCCTGTCCGCCGCCTTCAACCAGGCGCTGCCGATCCTCGACGGCAACGTCGCCAGGGTATTCTCACGTGTCTACTGCATCCCGGGTGACCCACGCAGCAGCGGGGTGCAAAAACGGTTGTGGGAGCTAGCCGAGTTGGCCCTGCCCCAGGACCGTCCCGGAGACTTCAACCAGGCACTCATGGACCTGGGCGCAACGGTCTGCAAACCGCGTAGTCCAGATTGTCCGAGCTGCCCTATCACAGATTTATGCGGAGCCCGCCTGGACGGGTGTCCCGAGTCCTTTCCCCACGCCAAGCGCAAACAAAAAGTCCGGCACTGCAAGCGAGTTGCTGTGTTCATCCCTCGCGCCGACGGCGCCTTCCTGCTGCACCAACGCCCGGCCCAGGGCTTGCTCGCTGGAATGTGGGAGGCCCCCAGCCTCGAGCTGGCCGCTGGCGACAGCGTCACCGCGCAGAAGACTCGGCTCTCCAGAGAACTACAGCTGAGCGGCAGGTTCTCCTCCTGCGGAACCAGTGAGCATCGTTTCTCTCATCGACACTGGAGCACCCGGATCTACCGGACCGAGGAGCAAACAGAAGAGCAACTTCCAAGGACCTGGCAAGATCGACCGCTGCGCTGGACCCACCCACACGAACTGAACAGCCTGGCCCTGCCCGAAGCGACCAGCAAGATCCTTCGCAGCTGTCTCCCACAAGGGGCTACAAGCAAGCCAATTTGAACATCTCTGAGGCAGGCCCTAGACCCGACTCGCTCAGCGAATGGCCTCCTGGACAATGAAGGGCTGCCCATCAAGGCCAAAGCCGATCTCCCCCACCACCACCTGGCTGCTGCTCACCTGCAGTACGCGGCCCCCATCACTCCCGACCCGATCACCGCGAACTACGGTGTAGAGCTTACCGTCAGGGCCCCGTAATTCGGCCCGCAGCAGCGTACCGTCCAGCCACGCACGAACCATGGACAATTGCCCCAACGGAACCGCCAACAAGCCCATATCAGGAGCCTTCCAGAGCGGCTGCGGCTGACTAGCACCGGAAGCTGCCGGGCTGCGGCGCAGAGTATCCAGAGCGGCAAGAGCCAGCTCATCGGAGCTTGGAGACTCAGGCAACACCCCATCAAGGCCTGGGACAGCGGAACCATCAAATACCCCGGACTCAACCGTACTAGCGGCTGTCTCTGACAGCTCCTGCTGGTCGGAGTCAGTCCCAACTTCCACTTCGACAGGGAGCTTTGCCTCGACAGCTCCCGTTGCAAGCGGTTCAGCTTTCTCCGCGCCAGGCGCAGGGCCGTCTGCGGACAAAACTGCGGGTTCGCCCAAACCCACAAGAGCCTGGCTGACGAGGGCCCCGCCAGCAAACTCTCCTGAGTTCAACTCATCAGCGAGGCCGGCAACCTGTGGTGGGCCAGACACCGCTGCAGGTGCAGGCTTCCCTTGCAGTTGCTCCTCCTGCTCTGCTGCAGCCGAGCCCTCAAGCCCTGCAGTTGCAGCCACAGGCACTACAGCAGCCGGAGCCTCAACTGATTCCGCTGCAGCGCTCAGGCTCTCAGCAGCGGCGATGTCGGCGCCACCGAACGCGACCGCAGCAATCCCAAGACTCGGTTGAGTTGCCGCCTCGCCGGAGCTCGCTCCGGCAGCAGGAAGGCTGCTAGCGGCCAAAATGGAACCGTCTTTGGCGGACTGAGCGACAAGTCCACCCTGATGAGATTCAAGTAGGGAACCAGAACCTTCGTAAGGCTCACAAGCCGACAACCCTGCGAGCAACAGCGCGACCGAAAAACGCAGGGCTGCAGTCACGACGCCCCTGAGGAAGGCGGCGGAGCCGCTTCCGACCGATTCCGTCCCCGCTCTTTGGCCCGATACAGAGCTCGGTCCGTCCGGTCAATCCAGAGATCCAGACTCTCGGACTGCTCCCACTCGCTCACCCCAAGGCTGGCGGTGACCTGGAGCCCTGATTGCCCCTCAAACTCAGCGGCAGCAATGGACTCGCGTAAGCGCTCAGCCTGCAGTCGGGCGTGAAGACGGCGAGCCCCGGGCAGCACCAACAAGAACTCTTCGCCACCGTAGCGAATCGCCAGATCGTCCTTGCGGATGGTCTGACGAATGATCTCACCGATCTTTCGCAGCACAGTGTCCCCTGCGGCATGGCCCAGGTTGTCGTTGATCTGCTTGAAATGGTCCAGATCCAGCAACACTGCCGAGACCGGGATCTCAACGCTAACGCAGTGCTCAATGAGTTGCGGAAGGTGATTGCCCATCGCTGATCGGTTCAGCAAACGGGTGAGCACATCAAGCTCGGACTCTTCAATCTGTTGAGCCACACCGTCCCGATAGGCAATGTCCAACTTATCGAGCATCTCAAAACGCAGCAGTACATCGCCGATGCGGACCCGATCACCATGGCTGAGGGTCTGCCGATGAATAGGCCGATTATTGACCAGAGTACCGTTGGTCGACTCCAGATCCTGAAGCACGACGATCGGCGCGCCATGCCCCTGACGTTCGATGTAGAGCCGGGCATGACGGCGACTCACAGAGCTGTGATCAACAGCAAACTCGCAAGTAGCGTCGCGGCCAATAAAGATCGCCCTGGTCCCTAGCGAAATGGCCTGATATCGACCCGGCGAGGGCCCCGTGACCACGGTCAGCGTCGGCGTTCGAATGGCGTCCTGCCCACCGACCGGAACCCGCACCTCAGAACGCAAGGTCCGGGGTACCTGATCGATCAGGGTGTAGTCTTCGTCTTCCTCACTCACGGGACCTCGTTCCCTAATCGCTGACCAGACCCGGCTCCATGCTAACGGGGTCCCTGCTATCGAGGACTCCCAGCTGGCACCCCACTCAGGGCACCGGGAACAACATCTCAAGAAGTCCCAGCGGGGAGCCCGTCAGTGAAACCGAGGCGCCCAAGAATAACATGGAGAGTGCGAACAGAATCAGAGCTGTCCACGACAAGATACCCACCCCACCGCGTTGACCGCTGCGCTTCTTTACCGACAGCTCATTCACCCTGCTGGCCTGTGATGTGTCAGCACTAAGGTCCGCATCACCAAAGCGCGCTGAAGCGCCATCCCAATCTCTGGAGCGAGCGGCGGCTGGAGCCCTCGCTCCGGCCCGAGCACGAGTCGCTCCCGCCCGGCTAGCACGAGCCTGCCGCTGCCGAGCTGCACGGCGCTCTCGAAGGTCTCCAGCACTCCGGCGGCCACGAGTAGCACCCGCTTCAGGGCTCTCTGAAGCAAGCGGTCGAAGCGGTGCTGGGCGACGAGAAGCCTTCTTCTTTGCCGCTCGATTGCGCAGCGCAATCTTGGCCAGATACTCCAGATCCGCCCGAACCGCACCCTCGCTACGCGCAATTCTGCGCAACCGGCGTCCCACATCATCCATAGAACCGGGCCGATCCTCAGGGTGCGGCGCAAGCATATCGAGGATTAACTCACAGAGTCCCGGGTGGCCGAGCTTCCTCATTCGAGTGGGGTTCTTCTCGCGCTTGGCCCGCAGCACAACCAACAAGTCCTCGTGCTTCTTGAGACGCAGCGGGTCGAGACCCTCGGCCATTTCATAGAGCAACACACCCAGACCGTAGATATCAGTACCCGCGTCCAGATCCTGGCTCTTCACTCCAGCAAGCTGCTCAGGACTCATATAAGCAGGTGAGCCCAGGATCACCCCGGTCGCGGTAAGCCGAGTACCCCGAATCCGCGCCACCCCGAAGTCAGCAACTTTGACCTCGCCGCGCTTGCTCAACAGCACATTCTCCGGCTTCAGATCCCGATGCAGCACTTCATGATTGTGGGCACAGGCAAGCCCAGCCGCAATTTCCGCACCGATTAGCGCGAGCCGACCAGCATCCAGAACTCCCCCATAGCGAAGCACGGCACGTAGATCCAAGCCGTCAATCCAGTCCATAACAATGTGCATGCTCTGCTGAGCAGTGAAGAATTCATGAACCCCGACAATGTTACGGTGATCCAGCTTGGCCGCGACCTCAAACTCCTGCTTGAAGCGCTTGTTCATCTCTTGACGCGCTTCCATCTGAGGTTTCATTTCCTTGAGGGCATAGAGCTTGCCGGTCGGCCCCTTCACCCGCCAGACAGTAGCCATTCCCCCCGAGCCGACCCGATCGACAACCAGGTAGTCACCGATCTGATCCTTTTTGGGTTGATCGACGCGAACAGTCGCTTCACCTGGCCTTGGCGCCACCATAGGCGCACTTTACCAGCTGGTCTGGACAAAGCCAGTAAGCAAATACTGCTCCCTAAACGCTCACCATCAAGCCTCAATAGCAGCTGACTCAGCGAACTCTGACTCAGCAAATCAGCCCGCACTCAGACTCTGCTCGTATAGACTCCGGGACATGACCGTTGCAAAACACGTGGCGATCATCGGCGCAGGGATTACCGGCGCCCTGTGTGCTCATCGACTGCTGGAGAGCGGACTGCAGGTCACCGTACTCGAAGCGCGAGAGAAGGGTGCCGGCTCCTCATCTCGCTCAGCCGCTTGCATCCGACAGCAATTCTCCACCCCGGCAACTGTGCAGGCGATGCGCTACTCAACTCAACGCTACCTGGAATTCAGCGAACGCTTCGGCTGTGCCCAGCAGAGCGGTCAGGTGTTGGTCCAGAATGGCTATCTGTTCCTCTATGAAAAGGAGCAGGGCGACGCTCAGGACCAACAGCGCCACAAGCGCTGGGCCAACGCCCAGCGCATCGTACCCATGCAGCAGGCCAATGGACTGACGGAAGTGGCACTCCTCACTGCGGCGGCGGTGCGTGAACGCTTCCCCCACATCGATACCAGCCAACTGATTGGCGCAAGCTTCTGCCCCAGCGACGGCTTCCTCAGGGCCGATCTGATCTACATGGAAGGGTTCCGCCGCGTAGAAGAGCTGGGCGGTCAGCTGTTCCAGAATGAAGCGGTCATAGGAGCCTCCTTCGACAGCCAGGGCCAGCTCACCGCGCTGCAGACCAACCAGGAGCGAGAGGTTCGCGCCGACCTGTTCATCAACGCGACCAACGCCTGGGCGCCACGCGTCTCCCAATTGCTTGGTGGCTCGGAACTGCCCATCTCGCCGGTGAAGCGCTATCTGTACTTTATCGAGCGCGGCGCCCACATAGACCCCCAACAATTTCAGCGCTGGCCCATGACCATCACCCCCTCCCGGGCCTACTGTCGTCCGGAAAATGCCGAACAGTTGCTAGCTGGATGGGCCCACAGCGCACACCCGGAGCCGGGCTTCGACTGGGAAGATCAGGACCGTATCGAGCCCGGTTTCTATCATCGGAGCGGGCTCGACAACTACGGCTATGAGTTGTGGCTTGAGCTGTCCGAAGCTCTGTCTGTAGTTGGCGAGTTCTCCGGGCTCTGCGCCACTACCGCAGGCTTCTACGCCACCACCCCCGACCACAACCCACTACTCGGATTTGACCCGCTTCAGCGGCGCCTGATCCACGCGGTTGGCTTCTCAGGCCACGGCGCGATGATGGGTCCCTTCACCGCTGCGGTCATCCATGAAACGGTACTGGCTGGACAGCGCATCAACAGCCTGGAACTCAATGGCTGCGATGTCGACCTCAGTGACCTGCTCGTTGGCCGCAGATTTGGAACCGCGGAAGGAATGGTGATCTGATGGATCCCTTCATGGTCGCTGCAATCGAACAAGCCCAACAGGGTCTCTCCCAAGGCGGTATTCCCATCGGCTCGGTGCTGGTGCGAGACGGCCAGATCATTGGTCGTGGCTACAACAAGCGGGTCCAGGAACTCAACCCGATGGTGCACGCCGAGATCGACTGCCTGATGCAGGCCGGTCGAGTCGGACACTACCGCGACACAATCCTCTACTCGACCTTGATGCCCTGCTACCTGTGCGCAGGTGCAGCAGTTCAGTTCAAGATTCCCCGCGTCATTGTCGGCGAGAGCAGAACCTTCCCCGGTGCCCGCAGCTTCATGGCACAACAGGGCATTGAGGTTGTGGACCTGGACCTACCGGAATGCGTTGAGATGATGAAACACTTCATCACAGCCCGACCAGAGCTCTGGTTCGAAGATATCGGCGAGTTGGACGGCCGCTGATCAGTCGCCCCAGCGCACCGTCAGGCGGAGCCGTGCCAGGCCGTCATGAGCGGCAGACAGGATCCGATCCGTATTGAGCGCCCCATAGCTTCCCAGCAGGGTAGCAAGGCTCTCCTCTTGGCCTTCTGCGACAGTAATCTGCAACACCTGGGCTCCAGAGCTCGGCCACGAGCCCGGGGTAGACGGCATCGGAGTGAGGTTCTGCACCGCCCAGGAGCGGGCCTCCAGCTCAGCGATCAAGGTGCTGATCGCCCCGGGGGCAGCCACCACCAGGGTCCCTATGGCCACCTTTGCAGCGATCGAAGGCGCATCTACCCCATCAACACTCTGTTCTTCGCTCACTACCACCAGTTCCGAACTCTGCTCATCAAGTGGGCGGACCGGCTCATCAGCTGCGAGCAAGTCCGTAGCATCAGGCACATCGGCGGAACGCCGGGCTCGAACCGTGCCTGAGGCCCGTCGCGCTACACTCCTGCCTGACAGAAAAGAGAGATCCGACTCCACAGAGCTTGGTGCGGGCTGTGCCGCCGACCTGACTCCTGCAGAGCGCGCCGACATCTCCATGACCGGCGCGCCCCCCGCCTCAAGCTCCACGGCCGCATCAAGCTCGACTACACCATCGCTATCAGGCTCAGCAGCAATGGCGCTGAGTTGCTGGTCCGCTGCCGACTCCGACGAGTTCTCAGCAAGACCCGCTGCTTCATGCTCAGCCTGATGGACGGTCAACCCATCTCCTCGCTCTGCTACTACCTCCTTTAACCCGCCAGCGGCGGCGCGACGCTTGCTCTTGCCAGCCCTTGAGGCTGGGCTCACTGACTTCGCCGCAGACCTGTCGCCACCCTTCGATGGCCCTCGGGAAGAGGTCCTCTCTGTGCGGGGAGCAGACACTACAGGAGGAGCCGAATCCTGCTTCAGCTGCTCAGGCTCCATGGCTACAACACCGTCCTGTCCTGAGCCTTGATCCTGCAGATCATCCCCCTCCACACCCGATGCCGATGGAAGCTCGGACAGACCGGTGCCCAGTGGCGCGCTCAGGTTGTCAGTTAGCTCAGCGTCAGATGAGTATTTGGATAGATCGCCAAAGTTCGACTCCAAAGGCGCGCGAAAGACCAGATAACCGAGGGCCAGAGTTGCTGCTGCGCTGAGACCAATAGAAGCCTTCAACCAGAACGGCACACTGAGATTTTCAAGTTCCTGGTCCGGACCAACCGGAGCGGGTTCGCGATTCGGAGCCAGGCTTGGAATCTCAAGACCCTCAACTCTGGCCATGACCTCAGCAGCAAAGCCCGCCGGCGCTGAAACCGGTGGCAGTTCAGCCAATGCAGTCATGATCGCCCGCAGCTCCTCTAACTCCTCACGAAGCTCAGAAGACTGCTTCAGGCGCACTTCAAGCTGAGCACGCAGCTCGGACTCCAGCTGACCGTCGAGATAGGCACTCAACAGCTCGCGAAGCTCTTCGTCGCTCACCTTTCGACCGCTGTTGTTGTCGCCTTCAGCCACGCTCATGCTCCCTCTTAGCCCGCCTGTTCATCCGCTTGCGAAGCTCACTCCGGGCCCGGTGCAGGCGGGACTTCACCGTACCCGGGGCCACACTCAAAGCCTTGGCTGTGTCTTCATAACTCAAGCCCTCAACGTCTCGCAGCACCAGGATTTCACGCCATAGCGGATCCAGCAGCTCAAGCTCTTCACGGAGCTGCCCCAGTCGCTCTGCGGAGATCAGATCCTCCTCGACACTCGGTGCAGTGTCAGACAGCTGCAGGGGCCGTGAGGTTCCCGAATCCTCTCCGAACCCGGCATCAACGCTAACGTGATCTCCTTCACGCCGCCGGATGCGCCGCGAGTGAAGGCCCCGAGCATGGTTAATGGTGACTCGGTAGAGCCAGGTCGAAAACCGACTCTCACTACGGAACCGATCCAGGTTCTTGAAGACCTTGACGAAGACCTCTTGCGCAGCCTCTTCAGCCTGCTGGCGGCTGCCCAGAAGCCGAAAACAGAGCCCAAACACGCGGTCCTGATGACGTCGTACCAGCTGTTCAAAGGCGCCCCGGTCACCAGCCAGAAAGGCCTCGACCAAGTCCCCGTCCGAGTCTGCCGCTGCGCCCCTAGGTAGGACCGACTCACCCACCCTCAGTCCTTCGATACGAGCCGCTTCGCCCACCTTCCTTTTCCACCAGCGAGATCCCCTCGATGACCATCGCCTGATCCACCGACTTGAGCATGTCGTAGACAGTGAGCGCAGCGACACTGACTGCTGTCAGTGCCTCCATCTCAACGCCAGTTCGCCCTGCAATGGAGACACTGGCTTCAATGGTCACACAAGACCCTGCCTCGTCAACCTCCAGGGTCACGGCAACCGAGTTCAACAGCAGGGGATGACAAAGAGGAATGAGCTCCGCGGTCTTCTTAGCCGCCATGATCCCGGCAATGCGAGCCACCTGCAGGACATCCCCCTTGCGCGAGCCACGAACCGCTGCCTGAAGAGCCTTCTCCGACATAGCGACTCGGCCGCGGGCGAGAGCTCTCCTGCTGGTGACCTGCTTGCCACCGACATCGACCATCCTGGCCGCACCATCCTGATCAAGATGAGTGAGCTCGTCTGTCATTAGAACGACTCCGGGGAAGCTAGTGGCGGCCGATCCTGACCAGCCGTTTTCTTGAAGACTGCCGGCAGATGGGCGACTGCCGACTCAATTGCATCAAGGTCCGCACAAAATTCAATCCAGGACTTGCTCTCCACCAGGCCTGGCTCAAGGGCCTGCTGCTGGCCAAGGGTGTCACGCAACACGCCAGCTCCCTGCTCAACCAATCGACGCAACCGCACCAGCGCGCGGCCCGGCATCTTTATCCCTGCGTAGCGAGGCGGCGCAGCCTCACCGCCAAACTCCAGGTGCACATCGGGGCCAAAGACCTGAGCCTCAAACACCAGGAGATCCCGGCCATCATGAAGGCTCCATTCCCCGTAGCCGAGATCCACCAAATCAATGATGAAGACCCACAGAGACTCCAACAGATCAAGTTGCGGTGCGACCTCCACCGGCAAGCAGACGTCGCCAAATCGGACCTCCCAGTTCACCTGGAAGCTCCCACAATGACGGGCCTGGAGTTCGGCGAGAACTCCACCAACCCCTTCCTCCAGTTCATCAGACTTCACAATCGTAGGTCGCCGATGGGTATGCAGTTGGATGGCAAAAGGAACCGGACCTAGATCAAGGGGGGGAACCCCATCCGAGACTGACCGCCGCTGGCCTGCTCTTCCGCGGCTACGGCGTGACATGAAGCTGGGACATCTCCAGATAATCCAAGGCGGTGGTGGCGTCGCTGTCCGCATAGATCCAGCGATAGCCATCATCATCACTAAAACGAAAGCTCACCCAGAAGCTGCCAAAGCTGCCATGCGTAATGGTTCCCGAGAACGCACAGTCCCCCGACGAAGATGCTGGTCCATCAAAGCTCGCCGGGAACCAACGCCAGTTGGGATCCACGTTGGGGTTGGGGTTGGCGCTCTGCTGCCCCAGCCCGAGCTCACCGATGACCCCGCTCGGCAGAGAACTGCAGTCGCTAATGCTGGAATCACTGAGCACGGCAGTGAAGGGGGCGCTGGCCACGCCGGGCTGGGTAGAGATCTGCACCTGGGATGGCAGCACTGCCGAGTCCAGGCAGCTCCCAGGGTCGGTGCACTCGGCGGTGTACTTGAACACTGGTGATAGAGCGACAGTAGCGCCACTGGAAGAAACCACAATTTCAGCGTCGCCAACCGCATGAGCTGGGGCAACCGCCTCTACAAGAGTATCGCTGACCACGGTCACGCTAGTGGCGGCCTGACCACCAAAGGAAACCGCAGTCACCGCGCTGAGGCCAGTTCCACTCAGACTCACCACGGTCCCACCCAGCGCCAGCCCATCGGTCGGGCTGAAGGCGGTCGGGTCGATATCCTCATCGGTAGTCCCGTCGCAGTCGTCATCAACCCCATTGCCAGAATCCTCAATGGCGCCGGGATTGACCGCTGGGTTGCTGTCATCACAGTCATCACCACCCGCTGACTGGGCGCTATAGCCATCACCATCCAGGTCACCCGGGTCCGGGCCACTGTCATCATCGTCGCCGCCAGTGTCGTCGTCGTCAGCGACCGCACTGTCATCATCGTCAGCGACCGCACTGTCATCATCGTCAGCGGCAGCGCTGTCATCATCGTCGCCGGCGGTATCGTCATCGTCGCCGGCGGTATCGTCATCGTCGCCGGCGGTATCGTCATCATCGCCGGCGATATCGTCGTCATCAGCGGCGTCGTCGTCATCAGCGGTGTCGTCGTCATCACCGGGCGGATTCGTCCAACCCGAGGAATCACATCCGCAGACCAACAGAACCCAAAAGAGCAAAGAGAGATATTTCACAGTGGACATGGGCGCAGTCTACCTGTCCTAGAGCATCCTGCATCCCCCGTTCACAACCCTAGATTCCTCCTCCACTTTTCTATATTGTGCGCGTCCAATGACCTTCGCCTGTCGCGGAGCATGGTCTCAGGGAAATGCTGATGGAACTCAAGACTCTCTTCCTTCTCGCCAGCATCCTTACGCTCAGCGTTCTTGCCGGCTGTTCAGCTCCCTGCGAGAGCTATTGCGATGCAACGGCCACCTACATCGGCTATTGCCTGGAGAACGGCTCGCAAGGTGAGTGGGTCGCCGCCGACTGGAACCACTGGGGTGAGTTCAGTGGCGAGGCAGACTTCGTAGACCATTGCACTGCAGATCTGGAGGCACAGCTGGCCAACGGTAACCCTGAGGTGATTGAGGCCAACTGCATCGACAAGAGCAACAGCTACTCCGAGATGTCTGCTCGTGGCCTGTGCGCGGACCTGCCGTGACCCGGGTCGCCATCACGGCCACCGGTCGTTACTTCCCAAAACGCAGCGAGCCGAACAGCTACTTCTACGAAAAACTGGGGCTCGAAACTAACGAGGAGTGGATCCGCAGCCGGACCGGAATCCAGGAACGCCGCATAGCAGACATCTCGGCCGGAGAGTGCACCGCATCGATGGGAACGGCGGCAGCCCGCAGTTGCCTTGAGCGAGCCGGACTGGATGCTAGCCAGGTAGACGGCATCATTGTCGGCACCATCACTCCAGACATGACCTTTCCGGCAGCCGCCTGCTTGATCCAGCAGCAGCTGGGAGCCAGCAAGGCCTTTGCCTGGGATGTCTCGGCAGCCTGTTCTGGCTACATCTTCAGCCTCGCCCAGGCCTATGCCTTGATCAACTCGGGGATGGCGAAACGCATTCTGGTTGTCGGCTCAGAAACCATGAGCTCAATCCTCGACTACACCGACAGAAACTCTTGCATCATCTTCGGTGACGGCGCTGGCGCCACCCTGGTCGAGGCCACCACAGACCGTGGCGGCGAGCTCCTGGACTTTTGCATGCATAGCGATGGCTCCGGCGCAGACTACCTGCGCATGCCCGGGGGTGGCGCGGCAATGCCGGCAAGTCACGAGAGCGTCGATGCCCGGGCCCACTTCGTCAAGCAGGACGGCCGCACCGTGTTCAAGCATGCGGTCACTCGGATCAGCGAAGTCATCCTAGAGCTCCTGGAGCGCAATAACCTGAGCAGCGAGGACATCAAGCTGTTTGTTCCGCACCAGGCCAACATTCGTATCCTGGAAGCCTGCTCACGGAAGCTCAAAGTGCCCTTCGACAAAATCATGGTCAGCGTCGACCGCTGGGCAAATACCACCGCAGCCACGATTCCCACGACCCTCGATCTGGCCATCGAAGAGAACCGCATCAAAAAGGGAGACTACGTGGTTTTTGCTACGTTCGGCGCCGGCTTCACCTGGGGCTCTACCCTGCTGCGCTACTAGGCCTCTTCAGGGGCCATGAGCAAAGCCGCCCTGCCCTTTCGGCTACACAGCCAGCACAGCCCAGCGGGCGATCAGCCTACCGCCATTGAGCAGCTGTATACCGGCCTGCGCGAAGGTCGCAAGTACCAGTGCCTGCTGGGCGCAACCGGCACTGGCAAGACCTTCACCATGGCCTGCGTCATCGAAAAAGTGAACCGACCGACCCTGGTACTGGCCCCCAACAAGATCCTCGCCGCCCAACTCTACGGCGAATTCCTGGAACTCTTCCCCGACAACGCAGTTGAGTATTTCGTCTCCTACTACGACTACTATCAGCCTGAAGCCTACGTCCCCTCCTCGGACACCTTCATTGAAAAGGACTCATCGATCAACGACCGCATCGATCGACTGCGGCACCGCGCAACCCGCTCCCTGCTGGAACGGCGCGATGTACTCATCGTCGCGTCGGTGTCGTGCATCTACGGCATCGGTTCTAGAGATGATTACTCCAGCATGGTCGAAGTCCTCACTGCAGGCCGAAGACTGCCCCGCAACAAGTTGCTGCGACGCCTGGTCAACATCCAATACCGCCGCAGTGACGCCGACTTCCATCGCGGCACCTTCCGAGTGCGCGGCGATGTGATCGAGATCTTTCCAGTTCACGAGGACGACATCGTGTTCCGGATCGAGATGTGGGGCGACGAGATCGAACGAATCGTCCAGATCGACTCACTGCGAGGAACGGTGCTGGGCGAGATCGATGAAGCGCGGATCTACCCGGCCAGCCACTACGTCACTGAAGAGGACCGCATGCGCAGGGCCATCGACTCGATCCGCAGCGAACTTGGTCAACGGCTGCAGAATTTTAACAGCGCAGGACAGCTGCTCGAAGCACAACGGCTGGAGCAACGTACGCTCTTCGATCTGGAGCAGCTCGAAGAGATGGGGCGCTGCAGCGGAATCGAGAACTACTCCCGCCACCTCAGCGGCCGACGGCCGGGAGAGGCGCCGCCCACTCTGGTCGAGTACTTCCCAGAAGACTTGCTCCTCATTGTCGATGAAAGCCACGTGGCTGTACCCCAGCTGCGAGCGATGTACCGGGGTGATCGGAACCGCAAGGAGACCCTGGTTGATTACGGCTTCAGGCTGCCCTCGGCGGTAGATAACCGACCGCTAAAGGCCGAGGAGTTCTGGGAGATGGTGCCGCAAAGCGTGTTTGTCTCAGCGACCCCAGCTGACTGGGAGCTGGAGCAATGCGAAGGCGTTGTCGTCGAGCAGGTCATCCGCCCCACAGGACTGCTCGACCCCCAGCTGGAAGTTCGTCCAGCTGGCAATCAGGTAGACGACCTGCTGGGCGAAATTCGCTCTCGCAGCGCACGCAACGAACGGAGCCTGGTGACCGTACTCACCAAGCGAATGGCGGAAGACCTGTGCGACTACTATCGGGAGTTAGGGGTTCAGGTTCGCTATATGCACGCAGATATCGACACCCTCGAGCGCATCGAGATCATTCGCGACCTGCGGCTTGGCGAGTTCGACGTACTGGTAGGTATCAACCTGCTCAGGGAGGGTCTGGACCTCCCCGAAGTTTCCCTGGTGGCGATCCTCGACGCCGATAAGGAAGGCTATCTGCGCTCAAAGACCTCGCTGTTGCAGACCATCGGCCGGGCGGCGCGCAACGTCGAGGGACGGGTTCTGCTCTATGCCGACAGGGTAACCCGCTCCATGCAGCAGGCTATCGATGAGACGCAGCGGCGAAGAGAGCGACAGAAACAGTTCAACAAAGAGCACGGTATTACGCCCGAAAGCATTCGCAAGGACATCGTCGACATCCTCGCCAGCATCTACGAAAAGGACTACGTCGACCTGGAAATGAAGTCGCCCGATCGAAAGATCAGCCACCTCCGCCGCCTGGATGCCTCAGAACTCAAGACCGAGATCGCTACCATGCGCGAGAAGATGTTGCGCCTCGCGGCCAACCTCGACTTCGAGAAGGCCGCCGACCTTCGCGATCAGATCCGCGCGGCAGAGGACTACCTGATGAAGCTGGGCGGCGGCTGAGACTGAGGCTGACTCAGAACGGCTGAGCGAGTGCTGCGTAAGGGTCCTGAGCGACGTCCACGATGCAGCCCTCGGGAGGCTCAACGGAGCGTCCTTCATAGCCATCTTCCCAGTTCCAGGAGAAGTGCATGTGGTGATGGTGGAAGGGCCAGCCCTCGCCATAGGCAGTGTAGCTCTCCAGCCGATTGACCTCTGCCTGGGTCACTACACCCTGCGCCCGCAGCGCTTGCGCCGCGCTGAACAACTCTGGAGCGATCAGAGTATCGACGCCGATCACTCGCACGTGCGGGCTGTCCAGCAGGCGGATCATGAAGTAGGCAGTGCGAGTTGCGTCCAGGACATTGGGTGGCGAGGTACAGAAGTAGCCATCGTTGTCGCACACCACTCGCCCCTGGTTATCGGGACCGGTCTGGTAGTAGGCGATGTCGATGTCATTGCCATTGATGTGGGTACCCTCAGGGTGACGAAGCTGTCCAACCATGGCACCGGGGGTCTCCCCACCCCGCTCGCTCATGTCCATCAAAGACAGAGGATTGGTACCGGGAAATTGAGCCGAGGTCGCAGCGGTCGCCCAGGTAACCAGATATGCCAGTTCCCGTCGCAAATTGCTGTAGTGGGCCTGATGCTCCACATAATAGCCCTCGCTAACGCTATTGGTCTGCGGCACCTGCAGGATACGATTACACTCGCCAAGCCCGGAACCGGAGGAGGCAAGCGGAAAGAAGCTGTCGCAGTCCATTCCCTGGTGATAGTTCGAGGTACGCACCGTAATGTTGTAATCCGCACTGGCGCTCTGATAGCCATAGACCAACAGATATCGCTCCTGATCAGCCTGGCCCGGGTTGTACCAGGCGAGCCGCTCATAGCCCTGCTCACTGGCTGACCACCACTGCGCGTCACCTGCCGAATCGACCTCGACCAGATCAAGATCGGTGGCCCCGGACCCGGACCCGATAATGTCAATCTCTACCGAGACCCAGACCCCACCGGGAATATTGATCTGATACCAGTCCTCCTCGCCGCTGCAGAGCTGAGTCGCCGTATAGGTCTGCTGATCTACCGAGGCAAGTCCGGAGCGATTGGCAAAGTCATCGTTCAGCCCACCGCAGTCGTCGACAAAGGCTGGCACGGGGCCGCCGGTCGGAGGCGCTCCAGAACCGCCGCTCCCCGAATCGTCGGAGCCCAAGTCGTCGTTGTCCGAACCGCTATCCGCACCGGAGTCATCATCAGTGCCGTCGCCGTCACCGCCGCCGGACCCAGGGACGTCGTCCAACTCATCGCCGGGACCATCGTCGGCAACACCATCATTGCTGCCCCCCTCATCGTCCTGTTCGCCCTCCGGCTCAACGGCTCCATCATAGCCGTCGTCGCCCTGCACCGGACGTTCAGCATAGATGCACCCCTGGGCAGCAAAGAGCAAAACTGCTGTAACAACAGCCTGCACCGAAAGGATGATGGAACAAGAATGAGACGGGACCATAGCTTCCTCCGAGGGGTGCGGAAGCTATGAAGAGGCCCCCCCAAAGTCAAGGAAAACCGGGGAATCGATGGCTCTGTCTTAAAAGGCCAGCCCGGCCCCTACGAAACCACCCACCAAGTTGTCCCGAAGCTCCAGTACCTCCCCATCTCGTGATACGAGCAAGGAGGCAAGCCGACCGCTGAAGCCAGCGCGCAACATTAAGGCTCCGACCGGGCGCAGCACCAACCCAACATCCAGACTACCGTCACTGAGACCGCCCAAGCCCCCGAGCAGACCGCCGACATTCAAGCGAGCTTCTATGCCCAGCAGCTTGCCGGGCTCAACCCGCAGTGCAACTGCACCACCCAGGGTCGATGCCGGAACCCGATGGGAAGTTGCCGTAGCTTGATCCAGATTTTCAAAGGCATCCCAGCTACGCAGCGCCCAACCCAGGTCCAGCACCAACTTCAAGCCCACCGGTCCGCGCACCAGGGGAACCCGAAAGGCGAACCGAGCATCCACCCGATAGCCGGGAGACTCCACACTGCTAAGCCCGTACAGGTTGACCGGTGGGCCGCTCAGCAAATCAAGGCCAACCTTGACCCCGGCAAGACCACCAGCAAAAAAGTATTCACCACGGACCGCAAGCCCAGCACCGAAGCCCTCAGCTGCAAAACGCCAGAAGCCTGGAACCAGCTCCTCTTCTGCGCCACCGTGGTCATAAGCGCGCAAGCCCAGGACACTGCCAACCAGCACGAAGCCGTCACCAAAGGCGCCGGTCAAGGGAGCCGCGACCGCTCCACCGGAACCTGTCCTGCTGGTCGATGACTTTTCTTCCGCCGCGCCGCTGCCAGCCGCTGGAGCGGTGTTCTCAGCTTCCTCGTCTTCCGAGCTACTGGACCCTGCACCAGCGTCGACTTCCGCCTTCGCTTCGTCCTCGTACTCATCGTCCTCGTACTCGTCTGCGTCGTCTTCAACCTTAGCCTCTGCCTCTGCCTGCGCCCTGGCCTCTGCT
>DJIF01000057.1 GCA_002433485.1 Deltaproteobacteria bacterium UBA6601
GAAACGGGATTCGAACCCGCGACCCTCAGCTTGGAAGGCTGATGCTCTACCAACTGAGCTATTCCCGCCTGACTTCCTATCTATCCTTTTCCTCTCGGACTGATGGTGGGGGGAGGAGGATTCGAACCTCCGTAGGCGTACGCCGGCGGATTTACAGTCCGCTCCCATTGACCGCTCGGGCATCCCCCCGCTCAATCAGTACGAGTTGTGTTTCTGTCTTTCTGGTACCGGCTGGCTCAGGTGGTGCTGGCGACAGGACTTGAACCCGTAACCTGCTGATTACAAATCAGCTGCTCTACCAATTGAGCCACGCCAGCATCATTCGGCCCTCCTGAGACCTAAGTCCTTCATTTGAGTGGAGTTCTTATTGAATTCTGAGGCTAGGGGGACGGCTTTTACACGGGCTGGATGGGGGTGTCAACCGGCTTTTAGCGTTTGTTCCTCAGGCCTCACCGATCTCCAGGCAGCGGTTCTAACTCCGCCCCTGCTGTATCAAACAGCGAATCATCAACAGGACCCTCCGTCACAAAGCTCAATACCTCGGTTGTACTGAGCAAAATCCCATTGCGAATGAACTCCCGCCGAAACGGCACGATGAGTCCCTTCCTGAGTTCTCGATAATCGCCGTAGCGATAAACAATGTCGCCGCCAGCCGAACGAAAGGCGACCTCGACCGGACGATAGCTGTTGGCATCCAGTTCAAGCCGAGCAGTTTCGCTGCCGTCTGCGCCCTTACCCACCAGAATAAAACGGGAGTCACGACCGCTGCCCACCTTTCCGGCAAGCACCAGGGCAGCGTCACCGAGCATTTGCGGACCATCGGTAGCCAGCGCTAACGGTACCGAAAACAAGCGGAACGGCGAGAACTCTCCGAGGCGCGCCTCGACGGCTGCCAGCGAGATCTCATGAACTGCACCATCGACCAGCAGAAAGGCCGCGCCGTCACGGACAATGGTGGCGCTATCCCGACCCTTGCCTTCCGCAATCCGGATGTCCAGCCGACTGCGCTGGCCCGCACCCACCTGGACGAAGCGATGCAGCGCGGTCATCTTGCGACCGGAACTGCTCTCCTTGACCTTGCGCTGGAACACCACATCGATCAACTCGGCCTGCTCCAAGGCCCGAGCGCCGCCACTACTACCGCCAAGGGCCCGGGACATCCGCTCGATGAGCACCCCCATCTCAGGCGCGCCGCCCAGCGCCTGGGAGGCTCCCAGCCAGGGCGGCAGCAGCAGGGCCAAACCCACAGCGAGTACGCCAGCGATAAAGCGAGAGCTCAACAGCACGATCTTCTCAAGCAGAGTCCGGACCATCCGGAATCGGCGTAGGTTAACCTGAATTTGCTCAACTTGCGGAGCAACAAGTGGAGTCCCTTTGAGCCTGAGTCTAACTGAGATACAAGCGTTGCTGCCCTGGCTGCAAGAGCGCCTGGCCGGCGGGGCTCTGCAGGAAATCCGCCAGCCGGATCCCCTCAGCCTTAGCCTTAGCTTTCGGGTACCTGGCGAGACCCTACACCTGCTGCTGGCGACTGGGCCTGGGCGCTCCAGAGTCCACACCCTGACCCGGCCGCCACGCAACCCCATCACAGCCCAGGCCTTTCAAGGGCTGCTAAGAAAAGAGTTGAGGGGTAGCCTGCAAGCACTTGAGCTGATTCCCAACGACCGCGTCCTGCGGTTTTTAGTGCAGCGCAGAGACCAGCCATCAAGGACCCTGATAGCCGAGCTCACCGACCGCCACGGAAACTTCTTTCTTCTCGATCAAGAGCAGCGGATCCTTGGCTCAGCCCGAGCCCCATGCAGCCCGACCCGGCCTCTCAACCGCCAGGACCGCTGGACTCGGCCACCATTGCATGAACCCAGGCCAGGACAGCGCTTCGCAGGATGTGACGGGGCCGAGCGGGATCAAAAGATCCGTGAACACTACTTAAATTGGGAACAGCAGCAGTCCCTGGAAGCGCTCCGGCGCAAGCTACTCGGACCGCTGCGGGCAAGGACCAAAACACTGCGTAGGACCGCCCGCAAGCAACGCGCCGAAGCGGAGCGTGGCGACCGCGCGCACGGCTATCGGCGCGAAGCAGAGCTGTTGCAGAGCTCCTTCCACCTCCTCGCCAAGGGTCTCAACGAACTTGAGGTCGTCGACTACCACCAGGACCCACCCGGCTCGGTCCGCATTGAGCTGAACCCTCGCCTAAGCCCCGGTGAGCAGAT
The DNA here is from genome assembly GCA_002433485.1 of Deltaproteobacteria bacterium UBA6601. Taxonomy (GTDB): domain Bacteria; phylum Myxococcota_A; class UBA796; order UBA9615; family UBA9615; genus UBA6601. The sequence goes on from DJIF01000057.1 coordinate 2,208, forward strand.
CCAGGCCCGCTACCAGCAGGCAAAACGAGCAGAACGCTCCGGGACCGTGGCCGGCCAGCGACTGCAACAAAGCGAAGCCGAGTTGGAAAGGCTCGAGGCTCTGATCGAGGCCTGCTGCGAGGCCACCGAAAAGCAGCAACTACAGCAGCTTGAGGGCAGGATCCCCGGAGGGCGACCTTCACAGCGACCAAAACCGGCAGCAGGCAAAAGCAAGCCTGGCAAGAACAGCAGGCGACTACCCTACCTCAGCTACACCGACGGAAAAGGCAACGAGTACCGGGTCGGTAGAGGCGCTCGAGAGAACGATGAACTGACCTTTCGCCATAGCCGCGGCAACGACGTCTGGTTTCACGTTCGTGGACGCCCTGGGGCGCACGTAGTGTTGTGCCGACCGGGGCCATCGCCGAGCAGCGAGAGTCTGCTCATTGGCGCGCAGTTGGCCTTAGCTCACTCCCGCATCAAAGAAGGGGCCCGGGAAGAGGTTTCCTGGACTCGAGTGAAAGAACTCCGCAAGACCAAGGACCTGGGTCCCGGACGGGTATTGCTCAGATCGGAGAAGGTCTTGTGGGTCGAAGCCCGACGCGCAGAGCTCGACGTTCTACAGCGGCTAAATGAGCACTGATTAAACTGAACTAGTTGGTAAGCACCTTTACGGTCAAGTCGTAAGGACCGGTCGCCTCGCCTACGCCACCCACCAAGATGATGTAGTCCCCAGGCGGTAGCGTGCCTTTCCAGACCGCTTCCTCCCCGGTCTCCTGAGCACGACCGCCGATATTGATGGCGCGGAAGGCGGTGGGATCATCGTCCTGCGGTACCTCATTGCTGTCCACATCGATGAAGGTCGAGTCAAAGAACGGTGCGCTGGTATCCGGGCCACCGACCATGGAGCCGAAATTGGCTAGGTAGAAATTGGGACTTATGGCGAGGTTCTCAGCCTGACGCTGGCGAATCTGCGAGCTGAGATTCTCGGGCATCGTCTCGTCCACATCAGCGATCCCATCCTGATCGTGATCGTAGTCACAAGCGTAGGTTGGATCTCCAGCAGTACCCGTCTCGGCGACATAGGCCGTATAGATGGGATCATTGATGAGGTTGCCTTGAGCAGCAACCCAGCTGGGCATTGCCTGCGGATAGAAAAACACATCCGGATCGGCGCATAGGCCATTGCTCAAGTTAGGACCAAAACCCCACATTCCGTAATCCGCTGCATTTGGCACATCAGAAGCTAAAGCAACAGCGAGGAATGGATCACCAAAGCTGACCTCACCTTCGCCCGACGAGACCCGGCGGTCCACCCAAATCGCGAGGTTGGTCGTAGAACTCAAGGTAAAGCCATAACGATCGGTGTCGGCTATCTCGGTAGACACCTCAACCATCGCGCTGTCATCATCATCACCCACATCGCGGGCCACGCTGCCGCCCGCATCGTCATCATCTCCATCATCGTCGTCACCGGGCGGGTCCATGGGCTCAATGACGTCAAAGGACTCGGAGGGATCAATGACGCCAATGACATGACGCTGCTGGCCCTGAGGATCCAGGGGGCCGAGCTGACGCACGGTAGTGATCTTGGCGCCGTCGACGTTCTCAAGGGTCAGGCGTGGATTGGCCGGATCAGCATCACTTATGCGAATGACATTGGCCAGCAGATCGGTTCCCGCACCGGTCTGAATGAGCAGATAGTTCTCCGGCTGCTCCAGGCCACTTACCAGAACGACCCCAACCCCATAGTTACCGGCAACCGTACCGAAGAAATCCTCTTGCGGATGGAACAGCATGTAGTCGAGGTTCTCAGTACGGGTCAGTGCGGCCAGGTCCTCAGTGGGGCCAGCAGCATCAGTGCCCCCTTCATACGTGCGATTAAAGCCCCTCACGTTGTAGCCAAGCTGGAAGCCATTGGCACCCCACAGCTCGCCGGGGGCGGGATTGGTCGGGTCAGATACCACCGCGGTGGTTGAGGTCTCAAAGTTAGGGATATCAGTATCAAAGACCAACTGACCGCCAACCTCATTGGTCATCCCCGAAACGGCCATAGCGGTGCCCCACTGCAGAGCAAACTCGGCGAACTCATCGACCTCGGTAATCGCCGTTATCGTGTCGATCCCGCGAGTCGGCGAGCCAGCATCGTCAAGGATACGCTCTCCATCTGCATCCACCGAGTTCACGATCTGCCAGATCACATCATCGCCGTAGATGTCATGGAGATAGCGGGCAAACAGGTATTGAGCCCCCCGATTGCCGAGATCCTCAAGGGAGTTATTAGAGATGAGCGGCATCAGGTACGAGGCGTCCTGATAGTCCCAGGCGTCCTGGTAGGCGATGGCACCAAAGCCGGTTACATCAGCGGCCAACAGACCCATGGCATCAAGCAGCCAATCTTCCTCAGCCACGGGACGGCCCAGATCATCAGGGCTGGCAGGATCCAACAGGTCCTTACCTACCTCGCGGTGAGTGTTGTAGCTGATCAACTCCTGCAGAGCGACGGACAGCCGACCGGCCACCTCGTAGTTTAGATAGCCATCCAGGAGGACTTGAGGGCCAGGGAAGTAGTTAATTGGGTTCGGCGCATAGAGGAAGATGGCTTCCTGCTGGTTGGAGTCCGGATTGAGCTGGGTGTGCTCAGCCCACAGGTCCACATCAGGGTCGGTAAAGGACTTCACCAATGGGCGCTCTTCACCGCTCTGCTCACCACCCTGGGTAAGCAGATTCACCTTGTGGCTGATCAGCACCGTGACCCGGCAGTCGCCGTCTACATCCGAGGGGAGACCAAACAGCGTGGTCAGCTTGGGATAGATGTTGGTCTCCACGATGTCGACCACCTGCTCAAGATCACAGCTGTCAAAGCCAGCGGCCTCGCTGTACCAGGCGTAATCACCGCTCATATCAATATCGTCGGGGATTCCGTCCGGAACCGCCTGACCGGTGAGGTTGTCGAGATTGTCAGACGCAACATTGTCGCAGTCCGTGTCGGCCGCCATGGGGGTGGTCTGATCAACATAGATGGCGATGTTCTCGCCCAGAGCACGCAAGCGAGCCGCCACCACCTGACGTTCAGAGTCCTGATCAAGACTGTCGCGCATATAGATCGCTCGTGGATCACCGTTGACATCCGCTTGGACCAGAGCATCAGAGCTACAGAGTTCACGGCCCGCAGAGCCCTGAGCAGCAGCGCCTGCATGGGGCGCGAAACGCGCTGATGAGATGTCCGGACGCTGCGCTGCAACCGAGCGCAGCCGAAGATGCTGATGGCCATCGCCACCGCCACCCTCGCCCAGGTCCACCGGCTCATCGGTCCGGCGAATGGAGAAGCTGACCGGTTCTGGCTCAGGATTGACGAAGACCATCATGAACTGAGCCGAAAAGTCGGTGGGCTGGGGCGGGTCGTTCCCCTGGTAGTTCAGACAGGGCGGGGTGACCTCGGTGTTGCTGAGAGGCACCACCGAGCGGCCAGAGATCCACACCAACTCGTTGAGGTCACCGGGCTCACAGAAGGCCCCGAGGTCGGCTGTGTCCTGATTCTCCACATCGATACCGCCCTGCTCCGGCCAGGTTGCGCAAGGCTCGCTGACATTACCCTCAGGGTCTTCGACACAGAGGCGGAAGATGCCGGAATCAGTCTCCACAATGTTGGCAGTCGAGTTCCACTTCACCGATCCCTCGTGGTCCTCAATGGGCGGAGCTTCTTCGATGTCAGTAACAACCACCTCGTTGGAGGCCAGAGCAATACCAAACTCATCGACCAGTGCCGCCGGCTGAAAGGCAGAGGACTCGCCGGTAGTTCCGAACTCGGCGATTACGGTGTAGCTGTCCGAGTCGCTGTCATTAACCCGGTAGGCAAAAGTCACAACCCCGGAGATCGGCGGCTCATTGGGCTCCACCGAGACCAGCTCGATCCGCGGGGTACCAGGAGCGGGCGTGTCGTCGTCATCGTCGTCATCGACTCCGACCGCGTCATCATCGTCACCGCAGGTCCAGCAGAAGCTTGAGTCCGCTCCGCACTCGCAGCCACTCACCAACAACAACATGGACAGCAGCACCAGGAGCGCGAGGTGCTGACCGAGGACAGGGAAGCTGAGTCTGGACATCGATGACCCTCAACGGTGTCGAAAAAAGGCCGGACAAATCGCCGTGATCTGCAGACAGAAGCCCCATTTTCGTGGCTCCGAGCCTATCACCCGGCATTTTTTTGTGTCAAGAGAACCAGCTCTCCTAACAATCCAGATATCCCCTGTATTTTCAGACTCTTATCGGGTTATTTTCAGCCCTTGTTAGGGCCTAATTCTCTCGCCGCCTCAGCACAACAAAGGCCAGCAGCAGCAGCGACAGGCTACCTGGCACCCCCACCAGATGGCTGCAAGAACAGCCTCCTTCCGGCTCGGGAATAGGCGGATAGCTGCGCAGCTCAGTGTGACAATTTCCAGTGCGCGCCGGATCGTGACGAAAGCCGGTCCAAGCACGTGTCGCATCCGAGGCGATGGCCCCGGTCTGCCAGGCAAACAGGTAACCATCCCGGGTCGCCACCCAGACCTCCAGTTGACCGTCCCCGTCGGCGTCACCCAGAGCAGGGCTACCAAGAATCCACTGGCCGGTAGACTTGGGCCAGCCGGCCGGCTCTCGGCCGAGGTGATCAAAGGCGTGCACGATGTGCCCGGCAGAGCCATTGATAGCTTCTGGGTAACCGTCGCCATTGAGGTCCACTACGGCCGGATTCAGGAAGAACTGCATATCCTCCATGATCTGCGGAAAGCCCTCCAGGAAGGGCAGCTTCGCGCCACTGGCGGCCTCAACCGGGGCACCACTCCAACCGGAGAGCAGATGGTCATGGTCGTGGCGACGACCATCATTGAGCAGACCGTTGGCGTACTCAAAGCCCATGGCTCCGACCAGGTAGTCCGGCCGGCCGTCCTGGTTCATGTCTCCCCAAGCGCCACTGTTGATCATGATCAGCGCGGCGCTCTCTTCAGCGGTGTTGGAAAGCGCGCCGAAGTCCGCACCGATGCGCGCCAGCTTGGCAAACTCCTGGCCGTCCCAACGCAGCAGCTTGCCGGAGTCGGCAATGGTGTGCATGGCCACCTCGAGTCGACCATCGCCATCCACATCGCACAGACTCGGCGAGCCAGGGACGCCCTCTCCCACGTAGGGGAGCGCGTTGGTATAGGCGCCAAACAGGCCCTGAGGCCAGCCCTCTTCAATCTCGCCCTGATGACTGATCACATAGCCCAGGCCATAGGTCCCGGTGGTCTTCTGGTTGGTGCCGATCGCGATCTCCAAGAAGCCGTCGCCGTCCACATCGCCCAGAGCCGGCGAGGAGATGATCCGCTCGCCACGGCTCTGAGGACCGGCGCTGGTCTGATACTCAGCCCTTAGCTCGACTGGGAAACCATCAAGGAAACTACCGTCGTGATGAAAGACATAGAGGCGAGCATCCATAGCGGCGATGACCACCTCAAGATCCCCATCGCCGTCAAGATCGCCCAACGCTGGGGTGGAGAAGAAGCCGTAGTCGTAGTTGTTGTGCTCCGCCTCATTGACGCCCTCAACCAACGACAAATCCAGCACAAAAGGCCAGCCAGAGGCCAGAGTACCGTCGCTGTGCCAGACTCGGAGCTCGCCATTGAGGCTAGCGCCAACCACCTCCACCGAGCCGTCAGCATCCAGGTCTGCCACCGCCGGGCTGGATAACACCGCATGAGATGAGTTCGCGCCGACCGCACCGCTGGCATAAGCCGGCTGGGCCAAGTGATTCCCCGGGTCCTCGGGGTCTTGTTCTGGGAGCAAACTGAAGCGCTGCGGCCAACCAGGCAGCAGCTCAAAGGCTCCCCCTGAAAAGCGGGCGACGCTCACCTCTCCATCGGAAGTGGCGAAAACGATATCGTCGATACCGTCACCATCTACGTCCACCAGGGTTGGGCTGGACTCCATGGAAGCCCCGATCAAGCGCGGCATTCCCGGCAACAGGTCCGGGTCCTGCTGGACAAAGACCACCCGCCGCATCTCACCCAGGCGCTCGGCTGCATCCCGCACCTGAAGACGCATGACAAGCGCATGGGCATGCGCCTTGTAGGCCTTGCTGACGTTGCTATCGACCCGCTCTAGCCGCTCGATAGGAGCGCTGGGATCCATGGGCAGAGCAGCCGGGTCGAGGCGCGCCAGCTCGCCTTCAAAGGGCTCTGCGCCGCTGCCACTAGCCACCGTCCGGAAGTCCTCCTCCAATGGGCTCAGGCCCGCGGCCACCTGCAGTTCCCAGCGATAGCCTGGGGAGCGCGGCGCCGCCACCCGACCGGTGACCACCAGGGCATCAAAGTCAGCGACGCTGTACGAGTGAAACCAACCAGGCGAGAAAATGTCTGCTTCTGGGGGGATCTCGCCAGCGCGAACCGCCTCAACCAACAACTTCGCATTGCTTCGACCGTAGCCATACCAGGCATCCCAGCCAGGATGACTGGGGTAGAGCCCGGGCCGATCGTCATCAGTATTAAAGGCAACATCGTCAACCGAGCGAGTCAATAACTGGTAGGCCTCGTTGCCACTCAGCGGGGCATCTAAGCGCCCCTCATCAAGGGCGTCCTTCATGGCCGAATACATCAAGCCGGCGATCCCCGCGCCACGCCCGGTCGCGCCCGATGAGCAGCCAGTTGCAGAGAACGAAAGATCCAACCGCGGGCCGAAGTTAGTGCAGTTTGAGTAGGCGAAGAAGGTCGTAGCGTTCTCCGGCTCAGCACTGTCATGGCGGATCGCATGCACGAACAGAACATGTGCGTTAGCCGCCGGATAGTTGCGGTGATAGGCGGTCTCGTCACCGGCCGAACCAACCACAGTGACCCCACGCTCCCATGCGTAGTCGATGGCAGCAGTAGTCAAGCTGTTGTTACCAAGGGTGCCGAGGGCCTCCTGAACCACCAGCGCACCCATGTCCACGGCATATAAGACCGCGCTGGCGAAGTTACCCACATCCCCGACGAAGGAGTCTGAGACTCGCAGATTCAAGACCCGACAATTGGGACAGGAGCCGATCTCACCGCCGTTGCCTCCCTCCTCGACCGACCAGCGAGCCTCCTTGGTGCCATGACTGTAGCCACCATTGAGCACCTCGTCGTACGGATTGTTGTCGTTCCAGAAAAAGTCCCACCCTGCGATATCGTCGACAAAACCATTGCCATCCCCATCGGTCCCATCGCTGAAGACAGCAATCAGGTCACTGGGGTCGAGCAGGTTGTCTGCGTGCCCCTCGGGTAGACCTCCGCTGTTCGGCGAGACCCGCGGGTCATCGCCCCAGTCCGCCATGCTGAAGACACCATCACCGTTCAGATCGTGCCGTCCCTGATCCGTTCCATCAGCACCCTGGGGATAGGGCAGCTCGCCCGCGTTGAGGAAGTGCTTGTTGACCAGCCCGCCCGAATTCCACTTCACCCCAGAGTCGAGCACCGCAATCAGCACATCACTGCGCCCGGTCGTAATGCTCCAGGCCCGATCCACGGACATTCCGCTGCCCAACGCAGCCTCCCGTGGATCCATAGCCGCAAGGTTGATCGTCGCTGGCAGGCCCGAGCCAAGCTCCCACTCTCCCAGCGGCGAATAATCAGAAGGACAATCACCATCGGCCAGGCCGCAGTTGGGATAGGTCGGTAGCGGAACCTCAGCCACCGAGCGACCCGCCAACAACAGGACCCAGAACCCGGCGAGGGCAGTTCCCCGACCAACAACAGCAAAGCAACGAAACAGAGGCATGACCGGTGATGGTTGTTGAGGGCTGTGCGTGGGTCAAGCAGGTTCTGCCCGGCAAAGCTCCTTGACAGGGCCAAGGGGCGCCCCCTACAATCCGCCGTCAAACTCACTTTTATGTATTTATTTCAATGATTTACGACGACACTGAGGTTGCTCTGACCATGAAGTCCGATTCCATCAAGTTGATTTGCCTCGTCACCCTCGCCACGATGGCTAGCCTGGTCGTCATGACCGGCTGCTCTTCTGCCGTCGACGAGGACGGAGACGGTCACTCTCCCCCAGAGGACTGCAACGACACAGATCCCAGCATCTATCCGGGCGCCGATGAACTGCCGGGAGATGAGATCGACTCCAATTGCGACGGTAGCAACGACCCTCGGGGCGGCTCAGGTGATGACGACGATAGCCAGAGCAGCGCTGATCCGGGCGTCTTCGACACAGCAAATCCAGTCACCGGCGACTGGACCTGCAAGAACGCCGACGGACTGAGCCCCAGCCCCGGTGCTACAGGGGCTTTAAACGGCCTGGTAGAAGACTTCCAGGACGACATCCCAGTAGCCGCCGCGCGGGTACAGATCTGGTCCAACAATGACCCGTCCTCTGGTACCCCCGACTGGGAACTAGACGAGCCCTTCAGCCAGGCGGACGGCACCTTCACCGTACCCGAGGGCCTGGTCTCTGCCTGTGTGCCCTTCGCAGCGCGGGTGTGGACCGAGTTTGAGCCACAGGAGACCTACCAGACCTACCAGAGCGGAATCATCGTCTCTGGTGACGCTCCATTCAGCCAGACCTTCAACTCAGTGGCTTACTCCACCTACCAACTGCTGCCCCTGACCGTCGGCATTGAGCCCGAGCCCGGCAAAGCCATCGCCGCCGGACGAATGACCGACTGCGCTGGCGAGCCCATCGCCAACGGCGAGGCCTCGGTCGGCACCATTGATTGGGCCACCGGCACCGTCACCCCACCGGCTGGAGGCTACGAAATGCGCTATTTCCTCGATGAGGACCCAGACGGAGACCAGACCCACATCAGCGAAGACGGCCTGTTTGGGGCCATGAACGTGCCCCCCGGGCAGAGCTACGCACTGATTACCTGGGGCATTCCCCAGAACGAGGAGCACTGCGAGACTACCGATACGGGAGCCATCATCTGGAACGATGAGAATGAGGCCCTCTGCCTGCTGGCCACTTCCACCCTCTACGTTCAGCCGGACTCAGTGAACATTGCCAACGTTGAGTTGAAGCCCTACCCGGACGCCTGCCTCACTCCCGTCACCGACAGCTGAGCTGGCCCAGGGAATGCGCACTCTGATCGGCACGCTGCTGCTCTTCGCCAGCATCCTGCCTGCGACGGCGGCGGCTGGTGGGCCAGAGCTTACTTTTGAACTGGACGGCTACTACCGGGTGCGCGCGCACCTGTTCGGCAACCTGTTTGATCGCGAGTTTCCCAAGGACGGCGCCAGAGATGTGCCGCTCTACTATCTGCAAGATGCCAACACCGACATTCCCGCAGAATTCGCCGACCAGTTCAGAACCCAATTCCCCAGTTCGACCACCAGCCAGCTGGTCGACAGCTACTGCCGAAGCTTTCCGGCCCAGTGCCGCAAGGCCATTCATGCTCCACAGCGTAGCTCATGGTTGGTGCAGCGCGGCCGCTTCGAGCCCCGGCTCAAGATGCGTGGCATCACCGTCCAGGCGACCATTGATGTATTCGACAACGTGGTCTGGGGCGACAACGAGAATCTGGCCGCAACCCCATTGTTCGCCAACAATCCAAGCAATACCCAGATTAATGGCAACATCGCTGACAGCATCCAGGTAAAGCGACTGTGGGCCGAGTGGCAGACTGCCTTTGGCTTGCTACGAATCGGCCGTCAGCCAAGCCACTGGGGACTCGGCATTCTGGCCAACGATGGGGACGAGTTCCGTAACGACTTCGGCGATGCCTATGAGGGCAACGTCTTCGACCGAATCATCTTTGCCACCCGCCCGGTGACACTGATCAAGGGCATCCACGCAATTGCCACCGGCAAGGAGATGCCCGACGCGGCCGATGACCCCGGGATCATCACCGCGGTTGGCTACGACAAGCTGGTCAACTCCGGTGCGGTGCCCTTTCGACGACAGATCACCGGCGACGAAAGCATCTCCGACGAAAATGCCGAGGGGACTGCGGGAATCCGCCAGTCTCCCATCTGGCTGTCGGACAGCGGCGACGATGTTCACGAGATGATCTACGTGCTGATGTTCAAGCGCGAAGACTGGCAGGTTGGCCGCGAGCTGATGGACCTCACAGTAGGCACCTACTGGATCAACCGCTGGCAGAACACCACCGAGAGCAATGTGTGGATTCCGGACATCTACGTGCGCTGGGCCATGCGCGGCGCCTTTGTCGAAGCGGAGTGGTATCACATCTTCGGCTCCACCGAGGCGATCGCTCCGGACTTCGACAAGACCACTACTGCCGGTATCACAGGCTTTGTAGCCCGTGCCGGTTACGAAAACCCGATCTTTACCGGCCTGTTTGAGGTGGGTTACGCCAGCGGTGACGACAGCATCCTTGACGAAAACTTCACCGGCCGCCCGCTCCACTCCGACTTCAACGTCGGTCTTATCCTCTATGAGCAGCTCCTCGCCCAGCGCACCATCGAAAAGTTCGTCGGCGATGAAGACACCCAGGGCCTCTGGAGCCAGGGAGGCGTCTACAACTCCACCTACATCAACCCGCGCTTCAAGTTCCGCCCAGGTGACATCTGGGAGTTCCGCCTCGGCTTCCTGATGGCCTGGGCCAACGAAGTCGATGGCGCCATCATCCCCTACCTTCGTGACGAATCGGCCGGCAACATCACAGAGTCCAAGCTGCTGGGGACCGAGATCGACTTTGGTATTCACATGAAGTGGCTCAACGAGCACATCCTGGTAGGCATCGAGGGTGGCTTCATGCGCGCTGGCGAACGTCTGGGAAGGACTACTCAGTACCAGGACCCGGCCCAGGCGGTCGGCTACCTGCCCTACAACGAACAGCAATACGACGAAATCACAAACCGGCTCAACAACGTCTTCACCGTGCAAGGCAGGTTCGCCTTTGTCTTCTGAGCCGCTCCGAGCTGAGGGCTGGCTGCATCGCTACCCGGTCACCGTGCAGTTCGATGAGGTCGACCAGTACGGTATCGTCCACCACACTCGCTACTTGATCTACATGGAGCGCGCCCGAGTTGCCCTGTTGGGGGAGCTGGGAATGCGGCCCGGTGGGCTGGTAGACACCCAACTTGGCCTCATCGTCGCCTCCATCGATACCCGCTTCAAGAGCAGTGGGCGCTTCCTCGACCAGCTGACGGTAGAGCAGGGCTGTCGCAACGCCGGCGCCAGCAGGGTCCAGCTAAGCTACGCCATTCGCCGGGGAGGTGAGCTGCTGGTCACCACCGAGATGGTACTCGCCTTCGTCGACCAGCAGGGACGACCCTGCCGTGCACCGGCAACGATTCGCGAAAACCTCAAGCGGATGGGCGTCCCTGAGTAACGGATCTACAGGCCCATAATGGCGCCGGGTCCTGGTCTTTGCGAAGCTCAACCGCTCGGTGTAGGGCAGGCTCAAGCAAACAGCGAGCTAATCAAGTCCCGATAGCGTTCGATCGCCACATCCCACGAATAACGCTCAAGAACCAGCTTGCGGCCCGCTGCACCCAGCTCAACGCACCGCTCAGGATCATTCAGCAGGGATCGCAGGCCCTTAACCAGGGAACCCACATCACCGGGAGCTACCGGAACGCCAACTCCGGCTGTAACCTCCGGAAGCGCTCCACAGTTGCTGTAGATCACCGGCTTACCGCAGGCCATGCCATCCACCGCAGAGTAACCAAAGACCTCCTGCTGGGTGGTGGGGAACAAGACTATGTGTGAGCGGCGATACCAAGGTCCGAGGTCCTCGACTTGCGGATGAAAGGTAACCCTGGCCCCCTGTGCCCGCCGCCGAAGCGAGCTGAAGTAGCCCTCATCAAGCACCGGGCCCACCAGATCGAGCTGAATCCGATCCTGCAAACGCGAAGGCAGCCCTTTTACCGCCTCAATGGCAACATGCTGGCCCTTGCCTGGGATGATCCGGGCGGCGTAGAGCAGGCGGATCGGACCTTCAGCAGGGCCAGGTAGTCCCGTCACCTCGGAATCGGGCTGAAACTGAACCGTATCAACCCCTGGCCAGGCAACATGCAGCGCCTCACCAGGAAGACCCCGCTCCATAAGGCGAGCCCTGGCTGACTTGCTGGGCACCACAGCGAGGGCAGCGCTGCCGATGCGCGCTTTAATAGCTGAATTGCGCAGGGTTCGGACCCTCCCCCAGCGATTTCCTCCCGAGAACGGATCAGCAAGCAGAGAGATGGTCGGGGCCAAATCGGTAGGAATCTCCAGACCCTGAGCGATCACCAGATCCGGTCGGAATGAAAGCGCCGTGCGGCGAACCGCAAAATCCAGAGCTGCACTTGACCGAATTGGCCGCTCGGCCCGCAGGGCGACAGCCCGGGCGCCACGAGGCAACAGCGATGGATCATTACGCCAGCCGCTCACCAGACGCAGCTCATGCTCATGGCGCAGCCTTTCCCAGAGCTGGCGAGCAAGGGTAGCCATACCCGTGACGGTGTCCGGCGGAAAAGCTCCGGTCGCAAGCAGAATGCGCACGGCAGGAAGCTAGCTTGATTCAGCAGCGCTCGAAAGCCCAGCAGCAGGGATTCTCTCAGCTGGGTCAGGGACCAGCGGCGAGATGAGCTTGGCTCCAACTGCATCTCCCCACACATTCACAACCGTTCGACACATATCAAGAATTCGATCCACACCTATGATTACCCCAATGGCGCTCACCGGAAGCGCGGCAATGCCGCGGCCTGCAAGAGAAGCATTCACTGCTGTAATGACAATCACCATGGTCACCAGTCCGGCTGAAGGGATACCGGCGGCGCCCACTGCGGCCAGGGTAGCGGTGACTACTACAACCAACAGCTCACCAGTCCCCAATTCGATGCCATGCAGTTGAAATAGAAAGACCACAGCGACCGCCTCGTACAAGGCCGTGCCGTCCATATTTATGGTGGCACCAAGGGGCAGTACAAAGTGGGCAGCACGCCTCGAGCAACCTCCCTCAGACTGCGCCGACTCAATGGTTACCGGCAGGGTAGCGGCGCTGGAATCGGTGCCAAAGGCGGTGAGCAGGGCCTTACGCATCTGCCACATGAACCGATACGGGTTCTCTCTACGGAGCCACCAAAGGATGGCCGGAAGTACTACCAGGCCATGCACTGCCAAGCCGGCAATTACCAACAACATGTAGCTGCTCAGCGGCCCCACCAGCGCGGCCAGTCCAATTCGGCCGACGGTCCAGGCAACCAAGAAGAATACGCCCAGGGGACAGAGCCAGATGACCCACAGCACCAACGTCATCAAGGCCGTAAAGAGAGAGGAAAACAGCTCAATAGCCGGCCGCGCCCCTTCACCTCCGGCGGCAAGGGCCAGACCCAGCAGGATGGCAAAAGCAATCACCCCGAGGCTGCGACCATTGGCCATGTCATCGATCACATTACGGGGGACGAGTTGCCGCAGAATGTTGAGCCAGGCACCTCCCAAATGGTCCTGGCGCTGCGCGCGCGTGCGCTCAATCTTGCTGGCAAGCCCCTGCTCAGGTGCGGCAAAACTACGACTCGCCTCGGCACTCAGCTGACTGCTCAACTCTGCTGGGAGATCTCCGGGCCGCACGGTAGAGACCAGTGCGGTACCCAAGCTGACCGCCAGGAACATGGTCCCGAAGTAATAGAGCAGAGTGCAGCCTCCAACCACTCCAAGACGCTGGGGAGAGCCTATTGAAGTTACTCCACTGATAACGCTCACAAAGATCAAGGGCACGATGAGCAGGGTGAGCGGGCGAATCAGCACCAGGTCCCCGGCGATCCGGGTCCAGTGATCAACAGCAATCGGCGTAGCCGGATCAAAGAGCACAAACTGACCGAACAAAGCCCCGGCGATGAGTCCGGCGAGAATCAATCCGGTCAGGAGATGGGCACGATGCATATATTAGGACCCTTTCAAGAGGTCGGGCGGCAACGAAAACAGAGGAAAGATCTTGTGAAGTTGTTGCGCTTGAGTTGAGAGTCTCCCCTGGAGGCTGTATTCCCATCTTTGTACTTAGTGAGCAGCGCTACCCTCAATATACTCAGCCGCAGCGAGGATCGGCGCTTCCTGGCCAGGCGATCCTCTCCTATCGGAGCCCGATGCATTTACGAGCACCCCGCACCGGATCTCGAACAGGCACAGCCAACTGGCTGACTGCCCTGCTTGCAGGTCTGGTCCTACTTGCCTGTAACCCAGCTCAGGCACTGGCTGGTAGCGCTGGCATTCTGCCCTTCAGCTCCGGCAAAGGAGTCCCCAACGGTGCCGCCGACAACATCGCATCGCTGGTTTCCACCGAAGTTGATATCCGCGGCGGCTATGACCTGGTGCTGAGCGCCGAGAGTGACGAGGTCGCGGTCGGCTGCGGAGAGAGCAGCGCCTGCATTAACAAATACGGTACTGAAAACGATTTTCATCATGTGGTCACCGGCAGCGTCGCCAACGCCGGCTCCAAGCGCTACACCCTGGTCCTTGCCCTCTACAAGGTCGGCGCAGGCAGTGCGATCCGGCAGGTCCGTGACACCCTTGATCGAAGCCCCGACTCACTCCTTGAGAACATCCCCGATCTGGTCATTGAGCTGTTAACCGGCAGGCGACCGGTCAGAGAAGAGGAAGAAGCGCCACAAAGCGCTCGTAAGGAGAGCCTCTTCAACGACGGCGCGGACTTTGGTGAGGAAGCCCTCGACGGCGAAGCAGAAGAAGAACCCCGAGAAGATGACCGTAAGTGGATGGAGCGAGATCGGCATGGACGCCTGACTGGCGGACCGGCCGCTGAAGAAGACCCGCTGGGCCTCGACGAAATCGACGACCTGGATCTAGATCTGGACGAGCTATCCGCTGAGCGTCAGGACCAGAAACGGCGGAGCCGCTCCGAGCGCGAGGCGGCTGCCCGCGAAGCCCTTGCCGAAGAACAGCGCCGAAAAGACCGAGAGCGTCAGGCTCGCGCCCAGGATCGGGCGGCCCGGGAGCAGGCCCAGCTCCGCGATGAAGAGCGACTTCGTCGCCAAGAACAGCAACGCATTGAAGAAGAGCGCCAGCGCCGGCGCGAAGAGCAGCGCCGGCGAGCTGAACAGGAGCGCCGTGCGGACGAGCAGCTCCGAGCCGAAGAGCGCAGGCGCGAAGATCGGCGCAGGCAGCAGGCCGAAGCTGACCGCCGAGAGAGAGACCGGCAAAAGGACAGAGAACGCCGCCAGCGAGAGCAGGATGAGTTGGACCGGGCCGAAGACGAGCGGCGGCGGGAGCGAGCCCGCTTCAATGAACAGCGCGACTATGACGAACGCAGGCGCCGCGACGAGCGAGATGACCAGCGTGAGGCGAGCTGGGACCGCTACGAACAAGAGGAAGAAGAAGACGAGCTGGTACTGGACGCTGGAGTAATCGTCTTTGAGACCGATGATGAAGAAGACGAAGAAGATGAAGGGATCATCCTCATCGAAGCCGACGAGGATGAAGAAGAGCAGGACTATCCACCGCGGCTCTCACGCAGAGATGACCAGCCAACCAGCTCCAGGCGCAGACAGGACTATGACCGGGACTACAAGGACCGGCGGGAGCCCGACTACGACAACTTCGAGGATGACCTGACCCTGGACCGTAACGATAAGGACGAGTTCGACCTTGACGACCGCCGCACAGAGCGCAGTGACAAGAAGCGAGACCGGCCGCGCGAGAGCTCCAACAAGTTCCGCGGCACCGGCTACGGCTCCAACCGCTCAGACCTGAGCAGATCACGAAGCCAGGGGTCGGCAAAAGCTCGCGGCAACAAACGGCCTGGCGGGGCTGTCGGAGGCTATATCGGCTACAACAACTACTATGTCAGCTTCCTCAGACTGGGAGCGGAAGGAAACATCTACGTCATTCCCAGCGTCAGCTTGGACCTGAGTGTAGAGGCCTGGATGCTGTGGCTTCGCGAAGAAGAAAATCAGCGCCTAGCTGCAAGAGTGCTTCCTAACTTCCAGATCGGGGCTTCGTATCGGATGTCTCCACACCCGGTCTTCAAGCCCTTTGTCGGCGGCGACCTGGGAACCGTCGTCTACGCTCAGAAAGTAGAAGTAGCAGGTAATGAGGTCGTCGCACGTACTCCGCTCTTTGCCTTCACCGTCCAGGCCAAAGGGGGCTGCGAGTTCGAGCTGTCAAGAAACTTCGCCCTGAGCGCGTCGGTGCGGGTTGGCGTCAGCATCAGTGGCGATCTGGAGCAGGACGGCATTGCCGACATCCAGCAATACGTCAACGAGACCTGGAGTCCCACCCGCGCCTATTTCAACCTAGGTGTCGGCGCCCGTTACCGCTTCTAGACCGACCATGACCGCCCTCAGATTGCCCATCAGCATTGTGCTCAGCCTGCTGTCGCTGAGCCTGTTCTGCTCCTGTGCGACCGGCTTTCAGACCATCGATCCCAGAAGTGACGACGACGACAGCCTTGCCGGTGACAATGACGACAGCGCCCCAGGCGACGATGACGACAGCCTTGCCGGT
>DJIF01000039.1 GCA_002433485.1 Deltaproteobacteria bacterium UBA6601
CGACGGGGATGACGACGACTCCGCCGCGGACGATGACGACGGGGATGACAGCGCCGACCCCGGTCAGATCGGCGCTGGCGGTGTCGACAATCCCCAGTGTGGGTGTGAGACCGGCGCTTCCGGCTCTCAATTCTCACTAATCAGCCTGCTGTTCTTGCTGCTACTGGTCCGGCGCAGACCGCTTAGCGGAGCGGGTTCTGACTACCGAGAGCACCGTTAGGAGCACCGGGGCCAGCCCTAACCAGGACAAAGCGGCACTGTTTATTTGTAAATCAAAGCAATTTAATTGAGTTAAAAACTTATCGATTCTCTTTACTCAAATCACTGCTTAATCTGACCAGGAATCCAACAGTCAGGAGGCTCTCATGAACTCAAAGAAGACCGTCGCCGTCGCAACTCTCGGCCTATTGACCGGCTGTGGAAGCGCCGGACCAATGGAAGCTGTCAACAGTTCGAATCCCGGGCCTCAAACAGAGGCTCTTGCCAGTCGTGGGCTCGATAAGGGACCCAACGTAGCCCACGAACTTGAGTTGTTAGAGCAGCTCAATATCGTTCACGTGGGTGAGTTGGTACGCAACTACCCCGAAGGCGCCATGAACTGCTACGGACCCTGCCCTGAGTTCGAACATGAGATCGCCGAGGAGGACGCCCGCCAGGCGCTGCGACTGCAAGAGCTGGTCAACATCGCCGCCGAAGCTGCCAGCGTGACCCTGAACAGCGAAGTGTGCTCGGTGGAGGTCATTGACGAGAACCTGGCCGCCCTGGACGGACTGGACATCGTCGAGGTCTTCGGTCTCGTAGAAGAGGTCCCCCAGAACAACCCCTACTGCTACAACCTTCCCTGCGCCGAAGACATCGAACGGGCAGAAGAGATCAACTGCCAGCGCGCCACAGCTCTGGCTACCATAATCGCGGAGGCTGAAGAACTCTGAATCCCTCGCCGCCACGACTCCCGGAAATCGATGCGCCCATGGGCCTGGGGGTGGGTCTTGACCTGCCCTGGGGCGCGCCCATCGGCTTCGGTTTCTCCCAGGAAACGGGAGATCAGATCGCGGCCAAAGTGCTCAACTTTCTCGATCTTCATCAACCGGACTTCAACTACTGGTTCATCTCCTGGCAGCCCCGCGGCCGCAACCAACTGGACGCCAGTGAATACTTCGCTGTCTACGACGACCTGTTCGAGCGGGCTCCGGACTTCCCGGTGCGAGGACTCCACCAGACCAGCTTCAATCTGGGTGCGCTGGAGCCTTACAAGCGCGACAGCATCATCGACTTCACCAACGACCTCATCGAACGCTATGACTTTAAGTGGGTAAACGAGGACCTGGGCCTGTGGTCCATCCATGGCCGCTCGCTGCCCTATCCGCTACCGCCCTACCTGACCGACGCGGGCCTAGCAGCGGCGGTGCGCAACTGCACCGAGGTTCAAGCGCGGCTGGCTGCCCCGCTGCTGGTGGAATTTCCGGGCTTCTCCGATGGCACCAGCTTTGTCATCGGCGACTGGCATGGTTACGACTTCTTCCGTGAAGTGATCCAGCAAAGCGGCTCACCTGCCACCCTCGACATTGGACACCTACTCTCCTACCAATGGCTGCGCGGCAGACGCGGCGAAGATCTCTACGGCGAGCTTGAGCTGCTGCCCACTGAGCACTGCTTTGAGATCCACCTGTCTGGCTGCGAGACGTCAGGTGACCGCTTCTTGGACTACCACCACGGCATCCTGATGAACGAGCAACTGGTACTGCTGGAGCGGCTGCTCCCGCTCTGCCCCAATCTCAAGGCGATCACCTACGAAGATCCCAAGTTTGACAGCCGCGGTAAGCTGGTGGACCAATCGTACCCGGGCTTTGAACGACTGCGTGCGGTCGCTGAACGGTGGCGACTGCAATGATCAGCCTGGATCAGGCCACCGACCGGCTGCTGCATCATGCGAGCTACCGGCAGGCCTTTCTCGAGGGGCGCTACCAGGAGCTTGAGCTCAAGGAAGAAGACCTCGCTGCGCTGCAACAGCTTGACCGGTCACAACTGGTCGAGACCGCCCTATCGGTGCGCAGGAGCCTGCTGGAACGCAAGCATCGTGGCAGCGGCGGCATTCGTGCCGCCTACCCGATCACGCTCCAGGCCTGGCAACAGCGCTTCGACGATGAGGACCTGACCCTGTTCCTGGACCGCTTCATGGAGTCCAAAGCCTTTGACAGCTATCGGGAGATACCCCATGCAGGCCTGGGCCTAAGCCTTGAAGAAGCCTGTTTCCGGTTCTTTGAGAACCAAGCCATTGGCACGGCAGCCCAGCGAGAGCAGGAATTCCTTGCTGGCATGTGCAAGGCCCTGGCTCTTAACCCCAAGCCGGCCTTCTTGGTTGGTGATCCGCTGCGCCGGGTGCCTGCGGGCTGGTTTGCGGTCTCCGGTCACCAGCCGCATAGCCTGTTTGCAGCGCTCAGCGGCCGCTACGTGCAAGGAGCCCTGACTCCCTTCCTAGCCGAGCTGCTCACCTCACAGCAGCGTCCCGCGACCATCGCCGCTCGGCACCAGGTCGCCGACACTGTGCTCGAGGCCGCGGTGCAGCGCTTCACTGCCCTGGGGCTACTGATTCAGGGGCCATAGCGATCTGGCTCGACGCTCCGGCCAGGGCCGCTGGGCCCCGCCAGCCGATGAGCTAAAGGCTCTTGCAGCAGCGATAGTGATTATTGCTGCCCCAACTGGAATGGTCCGAATTACCGCAATCATGCATACGATGGGCATGCTCGTGAGGCCCCCGGGTCACGTTAGAGGTCCACTCCCAGTTACCGGTCATCTGGCTGATGCTGGTGCCGCTGGTGTTGCGGCAGGCCATCATCCACTCCATGGTCGAGCACAGCCGCCGACCCTGGTTGAAGCAGGTATTAATGGCGTCATACCAGTTGGTATAGCCGCGCTCGGTGTTTTCGATGCAGAAATCACTGCGCTGAGTCATACCGCTTGGACAGCTGCCCCCTGCACCGGTGATGAGCCCGGTCTCGCCGTCGATGCGGAGGGTC
>DJIF01000107.1:0-21140 GCA_002433485.1 Deltaproteobacteria bacterium UBA6601
GGCCAGACAAGCGCGTTCAGCGGCTCGAGCTGCTTCACCGCAGGCATCGGACTCGTCATCACCGCGCTCTCCCCCGGCCCAACGGCCCTCAACGCAGTACTCATTACGCTCCTCGCAGGCCTCTTGCGGATAGCCCTCACTCAGGCACCAATCAAGCCAGTCAGCACAATCTTCATCGCTGCCGTCAACCGTAGCGAAATATGCGGACCGCGCCTCAGCTATTGGAGTGCCTGGCTCAGCACAACCAGACCCGCCCAAGAGGAGGCATGAAAGGCTAAACGCCAATAAGTAAGAAGTGCTCTCAGACATCTCATCACCCTTTCGCAAGTGGGCACCCCTTTGAAAGGCCGATGCCATGAAGCGACCGGGCCATTATCGACCTTGAGTGCAGCACTGCAAACAAAACTGTGCCACAGGGGCGCTACTGACCGCTGCCCATCAAGATTTTCGGCAAAGACGCCCAAGCAACACAGATCCCCTAAATGAGCCGGCCAAAGAAGGGTGTTGAGCGCAATCGATCATTTTCACTTCACAATATACCAACTGGTTGATATATAGCCGCCGACTGAGCGCAGAGGAGGCCCAGTCTCGACCGATAAGCTCGCCATAACTTAAGGACTGAATCATCATGCAGCTGTCTCGAATCGTTGTGCTCATCGCCATCATCTCCACCGCAGTGGGCTGTAAGCCGCCATGTGAAACCTTCGTGACTCAGTCAATGGGCCCCGGCCCGGGCGCCGGCGAAGTGGCCGCCGTTCAAGCTGGCCCCTTCAAGCTGAATCGCTACACCGTTGACAGCGGTGCATGCGGTGCTGCCTGGGTCCAGGTTGCGGATGTCCGCGGCAATGGTCGAGCCGACCTTGTGGTGAGCCGCTACGGCCGAGCAGGCTCTCCCTTTCAGGTACCCCGCGGCGAGGTTGTGCTCTACAGCCGCGCCAGCGATCTCGGTCAATGGAACCGCAGCCCAATCATTACCCAAGAAGATGACCTTATCTTCCCCAGCCGCAGCACGCTCACAGATCTCGACGGTGACGGGGATCTGGATGCAATTGTTCCCACCGGCTGGTTCCTCTGCGAGATCGTTCCCGGACTCAGCTCCTGCGGAGGCATCCTCTGGTACGAGCAGACCGAGAATGGCTGGGTGCGCCACGATGTGCTGCCCGCTGAACAGGAATTGTTCTTCCACACCGCCCTGCTCAGTGACCTCAATGGCGATGGCATCGAGGACCTCATCAGTGTTGGCGAGCGCTTCGAGACCAAGAGCGCGCCCGGCCTGGCTGAAGTGCGCTGGTGGCCCGGCCTGACCGAAGGCGGCCCCTTCGCAGCAGAGTGGCACACCATCGGCGAGGGTCTTGGAACCAAGCCGCGTTTGGGTGACGTCGACGGCGACGGCGACATGGACATTTACGGTGCCCAGTATTTCCTGCCAGGAAACTCCTTCGGCTGGTTCGAGCAGGTACGCGCTCCGGAAGGGCTCTCAGACCCGGGTGAGTGGACCTATCACGTGATTGACGATGAGGTCGGTGGTGCCATCGACATGGCGCTGGTCCCGGACCTCATGGGCGATGGCAAGACCTACGCCATCGGCAGCAACCACACCAACCCCGAAGAAAATGCCGACGACCCTGAGGCTGGTGTCTTCCTATACGAGGTCCCTGCCACGGTCACCGAACCCTGGAAGCGCACCAAGATTTCCGGTGAAATCCTGGCCCGCCCGGGTCGCGGCTCCCTGGCCCCCGGAGTTATTGGCACCGGCGATCTCGACCTCGACGGAGACATTGACCTGGTGGTCAGTGGCGACGGCGATGAGCGAGTCCTGGTCTACGAGCAGACTGAAGGCGGCTTTACTGAGCACGTCCTCGAAGAGTCGCTGGGACAGGCCGGCGGAGTCACGTTCGCCGACCTCGACGGCGACGGCGACGAAGAGCTGCTGATGACCGGCTACGAAAACGACGCCGTCTACATCTACGAAATCGCCCCCTGAAGCCACAATAGGAGGCGTTAAAATCGAGCCCGGTGGTCGCCAGTCGACCACCGGGCTCGATGCTTTCCGGGCCCCGCCACCACGCAGAGCTGCAACCGCAGCCGGCCCTTAGCTAAGGACAGCGACCAGGTTCGGCCCTGGAAACCGACAGCGCCTCGCCACAGTCATTGGAGCAGTCCTCTGCATGGGTGTAGCAGCTGAGCAATGCTCCATCCCGCCGAGCATGAAAGCCAAACTCGAACTTCACCGGTGAGGCCTCAAGGATGCTGCTGCAAGCATCAAACAGCTGCTCCATGGTCTGCGGGGCAGGTCCGCCCTGGGGCTGACAGGTCGTCACACCATCGTTGAAGCGACAGGCCTCCCAATCACGAACTGCGCCATCCGCGACACTTCCCACCACCCAGGCCCGACGCCCGGTCGCGTGCTGAATGCAATAATCGGGTCCTTGCTGCTGCCGGGTCTCTCGCCAAGCCGCACGGGCAGTCTCAAGGCGAGCAAAGGCATCTTTCTGTATCTCAGTGCGCACTCGAGTCCAGCGCTTCTTCTGCTCCTGCTCCAGGCGCTCAACCTGCACCATCAGCTCCTTGTACTTGCCGTGATCGCGCTCATAGCCATGACTACCTTCAGCGTGCCACTTGGCAACCATCCAGCACTCACTCGCTTCTCCCAGCTCACAGCCCCGCTGGCGGAGCCCGGTCTCATCAGCACCCGGCAGAGACGGATCATGCTGAGCCAGCACCGCCCCACTCCGACAGGCGGCGCCATCACCCAGCTTGCAGGCCTGAGCAAAGGCGTTCAGGGCGGCGGCGAAATCCTTCGGCCGCAGCAACTGAAGGGTATCCCCCCACTTCCGACAAACGCTCGCGTTGCCCGCTGTGCAGGCGCGCTGCATCCGCTCCATACGTCCGGCATACAGGCACATAGAGAACGCACGGCGCTCATAAGGACAGCTCCCCCTGGACTTCAACAACCGCTCTGCCTGAGCACGCTCCGTGCTGTAACCCGAAGTCTCCATCAACCAGGCAGCCTCGTTGCAGCCGCTCTGCTCGCCCTGCTCACAAGCCGACAAGAAGCGATTAAGGCGCAGCCCATAAGGGCGAGCTGTCCAGCCTTCTATGAGATCCCGCTCAATGGCTTTCTCAAGAGGACTAAGGTCGTCTCCAGCAACAGCGCTGGTCACCGTCAGAAGCGCCAGAGTCACTGCATAAACAATGGACCGAAGCATCACTTATTCCCCATTCACAGCAACTGATTGTGCGGTACCTGTGCAAGCTTAGACGAGCCTGCTGCCCGGTTCTTCAGCGACCAACAGACTCGGAAGCTGGCTTGCCCTGGACCGGGAGCTGATTCGGCTGCCTAAAGCCCAGAGCAGCAGCATCGCGCCGCAGCACTGGCCCAGCGTAGCCGATAGCCGTTGCTCGTCCGGTTGGTAACGCTGAAGCTGAGAGCCCAGGTAGCCAAGTCGGCCTCCTAGTCAGCCTGCCAGTAGTCATTGCCCCATCCCCACTGATCCAGCAGCTGCCAAAGCCCAGCGACCTGAATAAAGGTCTGAGCTTACTTGCCGTCAATTAATCAAAAAAAACGACCGCGCGGTCGTTTTTGCCAATACGACCAAAACGATTAATTAGCGTCCAAGCTAACCTTTAAGAGCTTGACTGAGACGACTTTGAGACCTAATATCCAAAGCATGAATCGACCAATACGACTCATTTCCGCCGTACTGCTCTTCAGTCTGGCGGGCTGTGACAGCCCAGAGCTTGACCCCAATATCAGTCAGGCAATCGGCCGCTGCATCTACATCAACGGCTTCAGCAAGAACCTGGAATGCAAAGAATACCTGGGCAGCAACTGGACCGCCGAAGCCATCGCTGACAACTGTGCAGCGCCGGTTCCGGGCTCGGATCCCGGTACCTACGAACCAGGTCTTGCCTGCGATAGAAACCAGATTCTCGGTGAATGCTTCGTTGACCCTGGTACGGTCGAGGCCGCAACCATTGTGTTCCCCGGTGAAGAAGGCGACTCCTGCAACGGTCTCTCGATGGGCTGTGGCTTCGCTGGAGGAGAGTACGTTCCAGCCGCTGCCTGTGGCGGCGAAGACCCGCTCATCAACGACCCGGGACCTGCCGAACCTTTCATCCCTTTCCATCAGGTCTGCATGGACCCATTGCCGGGAGAGCCTCCGGGCATGGGCCCCGATGGCCAGGTCTGTACCTGGGAAGCGATCTCAGGAGCTACTGAGGCGGGCCGCAGCTACACGGACTACGCCGACTGTGCTCCAGTCCTGACCCAGCGGCCCTATTGGGTGGCCGATGCTCATAGCAGTACCGACCCCAATGACCCCCGCTACCAGGAGAAGTCGTTCCAGACCGAATATGCATGGGCCACCCAAGAGATCGAAGCTACTGCATGCGTTTGCTGTCATTCACTGAAAGACAGTCCGGATACCGGGCCTTCCGGCTGGCACATCGGCATGGCCGGGCTGTGGACCGACGGCTTGGACGATGACGGTCTGGCCGTTCTGGCGGGCTGGATCGACTCCACCGCCTTCGGCGCCTTTGAGCCTCAAGACAACAATGGCTTTCATCGAACCGATATCGGCCTACCCACCACCGACCCTGAGCGAATGCGAAACTTCCTTGAGGGGGAGTTGGAAAGGCGCGGCTTAAGTCCAGCTGACTTCGAGGGAGCACAAGCCTTCGGCGGTCCTCTCGCCGACCAGATGTTCTATGAACCCACTGCCTGCACCAACGGCAATGGTGTTGACGCAAATGGTCTCATCAACTGGAGCGGTGGTGGGATCCGCTATCTCTATATTCTTGAAGGAGACGCCGAATCTCCCGGCGTCCCGCCCAACCGTAACCTGCCCGAAGGAACAATCTGGCACTTCGACATCTCTCCTGCACAAGCCTCCCTGCCTAGTGGAGTTCAATATGGAGAACTGCCAGAGGGAGCGACCCAGGTATTCCCAGCATCAGGCGCGCCCGCTGCGCTGGAGTCGGGCCGGACCTACTATCTCTATGCGCTCATGGATATCGCGCTGCCGCTGACCAGATGCCTGTTCGTAGCGCCCTGAAACTATCGCACTTATGCCTCTTACTAACCCTGCTGATAACCATCGGCTGTGGGTCGTCTGAGCCGCAAGATCAACCAGAGCCGATCAGTGGCGCGGCTCTCTGGCTTGAGACCTGCGCTGGCTGTCACGGCCCCTACGGGGAGGGCAGCGATGTGGGTCCTGATCTTCGCTATCAAGTAGGAACACTGAGCTTTGATGATGTGGTGGCCACGATCGTTGACGGGAGCGGCTCAATGGACCCTGTCCAGCTCAGCACGGCAGAGGCAGAAGCTGTAGCGCACTTCCTGCTTGAAGAATTGCTGTAGCCCAGGATTGGCAATCTAGATGTCCCAGGCAAGAGTTGCAGTCCCCTCCTCTCTGCTGAGCGAACCAGGGCTAGCTCATAGTGACGCCAGCCAGGGAGACTGGACTGCCCATAGACTCACAGAGCTGTTCGAGCTGATCCCCATCGGTCTAGAGCTGAAGCAGATCCTCAGTACCCGGCCACCGGGCTCGTGCCCCCTTGATCCAGCACAAACCATAAAGCTGTTCGACAATCGCATGACTACCCCATTGGGCGAGCCATTACAGCGATGGACTGAGATCTGGCTGGACTCCGATCAAGCCCGGGATCTCGACGGCATTCTCCTACCCACCGGTACACTCAGCGCCCCCTCCCATCAATCAGGAAGCGGCGAGGTGCAGAGCGGTTCCGCGCCCGCAGCAACGGACCGGTTCGCCGCGACGGTCATGAAGAGGCTTCCGCTGCTACCCATCGAAGCAATGGACCGCATACAAGACCCAGAACTACGGGAACTCTTTGTCACCCGGGTATTGGCCAAAGCGAGACTTCGCAACCTGTTTGAATCTAAGTGGACCTGGTCGCAGCTGATCGACTTCCACAGCCGCGAAAAGACCTTATTGCTCGCTCACTGCCCAGCCACACTCAAGGTCCTTGGGGCCCTGGTCGCTAAAGGGCCGGCCTCCTGCAAGGAAGTCGCCGACAACTATCCGATACTCTTCATGGAAGCGCTGCAAGTGCCCAGCAGCAGGGGCAAGCACGCCAACGCTTTGAATCATCTGGCGGGCTTCTTCAAGCGCCGCGTGAGCGACGAAGGAAGACGCTCTGTGGCCCAGATCATCGAGAGCTATCGACTTGGCCGCATCACCCGCAAAGTACCCCTCAACCTGATCCGCAGGATCGGAACTGAGCACCATTGCGCCTGGCTGCTCAAGCAGTCGTACCTGTACCTGTCACCCAACAGCGAAGCGCTGGAGCTGTGAAATTGGCTGCCACGCGGATATCGGCAAGTAACCAATCCGCTGATTGGGACCTTGAGGTCTTCTTCGACGGCGACTGCCCACTGTGCCTCCGAGAGATCCGCATGCTGCAACGACTCGACAGCAAGCAGCGCAAAATCCGCTTCACAGACATCTCGTCACCGAGCTTCCTGGCCGAGGAACTGGGCGTGAGCCAGGCGACGCTTATGGCGCGGATTCATGGACGGCTTCCCAGCGGAGAGTGGCTAGAAGGAGTGGAGGTTTTTCGCCAGCTCTACACCAGCGTAGGGTTTGGAGCCGCCGTATCCCTGAGCCGACTGCCGGGAATCGCCGGCGCTCTGAATGTGCTCTACGATTGGTTCGCAGCCAATCGCCTAAAACTTACCGGTCGCTGCGAAAGCCCTGAGGCCTGTCGTCCATCGAGCCCTGCACAGCTACAACCTTGAGGCCTCTGGCCTCGAGCGCCACAGTCACGGGTTCCCTGGGCCCTGCTGCAAAGCTCAGCCCAAAGGCTAGTTGGCAGGCCCTGCGACAGTGGGAACAGGAAGCCCTCGCAGCGGAACCAGGACCTCGTTGCGCCGTAAGAACGGGAGCTGCATCGGCGGATCGTATTGGGCCAGAACAGGCTCGCCCGCCGCTTCCAATCCGGCTTCGTTGAGCAGCGCCAGCAGCCGAGCCTCCATCCGCCGGGCAACCGTCGATGTGGCCCATCCAGAGAACACGATAGCTGCCATTTTTCGAGCAGGCCGCTCTACGAGTTCAACCTCGCCATCGATGGGCTCAGGAAGCGAGTTCAGGGAGAAAGAGGCGGGCATAACAAAACTCATCCGCCAACCGGTTGCTGTCGGGGCACTGGTAACGGGGGCAGTCATAGCGATGGATTGATTGCGCTGATTCCCACCAAAGATGTAGCCAGCAAGACGACGAAAACCGGACGAGAGCGAACGTCTTGAGTCATTGTTCACAAGGGTTCGGGCCTCGATGGTCGCGGGGTAATCCCTGACCTCAAAATCAGCAAAGCGGTCGACTACCTGATAGGGGGCATGTTCAACATCTGCGGCGCGCGCAGCCCGCCAACTCACCGCCAGAATCAGTAGCGCAAACACCGCAATTCCTATCATCCAAGGTCTCAGGTCAAGTGTTTCCATAAAGTCACCCGGTAGAGTTTGCCCAAAGGAATCAAGCCGCCAAGGCTATGAGGCCCGCACCCCATGGGGAGATGTGTACTGCTCCAGATACGCATTGAGACGGAGCTTGCGACGGGTATTGGCCGCGCTCATAAAACGAACCTTGCCAAATACCGGCCGCTCGGGTCCCCAGGCCCGATCGTAGCGGCCGAAAATCCAGGAGATGCCGGTGGTTGAGTTCGGGTCCCGACCGTCGAGGGAGAACTTATTGTTGATGTGAATGAGGGTGTCGAAAGCGACCTCAGGATCCGAAGTCCAACTCAGTACCCTCTTGCCCCAATACATCCGTAAATAGCTGTGAACTCGCCCGGTTCTGCGCAACTGGGTCTGCGCCGCATTCCAGATGGGATCGTCGGTCTTCGCCTCTTCCAAGACACCACAGCTGTAGAGAGCCTCTCGTTCATCCTTCACATGATGCTCAAGCGTACTGCGCGCCCATTGCGGGATCCCGGCCCAGGAACCAAAGTCTGGATCATGCCGGGCGCCATTCCAGCCCAACTCTCTCCAGGTCACCAGCTGGTCCAGAAAGCTCTCAGCCCCAGGAGATAGGCCCCACCAACCCTCACGCCGTGCCAGTCGCTCGGGGTTCACGCGATCAGGGGACCAATCCTCGTGCTGCAGTACAGCCTTGAGAACCGCATGAGGGCTGATAAAGCCCCAATGCAGGTAAGGCGCCAAGCGAGAGCCATGATCTACATCAGGGTGATTCTTACCGCGACTGTACCGATTCAGGGAGCCACCAATGAAGCTCTGTAGTCGCTCCTCTGCCGCGAGAGAACCGCCAGGAGTTTCAACACAAGGGCTGACCCAGGTGTCAATAGCGAGACTGTCGAGGGGAATCCTGCCATCAAGGATCGCATCACTTTTACGGAAGGCCCAGGGCTCAAGGGCGGCACGGTCTACCGCAGCGGGCCCCAAAGAATAGGAGGTCAGCGGGCTGGCATCCGGCCCCTCACAGAGAGCCGCGGCTCCTCTGCGATGAATCCAGCGCCGAAATGAAGCTGCAGTCTTAAAGATCCGATCCTGCTCGGCGGTAGGTATCAGCGTGTCTGATTCCACCGCCTCGAAGCGACCTGTGAAGTGCAGCGAAGCCCGCTCTACCAGGCCTCTCAGATCAAAGACGCAGGAATCATCGGTCACCACGCAGCATGCCTTTGCTGCCAGACGACTCAGCAAACCCCTGGACAGATTCCTCTTGGTCTCGATCCAGGGCAGATAAGAAACCCCAGAGTTCTCAAGTCGCCGGCGCTTCTCCCGCATACCGTCAACAGCAAAGCTGACAAAGCGCTCTGACGACCAGGCAAAGCCAATAGAAATAGGCTCAAAGATCAACAGCGGCTTGCCCAGTTGACGGGACCAACGAAGCGCCCGCTGCAGCGCGTAGTTGTGATTGAGCCGTCGTGATCCAATCATCCAATACAGAACGTAACTACCTTCGTGCCGAACCGGGCCCGAACGCACCTGACGGACTCGCTCAGCAGGAATTCTGCTCATCACAGCCCCCCTTCAACAGCGCGGATCTCAAAACGCCGAGTCGAGTTCAGAACACTCCAGCGACACACGCCTGGCTCCAGCTCTCGGTAAAGGTCACTAGTCACTGCTTACCTCTGCCCTCTAATCACCGGAATAAGCACAAGTTCTCTGGCAGTTGAGGCCCATCCCATGTATCTGTATCCCAGAAGCCTCATAATAGTCGATTCTGTCTTTTTTTATAAGCTAAAAGCGACTATAACGCCCAAAATCGAGCAGTCAAAATAGGAGCACCGAATGTCTCTCAAAGTTGCCGTCATTGGCTCTGGTCCCGGCGGACTGGCCTCTGCCATGCTGCTTTCATCCCGTGGCTTAAACGTCGATGTCTATGAAGCGGCCCCTCAGGTTGGTGGCCGCAGCAAGACCTGGGAGCAAGACGGCTTTCGCTTTGACCTGGGCCCGACCTTCTTCCTCTACCCCCGGGTCCTTGAAGAGCTTTTCGAAGCATGTGGACGATCCCTCAGGGACGAGGTCGAGCTGACTCAGATCAGCCCCCAGTACCGACTCGACTTTGAAGGACGCGGTAGGATCGACGCCACTCCAGATATAGACGACATGGAGCGCCAGATCGCCAAGATCGCTCCTGGGCAGGAATCAGGCTTCGCCCGCTTCCTCGATGACAACCGACGCAAACTGGAACGTGCTCGCCCGATCCTTGAGCGAGCCTTCCCAGGAATCACTTCCCTGTTCGCCGCCGATGTACTGCGCGCCATCCCTCATCTGCGCCCCTGGAGCGTAGACAGCGAGCTTAAAAAGTACTTCTCAGATCCGCTGGTCCGGATCGCGTTCAGCTTTCAGTCAAAGTACCTTGGGATGTCTCCCTACCAGTGCCCGAGCCTGTTTACGATTCTTGCCTTTCTGGAATACGAATACGGCGTGCATCATCCGATGGGCGGTATCGGGCGGGTCAGTGAAGCAATGCAGAACGTCGCCGAGCAGCAGGGAGCCAAGTTCCACTTCAGTACGCCCGTGACCGGCCTTGAGTTTGATGGGCGCAAAGTAACGGCGGTGAACACGGAGCAAGGCAGGCATGAGTACGATGCGGTCGTTATCAATGGCGACTTCGCGCGGGTCGTTCCCAAGCTCATTCCCGACCATCTAAGGAAGCGTTGGAACGACCGCAAGGTAGAGAAAGCGCGCTACTCCTGCTCGACCTTCATGCTCTACCTCGGCGTGGAAGGACTCGAAGAGCAATTACCCCATCACACCATCTACATTCCTGAGACCTATACCGAGGCACTCGAAGCCATCGAGCCAAGGCATGAGCTGCACGAGAATCCCCCCTTCTACATCCAGAATGCCTGCATCACCGATCCGGGCCAGGCGCCGGCTGGACACAGCACCCTGTACGTACTGGTTCCGGTCACCAATCAGGTCGGACAAATTAACTGGGACGCAGAAGGCCCCCGCTATCGAGAGCTTATCCTCGATCGGCTGGAGGCCTTTGGTATCCGCGATCTGCGCAGTCGAATCCGTACCGAGCGCATGATCACACCCGCGGACTGGGAGTCTAAATACGAGGTACATCAAGGAGCCGTCTTCAACCTGGCCCACTCTATGGACCAGATGCTCCACAAGCGACCCGGAAACCGTTTTGAGGGTCTCGATGGTGTCTACCTGGCAGGTGGAGGCACACATCCAGGCAGCGGCCTCCCAGTGATCTACGAGTCGGCACGGATCTCAACCAATTTGCTGTTCGAAGATCTGGGGGTGCCAGGAGACCACAGCACAGCCGATAAGCAAAACAACGACGTCAAACAGGGGGATGAGACGCTTAAGATGGGCTCCGACCATGCTGCGGCCTGAACCATCCGCCACCCAGCAACCTACGACTGGGACAGCTCTCAGTAGCGAACAACAGCGCAAGATAGGGGAACTGCTAAGTGCCAGTTCGCGAACCTTCGCGCTAACAATCCCGATGCTCCCTGAGGATCTGCGGCCCTCTGTTGAGCTCGCATATCTGCTGCTCAGAGCTGCCGATGCCATCGAAGACGCCACCCAGCTCATGCTGCCAGAGCGACTGGAGCTGTTACGCAACTTTCAGCAGCAGCTCGCTCATCAGCAGGAGTGGGCGCCGTTTGCAGACGCATGCGCTGGCTTCGCAGTGAAGCTTGAGCCCGGTGGAGAGCGCTCGGTACTGTCCAATATGGAGCTGCTGTTCGGCTCCCTGGAGCAACAGGATGCTGCCGCTTCGGAGATCATTCGCTCCCACTGCGGACGCGTCATCCTCCGGATGATTCACTGGCTGAACCAGGGCACCAGCGAGACTCAACTCACCCTGCAGGACTTCGGTGAGCTCTCGGACTACATGTATTCGGTAGCTGGAATTGTCGGGGAACTCCTGACTGACCTTTTTGCTCGCTACGATGAGCACTGCCCCCGCCTGTCTCTGCTGACCAGGGCCCCAGACTTCGGAGCTGCCCTGCAGCTGACCAACATCATCAAAGATGCAGGAGACGACGCCCGGGAAGGCCGCCAGTTCCTGCCAGAGAATCTATTCTTCATTGGCCAGGACAACGGGAATGAGCGCTTGTCGGCGCTCATAGAGCTGGCCGAAGTCCGCCTGGCAGCAGCGATTGACTACATCTGCCTGCTGCCCGAGAGCCAGGAGCAAATCCGACTGTTCTGCCTCGCTCCGGTGGTCCTGGCCCTGGCGACCCTTGAAGCGCTTACGCGACGCGCCAACGAGGCCATCGAAGGCGCAACGATCAAAATCGAACGTGCTGCAGTACCAGAATTGCTGCTCAGAACCCGCATGGCAGTCAAGAGCAATCAGGCGGTTCACCACCTGCATGCGCAACTCACCGAACAGATCAAGAACAGCCGGGCCACCAGCGATTAGTCAGGAGAACATCGTGAGCACCGTAAACAGCGCCATCGTCGTCGGAGGAGGACTGGGAGGCCTCTCTGTAGCAGCCGGACTGGCCGCTCGTGGAGTCCAGGTTCGCCTGTTTGAGGCCAACGACAAGCTCGGCGGGAAGCTGAACCTGCTTGAAGAGCAGGGCTTTGTGTTTGACCTTGGTCCTTCAATCTTCATCCTCCCCGAGCTCTATCGCAGAGTGTTCTCAGCAGCTGGTCGGCGAATGGAAGACTTCGTCGAATTCACCCAGGTCGAGCCACAGTGGCGCTCATTCTTTGAAGACGGAGTGCGCGTTGATCTGCTCGGAGACAAAGCAGCGATGCTCAAAGAACTTGAGCGGGTCGGCTGCAATGCCAGCGATTGGGAAGACTTCTCCAGCTACTCAGAGCGGCTGTGGCACTTTGCCCAGAAGCATTACCTGGAGAGCGGCGCGGAGAGTGTGCTGGAGATCCTCAAAAGCTCGGGTCTGATCTCAGCCTTGCGTAGCATCGAAGCATTCTCCTCCATGCATGAAGGTGTCCGGCGTCGCATCAACGAGCCACACGTAGCGGAGATGCTGGAGTTCTTTATCAAGTACGTTGGCTCCTCCTCGCACGACGCCCCGGCCCTGATGAACCTGCTGGCCTGGTCACAGCTGCGCGATGGCCTCTACTACGTTCCCGGCGGGATGTACGGCTATGCGCGAGCCCTGGCCCGACTACTGGAAGACCTGGGGGTCGAGATTCACCTGAACACTCGGGTTAAGAGCATCGAAAAGCAGGGTTCAAAGGTGACCTCGGTGGTGACTGAGACCGGGCAGAGCTTTGTCGCTGACGCTGTGGTCAGCAACATGGAAGTAGTACCGACCTACGAGAAGCTGATGAACGAGTCGCCAAAGCGACTGCGCTCCTACAAGAAGAAATTTGCTCCCGCAGCTTCAGGGCTGGTGATGCACCTTGGGGTGTCTCGTCGCTATGAACAGCTGGCGCATCACAACTTCTTCTTCAGTGAGAATCCCGAGCAATTCTTTCATCAGGTACATCGCCAGCATGTGCTCCCTGACGACCCGACCATCTATCTTGTCTATCCCACCCGCAGCGACCCCAACCGCGCACCAGAAGGCTGCAGCATCGTAAAGGTGCTGCCCCATGTCCCCCCACTGAGCGACGAGCCCCTGCCCAGAGAAGCCTATATGGAGCTCAGAAGCCGGGTCCTCGACAAGCTGGAAAGAATGGGCCTGGAAGGGCTGAGAGAGCACACCGTCTTCGAACACACCTGGACTCCGCACGACATCCAAGAGCAATACAGCAGCTATCGGGGGGCAATCTACGGGGTTCTCACCCACCGCAAGCGCAACTTCGCGGTCAAAGGGCCGCGCAAGAGTCCCTATTACGACAACCTCTGGTTTGTGGGTGGCACGGTAAATCCAGGCGGCGGAACGCCAATGGTCTTACTTTGTGGTCAACAGGTGGCTGAAATGATGACCGGGAAACAAGCTCCAACCAACACTACTGGGGATGAACCAGCATCCAGTTGGTCCGGGTCGACTCCTCCCGCAACAACTCCACCCGCACCGGCGTAGGCTTCATCCGGTAGGTGAACACGTAGTCCATGGTGTGATGGAGGTCGCTGCTCTCGGCCTTGGCCTTGTCGTACCGGGCCCGCACCAGCGAGTTGTTGGAACACGGGATTAGCTCCGTGAACACCTGCATGCCCAGGACCTCGTCTCGTTGAAAGCCGGTGAAGCTACTCTCAAAGGCGTTGTAAGCGAAGACCTCACCATCGTCGTCAAAGCCGATCACGCCATAGTCCAGAGCGTCCATTTGCTCGGTTGTCAGACTTGAGAGTGGCCCCGCCTCTTCGCCCTGGTGCTTGGCGCTGCGGAAGGTCAGAAGATCGGAGCGCCGAAAGCGCCGATGCCCCCCAGCCGTCTTCATGCACTGCAGAACTCCATCTTCGGCCCAACGCTTGATACTGGTCGTACCGACCCCTAGAAACTTCGCCGCCTCACGCGTAGAAAGATAGTCGTTACTCATTTAGATACTTCCGAAAAGCGATGTCCCAGGTAGGATTCATCAAGAGGTGAAGGATGATGAAAGAAATTCAGCTCCCGGAAGACGACGGCTCCCTGGAGGCCCAGTTGCTGGACCTGTACCGGGGACAGCGCCTGCTCCTTGAGCACATCGGGACCTCCGAACCGTCTGAAATCATTGCTCTTATCGAAGGCCTTCAAGACCAGCTTGTTGCCCTGTATGGGGCTCAGGACAGGGCCGGCAGCCGACTGCCGGTGTTCGAGGTCAGCAAGCAAACCTAAGCTGCGCTGACCCATCAGTCGCACACTGGACCGCCCAAAGCGGAACGACTCTACCGAGTTGCAACTGGATTCCATAGCGGGGCCAAACTAAGTCCAATAGTCGAATAAGTCAAAGAAGGCGATTTTGACACGGCCAAAGCGTCTTATTCAAGCCAAAACCGGGTGCGGCAACGCGACTTCGGCAAGGATCGGCAGAAGAAGCCAAGGGCTAGGGGAATAAGTCGACTGCGGAGGCTACAGGCAATCAATCCCTGCCTGCCAAGATTGGTGGCGTTCAGGGTAGCCAGACTTCTCCGCTGCCGGCGGCGAGAGTCCGCTCCCCGGCCTGCGCAAGTTCTCCTGAGAAGAGCTCATTGCCCCCCGGACCGGGCACCACGACCGGTAGCTCCGAGAGATTCAGTAAAGCTGTGGCCTGCTCACCCAGGTCCCAGATCAAGGGCACCTGATCATCGCCGACCAGGAGCTCAATTACCGGTCCAGCATCAAGCCCTGAAACAAAGCGAAGCGGTGTTCTCGGCTGCCACTGACCGCCCCGCAGCGCAATCAACTGCGGCGACAAGGCCAGCTGGCGGCGCTCGGGTGGCAGCGCGACAAGATCATCACCGAGGATCCAACTACCTCCCGAAACCAGGGTCCCTACCAGGGAAGCAGTCACCTGGCTGGAGGATAGAGGCTCCCGCACCAGCAACTGGTCGGCATCGCTCCACCACCAGCGTCCATTCGCCCAGGATCGAGCTGCCGTAGCTCTGGCCTGCCAACGCATGTAGGCAAGCTCAGGGCGTCGGTCGAAGCCAAAAGCGATATCGGCTCCTGAGCGATAGGAGTCAGCGTAACCCACCGTGGGCAGCAGCGGAGCACCACAAGCCAGAATCCAGGCATCCTCAGCTGCCTCAGCGATGGTGTTCATAGCCAGGTGATAGGCCTCGATCCCAGTGACCGGCTGTTGACGGAGTCCTTCCTGCGCCCCTGCATAGAGGAAGTCGAGCTTCAGGTAGCTCCAGCCCTCGGCAACCTTGGCTTCAATCAGGTTCGTCAACCAGTCCCTCGCCCCAGGGTGGGTTACATCAAGGACCGCATAGTCACCGGTATCAAGATTGGTAAAGCGCAATTCAGCGCCGTCCGCAGAGCGAACCCACCAATCAGGATTCTCCAGGTACGTATTGGTGCTCCGATCAACGTACAGAGGCGCCATCCACAAGCCCGGCACAAAGCCTGCGGCCTCAATATCGACGGCCAGCGCGGCCATGCCCGAGGGGAAGCCGTCATCGGCCTGCCAATCACCCCACTTGCGCTGCCAGCCGTCATCGATCTGAAACACCTCGATTGGGGCCGTGCTGCCCTGCTCGCGGGTTGCCACGGCCTGGTCCAGGTTGGCCCGCACATCAGTCTCAGTGATGTCTTCAAAGTACTGGTACCAGGTCGCCCAGCCAGTAGGAGGCGGACTGCTCGGCGCGCGGAACGACATGCTAGCTGCGACAGCCTCGGCATAATCCACATGCAGTTGCCAGGGGTCATCACCTGCAGCCAGCCAGAGCGGGTCCAGCCTCAGTTCCTCGCCAGCATCCAGCTCGATGCGTTCTCCGCGGTGTCCCCATACTGCCCAAACCCGCTCCGTATCAAAGCCAACAAAGAAGCGAGTCTTGCGGGCGCCCCGCGCGCCAAGCAGCAGCGCGCTACCCTCATCCCGTCCTACCAGCCCTAGCCACCAGGAGGTCCCTTCGGTCTCGTCCAGGACCCCGGTTGCATCGCCGTCGCCCCCCAGTTCCGGCACACCTTCACCGTCGAGGGTCAACGGCTCAAGGGGGATCACGCCCGAATAGGACCAGCTCTGGTAGCCCTGCCGCCAGAGCACCGCATCCCCAGCCCCCGCCACTGACCAGCTACCCTCCAGAACCAGCCCCTCGAAGCTACCCCCGGTCTCACTGGTCAAAACCGGCTCCCAGCCTCCACCAGCCGCCTCACTCATGGACAACTGCCATTGCCCGGCCCCCAACACCCGAGCTTGCAGCTCCACACCACCGCAACCAGCAATCTGATAGCTGAGTCGCCCATCCTTCCAGGAGGCCACAGGAGATTGGGCACAAGGTGAGGTGTCCTCTGAGAGGCACGAAACAAGCCCAACAGCCAGCAGCACCAGCGTCCAACGGATCATCACAGCGTCCTCCACTCTGAAGTCTAACCCGGCGGTCCATCGCCACCACCGAGCAGACCACCTAAAGAGCGGGGAAGCCGGGTTAACCACCGCCGGCAATCCAGGCATTAGCCGGCGAGCATGACCCACAGCAACTCTATGCGTACACTGCCCGCGTCTGGACCCTCAAGGCTACGAGAGCCGCGTAGTCCATGACTGCCACCAGCCGGAGATTCCCGTGACCGAGGACACCACCCCGCACGCCCCACCTGAGAACGGGCTGCAGAGCCCCGCACTCCCTGTGGCACCCGATTCTTCGCAAGACCGGGGCCACATTCCACCCCCAGCACCGCACTGGCTGATTCGCCTGGTCCATCAACTCAGGATGCTGCTACTGCGCCTCGCGATCCGGATGATGCCCCCTCAGCTCACCCTCTTTGAGCTGGCAACTGGCGGGATCGTGGCGCAAATGCTGCAGCAGGCGATCCAACTCAACATCGCCGATCGGCTCGACGCGGGGCCTATGACCGCAGCAGAGCTCGGGACAGAACTCAATCTACGCAGCGATGAACTGCACCGCATGCTACGGGCCTGCAGTTCGGCTGGGGTGTTCTCGCTCGATTCTGCCGGGCGCTTCTCCAACAACTACCTGAGTCGAGCCATGCGCAGCAGAGTTAGCGGCACCTTCCGCGACACCGTTGACTACTTCACATCCCCGGAAATCAACGAGGTATGGACCGAGTTACCGAACACTCTACGCACCGGTCAAGGCGGCTATGAACAACTTCATGGTTGCTCAGTGTGGGAGTGGTACGCTCAAAATCCGGCAGCTGAAGCGCGCTTCGCCCGCTCCATGATGGGCCTCAGCGCGCTGGATGCCCAGGGGATCGCCTCTGCCAGACCTTTCCGTCAGATCAAAAAGCTGGGCGACCTGGGCGGCGGGGCTGGCCTCATTCTCAGCGAGATCCTGCGGCGAAACCCCCAACTTCAGGGCGTCTTATTAGACGCCGAGGGGGTGCTCCACATCGCCCAGCAGCTGCTGACCAAACGCGGAGTCGCTGAACGGGCCGAGCTGCAGCCCGGAAGCTTCTTTCAGGACGTTCCCAACGGCTGCGACGGACTGTTTCTTAAGAACATCCTGCATGACTGGGACGACGCAGACGTCAGGACCATCCTGGGCAACTGCCGCTCGGGGCTTCCGGTAGGGGGCAAACTACTGCTGGTAGAGATGCTCCACGAACCCAACACCCCGAATCGGGTGTCCTCCATTTCCGACGTACAGATGATGATGGCTACTGCGCGAGGCAGAGAGCGCAGTGAAGCCGAGCTGGCGAGCTTGCTCAAGGAGCAGGGCTTCGAGCTCACCCGAATTCACCCGCTACCGGGCTTCCAGAGCCTCATTGAGGCCACCGCGCAGCCCCCTGCTGCAGCACACTGAGGCTGCCATCGCTGCACGCACCAAGGACCGCAAGTCTGGGGCAAGCCGCCCGCTGACTAGGCCTTAGGTAAGAGCTTATCGGAGCGCCACTCGGCTTCGTAATCAAACAGCCAGCGGAACTGCAAATCACCAAGCCAATTGGGCATCAAGCGATAGAGCTGGTTGCGGGCAAAGACTCCCCAGCGTGTATCGGACTGGGCAAGCTCGCCGACCTGACGAGACACCTTAAACACGCGGGTGACCCGCTTAGAGCGCTGCTCCTCAATAGCCCGCAGCGCTTCGGCTACGGTCTGACCCGCAGTCATGCCAGCACGTAAGGCCTGAACCAGCTCGAAGCCATCCTCGATGGCCTGACATGCGCCCTGCCCGATGTTGGGCTGAACCGGGTGTGCCGCATCCCCAATGAGGGTCGCTCGACCCTTACCCCAGGGCCCCTTGATCGGCGGTCGATCGCAAATGTCATCGCGATAGATTGTCTCGCCCTCCAGAGCATCAAGAATCGCCGGCACCGGCGCTGCATAATCACCGAAAAGCGTCCTCAAGCCCGCAAGGCTTGAGCCCTCATCCGCCCCGCCCTGCTCGGTATTCTTGAATGCGTAAAAAGAATAGCGATCACCACCAACGTGGAACCAACCAAAGCGCAGGCCAAATCCCCAATACTCTGCCCAGGAGCTATTTTCCGGCAGGATCTGACGGTCGGGCACACTGAACAGCCCTCTCCAACAGCAGTATCCACTGTACTCGGGAGCAGCAGGGCGAGCCCGCTCTTCCAGGATGGTCCGCACCCGCGACCACAGCCCATCGGCACCGACCAGCATATCCCCGGACAGCACGGTACCGTCCTCCAACTGGACCCGCACGCCCCCCTCATCCTGCTCGAAGTGGGCCAGACCAGAGCCTGGGAAAACCACCTCCGGACCGAGGTCCCGATAGAGCAGCTGCTGGAGGTCAGCCCGGCTGATGCAGACTCCAAGATCCTGTCGACCTACGAATTCAGGGTCATTTAAATAAAGTGGGGAGCCGTCCTCCCGGTGAAAGCCACCGGCCAGGACTGAGCCGCCCTGTGCATAGAGGGCCTCGGCCAGACGTCCCTCATCGAGCTGCCTCAGCGCGCTCAAGCCATTGAGCTGAATAAAGATCCCACCAGGTCCAGAAAGCATCTCTGCCAGGGGGCGCTTCTCGATGACCTGCGCTCGCCAACCCGCCTTGCGAACAAAATGAGCCAGAGTGAGGCCGCCTATGCCTCCCCCAACGATTAGCACAGTGAACGGCGCATTCTGATTGGACTGAATCACGACTTAGACCTCTGCAAACTGGAAGCAGCCCAGGTCTTAATGGCCCGGCTTCTGCTTGACGTTGTTGTTCTGAGAGCCGGCGCTGAGATGCTTCAATCCCAAGCAGAACCCCCCGTGGGAGCCAGCTTTAATCGACTATCTGGTTCATTGCAAACCATAGCGGAAATACGATTCAAGATCTCCCAGGACCGGGGCCTAAAAAGCAGGCCTGCCCTGCGACCATGACCACAATGGAACACAAACTGAGTAGGCTGTGTTGGCTACCCCGATTGCCAGGAGCGAGCGTAGGCCATGCGAGCATCAGAGCCATTGTCACCCGGCGAACTGCTCCTCAACCAAGGTGAGCTTCCCATCACCCGGGCGCGCTTTAAAAACGTCGCCATGGTGCGGCTGTTTATCGCACTGCCCTTCGCTATCGGCCCGACCCAGAACTACATGCGGCAGATGCTCGAACTGAGCTGGAATCCGCACTTCGCGATGTTGCCGGTGAACGTCCATATGGTCACCATGGTGATCTACTTTGGACTCGGATGCGCGCTGATCTGGCTGACCCACAGTGGTGCCGACGAAGTCCAACTCAAGAGCCTCAATCGGCTGTCCATAGGCGCCGAACTGATCGTTAATCAAGCCTACCTGCTGGCTTTCGGCAGCCTCGACAACTACTCGGTAAGCTTCATCATCACGATGGTGGTCATGTACCGCCTGCTGTTCGACCACCGCACCGCTCTGATCACCCTGCTGGTCGGACTGAGCCTGTACCTGGTCTTCGCCCTGCTTGAGGTCTACGGCGTGCTGCCTGCCGCAAGCCTGCTTCCCATGGAGAACTCAAGCGTCATTCGCTCCGATCCGATGCTATGGACTCGGGTGATCATCTCGGTTCCGCTGGTCGCCACCCTGAGTTTCATGGTGAGCAACTATGCGGCCAACCAGAGATATCGGCTGCACACCTATGTCACCCGCTCAGTTTTGCAACGCTACCTGCCCAGTGCCCTGGTCGATCAGGCCGAACGCGGGGAGTTGAGCCTGGACGAGGCACCAAAGCGGCGGGTGGTGACGGTCATGTTCACCGACATCGTCGGCTTCACCAGCCTCAGTGAAAGGCTCGGTCCCGAAGCCCTCGGCAGCCTGCTCAACCGGCTGCTCGGCGAGATCGCAACCCTGGCCCTCGAACACGGCGCCACCGTCGATAAATTCATCGGCGACTGCATTATGGTGGTTTTCGGAGCCCCTCAGCAGGTTCCGCCTGAGCAGCAGGTAGAGCGATGCGTGGCACTTGCAATCGAGATCCACAAGCGGGTCATAGAGATCGGCGCCGAGCAGAACCTCAATGCCCGCTCAGGGATCAACACCGGCGAAGTCGTGGTGGGCAACTTCGGCTCTGCCGCGCGCTCGGACTACACCGTGCTGGGACCCGCGGTAAACATCGCCGCCCGCCTCGAGGCAAGCAGCCAGCCTGGCCGAATCCTGATGGGGCCCGAATCAGCTCGCCTGCTAGGCGATCAGAACAAGCTGGAGTCGGCCGGCAAGCTGCAACTCAAAGGAGTTTCAGAGCCCATTGAAGGCTGGTTTGTGCGCAGCTAGAGAAGAACAGGGCCAGCTCGAACCAGCCATGTCCCCCTCCAATCATGCTCAATAACGGAACTCAAGCGACCAGGAATCAAGAGTTCCTGAGTCACCAACTACCGAGTCCGTCACCGAAAGGGTCCAGACCCCTGCCGAGTCTTCACCGTCAAAGACAGACAGTGACTCAAGGGGCTGAAAACTGCCGGTGTAGGGAGGTGAACCGCTGCTGATCGGCGCCGGCGCCTCGTCATCAAACAAGGTGTTGCTCATGTTCTGGCAGCAGGTCGTCAGACCCTCAAACAAGAGCACTGAGGTGCCACTGGGAGAGGTCAGGACGCCACGCAGATCGCTCATGTAGCTGTGAGTGATGTCGATGGCGACATCCAGATCGGTGATCAGACCGGCCGGAGCGACCTCAGAGGCCACAACAGTGGTGCCGGTGTTGCCAGCAGGAGGCACCGATGCCGGCAGTCCGGTTCCGGCCACCACTGCGTCCACTCCAGCTACCGAGTCGTCGTCGTCGCCG
>DJIF01000107.1:21539-35107 GCA_002433485.1 Deltaproteobacteria bacterium UBA6601
GCTACCGAGTCGTCGTCGTCGCCGTCGCCGGCTGCAACGCAAGGCGCGGCACTGGCGCAGTCAGAGTCTGCGCAGTCAACCGCTGAGTCTCCGTCATCATCCAGCCCATCGGCACAGTCGGTTTCGGTCAGCGCGGGCGCTGGTCCGCTGGAGAGCACCGTCAAAGAAAGGGTGTATGGACTGACATCTCCTTCAAAGCCGTCGACTACGATGTACCAGGCCGATCCTGCTGTGACATACCAATTGACTGAATTGTCACCACTCGCAACGCAGTTGCCGGGGTCACAGCTGGCAGTGCCATTGAGTACGAACAGGTCAAGGTCGTCAAAAGAGCCGACTACGTACTCGAGCAACTCATCTGCGGTCTCATTGATCTCCACGGAGACCTGACCATTGGTCGCCGCGACATACTGGTAGACATACTCAGGTCCGCTCTCGTTCCAGTTGGGCTGGCAGTTGTAGGTATTCATCACGCTGGTCGAACCAGATGCATCGTTGGTACCGCTGATGGAGGCTCCCTCGCTAAGGCTGCCGTCAGCACTGCAGACGCCACTGGTGCAGTTGATGTCCGCAACACAGTCGCTATCGCCACAGTCCGCTACGCCATCGCCATCGTTATCCAGACCATCGTCGCAGTCTTCGCTGGGCTGGGTGGCCAAGCCATCGTCCTCGGGTCCCGAATCGTCATCGTCACCTGGAACAGACGCGGCACACTCAAGCTCCAGGACAAAGGAGCCAGCAGCGCCGACATAGCCATCAATGACGACGTAATAGGTCGAACCTGCAACCACATCGAAGATGGCTTCCAGGTCACCAAAGGCTACACAGCCATCGCTGTGACATCCCTGGGCCAGGTCCTCCATCACGTAAACGTCTAGATCCTGCCCAGCCTCAACCTCAGCCAGCACCGCAGCGACGCTGCCGCTCTCTTCGGCAGTAAAGCTGTAGGCCAGTTCCGGCCCGGTCGCATTCCAGGTGGTGCAGGCATAACGATCGATAATGCTCTCGCTGCCAGACTCAGAAGTATCTCCAGTAACGGAAGTTCCACAGGACAACTCCATCGACGGAGTGCAAGCACCGCCGGATGGCTGCGGGGCACCAAGGTCCTCTTCATCCTGATTGTTGGCATCGTCCTGTCCGCTGGCATCACCATCCTCGTTGCCAGCTTCATCCTCATTGGACGAGCCCTGTTCAGCAGGAGTCTCCGAGACCGGAGTCGGCGATTCCGAATTACTGCGACAAGCAGACAGGGTGATCATAAGCGAAATTGCAACAAAAGCCGTTATATTACGCATGTTTAAAAAACTTCCATTTGGTTGATTTGGCGGAACCTAACAGGAAGCGTCAAGTAAAGCAACGGACTCGTCAGTTTGTTTGTGCTAGCAAGGCCAGCGAGGTCCTGATGGATTGTGTGCAACAGCACTAAAAACAGCCTTCATGGAGTTGGAGAGTCTTTCGTGATTCGAACGTCTATTGGCTGGCTGGCTGTTCTCTCAGCGGTCGTTTTGTGCGCTTGCGAGAGGCCAGTTCCTGAGCCGCCCATCGAAAGGATCAGTTGCGACCAGGACATCAACGGTATCCCCTGGGGAGCAGACCAGCCGCCAGAATCGGACAGTGATGTGACAGCGGAACTCAGCGAGCTGGATCTGTCCCAGCTCCCAGACCCCATCGACATCTCTCAGATGGTGGAAATCGACCGCGGCCTAATCTCCTATGCCTTGGAAATAGCACCCACCGAACTGGGGCCACTGCTGAGCCACGAGCAGGCGCTTATGGCAGGAGTTCTGGGCGAGGTTGTGCTCGCCAGCATCGCGAGAAGCGATAATCCCGATTGGCTCGACCTGGACTTCTTCCGGCGCGGCCTGCAGCACTACTACACCTGCTCCAAAGGCTTTCCAACGACACTGGCAGGCTTTGAGTCGGAATTACTTGCGTTCAGCGGGCGTCAGGGCACCGTGGTTGACTCGGTTGCAAAGTGCACAGAACGACGGCTGATCGCTGCGCCGGAGTCTGGAATCTACGTCAGTCAGACCCTGTTTGAAGGA
Source organism: Deltaproteobacteria bacterium UBA6601 (assembly GCA_002433485.1). Taxonomy (GTDB): domain Bacteria; phylum Myxococcota_A; class UBA796; order UBA9615; family UBA9615; genus UBA6601. The sequence goes on from DJIF01000107.1 coordinate 23,585, forward strand.
GTTGTGGAGGAAACCGAGATCGTCCTGACGGATTGGCGAAATGACGGCCAATTGGACTTCGTCGTCTACGACGCTGAAGGCAGGCTAACCGACCGCTCACTATTTCCCAGCCTGGGAGGAACACCAGCGGTAATGGGAGCGCCGTACTCCTGCATGTCCTGTCACTTCAATGTCACCGACGAAGTGTGGAGCTATGACCTGAGGTTTCCTGATTCGGGGATTTGCAAGGACTAGGCGGCTCACAATGCTGGGTCGAACCATGAGCCGAGGCTCGCGCTATTAGCCAGATCACGGTTGCGATCGAGCGCGGGACGAGCGGGCCTGCCATTCCAGCTCACCCAGGAGTCTGCGTAGATCTGCACGCTCAAGCCCTGGTCAGCATATCTACTGGCCAGGTGCCGACCATAGTCTTCCATCATGTCAGGCTGCGTCGATAGCATCTTGTACTGCAGTGGACTGAGCTCGTTGCGGGGACTCACCAGCCAACTGCGATCCTTACTGGGGTCCACCACTCGATATTCAATAAAGCCAGTCTTCTCGATCAGCATGACCCGCCACGAGAAACGAAAGCCCCGCTCGTTCCAGTTGACCTCCCCGGGGTAGGCCAGGAAGCGTAGCGGTATTGCCACCTGTAGCAGGCACCACAACCCCACAAATGCCAGCATCGGCCCGCCCAGGCGCGATGTATCAGCTAGAGGCGCTTGGGGCAGTTTGTGCCACCGGAAGAACCGCAACCTGCGGGGCCAGCCCGGGGCAAAGAACAAGGTGGCTGAAATGATCATGAGCCACGGAAAGACACCAATGGGAAAGATCATCCATGTCATCACGTGGAACAACACAACTGTAAGAAAGGCCAGAGTCCGAGTCCGCTGCAGAGAAAGCCAAAGCGGTATTGTCAGATCATAGAGCGCCCCGGCCCAGGACATAGCGATGGCCGTAGCTTGAGCCGCTATCAGTGAACTCACCAGCGGGACTCCGTCCAAGCCTCGGAGCCAGGTCCACATGGGCTCGCCCCGCAACAACCAGTCCGCATTGAGCTTGGCAAAACCGGCAAAGAAGTAGACCACGGCAATCTGAAAGCGGAGCAACCACAGCATCCACCTCGGAGCCCGATCCCAGCGCTCTACAAGACCAAGGCGAACATCCAGAGAACCACTACGATGAAGCGGCAGGACCAGAGCCAGCACCCCCAGCAGGGTCATCAAGTAATAATGATTGAGGTACGTGGACTTATCGAGGAGTTCAACCCACAGGAAGCAGACCAACCAGAGCCCAGTGCTCAACCGATACAGAGCACCTAGAGCAATACCCAGTCCGCCTAGAACCATTCCTCCGAACAGCACATAAAGCAGCCAGAGATCAGGAGTAGGAATCCACTCGAACCCGGAATAGCGGAAATGAAAGCTCGGCTCAACGTAGGTAGGCCGCACCCAGCCCTTGAGCACAAAGCGCAAGGCGCTAAAAGCAAAAAGCAGTCCCAGCAGCACCCGAAACAGGACCAGCCCCAGCGGATCAATGCCCCGACTCAAGCTCGCACGCAACCGCGCGTACACGGCATTAGTCCCCGTCGGTGTCGTTAAAGCGAACGGTGACCGCAAGGGCCTGAGCGATATCTACCTGCAGGACCACCTGTAACTGACGCAAGATCTCAATGGTGGCTTCAACCTCATCCGGAGCCGCGAAGATCGTGGCCGACAGCGGCTCGGTGATGGAGGCCAGTGACTGTTCGGAGTCACTCATGGCCAGATCAAAAGAAGTGACCAGCTCAGCGCGCCGGGCTTCCGGAAGCAGGTCGGCAAGGCCCTTCCCCGAAGAGTTCCCGTAGCTGCCATGGAAGACCTCAACAAGTCCAGCCAGGTTGGCGCGGCATGCCGCCAGCGAATTGCCGCTATAGGGTGCCTCCAGACGGTCCGGCTGGATCTGCCCCTGCGCTTCAAAACCGATGGGCTTGCCCAGCTTGAGCAAGCGAATGTTCTCCACGGTGAAGATCATTCGATTCACCAGCTCCGAGACCGCATCCTGGCTGGTGAGGAACCGACCCAACGGGCCCGGCGGATTGGCGAATTCAAGCTGCCAATCGTCCCCCTCGCTAGACCAGGCCTGGACCATGGTGGCCGCCCGCGAGGCTGCTTCCGCGCTAAGACCGGTCAACAACGCGCAACGGCGCTGGCCAGCAGCACTGCCGGTGAAGGCCTCCAGGCTGTCCTCGCCGCGCTCCCACAGCAACCACTGCACCGCTGGCAGACCCTTGGCGCCATTAATGACGGAAATCAGGCCTTCTTCATCCACCGCCCCTTCACCGTCCAGAACTTCCTGGACGTTCTCAGGGCGCACTGGCCATAAGTCGAGTTTGCCGGCGATGGCCCAGGGCTGTTCTCGATGAGGGCCGAAGGCTATGACCTCACTGCGCTTCCAGAGCAGATAAGCCTCACTGATAGCCAACCGGCTGAGTTCAAGACCGTCCTGGCTGGGCTCGGCACAAAAAGCCTCCACCTCAGCTGCAGCAAGGTCCATGGCGAGCTGAAAATCCGCATAGCGCGGAATGATGACGTTAGCGGCGAGCGCAGTCAGCACTTCAGGACGAGGATCAGGACCGTTCTCCGCAATAGAGCAGGCCAACTGGATGTGCAATACACACAGGGCCAGCAAGGTAAATACTTGCCAGGTTTTCAGAGACTTCATGAGTCGTCCTTTCATAAAGAAGCCAGAAATCGAATAAGGGCTTCGCGATCTTCGGCGTCGAGCGCGCGGAAGCCGAGCGCTGCTGCTTCCGCCTCTCCGCCGTGCCACAGAATGGCTTCGGCGAAGCCACGGGCTCGACCATCGTGCAGCAGGTTGTCATGACCATTCACGGTGGGAATCAAGCCCAGGCCCCACAGGGGTGGTGTCTTCCATTCCCGCCCTGTTGCATCGCCCACCGGGCGCCCATCAGCAAGACCCTCCCCCATGTCATGAAGGAGCAGATCTGTGTAGGGCCAAATGCTCTGCTCCGCCAACTCGGGCAAGGGTGCTGAGTCGCTGGTCTGGTGATTGGGCAGATGACAAGCACTGCAGTTAAGTTGCGAGAACAGCAGCTTGCCCCGTAAGACCTCGGCCTCCTCCCAGTCCCGGCGGACCGGCACTGCGAGGGCCGCCGCATAGACGGACAGGCCATGCAGGACTTCCTCTTCGACCTCCGGAACTCCACCGCTCTCCGCAGCAAGGCACTCGGGTTGAAACTCGGTACAGTCGTCATCAGCGAAGATGCTGGTGGTGATCCCGATGTCACCGTTCAGAGCAGCGGCTGTCTGAGTTCGAATTGTGGGCTGCTCAGCTTTCCAGCCAAAACGACCGACGCGGAGTTCACCGGTCTCGCCATCCAGCTGGCTACTTACCCGCCCGGAAATACCGTCTCCATCACTGTCGTCAGGATCGGACAGGCGCAACAGAGTGTCATCGTCCAGTCCCTCAAGGAGGCCCAGCCCGAACATCTGGGGGGCTATCCGGACCGAAAACATCGTCTCGGAATGGAGACTGCCGTAGTTCAGCTCGGTGAACTCCAGGACCGGGCGGCGCAGACTGTAGCTACTGCCATCATCGTAGCGACCGGGGAGCTCCTCCCAACTGAGGGTGAAGTCCCCTTCAGGTTCAACATCATTGATGGCGTTGTCATGGAATTGGCCTCCATAGACTGATTCAGGGGCCTGTCCGGGGCCCTTCTCCCTTGGCACACTCAAGCGCACCAGCGTGCCCAACTTACTGTCCTCTGAAGACTCCGGAGGAGCCGCGCGACCATCACGGAAATGACAGACAGCGCATGCCCGAGCATTAAAGACTGGCCCCAGCCCATCGCGAGCGCCAGTGCTGGCAGGAGCCTCGACCCAGGCATCATTAAAGAACGAATTGCCGACAAAAAACTGAGCTTCGTTGTCAGCGCTCAGGTTGGGCGCAGGAGCAAGAAAGGCATTACGTCCGAGCAGCAGGGTGTTAGTAGCTTGCCCACCTGGCAACCACTCGCCCTCTTCCAACTCTGCGATCGGACGTGCCGAGACGCAACCAGCCCCGGCGGCTAGCACCACCAGGGCTGGAAGCGTGAGGAACAACCTTAGGTCATTCCAGGGGCATCGCATTACTCAGTAGGAATCTCAACCGAGAGACCGAGCAAAGTGAAGACCTCCATGAGGACAGCTTCCTGTCCATCATTGGCCCCGGTCAGGGAATCCACGAGGGCCTGAACCCGCGCGTTACCCTCGGTGTTACCGGGGGCAATCTCCTGATCAAAGGGAGGCTGCAGGGCCTGAGCCAGGGTCAGCGATTCCCGAATGCGGCTGTCCACAGTAGCAGCGAGGGTCGCATCCGCGGCCAGCACCACCTCGTGGACTCCACCACCCTGGATGACCGAGCCATCGGTACGGGTATAGCTGCCTTCCCAAACATTGAGCACACCCTGCAGATCCTGGACCATGTCACGGTGGGTGTTGTCAGAGAAGCAGGAGTGCTCATCCTCTTGGTCACCGCTGGTAAGAGCCGCCTGAATCCGCTCACCGCCAGTCTCAAAGCCACTGAGGATGATCATGCCGGTGAGAATCTTCTCGGTGGCAGCGGAGCTGTCGAGCGCCGCGAATTCACTGCGATAGTTGCCGGCCATACCGTCCATCCATGCGGAAGTGAGGGACTCAAGGTGCCCCACCAGCATGTCGCTGACGGTCGCGAGATAGGTGCCCATGCGCGCACCATTGGCATCGGTGTAGTCCGTGTGAGGACGGTTACCAGGGCCGTTGGGGTCAGTGTCAGCTCCCCACAGCAGGTACTCGATGGCGTGGTATCCGACCGCAATGGAGTCCTCATTGGGAGTCTCATTCTGACCCTCAAGGTAGGCAGCGGTGATCTCGTCGGTGCCTGCGATGATCGTATCAATGTGGCTCTCATCAAGGGGCCATGCGTTCAGAAGACCCTCAGGGCCGTCGGTGGGGTTGTCAATAGGACCGTCGTAGAAGCGATAGACCTCAGTCTGAAGGTAGGGCTCACGAGCAGCGAGCCACGCAGTCTTGGCGGCCTCAAGGCCTTCTGCGCTGGGAGCTGCGACGAAAGCGTCAATGGCCTCATCGAGTTCACGAGCGGTAGAAACAGAGTCTTCATAGCTGGCCAATACGATGGCCGCATAGTTGGACTGCAGGTCAGTAGCTGGGTCACCACAGCCGGTGCATACGATTAGCAAACTAACCGAAAGGAGAATGGCTGAGGTCCATTTGGAGATGTGCATTACAAGAATTCCTGTGTGTAGATTGAAGCCCGAACAAAGTTCCGAGCCGTTGTTGTAGCGCCCGATGAACGAGCGAGATCGTTAGCTTTCAGCGACCTGGGGGGGGGCTGAACGGCGGCACCATATTGATATTGATAATCATAATCAAGATCACTTGGGGCAGTTTTTTACTCGTCGGTCCGATCTAAGGCCCAAGCAATGCGCTACCAATCGGGCGCTGCAAGCGGCTTAAGGCGAAGATTCTTGAGCCATACAGGCAAGCCGCGCAGAGCAGGTCAAATGTCTAGCGCAGCTTGCCTAAGCTCCTGAATAAATTCTAGCCGGGACCAGCACCACCAGATGACTTATCAAAGCTTGGGTCCGTGCTACCGACAAAGCAGCCCAGAACCCATGGAAAGCCATCAGTAACGTAATAGCCATAGCTGCCGTTACGGGTCATGCCATTGCACTCATCCAGATCACCACTACCCGCAAGGTACTCGTAGTCATCACGATAAGTGCCGTCATAGCTACCCCCGGGGAAGGCCCCCTCACCGGACTGACTGACACGCTCGCCGGCCTTGAGCTGATAACTGGACTCCACCGCCCGCACGCTGTCCTCATCCTCAATAAAAGGGCCGTAGATGGGAAAACCATCGGCGGCAAAGCCGATGAGGCCTGATTCACTGCTACCACTGGTATCGAACAGAGCCTCGGGCGAGCCATGATAGTGATAGGCACCGTCAGGCTGGGTATGGGCATTGTGCCCGTCGGTGCCGAAATTGTTGCCGGAGTACATAGGGTCATAGCGCCATGGGGTGTTGGCCTCCATACAACCGATCTTCTCCTCACCCAGGGGCTGATCGCCAACTCCGTAACAAGCGGCAGCCAGCAGGTCGAGCTTGACCCCATTGAGCATGACCGCATTGTCGGTTCTCAGGCTCACAGCGGTGCCGCTGGAGGCCAACTGGGGATTCCGCGGCAGGCTCACCGTTGCCTGCACTTCCGCAGCGGCAGTCGCAAACTGCGCTCCAGCGCCGGCAAAGTCATGATTAGGGATGGAGTTGGAGGCAACCGAGCAGACGTCGTCACCAGCTCTGATCTCTACCGAACCGCTAAAATCACGCCCCTGCTGCTCATCCCGCACCTGGGACGAGAAGCTGCCCACATAGTCAGCGCAGTCAGCACTGCGCTCAGTAAATACCGCATCGGTGATATCAATCCCCTGAAGCTGAGTGCAACCGGCCAGAGACGAGACAACAAACAACAACGTCGCATGACGCATAGCTACTCCAAGGTGAACAGAGGCGTCAGCGATCATAACGAAGCGTTAGCGCTTTTCAGGCTGCTCCAGAGGGCAACTGAACTCCCTTTTCCTCAGAGGGCGCTGCCCGTCGCATTCTCAAGCCCGGCATAGTCCACCTCTAAGCCATTGGCGGCGATCCAGGCGTTACGCACACCAACTCCTTCGATGAAGTTGTTGGAGTCAAAGTCGGTAATCTGAATAACGTGACTCCCGGGACTCAAGGTAAAGCTCACATCATTGCTGCATTGCCCGTCGCCATCCCCGGGGCTCGCCACGTTGGCACCGTCAACACTGACCGTCGAGGTATCGGAGCGGCAAAAATTCCAGTTGACTGCGACGCTGGAGCTGCTCGGGTTGTTCACATAGAAGGTCACGTAGGCGCGGATACCGCTTTCGATACCTGAATTGATCTGCTGCGAGATATAAAAGGCACCATCGCTAGTAATAAGCAACAGGCCCGAGCGCCCCTGGTTATAGGAACCCTCAGCCCCCACGCTTGAGGTCTCCCAGAGGGCGGGCGAGCCAAACAGACCGATACCGTCACCAAGCACACTGATCTCCGCGGCGTTATTAGCAATATCGAGCGCATTTCCAGCAATGGACCCCGCATTACTGGAGATGTCCCCTGAATTGCTGGAGATGTCCCCAGAGTTGCTGGAGATATGCCCTGCATTTGTAGCCACATCAGCCGCATTGGAGGCGATTGCGCTGGCATTGGTGGCGATTGCGCTGGCATTGGTGGCGACTGCGCCGGCATTGGTAACAATGTCAGCTGCGTTAGTGACGATGTCAGCGGAGTTCGCCAGGACAGCTACTGCGTTGGCCGCGACATCTGCTGCATTGGCGCTGCTCGTAGTGCCGTTTGCAGCAATGGCGATGGAGTTCTGAGCGATGGTAGCGGTATTGCTCGCCACCAGCGCCGTTGAGGATGCAATGGCCGACGAGTTCGAGGCGATGGAAGAGGTATGAGAAGCGACAGTATTCTCCAGCCCATCAAGGTCACCACCGCTCACAAAGCCCTGCGCCTCTACCCAGTCTTCGGTTGCCAGTCCCTTGGGCTCTAGGGTCTCGAGAAGCATGGTGTTGGCAGCAACCTGTGCCTCAAGCTCAGTGAGGTCAACACCACCGGACAGCGCCGCGACCTCTTCGCTAAGCTGAGTCAGGACCGCGCTGTTCTGCTCGACCTGAGCGGCCAGAGCCGCCACCGAATCCGCCTGACCAGAGTTCGCAGTCTGCTGCTCGGCGAGGGTCTGCTCCAAGCTCGTGATGCGACTCTCAACATCGGGACTAAGCCCTCCCTCAGCAGCGCAACTAACGCAAAGAAAAGCGGTGACCACCACAGCAGATAGCTTCAATGCAAGATCGACCATCATGAAAGCCTCCAATAATCACAACTATAAGTTAATGAGCTCAGCTCGAGCGCGCATCCGGAGCTGATCAATCCACAGCGGCACTGCCCGTTGCGATGCTCAAGTCATCCCAAAGAACGCGCAGCGCTTCGCCTTCCCCTTTGACGTAGTTCACCAGCTCACCGCTGGTATAGAGCTTGAGTGGATTGATCGAGCGAAAACCGTCCGGAGCAGGGTCGCGGGGATGATGGGTCGAGCCACGCACGGCCATCAGTTCGTGGCGAGTTCCGTCCAGCTCAACAAGATCAACCCGGTACAGACCATCCTCCGCGCAGCCCTCACGCAGTTCGACCTCAATGGTGAACCACTCATCGAGCGGCACCGGCGCCGTCCCATTACGAGATTCCCAGACATCGGTCCATGGACCGCCATCAAGGGCTTGAGTCTGCGCGTGACTGTTCCACAACAAGGGCCCATCTTGCTCTTTGTTGAGGTTCAAAGTGACCCGAAAGGTGTGTTCCTCCGCTGGTGCGTTATTCCAAAACTCAGCAAGAGTCAGCCAGTGAATGGCTTTACCCCATTCCTCCAGGACCGAAAAACCTTCCGCCAAGCGCACCTTTACGCTGTACCGAAAGGTACGTAGAGCCTCATTGTTGCGGATTCCCAGCTGAATACGTGCCTTGTCCTGGGGTGCTTGGGGTACATGTGGCTCACCGATCCAGAACTGCATCACCCGATTGGACGCATCGGCGGGGTCGTCGACCATGTTCACATCCCGCTGACCACGATTGCCCGCCTCAAAGAAGAGCTTGCCGTCACCAAAGGTCGGTCCGCCCTCCAGATCAGCCTGCCAATCGCTGAGGTAAAGCCCCTCTTCGTTGCCGACAATATCGGCATCACGAGATTCCCGCTCGATCACCTCAACGCTGCCACCAAAACCAGACTGAAACCGCACCTCATAGTCCGGCTCCAGCGATGCTCCGGAAGGCAGGCAAAGGGGCCCCTCACTGCAGCCCGGCAAGACCGCGATAAAAAACAGCAAGCCGCCGCTCCTGCTGCCCCGAGGCCACTGAGCTCTGCCTGTGCGGGGCCAAGAACAAAGCCAACCAGTAACGGCTACAAAATGGCTGAACAATGACAAGCTCAACTGCCTCATGACAGCTGATTCTAAAGCAATAAAGGCGTCCTGAAGTCAGCAGACCATGAGGAGACCTAAGCGCACAGATGTTGAGTTTTTGTGAAGATTGTTAGCATAGTTTTTACATATGGTCGTTCGAGGCTAGCCTGATCAAGCACGAGGTGCTGACCCACACTCGGCCCAGGACTACCGCCATGAAAACCGCCCCCCTGAGTTGCCCACGATCCGCCCCCCGGTCCACGCGCAGAGCACTATCCGCCTCGATCTTGCTGTGGTGCGGAGTCGCCAGCCTGACGGCCTGTGACAGCTTCGGACCGGATGGACAGGAGCCGGCAATAATCACCGGCCAAGAGAGCTTCACCCCCGACAATGGCGATAACGATCCGCCCTTCGCCGGCCCGGAGAACTACGACTGGGGAGCCGTTCCTGAACCTCAGTTGGCCGAAGAGGTGGTCAGCCTGGACGAAGAACCCTGCTTCGACTCCTTAGAAGTAAGCGACGACTTCAGCGAAACGACCATCCGCTTGCTGTGCCCGGCTAGGGAAGTCGAGGTTGAAGCTGGTGATCTGCTACTCAGCAGCGTGGGCAGCGGCTACCTGCTGCGCGTCATCAGCGTGTCAGATGGGGACTACGCCATCCATGCAGAGACCACCCCTGGCACCCTCAGCGAGTTGTTCCCCGATGGCGGCTTCTTCACCACCATCGACCTCGAAGATCCGAGCCGTGCACCGCTCGCCTGGGGCGCCAACAACCTCTACGACGAAGATGGCCTGAGGATTCGATTTGAGGGTGCCAGCATAGACATGGGGCTACCCCAACTGGTGTTTGGTACCCAACACGAGGGAGGCTCTGTAGTACGCCGAGACCTCTACCTGAAGATGAACAGTTCCATCTCGCTGGCGGTCTCTGCTCGGGCAGGCGCGGCGGTGTTCAAGACAGTCTCAAAGGACCTGTTCACCAAGAGCTTCCCGATTCGCGTAGTTACACCATCTTTTGTCTACGTGGGGACTGTGGAGTTGACCGCAAGGCTAAAGGTTCTCGCCCAGATCCTGGCAGCCGGTCAGGTCCGTGCGGGCACCACCATCAACACCACCATGCGGGTAGGCACTACCTACAACGAAATCACCAACCGCTTCGAAGACCTTGAGAACTTCGAGACCGAGTTCTCCGCCAACGAAATTGAAGTCAGCACGACCCGCTCCATGAAGCTGAAGGCCTCCATCGACTTTCGTGCTGAAGTGAAACACTACAAGGTCATCGGCACCTATATGGAGATGGGCCCTTACCTGCAGCTGGCCGGCACAGCTGAATGTAGAGATCTGGACTGGGCTCTGACCACCGGCTGGGGAGGCAAGTTCGGCGCCCACGCAGACCTTTACTGGTGGGATATCAACCTCATCACCATTCTCTGGGATCAGCCTTTTGGTGGCCCGCTGATGGGCGGCAACATTGAGCTTCCAGTCTCAGTAGGAGGCGATAACTGCGACCCGGAGCCGGTTCCCAAGCCCGAGCCCGAGCCCGAGCCCAGCGGTGAACCGCCACCGGACCCCGAGCCAGCGGATAATGAAGAGTCGGAAAGCCCCGACGCCGGGAGCTGCACCCCCGTTCAGGAACTCGCCTGCGGCGATATCATCAGCGGTAATACTGCAACCGATAGTCTGGCGACCTCAGTTATTGACGCCTACGGCATCAACGTTGGTAATTATGCGGCGCCGGAACTGGTCTATCGTTGGAACGGCAGTGCTCCAGTACGCTTTCGGCTGGTCGAACCACGCCCCACCGAAGTCAACCACGACATCATGATCATCGAAGCAAGTCCCGAGCATGCCACCTGCGCTGAAGCAGAGTCCTTTGACTATGGCTTCAACTCGGTGCTCTGGGAAGGTTCAGGAGCGGTCCTGGTGGTGGTCGACGGCTACAATCTGGACAGCGGCGCTTTCGAGTTGGAAGTGGACTGTAACCCTTGATGTAAGGAGCACCGGTAGCACTCAGTACGACGTCAGCCCCAGGCTGGCCAGTAGTTGGCAAGCCTGCAACTCCCTTCGGTCAAGCCTGCTCAACAGCCACTATTGCATGCACAGGAGTCACCACAATTGACCTGCCCAAGCGAGGCTGATGGGCCGGTACAAGCAAGCGCGCAGGGACCATCACCACAGGTAACCTGACCGCCCTGGCAGGCAGAGTCGCCGGTACACTCAAGAGTCAGAGTATCGGGACCGCTGCCAGTCAGGAACATGGACTGACAAGCGCTGGAATTGCTGCAACCAACCGTACAAGGCCCCTCATTGGGGCAGCGGATAGAGGCACTCTGGCAGGCGGCAATGCCGCCGCACTGAACATCACACTCCATAAATGCCGGGCACAGCAGGGCTGCTCCCTGGCACGAACTGTTGGCATTGCAGTCAATGCTACAGACCACCCCCGAACAACTACTGCAGGCAGCTGGGCAAGGGCTAGGCTCAACCAGAACGGTCGGTTCCGGGCAAGCGCTGTCGTCATCATCACCAGC
>DJIF01000071.1 GCA_002433485.1 Deltaproteobacteria bacterium UBA6601
CCTCGGTGGGTGACGATGACGACAGCGCTGGCGACGATGACGACAGCGCTGGCGACGATGACGACAGCGCTGGTGACGATGATGACAGCGCCGGCGATGATGACGATAGTGTCAGCGACGACGACGACAGTGTCGGCGACGATGATGACAGCCTCGCCGACGACGACGACAGCGTTGGTGACGACGATGATAGTGGTGATGATGGGACCGACCCTGTTCCTGGTGGGCTCGGTGGTCTCAGTCCTGTGCCAGGGATCGCTGGGGGTGGCTGCGAGTGTCAGCTGAGCCCGGGTGCCGAACAGTCCTCTGTTTCGCTCGGTCTTTTGCTCCTGCTGGGGGCGGCCCTGGGTCGAAGGAGGCGACCATGAGTCGGATGTTTGCTCTGCTGGCCCCATTGGGTCTGCTGCTGTTTCTTTCCCCGGCAGCCCATGGCCAAGGTCGTGATGCCTTCGATACGCTCCGTTTTCATCCGGTAGGGAGTGCTGACGGTGGGGTGTTGTTGAGCAGCGTTACAGTGGGTGAACCCTGGCAGATTGATGGAGCGCTCTGGCTGCAGTTTGCTCGCCGCCCTTTGATGACAACGGAAGACGGAGCCAACGTCACCTCAGCGATACCAGGTCGCTTGAGCACCGTGATTCACGGTGGATTCACCATCGCCGATCGGATTCGATTGGATCTTGATCTTCCTCTCGTGCTGTTTCAGGGGGGTACTGACCCGCGGGATGGCAGCGAGTTGGCGAGCGGTGGTGCCGGTGATCTGCGGTTCACGCCGCACTTTATGTTCTTGCATCCTGACCGAGCCTGGTTGGGGCTGGCCATGTCGGCGCCGATCTCTTTTCCGACCGGAAGGGAGGATGCCCTCATTGGTGGGGCCGGCCCAACCTTGGAGCCTCGTCTCCATCTGGAAAAGCGGCTGGCCTTTGCCGACATGAAGCTGTTGCGCTTTGCCATTGCCCTGGAGATGGGCTGGCGCTTTCGTCAGCGCAGCAAGATCCTCAATCTCGACACTGACGATGACTTCACCTTCGGTGTTGGTATGCGCTGGGAGCCGACAGAACGCTTCCGGATGGGTACTGAACTGGCCTTCGACATCGGCGCCGGGGACAACGCGCGCAGCGGCGAGTGGGTGACCTGGCTGCGGGTGACCCCCGATCGCCAGCAGCGGGTTGATGTGGTCGGTGGTGTTGCGGTAGGCGTGGGACGGGGTGTCGGAACGGCCGAAGGAAGGGTGTTTCTCGGGGTAAGAGGTCGCTTCCTGCCGCCTTCTCGGGTGCGGCCTCCGCCGATAGATCCCCACCCAGCTCTGCAGCTTGATGAGCCGGATCTTGGTGAGCAGCCGCCCCTGCCCGGTGATGACCGCGGCTACGGCTGGGGCCTGAGGCTGGTCTCTCGTAGCGTTGTTATTGACTCGACGGTGCTGTTCGATTTCGATCGTGCGGTGCTCAAGTCCACAGCAGGAACCTTGTTGGATGATGTGGTGCGTTGGTTCAACGCTCACCCGGATGGGCTGATGCTTGAAGTTGCCGGCCACTGCGATGAGCGGGGCTCTGACGCCTATAACGACCGGCTCAGTAATGAGCGCGCTCGAGCAGTATGGCGCTATCTGGTTGAGCACGGCGTATCGCCAGCGCGGGTCGACGCAGTTGGCTATGGCAAGAGAGCGCCCCTGAAGAAGAGCAAGGGCGTTAGCGCAAAACAGCGACACGCGGCCAATCGGCGGGTGGAGTTCATTGTCCTAAGCCCCGAGGAGCATCGGCGCAGGGCCCGGCGCAGGGCTCCCGCTGAGCAGAGCCCTTAGTCACCGCTCTGCAGGCTCGCGGCTGACGCTGTGGATTCCATCAGCTATGGTCAGCCAAAATTTGTGGGAGTAGCTGTGTCCGAGTCATCGAATTCGTTCGAGAATGGTCGAATCGCCAATCGCGTTGCCGTGGAGGTACGTGTTGATCTGCGCAGCGAGAACACCTTCTTTACCGGCTTTTCCGAGAACATCTCGGAAGGGGGCCTGTTTATCGCTACCGAGGCCCCTCACCAGATCGGCGATGAGTTCCAGATAGAACTGGCCTTGATGGGGGGCGGGCAGAAGATCTCGCAGCGAGCTGTGGTGCGGTGGATTCGCCCAGCGGAAGCCGCCGGAGGTCTGCCTGCAGGAATGGGTGTACAGTTCCTCGAATTGAGCCACCATGAGCGCGAGGCTCTGCAGGAGTTCATTGATTCGCAGATCAAGGACACCCTGTTCTACGACCTGGATTGAGTGCAGCGTCAAGGCTGTCCCCAGGCCCGCAGGTGGAGCAGGCGAACTTGACAGGATCACAGGGTTTTGAAGAAAATGTAGCTTCGTGAGCCCTCGCCCAGGCTCGTCCATGCCTCTGGCTTGAAGCTGTGCTGTCGGCCACTCGGAGTTTCGGATGACCAACACGAGGTTCTTTCTCCTCCTCTCTGTCACGCTGCTGTGCTCCGGTCTGGTGGCTTTGGAGGGGCGTGCCGACGATGAGGGGCTCGATGAGGCGCTTGATGCGTTGGGCATAACCGCCCCGGAAGACGCTGAGCAGGCGGCCGACATCTATTCGGTAGTCCCCGGTGACACGCTCTGGCACATCTGTGAGCGCTTCTTTGGTGATCCCGACTACTGGCCGACGCTGTGGTCCATTAACAATGCGGAGATCACCAACCCCCACTACATCTATCCGGGGCAGGCCCTGCAGTTCCAGCCCGGGACTGACCTGCGGCCGCCCAGCTTACTGGTGGCCGGAGATGCTGAGGTCATCGATGACCTGTCGTTCGACGAGAACTTCGAGCCCATCGTCCACTTCCTGTCCACAACCCAGGACTGCGCGCTTCCGGTCCCCTTTACCTCCAACATGGACTGGGACATTGCGTTGGCGGCGCCCAGCTTTATGACCCGCTCTCCCTTGGAGCCGCTGGGAGTGGTCGAGTCAGCGGTACCCAAGCGTGAGCTGCTCTCTGACGGCGACACTGTCTATCTACGCTTTCGCAATCTTAGCGACGTTAACTGCGGCGATATTTATACGCTGTATCACTACGTTAAGAAGGTTCGGCACCCCAAGGTGGTGACCGCCCGACTCGGTCACAGCTACCAGGTGTCGGCGGAGGTGTTGGTGACTGATGTCGGCCCCAAGTGGGTGACCGCTACGGTTGTGCAGTCTTTTGGTGAGTTTCCCCGTGGGGAACTGGTTACTGATCGGATTCCGGTGACCGGCAAGGTACGAACCCTGCAGTTGGACAACCAGATCGATGGCTTCATCATTGATAAGACCCATCAGGAGAATCTGCTCTTTCAGTCCAATCAGCTCATCTACATTGATCGTGGGCGCAGTGACGGGGTGCAGAGCGGGACCATCTTCTGGGTGCTGCGCCGAGGGGATGGCCTTACCCATCTCAGCCAGCGCGTCGACAACTCGTTGCCCGATCGGGTGATTGGCCGGCTGGTGGTGTTCGCCGCCGATGAGTACGTCTCGACTGCGGTGCTTACGGATCAGGCGGTCTCAGTCGAGGTCGGTGACCGCATTACCAGCCGTCTCGACTGAGCTGATCTGTGGCCCAGCAGGGCCTGGCTCGCTGGTGGATTTTTGTTGGATTTGAACACCTGTTCAGTATAATAGCCCTGGTGAAGGGATGGCGATTGCGGCCGCTGTTCTGAGGGCAACCTATGGACATGAATCTGGCGGTGCGTGCAGCGCAAGCTGCGGAGCGCCTACCTTCGCGTTGCTGTGATCGTGACGCGCTGCTGCGCCACGGCTCGACCAGGGCCTGGCTGAATGCTTGTGTCAGTGGCTCTCTGCCTGTTGCAACCGAGCCTGTTGACGTTCCCGGTAGGTTGGGCTGTGTTGCCCTCGGCTGGGCGGATGCTCAGTATCCTTCGGGATTGCGCCACCTGCGTCATCCACCGCCGGCGCTATTCGTCCGCGGCGCGCCGCTACCGCTGCCTGATGTGGAGCTTAGTGTTGCGATCATTGGGGCTCGGCGCTGTACCGAACTGGGCCGTGGTGTGGCCAGGGACCTGGCGCGGGGCCTCGCCAGGGCCGGCGTGGTGGTTGTCTCCGGACTTGCTCTGGGCATTGACGCAGCCGCTCACGAGGGTGCTCTTGACGGCGGGGGCCAGACACTTGCGGTGCTGGCGTCGCCGGTCAGCCAGCCTTCGCCTCGCCGCAATTTATCGCTGGCTGAAGAGATCCTTGAGTCAGGAGGTTGGTTACTGTCGGAACGTCCGCCAGGTGCGCAGCTTCGCGCCCATGACTTTCCTCGCCGCAATCGGCTGGTGGCCGGGCTGACCCGGTTGGTCGTGGTGGTCGAGGCCGGACTGCGCAGCGGCACTCTCTCGACTGTGGGTCACGCACTCGATCTGGGGCTTGAAGTCGCTGCTGTTCCCGGACCGGTGACCAGCCCCGCCTCGGCTGGGGCCCATGAGCTGTTGCGCCGCGGTGCCCAGATCGTTACTTCAGTTCGTGATGTGCTGGAGCTTTTGCGTCGGTCCGCCTCCTCCCCACCGGAGTTGTGCCCATTAAGCCCCGACGCACGTACCCTTAAGGAGGCTCTGCCAGGAGCCCAGGGCAGCACTGCACAGTGGCTTGATGCCAGTGGACTGCCTCGAGATCGCGCTATTTCAGCATTGCACAGCCTGCTGTCCCGAGGTGAGCTGCGTCGCCTGCCTGGTGGTCGGATCGCTCGATGTCTGTAAAGGTCGCCTTTCTCACGGTGAGGGTGTAGATACACGGAGGCTGCGAGTCGAAGGGCGCGCAGCGATGAAGGAGTTCCGTCCTTGAGCGAGCGCAATCCAGACATCCTTGCTGCCATCGGACGGCTGGCCCAGGCAGGTCAGCTGCCTCCGTCCCAGACCGAATTGGTGGAGCTGCTGGTAGCCAGTGGCTTCGAGCGCGACGAGGTGCTGGCTGCGCTGCGGTTGCCAGCTGTGCCGCCCGGGAGTGCTGGTGGTGCGGGTCTCCCAGTAGCCCAGCTCAGCGAGGATGCGACCCGTTTCTTGACGGTGTTGCGGTCGGTTGGCTACCTCGATGATCTCAGCGAGGAGTTTGTGATGGATCTGGCCATGGCCGAGAACAGCGGCAAGATTGGTCTGGATGAAATCCGGCGTCATGTTGCGGTAGTGATGTTCGACCGGCAGGCGGAGATGGATGTAGAGACCCTGCGCTTTCTGCAGGAGGAGTGGCGGCTTGTCTTCCACTGAGTCCGATGTGATTCACGTCGTCGGAGCTGGGCTGGCGGGGGTAGAAGCTGCCTTTCAGCTTGGCCGACGGGGTCTGCCTGTGGTGCTCCATGAGATGCGCCCGACCACCTCGACTGCTGCCCACAATACTGGCGACTGCGCTGAGCTGGTCTGCAGCAATACTCTGGGCAGCCTGATGCCGCACACCGCGCCGGGTGTCTTTAAGCGCGAGCTTGAGCAGCTCGGCTCGCTGGTGGTGGCGGCTGGCCGCCGGGCTCATGTTCCCGCTGGTGGGGCGCTCGCGGTAGACCGGGAGTTGTTCTCAGCGATCATTGAGGATGCCCTCTCCCAGTTGCCGAGGCTTGAACGTCGTAACGAGCTGGTCAAGCAGTTGCCAGGTCCCCAGGATGGTCGCTGGATTCTGGCCACCGGACCACTGACCGCCGAGCCTCTGGCAGGTCAGCTGCATGGTCTCTGTGGAGCCGATGACCTCTACTTCTATGATGCTATCGCGCCCATTGTCGATCTCGACAGCGTGGACATGGAGCGGGCTTACTGGGGCAACCGCTACGGTGAAGAGGGTGAGGGTGACTACCTCAACCTGCCTCTTGATCGGCACGAGTATGAGGCCTTCATTGATGCGCTGCTTGCCGGTGAGCAGGTGCCAGCGCGTGATTTTGAGGAGGAGCGTTTCTTTCAGGGCTGTCAGCCTATAGAGGCCATCGCTGGTAAGGGGCGGGAGAGTCTGCGGTTTGGCCCGATGAAGCCGGTTGGATTGCGTGATCCTCGCACTGGCCAGCGTCCCTGGGCGGTAGTTCAGCTCCGTCGTGAGAAGCGTCAAGGCAGCGCCATGAACCTGGTCGGCTTCCAGACTAAGCTTCGCTACGGCGCTCAGACCAATATCTTCCGTATGATCCCGGCCCTGGCTGATGCGGAGTTTCTGCGTCTCGGTTCAGTGCATCGCAATACTTACCTCAACTCGCCCCGGGTGCTGGACTCTGGACTGCGTATCAAGGCGCAGCCTAACGTCTCGGTGGCCGGTCAGCTGGTTGGCTGCGAGGGCTACACGGAGAGCAGCGCGATGGGCCTGTGGGCTGCCCTTTCTCTGGTGGCCGAGCGTAGCGGCGAGCAACTCCCACCGCCGCCCGCAGACACCTTTCTCGGTGCTCTGCTTGGCTATCTTCGTGAGGCGCCTGCTGCCTCGTTCGCCCCTATGAACGTCAACTTCGGACTACTCCCGGCGCCAACTGAGCGGGTCCGGAAGTCGCAACGTAAGGCCCATCGCACTGCGCGGGGCGAGGCCTGCGTGGCCTCGCTGCGGCAATGGCGGGACGACCAGCTCCCGGATCTGGCGGAGTTGGGTCCTCGGTGGCTGCATGGTAGCGAGCCCTGGCCGCTCCCCAGTCCACCGGCTCCCAAGCCGTCAAGGGACAGCGCCCATGGATGAGCGCTTGCCGAGATTCCTTGACTTCCTGCGGGTCGAGCGGGGCCTGTCCCTGCACACGGTTCGCGCTTATGAGCGGGATTTGCATCAACTTCGTCAGTTTCTGGTGGGGCACTGGGGCTTGTCGGCAGGCCAGGGTCCTTCCGCCGATCGCATTGAGGCGGTCGATGTCCGCAGTTTTCTTGCCCGTGAGCACGCTCATAGCAGTCCGGCGACCCGCCGTCGCAAGCTCTCTGCCATGCGTACTTTTCTTGATTGGGTAGCAGAGCGTCGTGGTGATGAGCGCAACCCGGCACGGGCCATCAACTCTCCGCGTCGTCGCCATCGGCTGCCCAGCGTATTGAGCGCGCCAGAGGCGCGGTCCATGCTTGATCATGATGCTTCCACTGAGCTCGCCGAGCTGCCCGTTCAGGGGCTTCGCGACCTCTGCCTGCTGGAGCTGCTGTATGGCAGTGGTCTGCGGGCCAGCGAGTGTGTGGGGCTGGACCGTCGTTCCATCGATCTGGAGCGGGGCGAGGTAAGGGTGCTTGGCAAGGGGCGTAAAGAGCGGCTTGTGCCCTTGAGTCAGCCCTGCATCGAAGCGCTACGGGCCTGGTCTGAGCTGCGCGGGCTGCTCAATCAGCGCCCCGAGGCCGGTCAGGCATTGTTCCTGAACGCCCGTGGTGGGCGCCTGAGCGCCCGGTCATTGCGGCGCATTGTTAAGCAAAGGGGCTTTGTTGCGGGGGTCGTTAAAGACGTCCACCCCCATGCGCTCCGTCATTCCTTTGCCACCCACCTGCTCGAGGGTGGTGCGGACCTGCGCGCCATCCAGGAGATGTTGGGGCATGCCAGTCTATCTACGACGCAGCAATACACCCACTTGACCGTTGAGGGTCTTGTCGATGCTCACCGTAGTGCCCACCCGCGCGGTGGAGAACTCAGCCGGGAGGACGACCAAGAGACGGTCCCTACCGATCGAATTTACACAGAGAAGGGGCTCCCATGACTACAGTTCTAGCGGTAAGGAGGGCAGGGCAGGTGGCCCTGGCCGCCGATGGTCAGGTTACTTTGGGCAACACCGTCATGAAGGGTTCGGCGCGTAAGGTCCGGCCCCTGGCGGACGGTGCCGTGCTGGCCGGTTTTGCGGGGTCTACCGCGGATGCTCTGACTCTGTTTGAGAAGTTTGAGGCGCGCCTGTCTGAGTTCCCTGACAACCTCGCCAGGGCGGCGGTCGAGATGGCCAAGGAATGGCGCACCGATAAGTATCTTCGGCAGCTTGAAGCCTTGCTGTTGGTGGTGGACCGCGAGCGCACTCTGCTGGTTACCGGCAACGGTGATGTCATCGAGCCGGAGGGTGGCGCGGCGGCAGTAGGCTCAGGTGGAGCCTTCGCCCTGTCGGCTGCGCGGGCCTTGCTGGACGCGACCGATCTGGGAGCTGCGGAGATTGCACGACGTGCTATGGCGATTGCCGCTGACATTTGCATCTATACCAATGGAGAGACCGTGCTGCTTGAGCTTGAAGGAGGGGTCTGAAGTGGAGTTTGATCGTCCCGAGTCGATTCCCGGCGCTGAGCTGACCCCCCGCCAGGTGGTGGCTGAGCTGGATAAGTTCATTATCGGCCAGGCTAAGGCCAAGCGAGCGGTGGCAGTAGCTCTGCGCAATCGTTGGCGACGCAAGCAGGTGAGTGCTGAACTCCGCGACGAGATATCGCCCAAGAATATTATTCTCATCGGCCCCACCGGGGTGGGCAAGACCGAGATTGCACGGCGTCTGGCCAAGCTTGCTAAGGCACCGTTTCTGAAGGTTGAAGCGACTAAGTTCACTGAAGTCGGTTACGTGGGCAAGGACGTTGAGTCGATGGTTCGGGATCTGGTGGAGTCTGCCATTCACATGGTGCGTCAGGAGATGGAGGTGGAGGTGCGCGACCGGGCCAGCGAGCGCGCGGTCGGTCGGATCCTCGATGCCCTCTTCCCTGACGCCGTCGAGGACGCCAGTGAGGCCGATCGTGAGCGGGCTGCTCGCACCCGCGAAAAGCTTGAACGCATGTATCACGAAGGACACCTCGATGATCGGGTTATCGAGATCGAGGTGAACGCTTCCTCGGCTGAGGAACCAAGTCTCCAGTTCCTCGGCGGTGCTGGTCTTGATCAGCTGGGTGGTGGTCTGCAGGACATGCTGTCTGGCTTGATGCCCAAGCGCAGTAGCGCCCGCAAGGTCACGGTTGCTGAGGCAAAGGAGCTGCTCGCTGCTGACGAGGCAAGCGGTCTGGTGGATCAGGACAAGCTCAAGGCCGAGGCGCTGAGGCGGGTTCAGGAGGAGGGCATCATCTTCATAGATGAGATCGACAAGATCGCGGTGGCTACCACCGACTCGCGGGGGGCCGATGTGAGCCGTCAGGGAGTTCAGCGGGACATTCTTCCCATCGTCGAGGGGAGTACAGTCAGCACCCGGCATGGGCAGGTAAAGACCGATCACATCCTGTTCGTCGCGGCAGGGGCCTTCCATGTGGCCAAGCCAGCGGACTTGATTCCCGAACTGCAGGGCCGCTTTCCGATTCGTGTGGAGCTATCGGCCTTGAGCACCAAGGACCTGCGGCGCATCCTGGTAGAGCCTGATAACGCGCTGGTGCGCCAATACAAGGCAACCCTCGCCACCGAGGCGGTGACCCTCAGTTTTGATGAAGAGGCCCTGGACCGAATTGCTGCGATCGCCGCAGAGGTCAATTCACGCAGCGAGAACATTGGTGCTCGCCG
Source organism: Deltaproteobacteria bacterium UBA6601 (assembly GCA_002433485.1). Classification (GTDB taxonomy): domain Bacteria; phylum Myxococcota_A; class UBA796; order UBA9615; family UBA9615; genus UBA6601. The sequence goes on from DJIF01000071.1 coordinate 9,357, forward strand.
CCTGCACACGGTTATGGAAGCCTTGCTCGAGGAACTCAGCTTCGACGCACCAGAGCGATCTGGAGAGACTGTAGAGATCGATCTTGCTGAAGTTGATCGACGTCTTCAGCCGATCCTGGGTGACGAAGACCTGTCGCGCTACATCCTGTAGTAGAATCTGCGGCGATGCTGTCCCTGCGGTTTGCCCTTCATCTAAGTCCCAGCGGTGCTTCCGGCGGCGATTCCGATTCGTCGGAAGAGGAGCAGGAGTTTGATTTCTCTCTCGACGACGCTGACGCCGATGAGTTTGAGGGTGAGATCGAGATTGAGGATGACGAGGAGGGCTCAGTTCAGCAGGGTTTTGAGCACGCCCTCTCTAGCGCTGATGATGGAGCGGCCACTGGGGCCGGCGGCAATGACGCGCCAGCCAGCGGGTCAGAGAGTGTGGACGGCCTGGATTTGCGGGCCGATCAGATCTCAGCCATTGATTCCGCCTGGCAAGGTCTCGACGACAAGACCCTCTACGAAGTCCTGTTGTTGCCCAGAAATGCTGAGCTACGCGCTATCAAGCGGGCCTACTATCGACTCTCTAAGGAGTACCATCCCGATAAGTTCTATCGGAAGAATATCGGTGCCTATAAGGAGAAGCTCGAGGCCATCTTTAACAAAGTCACTGAGGCTTACCGTACCCTCAGCGATACAGAGGCTCGCAAAGACTACGACACGCTGGTCCTGGGCAAGTCCGGGCGTGACGTAGCTTCCGGTAGTGAAGCTACTGCTACGGTCGACTTTGTCCCTGAGGCCTTGCGCAAGAAGCAGGCGGTTGAGGACAAGAAGAACCCCAAGAAGGCAGCCAAGAAGGCGCCTCCGCCGGTGTTTATTCAGAAGCTGCAGAAGCAGCTGGCGACGCGCATCGCAAAGGCGCGCAAGCACATGGAGGAAGGCGAGCGGGCGCTGGCTCAGGGCCGCGATGGGGATGCTGCCAGCAACTTTCAGTTGGCGATGACTCTGGACCCGCGTAACACCAAGGCCAAGGCGCTGTTCACCAAGTCGAGAAATGCTCACCGCAACGGGAAGGCAGAAGAATTGTACCGACGCTCGCAGGAGGCGCTGCTGGCAGAAGACACCAAGCGTGCTGCACAGCTCCTCCAGGAAGCGGTGGACTGCAAACCCACTAGAGGAAAGTACTACAGCGAGTTTGCTAAGCTGATCAACGAGCACACCCTGCAGCAGAGGGTCGCGCTGGAGCACATGAAGAAGGCGGTCGAGGTAGAACCTCGAAATCTGGAGTACACAATGGATCTGGCTGCTGCCTATGTAGACCTCGCCATGCCTACCAATGCGGTCAGGGCATACGAGCGGGCCTTGCGTCTCGATCCGAAAAACAGCGTCGCTACCAAGGCGCTGAAGAAGTTGAAGTAGTCTGAGGGGTGCCGGAGGCGTCGGAACCATCCGACCGGCTCTGGGAGCGCTTGCGGAGAGAGCATGGAGAAGGTAATCGGAATCGACCTGGGCACGACCAATAGTTGTGTCGCTGTGTGCGAGGGCAAGGGGCCTGTGGTGGTCCCCAATCGCGGTGGTTATCAGACCACTCCTTCCATCGTTGCGTTTGCCGACAACGGTAAGCGGCTGGTCGGTCACATTGCCAAGCGTCAGGCGGTGACCAACGCTCCCAATACCGTGTTTGGGGCCAAGCGACTTATTGGTCGTCGTTTTGAGAGCGAAGAGGTCGCCAAGACGGCAGCTGGGGTGCCTTATCAGGTCGTTGACGACGGTCAGGGTGGGGTGCACGTGCAGGCTGGCGGTCAGACCTTCCGCTTGCAGGAGATCTCATCGTTCATCCTCGGCGAGATGAAGAAGATCGCGGAGGACTATCTCGGTCACGAGGTCAGTAAGGCGGTGATTACCGTTCCCGCTTATTTCGATGACGCTCAGCGAACTGCCACCAAGGAGGCGGGGCAGATAGCTGGCTTGGATGTGATTCGCATCATCAATGAGCCGACTGCTGCCGCGCTCGCTTATGGTGAGGCCCGGGCCGGCTCCCTCAACAACCTGGCCGTCTTCGACCTGGGCGGCGGTACCTTCGACATCTCGGTACTCTCGGTCTCCGACGGGGTGTTCGAGGTGGTCTCTACGGGCGGCGATACGCTGCTCGGCGGGACGGACTTTGATCGGCGTATCATCGACTATCTGGCCGAGAGCTTCCTCGCTCAATACGGCATTGATCTGCGCGAGGATAAGGTCGCTATGCAGCGGCTTCGGGAGGCCTCTGAGAACACCAAGTGTGAGCTCTCGTTCAAGCGCACTGCCGAGGTGACTCTGCCCTTCATCGCGACCAAGGATGGACAACCCATCCACCTGCAGCAGAGCTTGTCGCGCGGGCGCTTCGAGGAGCTGATCGCTGATCTGGTGGAGCACTGCATGGAGATCAGTGTGCGCACTGTCGAGGAGGGTGGGCTGCAGACCTCAGATGTCAGCGAGGTCATTCTGGTAGGTGGTCAGACCCGCACGCCGCTGGTTCAGCAAGAGGTCGAGAAGTGCTTTGGACGCAGCGTCTCAAGGGGGGCAAATCCCGACGAGGTGGTTGCGCTGGGGGCCGCCCTGCAGGGGCAGGCCCTGGTGAGCGAAGACAGCGACATGCTTTTGCTGGACGTGACGCCATTGTCCCTCGGCATTGCGACGGTAGGCGGTAAGGTCAGCCAGTTGATCCCCAAGAACACCACCATCCCGACCCAGAAGAAGCACTCCTTCACTACGGTGCACGAGAACCAGAACGCGGTGAAGATTGTGGTGCTTCAGGGTGAGGCAGAAGAGGTCGCAGGCAATAAGCTGTTGGGAGAGTTTCTGCTCTCTGGCATCCGACCGGCTCCTGCTGGAGTTCCGGACGTTGAGGTCACCTTTGCCATCGACGCTGACGGCATTGTCTCGGTTACCGCCCGCGACAAGGACACCGGTGCTGAGCAGTCAATAACGGTGGCGGTCAGCGGCGGGCTCTCTGACGATGATCTCAATCGCCTAATTGAGCAGCGTGAAGAGTTCGAGGTGGACCAGAAGCAGGACGAGAGCACCGGCGAGGCGCACTACGAGGTAGAGAGCCTGCACCGTAAGGTTATGGACCTGCTCCCTGCTGCTGAGGCCAGTGTAGGGGGAGAGGACCTGCACACGATTATGGATGTGCTCGCTGCGGCTAAGAGCGCTATGAACTCACGCGACCCCGCGCAGCTTGCTTCGGCTAGGGATCAACTGGCCGAGGTCTATCAGACTTTGCGGGCCTACGAGGATTGATCGCTGGTGACTGCTTCTCTGCCTTCTCTGGATGAGACCCAGCAGACCCTGGATAAGGGTCTGGTCTGCTACGCCCTGGGGCAGCGGGATGATGCGATCCGTCTATGGAATGAGGCTCTTGAGCTCAGCCCGGGCGACGCCCGCGCCTTGGACTACTTGCAGAGCGTTGGTGCGCTCGCGCCCAGCGATCTGGAGCCCGGGGTGGACCTCCGACCCGACGGCCCCGAGGACGGCGTGGGCTTGTCCACGATCGATCGAGCAGCCGAGTCGCTGGTTTCTCCGTTTCGGCCTGAGCCAGAAGAGGTCGACGCCGCGGATGGAGGGGTTACCGACATTGGTGCAGACACCATGGTCGCCGATGTGGATATCCTGCTGGGGGACGCCCAGGCCAATAAGGACTCCGGTGACTTTGAGGTGGCTCTGAAGAACTGTGAAGAGGCCCTCCGCAAGGAGCCCGACCACGCTGAGGCCAATGAGTTGGCAGAGGAACTCCGGCAGGAGCTCAATGCCATCTATCTCAAAGAGCTGGAGCCTCTGGACCGGGTGCCCTTCCTGCGCGCCGCCGATAGCTCGATTCTTGAGTTGAGTCTGGACCCTGTCGGTGGCTTTTTGATCAGTCAGATTGACGGGGAGATAACTGTGGACGAATTGCTCACCATTCTGAGCACCTTCGATCAGTTCCGCGTGTTGTCTTCACTGCATTACTTCCTGGTCAACGAGATCATCGAGCTGCGCTGATTGCCCCGCGGGCCTGGCTTGCGTCGAAGTGCTGACGCTGGTACCTAGCAGCCGTGACTGTTGCTCCCCCTGATTCTGCCGGCGCCATTCTGGTTTGTGATGATGTCTCGGATCTGGGTCTCCAGCGGCTTCGCGATGCCGGCTATGAACTCCGTAACCGGGCTGGAATATCGCGTCGAGAGCTGCTGAAGGAGCTGGCCGATGTGCGGGTCCTTATGGTGCGCTCGCGCACCCGGGTGGATGCCGCCCTGCTACGTGCAGCGCCCCAGCTGCAGCTGGTCGCGCGAGCGGGGTTTCCGGTGGACACCATCGATGTTGCCGCTGCCACGAGTCGGGGTGTTGCGGTGATGAACAGCCCTACCGGTAACGAAGTGGCTGCCGCAGAGTTTTCCATTGGTCTGCTCTATTCCCTGGCTCGGCAGATTCCTCAGGCGGCTGCTTATCTTCGACAGGGGCGCTGGGAGAAGCGGCGCCTGCGGGGTGTCGAGCTGAGCGGCAAGACACTTGGGGTGCTGGGTATGGGCGCGGTCGGGCGTATCGTCGTGCAGCGCGCTGCATCCATGCAAATGCGGGTGCTGGTTCATGATCCGGCGATTGGGGCCGCAGAGGTGCAGGCACTGGGCGGAGAACTGGTCAGCTGGGATGACCTGTTGCCTCAGTGCGACTTCATTACCATCCATGTCTCACCTTCAGAGCGCAGCCGTGGCCTGATCGGCGATGAAGCTTTTGAGCACATGAAGGATCGGGTGCGGATCATTAACTGCTCCCGAGGTGGCGTGATCGATGAGCAGGCGCTGGTCCGCGCCATTCGCAGCGGCAAAGTGGCCGGTGCGGCTATCGACGCCTGGGACGAGGAGCCGCCGTTGGGCAACCCCCTGCTCGAGCTGCGCGAGGTGATCTGCACTCCACACCTGGTAGCGACGACCTTTGAGGCGCAGATCAATGTGGCGCGTCGGATGGCAAAGCAAATTGACGATTTCCTGAGCGGTGCCGAGGCGGACAACGTCATCAACGCTCAAGCCCTTGGCGCTAAGCGCGCCGCTGGAGAGTAAGCCGTGGCAAACATCGTAATCGTAGGCGCCCAGTGGGGCGACGAAGGCAAGGGCAAGCTGGTTGACCTGCTCAGCGAGCGAGCCGACATCGTGGTCCGCTACCAGGGCGGCAACAACGCCGGTCACACCCTGGTGGTTGGCGGCGAGAAGACCGTCTTGCACCTGATTCCGTCGGGGGTCTTGCACCAGGGTAAGACCTGCGTGATCGGTAACGGTGTGGTGATTGATCCGGTGGTCCTGATCGGCGAGATGGATCAGCTCCAGGCGCGTGGATTCCTGCTCGACCCTGAGTCCATGAGGATCTCCGATCGGGCTCACCTGATTCTGCCCTATCACAAGGTTCTCGATGGTCTGCGCGAGGACGCCAGCGCAGGTCGCATCGGCACGACTCGGCGGGGCATCGGCCCGACCTACGAGCACAAGGTCGCCCGCTGCGGGATTCGCATGGCCGACTTTGTTCGGCCTGATGTGTTTGCGCGGCTGCTGGAGGAGAACCTGACCGCGGTAAATGAGCGGATCAGCGCGCTGGGCGGTCAGCCCATGTCCGCGCAGCCCATTCTCGATGAGTACCTGCCTTGTGCAGATCGGCTGCGTCAGTACGTTACCGACACCTCCAAGCTGCTGCATGATGCGGCTGCGTCGCGCCGGCGGATTCTGTTTGAGGGAGCTCAGGGCGCCCTGCTCGATGTTGATCACGGTACCTACCCATATGTGACCTCATCCAATGCGGTGGGCGGAGGCGCTTGCACCGGTGCCGGTGTGGGGCCGACCTTCATCGATGCGGTGCTGGGGATCAGCAAGGCCTACACCACCCGGGTTGGTTCTGGTCCCTTCCCAACCGAACTCACCGGAGCCGTTGGTGATCGTCTGCGTAAGGCCGGTGGCGAGTTCGGCGCGACCACCGGCCGGCCCCGTCGCTGCGGTTGGCTGGACATGGTGGTGTTGCGGCATGCAGTTCGGGTCGGCGGTCTCACTTCGCTGGCCATCACCAAGCTCGATGTCATGGCTGGTCTTGAGCAGGTCAAGATCTGCACCGGCTACAAGGTGGGCGCTGAGGTGCTCGATACAGTTCCGGCCCAACTGGGCGGTCTCGAGCAGGTCGAGCCGGTCTATGAGGTCCTTCCCGGTTGGAAGGGCGATCTCACCGGGGCGCGAAGCTTTGCCGAGCTGCCGAGCGAGGCGCGGGCTTATGTGCGTCGGGTCGAGCAGCTGGCTGCCGTGCCTGTGGCGCTGGTGTCGGTGGGACCGGGCCGCGAGCAGACCATGCAGCTTCGCGATCCGGCGCCAACTCGGCGCGCCCAGGTTCATCCCCGTCACCAGGTGTTGGACTGAGGCGACAGAAACAGCGGCCGCCTGGCATTGACAGCGACGGCCGCTCGGTCCTATAAATCCAAGCTGGAACGCGGGCCGTTAGCTCAGCCGGAAGAGCACCGGACTTTTAATCCGTAGGTCCCGGGTTCGAGCCCCGGACGGCTCACCAGCCGAGCTTGGCTGCCTAGTTTGGAGAGAGCTGACCCCATCGTCTAGTCAGGTCAGGACACCGGGTTTTCATCCCGGCAACACGGGTTCGAATCCCGTTGGGGTCACCACTCTCTTTCTTTTCAAGCACTTACAGCGCTCGCAGATCTTCCCGAAATCAGCGTTGGGCATGTAGTGGGCATGTTTTCTCCAGCACGACCGCTCTAAGTTCCCGTAGCAAGGCTGCTGAGATCCGCAGGTCCTGTTGCTCTTATTGATAGATAGGTAGACGGCCACAACGGCAATCCGTCGCGCTGCCGTTGTCGTAACCGCTGTG
>DJIF01000002.1:0-1981 GCA_002433485.1 Deltaproteobacteria bacterium UBA6601
GATGCTGGCCGAGCGCCCCACTGTATTTCAGCTGCTCTGTTCCCGCCGGCCAGCTCAACTCGACAGCGGTGACTCCCTCCACCACGCCATTCGCACCGCAGAAGCAATGGGTTTTGGCGTCAGCCTTGGGCTAAGCCGGGCTGGCCTGATGACCCTCGGCCTCAGCTCTGTGCTGGACCGCATCACCGGGCACCAAGGCTCACTGACGACCTTCGAGACCCTAAGCTCCTTTCATAGCCTCGGCGATATGGCGCCAGGGGTAATGATGACGCTGTGGGACCTGGAGCTCATCCGCAACGGCGGCAAGGGAGGCCGGCTGGCCCAGATTCTCCATGTCGTAGACAACTACGTGACCCTGTCCCAAAGCGACGGTGGCGACTCACGAAGCACTGAAGTGTGGTCCCGTCTGCAGCGGGCCGTACCCAGCTCCCGCAGCCTGATCAGCGCGCTACAGAACTGGAAAGGAAAGCTCCCGCTGGGTGCACTGGTACGCGATCCGGAGAGAGGCCAATTCATCGCCCTGGACTTCGGTGGTACCGATGGGGCACAGCGCTTCTCAGAGTTCAACGAATGGGGCATCCTAAGCGAACCTAGCGAGGGTCTGGAATTCGCCGTTGACACCCCCTCTGGCTTTGGTCGCAGCCACCTCCTATCGCTACCGTCAGACTCGGCCCAGGCAGTCGCTAACGCGCGTACGACGCCGCCCTTCCGGCGCGCAGGAATCGGTGAACCTGAGACCCTTGCAGAGGGCGCCCACTTTGGCGGCCGCAACGGCAAGCGCTTTCTGGTCGAAGCACTGGCTGGCAAGGGAGGCCAGGCACTGGTCTACCAGGTCCGAGATACCCGCCTCGGGCGCATGGCAGCTGCCAAGGTCTCGACCGCGGACGAGTCCTCTCAACGCAAGCTGCTGATGGAGCGCTTCGAACACGAGTTAATGCTCAGCTCCCGAGTCACTCATCCCCATGTACTGCAGGTCTATGACTGTGGCGAGCTCGAAGGGGGTACTCCCTACGTACTTCAGGAGTGGATGGATCGAGGCGACCTGGTTGAGTTGCTTGATACCGCCTGGGCCGTAAAGCAGAACCTACCCCTGGCACACATCCACTATTACGCCACCTGTACGGCTGCTGCGCTGCGAGCAGTCCACGCCGCGCACATCATTCACCGGGACATCAAGCCCGACAACATCCTGCTGCGCGCAGATGGGGTTCCCAAGCTCACCGACTTTGGCGTCGCAAAAGACATCAGCGAGGGCGCTCCTTCGCTCACCGAAGTAGGCCAGACCATGGGGACTCTGGGCTTCATGGCCCCCGAGCAACTGCTCGGCCTGCCCGGTCCTCAATCGGACATCTTCAGCTACGGCATCACCCTGTACCGGCTCATATGCGCCAAAGTGCCCCCCCAGGTGATGGTCAACTCCATTCCAGTGGGACGGATCCTGGAAGAAGCCTGGGAGGGCGTTCCTACAGCCTGGATTCCCTTCCTGCAACGCCTGACGGCCCCCGAATTGGAAGACCGTGCCAAGGACTTCGATGAAGTACTTGAGTTGCTGCGCAAGATCGAGCCCAGCGAGACCGACAACCGGCCACTCCTCAAGCCCGAGCACCTGCCTCCTCTGCCGAGCGCGGAGTTCGGCGCAGTCGGGCCTGCGCCCATCTCCGGTTCTCACAGTGCCAGCAAGCCGCGCATCAAGAGACCCAAGCCGGACCGCCCGGCCGGTGCACCCATTGAAGAGACCATTGCCCTGGACACAGTGGAAGAAGCCATGTCCTTTCCAGGCAGTCTTCGTGACGACGAAGCCGAAGCCGAAGACGAAGCCGAGGTCTCCGAAACCCTCGACCTTACAGAGGATGGAGATAAAGAGGCAGAGAGCGCAGTGACTGACCTGTCGATGGATGCGGAGTCCTGGGACGAAGAGGAATATCAAGAGCTGGCTCCCGCCGACTTAGCGAACAGTGAGGACGACGACGAGTACGAGGAC
>DJIF01000002.1:2343-14212 GCA_002433485.1 Deltaproteobacteria bacterium UBA6601
GACGACGACGAGTACGAGGACGACATCGAAGTCAGCGTGGAAGAAGAGGAGGGTGAGGACCCGCCCCCAGCGGCCTCCTGAGAGCAGAGTTCATGGAGCGCTTCGAACACCTGGCGATGGTTGTCTTCCTGATCCTCGGCCTGGGCCTGGTCAAACTGATGACATCCTTCGGCACGGTGCTGTCCAACAGGCTGTCTGCTGAGTCCAGCAAGCAGGGCGATGTGCGCTTCTACTGGGTTCACAGCCTGCTGGTGGCCATGGTCTTTATCGGCATGGTGGTGTTCTGGTGGAACGCCTATCCACTGAACAACCCTGAGCTCATGGGCGACGAGGACTGGAACCTGTTCCTCTACCTGCTGTTCCTGTGCTCGCCGGTGACCTACTTCATGATGAGCGATGTGCTGATGCCACCAAGCAGCCAGCTCGCTGGTGCCGACCTGAAAAAATACTACTTCAGCAACTACCAGGTCCTGATGGGCCTATCCATGTTGCTGCAGTTGTTCTCGCTGTTGAACCTGCTGGTGTTCTTTGGAGACAGCATCAACTCGCCCAAGTGCATCGGCCGAGTAGTTTTGATCTTCCTGCTGACGCCACTGATGTTCAGCAAGAGCGAGCGTCTCCATCAGAGCATTGTGGGCTTGTTTTTCATGGGGTTCCTGTACTCGATGTTCAAGTACCACACCCATGTCTGAAGGTTGGCTGCTCAGCCAGTAGTCGGCTGATTCGGGCTCTCTGAACTGACTGCTATGGCGGATGCTAACAGCCGGCGAAGGCTGGCGAACTCAGCTCTCAGCTGAGAGGACTAACCCAGCTGGCTCAAGCAAGACGCGCGAACAGCGCCCTACGCATGCCGCGAAGCCCCTCTTCCATGTCCACCACCGACTCGATTGCGAGCAGCGTCGCGGCGTCTACGTGCAACATCGTAGCGGCCTTTTCGACCGCACTCTTCTCGTCCGGATGATAATTGTCGTCGGCTCTTGCCATACGGATGGCGTCATACACCAAGGTCCGCGCATAGTTGATGCTGGTCTCGGCCTTGATCAGGGACTTCCACTCGCCCTTTCGCCGCTCCCGGGTGCGGGCAATAAAACCCTCAAGGTCCAACTCCTCAGCAGCAAAAGCAGCCCACCGCTCAACCACGGCTGCAGGGGCTCCCAACCCCTCCGCCCACTCATCAAACCAACGACGCTCCTGCGAGGAAATCTCTCCATCGGCGGCCGAAATTGCCAACAAGATGCAGCCGTAGGCCTCCAGAGCCTCGGCGGGCACATCATCGGTGGAATAAAGCTTGCGGGCCTCTGAAGAAAGGGGGGTGGACATCACAGCTCCTCAAAAAAATTCAGGCTACTCATTCTCGCCGACCGGCTCATCTGCAGTACGAAGTATGGCCATCTCACCGTCGTCAGAGCGCTCGACAAAGATGGGCGACTCGTTGCGCAACATATCAACACAACGCAAGTAGTCGTCCTTACCGAGAAAGATCCGAATCAGCTGCCCACTGGTATCACAGCGTCCGGCCTCACCGCGGCGAAATATCAGTTCGGCAACCGGCCTAAAGCCCATACCTTTAAGCAGGATCCGATACTCAGTAGGGTGCACGAAGCACTGATAGTGAAGGACTTCTTCCATCAGACTGGCATCTTTGCAAAGGGTTAAGTCTGAAGGCAAGAGCAGGGCAAACAGCTCTGGCCAGGCACACCCAATCCGCTACTATCTCAAACGCCGAAGACCAGCCCCTGTCTCCATCCACTCCGGGAAGCGAGCCCCTCCATGCTGCGAGCCCTCATCTTCAGCCTCCCTCTCAGCCTAGTCCTCAGTGGCTGCATCGACTCCTCCATCCGGATCGTGAACTCGACCCCAGAAGCCACCATCACCTCACCGGTGACCGGCGACTCTTTCATTTTCGGCAGCAGCGTCACCATCAGAGGAGCCGTCTTTGACGCTAACAACAGTGCCTCCGAGCTGAGCGTAAGCTGGCGGTTAAACGAAAACGAGATCTGCGCCGACTCGCAGATAGCCGGCGATGGCAGCGCAGAATGTAACCTGAGTCTGGACCAGCCCGGTCAGCAGCGAATCCTCCTCGAAGTACGCGATCCCGACAACGCTACGGGCAGCGCTTTCGTGGACATTTCGGTTCTCTACGGTGAAGACCCGGTGGTCGTCCTCCTGGAGCCGCTTGAGGACGCGATCTACGACGTCGAGACATCCATCCCCTTTGAAGCCCAGGTCAGCGACGCGGACGGTCCCATTAGCGCCATCAACCTCAGCTGGGAAAGCTCAGCTGGTGACGACCTGAGCGCCCTGCCGGTGAGCGCAGGGGCCGACGGGATCGCCTCTGCCAGTCGACCCTTGAGTGTCGGCACCCATACCATCACGGTCACCGCCACCGACGCTTTTGGCCTGGTCGGTAGCTCCAGCGTCAACATCGAGGTGGTCAGCGATCCCGACAACGACGACGACGGCTTCCCCGCGAGCGAGGACTGCGATGACAACGACGCTAATGTCTACCCGGGGGCACCAGACCCATTCGGCGACGGCATCGACCAGAACTGTGACGAGGTTGACGGGGTCGATCTGGACGGCGACGGCTGGCTGGCTCCGGGTCAGGGGGTTGCCGAAGCCGATGAAGACTGCGACGACAGCGACGCATCCATCTACCCATGGGCGGGTGACCTCGCCGAAGACCTTGTAGACAGTGACTGCGACGGCCTCGACTGCGACGCTGACCAGCTTAACAATGCGTACTTCGTCGTCTGTGCCGAGGCCCGAGAGTGGGCGGTAGCCAACACCACCTGCCAGAGTTACGGCTACGACAGCCTCGCTTCGGTTCTCAGCCTGACCGAGAACAACTTTCTGATCCAGCTCAGCACCATGGGGACCGGAAGCCTCTGGATTGGCTTCAGCGATCGCTCCAGTGAAGGCAACTGGGCCTGGGAGGACGGCAGCACTGCGGCCTACACCAATTGGGCCAGCGGCGAGCCCAATGGCGGCTCGGGAGAGAACTGCCTGGAGTTCATCGGCACCAACCCCAACTTCGAGAACCCCACCTTGTGGAATGATGCGGCCTGCGACCAGTCGCGCTGGTGGGCCTGCTCAAAGCGCTGACAGAGCGCTCGCCTCAGGCCTCCTCGTCCACCTCAGCCGCTGCGCCGCGCTGAGGCAGGACAATGGCTGGCTGCTCCTCCCGCGGCCGATAGAGAATCGCTGTGTGGCCGACCAGGCCAGCCAACTGAGCGCCGCTCTTATCAGCCAACTCCCGAGCCAGTGCCTTCTTGTCTGCAGGCTTATGCATGGCCACCTTGATCAGCTCCTGAGCTTCCAGCGCTCCATCAAGTCGAGTCAGCAGCTCAGCGGTGGTCCCCAAGCGGCCAATCCGGAGCGCAGGCTTCAGAGAATGGGCGAGGCCGCGCAGATAGGTGCGCTGATAGCCCTTCAGTTCATTGGACATGAACGCACTCATACCCTTCCTGCTAATCTCGCGCCAGTCCCGCTTCGCAACCCAGCCGATGATCGACAGCATCCATGAGCCCTGCCAACCTCAACGCAGTCCGCTTCCAGCCAGAAGCACAGCTCATTGATTCCCTGTTCCGGCGCTACGGGTTGGAAGACATCGTCCAGCACTATGTGGTCTCTGGTCGGGCCAGCTCAATGCGCACCATGATGCTGGCCACCCAGCTGCGTCTCACCGCCATGCTTTCACCGCGCCTCTGCAGCCTGTTTGACCAATGCAGGGCCGCTATCGGCTTCAGCAGCGAGGTGGAACTCTATGTCGTAAATGACGCCAGCATCAATGCCTTCGCTCTGCACGCGGCCAGCGATAGCGAGCCGCACATCATCAGTCTTACCAGCGGCGCAGTTGAGCGCATGACGGACAAGGAACTGAGCTTCGTTCTCGGTCACGAGCTCGGCCACATCGCCTTTGATCACTACCGCGCCAACCAGGTCAACTTCGCGCTCGATGGTGAAGGCGAAGATCGCCAGATGCCGGCACTGCTGGCCGCTCGTATGCACACCTGGGACCGGCTCGCCGAGCTTAGCGCAGACCGGGTCGGCTTCCTTGCTGCGGGCGAATCACTGGAGCCCATTGTCTCGGTGTTCTTCAAGCTCGCCAGCGGCCTGGGCCCAGAGCACCTGCAGTTCGACATCTCCGCATTCCTGGATCAGCTGCAGCTGATCCAGGACAGCGGCCCCAGCAACCTGCTCGCGCACTTCAGCCATCCGGTCACCCCGGTTCGAGTGCGCGCGCTGCAGCTCTACGCAGAGGCCGGGGGCAGCGAGCTGCAAACGGCGACACTCCATGAGCTCGACACCAAAGTCTCAGCGCTGGCACAGCTCATGGAGCACGAAGTAAGCGATCCTGGAGCGATCTATGCGCGAGACTTCCTGGTCGCCGGAGGACTGCTCGCTGGCAAGGCAGAAGGTCTGGGTTTGAGTTCCGCCCAGCAGGAGATGCTGGTCCGCTGGCTACTGGACTGGACCTCGGACCCTGAGTCCCTGCTGGCCAGAGTTACCAGCATAGAGCAGGCGGAAGACATGCTCACCAAAGCGGGCGCCTGGCTCAGCGAGAACTCTGGAGAGGAGCGCTACAAGCTATTCTCCGCCATTGCCCACCTATGCGCTGTAGACGGTCAGATCAACGACATCGAAAAGGGCTTTTTGATGTCCCTGGCCGACTACCTGGGGATTCCAGAAAGCGCGGCCAATGAAAAGCTATTCGAGGCGGTTCGAATCTATCTTGACGAGCGCGCCGCCAGAGAGCGGCCAGAGTTCCTGTAAAACAGCAACCGGGCAAGCTTGATGCTAGCCGAACCGCGCAGCTTCCCTACTCGAGGCTCCATAGCACCGGATTAGTAGCGGCACCCCAGAGGCCAAAGTCGGTGCTGGCAACCTGCGTCGCCTGACCGCTAGCTGCGTCGATGGTGACAATGGCTCCGTCATCGGTAAAGCCAAACAGGGTCTGAGCGCCATAAGCTACGCCAAACATGGAGCCGACGCCGGTGTCCGCGCTGGAGATGATGCTATCGAAGACCGCATCGTAGATCACCAGCGAGGAATTGCTGTCCCCCGCACCGCGCATGATGCAATACAGGAAGCCATCGGGAAGTCCGACCATGTCACCGTCCCAGGACCACTGACTGAAAGCAGCCAGTTGACTGTAGGTGCCCATAAGCAGGTCCACTTCAAAGAGGATCCCGTCTCCTCCAACCAAAAGCGAGCCATCAGCAAGGAAGGCCATCGCGACAAAGAACTCATCCTCAGTCTCGAGCACCACCTCCATGGCACCCGTCGCAGGGGCAATGCGCCACACACCGTTGGTGCTGACGCCATACATTGCACCATCGAGGCTCACCGCAAGGTCAGTGATGTTGGGAGGGTCTTCACCATCCACTCGATGGAAACTGCTGACCAACTCTACCGTGTACGGGGCTACATCCATGACCGTGTACAGGTCATCGGCACTGTGTGCATACATACTCGCGGTGGCAAGCCAGGGATCCGGGTCGCTGTCATCGTCATCGCCCAGATCGTCGTCTCCCAGAGGGTTATCGTCGTCGTCCCCAGCAGCAGAGTCGTCGTCATCTGCGGCGGGCAAGGCCACCGCGCTGTCATCATCATCATCTCCCAGGTCGCGGCGTTCACTGCACCCGCTTAACGGCAACAGCCCGCCCGAGACCGCAAGGCCAAGGACCAACGGCCAACAACAGGACAAACCAGCAAGACGGGTAAAGGGCATGGGTCGCGACCACAACAAAAGACAGAGAGGGGCTAAAAGGCCTGTAACCTCAGCGGCAGCGCCGAGGAGGCCGCTCAGGGTAGAGGGACATCCCCCCAGGCCGCAAGAAGATCTGCACCAGCAATCACGACCCCGCCCCTACCAGTTGGCGTCAACACCAGAGCGTGGGGGTTGTCGACCGAGGCCCATCCCTCCCATTCGGTGTCATCAGCGCCTCCCAGCGCAACCAGCTGCCCCCTGGCATCGAGCAAAACCTGCCCACCGCCCGGCACCGCGGCCAGATCGACAATACCGCGCACCTGGTGCTCGGTATCAATCAACTCAAGGTCATCCTCGCTAGGCCCTACGGCGCTACCAAAAGCATGAATCTGCTCTTCGAGGGTGGCCACCAGGTAACCACTGCCGTCAGGCTTTGCAGCCAGCGCCCTCGCGACATCGGGCACCACCACGTTCGCCGAGCCATGATCAGGTGCCCCGCCAAAAGCGTGGACGTCGCCGTCGACCTCCAACAACCAGTAGCCACCATTGGGGTGAGCAGCCATATCGATTACCGGGCCCTCCGCCATGGCGGTCAGGTCCTCCTCATTGGTGTAGCTGCCCGACTCAAACAACATCACTCGACCGGCCGCCGTATAGAGCCAATAACCATCGCCATCGGGGTGGGCGACGATCCCTTGAGGCTCATGGCTCTCGATCAGCTCCTCGGGGAGATCACCGTGATGGACAGCTGCCCCGTACGGGGTAACGACGCCGTCCTCGTCCACGGTCCAGTAGCCATCTCCGGCGACCGTGAAGGCCAGATCGCGAATCATCGCCGGCGCCGGTCCGCCGCCATTCACCAGCTCATCGTGCCTCGCCATCGCGTCATTCATGGCACCTAGGTGGTCCTGGAACCACTCGGTCGAGTCACTGTCCTGGTGATGGGGCAGCTCAGGCAGGTACTCCTCAGCCGGGATCGGATCATTAGCGGCATCTGCGACACAGTCGCTATCGCCGGTCAGCAAGCCGGGGGCCGGCACGCTCGTCCCCCAAATGTCGTAGGGACCAAGACTACCGATTGGGAAGGTGTGACTGACGGTAAGGTCCCTACCGAAGACCTCCCAGCCCGCGCCAATACGCAATGAAGTGGCGAGGCCATACTGCATGGCGAGATCCACCTCATCACAGTCCGCGTTGGCCACCGCCTGCAGGTAAGGGCTCACCGAGCCAGTCAGCTTGAGGCTGCGGTTAAAGTCGGCAACCATGCTGAACTTGAAGCCAACCCGGGCGCGAGCATTGACGATCTGATCGAAACGCGGGTCCTGCAGCCTGCCGTTAGATAGCTCCAGGCCGCTCAAGTTGCCCGGGATCCCCGGGATCGTGCCACCTGCGCCGATCATCGCCAGCACATTGGCTTCAACTCCGATCTGAGTCGCTACCCTGGCACCGGCGGTCACCTGCCAGAACAGCGCGGGCTCGATGCTTAACTCGACGATGATCGGCAAGCCACCTAAGGGGAAAGTCGCCACTGGAATGTCAAAGGGCAGATCATACTCACTACCAAAGGTAAAGCTGCGCCCCAATTCCAGCACCACGCGGAGCTCGACATCCGTATCCAGCCCAGCCGCGGCCCGATAGTCGGCGCAGGGATACGGCGGTAGGAACCAGGCGGGCGAGCACAGCTTGATGTCAAAGTCATAGTCCAGCACGCCGCGCATGGTCGCCTTGCCGCCAAGCTTTACCTTGTGGTCGAGACCATCAATGCGCTCGTTGTAGACAGTCCAGTTAGCGTTCACGGTAAAATCACGTGCCT
Source organism: Deltaproteobacteria bacterium UBA6601 (assembly GCA_002433485.1). GTDB lineage: Bacteria > Myxococcota_A > UBA796 > UBA9615 > UBA9615 > UBA6601. The sequence goes on from DJIF01000002.1 coordinate 9,870, forward strand.
CAGAGGCCGGCGCCAACTGCAGGGGCTGCTCATCGAGCACCACCTGCTTACGGAACTTGGCCACGTGATAAATCTCAGCAAAATCGACCGCCACCGTCTCGGCGACGATGTCATGCCCCATGATGTCCAGCTCAATCACGCGACGGTGAAAGCCAGTGGCCCCGTCCTTGATCAAGATTCGCCCTGCGGCGATGCCCTGGCTTAAGGGATCGCAGGAGAAGCTGGCCTCAAGCCGAGATTCACCGTCGAAGCTGGCACTCTCAAAGCAGCTCAAAGTATCCAGCAGCAGCGCATCGTTGCTGACCAGCACCGGGCCCTCTGCCAGCTCATCCTCCACCCAGTGACCGTTCATCACCTCGGCAGCCTCTTCCTCGTTCATTCCCAGCAGGCGGTCTTCAGGATCCCAGCGCGCCTGCAGGTCCCCAAACACATCATCTTCGCCGGCCGACCCGTCACCGTAACCAGCACCAACCCCGCAGCCGCCCAGTAAGACTGCCAGAGCCATAGCGACCAGCGTATTTACGATCATCACATTGCGGACCATGTCAGATGAACCTCCCTCACCGTTGACTGCCAGCAAGTATCCTCAAGACTTGTTGCAAAGCTGTGTACAAACGATGTTTTCTCAGCATAGCGTTGCAGCTGGTCTTGATAAGGGACAAAGACTCAGACCCCACTTCAACTGCGGACCGATACCGGCCAGTGACCAGCAGTCTCGATGGATGCTAGGCTTCCGATCTGGAGACACATGAACGACCCTGTTCTGCAACGCTGCCGCAGCTTCCTGGTCATTGGGCTCTCGGTCCTTGGCCTGCTGGCACTGGCCTACCCGGCACCAGCCACCGCGCAGGACTCGAACACAGCGACCAACAGCACAACTGAGCAGTCTTCCGCACTGAGCCAGAAGCGAGTGTCTAGCGAGCAGCTCGCCATCGAAGCAGCCAACGTGCAGGCCGAACACTGCGCAGACGCCGCCAGCGTTGCCGGCACTGGCGGACTGCGCTCCATCTCCATTGTCAGCGACACCTGGGTTCGGGTCAGTGAGCGCTACGACTTCAGCGGCGAGAGCTACCTTCTGTACTGGCGCGGTGTCCTCGCTCAATGCATGGATCAAGAGGACCGTGCACTGGTAGACCTGCAGGAGTTCGTGGCCGGCTCCGAGGGCAACGTGCTGTGGATCACCCTGGTTCGCGACGCCGAACGACGGATCCGCCGCCTGGGTGGTACCACCGAAACCAACAATAAGCGCCCCTCCAGCCCAGAGCAGAGACTGCAGGCGCTGGGCATCGTCCTGGGCGCAAGCCTGGCCGCAGGTAGCGTGGCCAGCGCAGTTGGCGCCGAGCGCCAGTGGAGTGTGAGCCAGGACCATGCAAGTACCCTGCTACAAGCAGAGCGCGCCTATCTGGTCAGCCTTCCCGACTACGCGAGCGGCAAAGCAGCAGCACAGACCAGCCGCATTTTGACGGTGACGGCAGTGGGGCTTGGAGTGGGCAGCCTGCTGTCCTTCGTGCTGACCGCGCGCAACCCGGCTGGCAAGCTCACACAGAGCAGTCCTCCGCTGCTGTTTCCCCTCGCGGATGGTGCGGCGCTGGCCTTTGGAGGTACCTTTTGAGTTCCTTGCTTCGCAGCACCATCGCGACCGTAGCGGTCCTGAGCACCTTGAGCTTCTATGCCTGCGAGTGGCTGCCGCACGGCCAAGTCCTGTGCACCGCAAATGGTGATAATGCCTGTCCTGAAGGCTGGTACTGCAACCCAAACCCCGACGCCGACGGCAATCACTTCTGCGATTGGGATGAGCCAGGCGGTTACACTCCTCCCGACTCCGATGACGATGACATCCCCGGCGACGACGACGACACCACCCCTCCACCTGGCGACGACGACGACGCAGTCCCGGACGACGACGACACCGGCGACGACGACACCGGCGACGACGACGACCACAGCGACAGCGGGGAGTACCTGTGGCACATCATGGAGCCGCCCGAGGAAGTGGCTGGGCAGGCTCTTTACGGAGTCAGCTTTCCCTCCGACCAGACAGCTTGTGCAAGCTCAGCGGAGAGTGCTGACAACTGCATCGCCTATATTGTCGGCTCTGCCAGCGGAAGTGCCACTAGGGGGACCATCCTGAAGACCGACAATGGAGGCCATAGCTGGCAAAACGTTGGTCCTTCTAATTGGCTTAACACCCTGCACGGTGTGCATTTTCTAAACCCTGCGACAGGCTGGGCGGTAGGGGCTTCTGGAACCGTCTTCAAAACGGGAGATGGCGGCGTAAACTGGAACCAGTACCAGGTCGGCAACGGTCAGATGACCCTCCTCGCGGTGACCGCCAAGACCAACAACGATGTCTTTGTCGTCGATAACAACGGAGACATGTGGAGCTCAGAAAACGGGGGCGAGAGCTGGAACGAAGTCGCCCCCGGCACTAATGGTAGCGTCAGCGGTCCGCTGCTAGCAATAACGACCGCTGAAGGAGAGAACTCTCCCTTGTGGGCTGTGGGCAATGATTCAGTCCTGGTCACATATAATATGAACGGCGATAAGGAGGGTTACGACAGATCTCCTCTTTGCGACGAGGGGGCGGACTGTCCCGATTTACACGATGTTCAGCTGATCTCCGGTGCAAATGGCCTGTTGCTGGGCTGGGCAGTGGGCAGCTCGGCGACCGTGATGGCTCGACAGCCAATAACAGACCAATGGCTTACAGCCACCCTGGCTTCAGGCAATAACCCACCTACCCTGCGAGCAGTGGACTTCACCGACGGCGACAACGGTTGGATTGTCGGTAATGGCATGCAGCTGTGGCGCACCAGCGATGGTGCCCAGAACTGGACCCACGAGGGCGACACTGAACAGCACAGCTTTAACCTGGAGCAGATCGGCCTAGCGAAGGGTTGGCCCGAGTTGCACGATGTGGACTTTACCCACCCCCTGAGAGGGCTTGCAGTGGGCAACAACGGCACCATTCTGGTGGCCGCACCTGACGATGACGACGACACTACTACTGATACTGAGTCTGAGTGCGATAACGGCGAGGATGATGACAAAGACGGATGGATCGACTGTGATGACACGGACTGTCACGATGATGATGCCTGCCCTACAGGGGACGACGACGACACTACGACATGTGACCAGGATCTAGACGGCTTCATGTCCACTGATAGTTCGTGTGCGGGGCAAGACTGTAACGACGCCGATCCTGCGATCACCCCCTTAGCCTGGGATGGGCCGGCAGCTGGGGTCGACAGCAACTGCGATAACGCGGCGGGCAAGGTGCTGGCGGAACAGGCAGCCATCGGCATTGTCAACGACTGTGTACACCCCGAGTTTGACTTTATGGTCGGGCCAGGAGGCGACTTTACTAACGACGGGCGGGCCGACATTGCCCTGGGAAATCCCGGCTGGATAAGCGGAGGGGGCTGCGGGACCAACAACATCATGGGGCAGGCCTACGTGATGACGGACCTCACTGGCTATGACCTCTACACCGCCCCGGCCGAGGTGCGCTCAGACACTGACACGTTCAGTTATCAAGCTCTTGCTTGGAACAATGAAAAGGCGCTTGGTCGCGTGGTAGCGCTGGACGGGGACTACAACAATGATGGCATCAGCGACCTGCTGATCGGCGCTCCACATGTAACCTTTGACAGCGACTCAAACGGAGCGGTGTTCATCGTCCCGGGCGGCCCGATTGGTTCTCCACCGGCGGTCTGCAACATGTCATCAAACAATGCCCCTTCATCAAACAATTCCCCTTGTAACTCGATCACCATCCTTGGCAACACAACGAACGGACAGTTGGGCGCCAGCGTGGCCTGGCTCGGTGACCTCAACAATGACGGCTTCGATGAGCTTGGCATTGGCGAGCCTGGTTACAACAGCGGCGAGGGACGCATCGTTGTGCTGGACGGTCAAGGACTGTCCCAGGCACATCAGGTAGCGGCGAACTTCTGCGACATTAATGGCATCACACTGGAACCCTGCTTCTCACTCAACGCGCTGAACGCCAGTTCCATCAACTACTTTGAGATCAAAAGCGTAACAGCGGTCCACGCCGGGATCGGCGAGATTGCCCCACAGACAGCGGACCTCAACCTTGATGGCTACCTGGAGTTGGCTGTGCCGGTACCGACTCTAAACAAGGTCTACATCCTAGCAGGCAGTCGCCTGATCGATTCAACAGGGAGCACCGTCCAGATTACCAATGGCCATATAGTCGCTGCCCAGGAGGTTGGGGTCGGATTAATAGGAACTGCAGGTAGTGAACTTGGAACCTCGATCACCTTTGTGGCGGATGTCGATGGCGATGGCAAACCGGAATTAGCAGTCGGGGCGCC
>DJIF01000016.1 GCA_002433485.1 Deltaproteobacteria bacterium UBA6601
CGGTGACAGCTTCCACGCCTGTGAAGACTGCAACGATTCTCTGGATAGCGTCTACCCGGGGGCAGCGGTCGTCTGTGGAGATGCCCTGGATCAAGACTGTGACGGCGTTATCGAGGTCCTGGACGGTGATGGGGATGGCTATGTGGACAGCAGCTGCCCCGGCGGTGATGACTGCGACGACGCGAACTCAAGCGTCAATCCGGGCGTTGACGGTGATGCCGACGGTTCGCATGCCTGCGAAGACTGCAATGACGGCTCAAGTCTACAGTTCCCCGGCAACTCAGAAGGCTGGGCCACACCGGGAAGCTGCGCGGACTTCCTCGACAATGACTGCGATGGCTACGTGGACCAGGTCGGCGTAGATGTGGATCAGGATGGGGCCAACGCCTGCGATGACTGCAACGATGCGGATCCTGGCATCGCACCCTCGCGGCCAGAACTCTGCGATGACGGTGTGGATCAGGATTGCGATGGGGCCGACCTGGACGCCGATCTCGACGGTGATGGGGTAGCTTCCCAAGTCTGCGGTGGGACCGACTGTGACGACGCTAATCCCGAACTCTTCCCTGGTAATCCTGAGCTTTGCGATGGCATCGATCAGGACTGCAACTCAATCCCCGACGACGCCCCTGATGCTGATGAGGACGGTCTGGGGCCCTGCGATGGGGACTGCGATGATAGCGACCCGCAGATCTTCACGGGTGCCACAGAGCTCTGCGATGAGCTCGACAATAACTGCGATGGTGTCATCGATGAGGGTTTTGTGCGCGACTCGGATCAAGACGGCTTTGAAGATGCTGCCTGTGGTGGGCCGGACTGCGACGACACCAACCCGGGGGTCTCTCCTGCTGCAGCGGAAGATTGTGCCGATGGACTGGACAACAACTGCGATGGAGCGCTGGACGGGGTTGACCCGCTTTGTGCTCGGGGATGTTCGTGCAGCGCAGTCAGGCCCAATGCTGTGCAGCCAGTAGGCTCTGCTCTGCTGCTCCAGCTGCTTGTGCTGGGCTTGCTTTGGAGGCGTCGGCTTCCTGGGAACAGGCCGTGAAGAGCATGCTCTTTGTCTGCTTGGGCAACATCTGTCGCTCGCCCCTTGCCCACGGCCTGATGCGGGACGAGCTCCGTCAGCGGGGCCTTGAAGCAGAGTTTGCGGTCGACTCGTGCGGGACCTCGGCGTATCACAACGGCCATGGAGCCGATTCCAATAATGTCGCGGTCGCTGCCGCCCATGGTGTCGATCTGCGAGACATGCGCTCGCGCCGGTTGCAGGACTCGGATTATTTTGACTTTGACCTGATGGTGGCGATGGACCGCAGTAACGAAGCGGACATCATTGCCCGTCGCCCGCAGGGCAGCACAGCGCAGCTGGTGCGCTTTATGAGCTTTGTCCCCGGCGCTCAGGGTGCCGATGTCCCCGACCCTTATTATGGTGGGCTGGATGGCTTTGAGCAGGTCTTTCAGCTGGTCCGTAGTGGCATTGTGCCGCTTCTCGAATATGCACTTGCGGCGGATCTCTCCTGAGAGCCCTTTGGTCAGCGGAAGAAGCGACTGCTTCTGGGCCCCATAAACAGGGCCCTGGCCAGTAGCTGGACGGTCTCATCGAGGGGCAGGTTCAGCTTTTCCTGTTCGGCTGGCCAGCTTGGCTGCAGTTCCAGCCGCTGGAGGGTTTCTCCGCGTTGTAGAACAGCGAGTTGATAAGCAGCCCCTTTGCGCCAGCTGGCAAAGGAGCGCTCTCCCTCAGGTAGCCAGCGGGCCAGTCGCGCAAGTAGAGACAACCAGCGGTCTTCGGCTGAGCTGATGTGGTCGGCGTGAAACCAGAGCCGGCCGCCGTCCGGATCAACGCGAACCGGTCCGTCCAGCCCTGCTTCGGAGATCACCGCCTCTAGACTGGCCCGATCCACACCGGGCACATGGAGTGGAATCTGTTCGGCAGGAAGTGGGGTCGGGGACAGGCGCATGTCGTCGCCAACCTGCTCGCCATCCGAGTCAAACAGGGCCCAGGTCCCTTCAACCTCGGCCTCGGTCAGGCCGCCGAGCATCCATACCCGACGTGGGCCCAGGTGTTTGATGGGATCGATGGTCAAGACCACCGCTGCCTCAGGGCCCAGCATCGGTAACAGGTCGCCCAAAAGTTGATAGATGACCGCCGCGTGACAGCGCTGGGAGGGCAGCTGCACCCGACCGCCATCGGTGGTGCGCTGCGCGAGCAGCAGGTGCCCCTGGCCAGGGAGACGGTCCTCATCGTTGATCGCAGCTTCAAGATCGAGCAGCTTGATGTCGGGTCCGGCACCAAGAACCGCGTCCATGATTGCAGCGTCCCCCAGGATCATCCCTGACAGAGCCGAGTCCGCAAGGTGTTCATCGAGGCGGGTGAGGTTGCTGAGAACACTGCAGTCGCACTGGACTCCCTGGTGCATTAACCACGCGACGATGGGACCCCAGGGTGCGCCACGGGCCTCAGCCCATTGGTAGGTCCAGGTCCAGGTGTGATCGCAGGCGCCCTCATGGAGTTGGGTCGCCAGACTGCGATAGAGGTCCAGGCGCAGCAGGGTTTCGAGTTCAACGACGCTGGCGGCGGGCTCGTCCTCACTGCCTGGAACCAGGCCAAGGCGCAGCAGATGGTGGATGGGCTCTGGACGGCTCGGGTCGCTGCGGAATGCGGTGGAGTAGGCGGCAAGCGCTTGATCGCCTCGGCCGCTTTGCTCCAGGGCCCAGCCAAGGTTGTTGTGCACTTCAGCGCCGCCAGCCCCCAGGGCAACCGCCTGGCGCCCATGGGCGATGGCCCGCTCCCAGTCCTGCTCTTGAATGGCGATCAGGGCCAGGCCGCCGTGCAGGCGAGGATCCCGGGGAGCGATGGTGAGCCCCTGGGCGAAGGCCTCCTCGGCACCCTTCCAGTCGGAGTCGGACAGAGCCCTACCTGCCGCTTCGATATAGGGCTCAGCCAAGCTGGGGTCGGGGTTTTGGTGAAGCTCCTGCCCCGCAGCTTCCGCGCCCTGTTCTGTTGGATCTTCAGCCATCTTGAGCTCCCGAGTTCATGGAGCTCCTTGCCGTCCGGGTCAGTCCTCTGAGGTCCCGCGTACAGCTCGCTCCACCAGTCGGCCCGCCGGTTCCCCCTCCCAGCTTGCTGATGAGGTGCGGAGTCGAACGTCGACCTGTCCAGAGTACACCTCAAGAGGCTCGGACTCGACCGCTTCCGCGCATCGCTGGGTGAACTCAGGCAGTTCTTCGGGGCGTCGTCCCCGCAGCAGGAGCCCAAAGGTGTCGGTGCGGACCCTGCCGATGTCGTCGTCTGGACCAAGCAGCTGTTCGAGGCGGTCTGCGACCCAGCGACAAACATCGGCTCGTCCGCCTTCCCCGACGAAGTCACGCAGGCGTTCCCAGTCTACGATGCGGGCTGCGACGACTGCGATCTCTCCAGGCTCCGGCCGGTAGCCATCTTCATCGCAGCGGCGCCGGAGCTCATCCAGAGTGTTTTTTAACAGGCTCTCGAAGTGACTTGAGTCGAATACGCCGCTGGTGCTGTCGACTGCCTCCAGCCCTTCTTGGTCGGATTCGTATCCGCCCCAGGAATCTCTGACCAGGTCGTCGAACAGTCGGACCAGACCATCCCAGCCCTCATTGTCTTCCCAGTCTGCAGCCTTTGTATATCGATCGGTCATCTCGGTTCGGTCCAGCTCAAGACCCTCTTTAGGGCGGGTCCTGCGAGCTTTTCCTACATCGGCGCCTGAGGGCCCAAGCTTTAGGGCTTTTCACAGCTTGTTGTTGGGACCTTAACCGCGGCCTGGCCAGGTTCAGTCCTGCCGCTTGGCATGCTTATGAGTTGTAGTTGCCGATTGGTCAGGAGCCCGGAGATCGGGGTACCCACACTGGCGTGTGGTTGCTACCACCCACATCCTGGCCGGGCAGCCAAAGCGGTGCAAAGCTGGGGTCTTCTCCCTGTACAGCGAGGTTGAGATCGACCGCCGAGATCCATACCTGGGCGTTGCCGTTGGTCTGGTGTCCATAGGGGCGCTTGCTGGAGAAGGCGAGCCATGAATAGTCACCCTGGCTCGGCCCCCAACGGGGCCAGCTATTGGACGCATTTGGCAAGCTGGCCGACTCCAGCAGGATGGGGTCACCTCCCCAGGCGGGGACCAACATGAGCTCGGCGCCAAAGTTGTCGTAGCTCAGGTTGTTGGAGCTGTTGCCGGCGTGTCGATTGAAGGCAATCCAGGAAGAATCTGGACTGTAGCTGGGATAGTAGTAGTTCCAATCGCTGTCGGCGGGAACTACCACGCTATCGGCCCCGAAGCTACCATCGGGCAACACCTCAAGCTGGTGAATAGCGCAGTTCCAGACCTGCCAATCCTGGCTGCTGTTACCGCACGAGGAGTAGACCAGCGCGTCTCCCGCTGGGGACCAGTCCGGGTGGGTTGCGTAGCCGGTGGTGGGTAGGGTTCCAATGGGAGTGTTGCTCACCACATCATCCAGATAGAGCACGCCATGAAAGCTGCGGACCAGTCGGGTGCCCTCAGGGTTGAGGGCCATAAAGTTACCCTCCCGTTGTTGAGCAGGAATTACTGGACTGTCGGGGTCGTTGACATTGACTACCACGGCCCAGCCGTTGCCCCCGCCAAAGTTGGTCGCCATGAGGTCGGGATTACCGAGGTTGGCGGAGTGACAACCCACGCACCAATTGGTGGTTGAGGCGTCCAGCCAGGGCTGCGCTGAGGTGCCTCCGATTCCCACCACCCAAAGCCCTGAGGTGGAAGGGTTCCAGTAATAAACGGAACTCTGGGTGCCGAACTGGTTGAGGCCAAGCTCTACGGCTGCCGTAGCCTCACAGGGTGGTTCTGTGAAAGCTCCCGTTGCGTTGTCCCAGTGGCCGACGATCAGCCGTACCTTTAGGGTGTCGCTGGCGCCCGGTCCGGTTAGGGCATACCACTGCACTGCGTCTGGCAGCCAACTGTTGCCGGTGCTGACCACGGTTATCTCTGCGTATTGGTTGGACACAATCATCACTGTGACGTTGCCGTTGCCGGCTAGCGTCCACATGAATTCAGGAGCGGCCAGATCTCGTGCCAGAACGCTGCCGTCCAGTGGATAGGCGAGCCAGGGTGCACAGTTGTTATCCTGAATTGGGCTTGAGCCGTGCAGGGGAGCGTCGAGTAACGGGTCGGAGGTGGTGTTGTCGGTGCCTACCGCGAGGATTTCAATCGCACACTGCGCACTCAAGCCACTGGCTTCATGGTCAGCCTGAAGCTGTACCAGACCTCCGTGATTGATGGGCGTTGTATAGAGCCCTCCGCCGGTGATTCCCCCGCCAAAGTTGTCGATGACCGACCAGCTGACATTCTCGACTTCGCCGCTGCTGCCATCGGCCCAGGTTCCCGAGGCATAGAGCTGGACCGACTCACTCTGGCCGAGAGTAATGGTGATGTTGCTCGCCTCAGCGATACAGATCAGGTCAATGAGCGGAGCTTGAGTGATCGAGTCGTCGTCATCCCCAGTGGCGGCCGAGTCGTCATCGTCGCTTCGGCGTCGGTTCTGGTCATCACCGAACTGGTCGTAGCAGGCGGCAAGCCCCCAGCACGTGAGGAACAGACAAAGACTCAGGCAGATGTTTTTTGAACTCGGCATTTTGAGTTCTCCGTGGTTGGCCCGAGACGGGTCTCCATTTACCGATCGTCACCTACAAATTCAGCAGGTCAAAGGGAATTCCCGTCGCGAAGCTGAATCGTCCCGACGGTGCCGCTACTCAACTCGGCGCAGCGAAAGGCTGTCGAACAATAACCTGTAGCTGCCGCAAACGGGTTATGCTTGGCCGGTTGTGACTCCGCCCCGCTCCGACAATGACAGCGTCGCAAACTCCAGTGCGGTCATCCGGGCTCTGGATCAACTGATTGTTGACGCAGTCACCGCGCGTGCTTCCGACATTCACCTTGAGCCGGAGCGGGATCGCACTCGCGTCCGCTTTCGCGTGGATGGGGTGATGAGTGAACGCTCTCATCTCTCCAGTCAGGTCGGCGGTAATCTTTGTCGGCGGGTCAAGGTGCTTGGCCGCATGGACATCTCTGAGACGCGTCAGCCCCAGGACGGTACCTTTCAGGTTCAACTTCCTGGCAAGGGGAGCGCTTCCCTACGTGCCTCGACCTTCCCCTGTGTACATGGCGAAAAGCTGGTGATGCGGCTGTTGCAGGCAGGCAGCATCATCTCCCTGGAAAAGCTGGGCATGGGGCGCGGTCAACTGAACACGCTCCGTTCCCTGTTCGGCCGACCTGATGGTTTGTTGTTGGTGACTGGCCCGACTGGCTCTGGCAAGACCTCGACGCTCTACGCGATGCTCAATGAGATGGAGACCAGTCAGCTGAATATTGTCACGCTTGAGGATCCCATCGAGGTGCAGCTGGAGCAAATCACCCAGGGGCAGGTCCAACCGCGGGCCGGCTTCACCTTTGCGAGCGGCTTGCGGGCCATCCTTCGGCAGGACCCCGACGTCATTCTGGTCGGCGAGATGCGCGACCCAGAGACCGCAGCCATCGCTGTGCAGGCCAGTCTGACCGGCCACCTGGTTCTGTCCACCATGCACACCAACTCGACCATTGCCACCATTACCAGGCTCATTGATCTGGGCCTTGAGCCCTACATAGTTGGTAATGCTCTGGTTGGAGTGGTCTCGCAGCGGCTGATTCGCCTGCTGTGCCCGGAATGCCAGGAGGCATATCCGTTTGCTCCAAGTGGCCGCATGGAGGAAGATTTTGGTATCGAGGCGGGCACCCCCCTGTATCGCCCTCGCGGCTGCCGAAGCTGTATGAATAGCGGCTTTAAGGGGCGTCGGGGGATTTTCGAGGTGGTCGTTATCGACGACGAACTTCGCTCGCTGATCAAGCAGAAAGCAGATCCACACGATTACAAGGAAGTGCTCCGGGCACAGGGTATCCCCACCTTGCGTCAGGTCGGCATGCGCCAGGCCCGCAAGGGCCGGACCAGTCCCTCCGAAGTACTCCGAGTCACCTGAGCGAAGAGGGCGCAACCAGAACAATGGGTCAGTTCTGCTCCCCGGGCGCCCCCTCCCACTACGCTCCCGATCTACGCATTGAGCCGATCCATCTCGACATCACTCTGCGCTTCGATCTGGCGGCCAGGAGCGCCTCTGCTCAGTTGTCATTGAAGTTGGTGGGGCGCAGCGAAGGTGCCCAGGAGTTATCCTTAGACGCGGTGGATTTGGCTGAGCTCACGGTGCTCAATCAGACCGAGCCTGATCTGCAGCACCGCTACGACGGGCGCAAGCTCCAGCTGTTCTGGGCTGAACCCTTTGCTGCTGGCGAAGAGCGGACCCTCACTTTGTCCTACCGGATTGAAAATCCACTCAGTGGGATGTTGTTCTATTGGCCCGACTCTGACGGGCCCAGCCCGGCTCGGGCTGCGGTGACCGACAATGAGACTGAGCGAGCTCGGTATTGGCTGGCTTGCATCGATCATCCAAACGTGCGCACTACGGTGGACTTTCATCTTCGCGGTGATCCGCAGTGGACCTACCTGGCCAATGGCGCCCATGCGGGTCAAGACCACCATGAGGACGGCAGCATCACAGTTCATTGGAAGCTGGAGCAGCCTTGTCCCAGCTATCTGCTGTGCGTAGCGGTCGGAGAGCTGGTGCGTGCGGTCGATCGCGACCATGATGGACTGCCGATCGAGTACTACGCCACCGGTCAGCACGATCCTGAAGATCTGCTGCGATCCTTTGGGCCTACGGCTGAGATGTTGCGTTGGATGGAACAGCGCCTTGGCCTGAATTTTCCCTATCCCAAGTATTTTCAGCTCGCTGCGGAGGGGATCGGCGGCGCGATGGAGAACATCTCCCTGGTTACCTGGGACGATGTCTTCGTTGCCGACGAGCGGCTGCATCGGGAGTGGGGTTGGCTCATTGATCTGATCAACCTGCATGAGATGGCGCACAGCTATTTTGGCGATCTGATTGTGGTTCGCGACTACAGTCACGTTTGGCTGAAGGAGAGCTGGGCGACCTACATGGAATCTGTGTGGCTGGGCGATTGCTGCAGCGAAGAGGCCATGCTCCATCAGCTCCATGAGGAGCAGTGGGCCTATATGGACGAGGCCGATAAGCGCTACACCCGCCCCATTGTTACCCGTCGCTTTGACAGCAGCTGGGACATGTACGACCGCCACCTCTACCCTGGCGGGGCTGTGCGCCTGCACATGCTGCGGGTCTTGCTCGGAGAGCGGGACTTCTGGAGTGGCGTGCAGAGCTACGTTGCCAGCTATGCCCATCAGGTGGTGGAGACGGCCGACTTCCGGCGCTGCCTTGAGCAGGCCTCTGGCCGCAGCCTGGCGAGGTTCTTTGAGCAGTGGTTCCACAGCCCCGGCTATCCGAAGTTGAAGATTCAGATGAGTCATGATCCCGGTCGCTGTGAGCTCTTGCTCAAGGTGGAGCAGACTCAGGAGGACTCAGAGCAGGGGATCGGGCTCTTTGATTTCGAGCTTGAGTTTGCAATTGAGGCTCACGAGGGGGAGTGGTTGCGGCGTTGCCTTAGGGTCGCGGGCAAGCAGGCTCAGCTGGTCATGAGCTTGCCCTCAGCACCGCTGCAGGTGGTCGTGGATCCGCAGGCAGGATTAGTCCATCGCCTTGACTTCAATCCAGGTGATGATCTGCTGAAGAGGTCGGTTAGGGCAGAACACAATCCCTACATACTCGGTCGGATCCAGGCCGCTATCGCGCTGTGTAAGAGTTGTGGTCGGAGCAACCTGAGAGCGCTCTCGCTGGCCTGGGAGAACGAACCCAGTTGGGGTGTCAAGATGGTCATGGCCAGGGCATTGGGCGATTGCGGAGCGCCGGAGGCGCCTGCGATTCTGGCGGAGAAATTGCTCAGCGAGAAGGACCCCCGGCTTGCCAAGTACATCACTGAGGCTGCGGCCCAGTATCGCAGTCCGGTTATCGCCGCAGCTTTGAGGCAATGGCTACAGGGTGCCGAGTTGCCTTACCTCGGTCATGCCGGTGCGCTGAGAGCGCTGGCAGAACAGCGGGCTGCCCAAGATCTCCCAGTTTTGCGCTCAGCACTGCAGGATCAGCAAGCCTGGGGCCTGGTGCGGCGCGGTGCCTTGCAGGCTCTGGGCAGGCATCGCTCCAAAGAGGCCATGGATGCTTTGCTGCCGCACCTTGAGTATGGCGCTGATAAAACTCCGCTCCGCTGCGCCGCGGTGGAGGCTCTCGGTGCTACTGCGGCGTGGTTGGATCGAGCTTCTCGGGCCCAGGCGCTCGACCTTCTCAGGGAGCTGATACGAGATCCTCAGGTGGCCGTCAGAGCGGCAGCAGGCAGGGCTCTGTTGGCGCTTGGGGAGCCCGCCGGCCTGACAGCCATGGAGACTCTTAGTCACTTGCTGCCAAGCCAGGAGGTCCCACGTCTACGCAAGGCCATGGGAGCGCTGCGTAAGAAAGGCGAAGAGGGCCCCCTGGTTGCGGGGCTGCGCAAGGAGCTAGAACAACTGGAGGGTCGTGTGCGTGGGCTCGGCGAGCGGCTTGAAACCTTGGAAGCGAGGGAGCGCTAGGCTGGGGCTGACCGTGCTACTACAACCAATATTGCGGTCCTCAGCCTTTATGTTGGCGCTCATCATGCAAGCCTTAGCTGTGCTTCGACATTCGGTCTGGCTCTTACTGGTCGGACTGCTTTGTGCTGTGGGCGGTCTCTCGTCCTGCTCCAGTGCTGGCGGTGGTAGCGCCGTGCATCAAGACAGCGCTGCTGATGATGACGAC
>DJIF01000017.1:0-39373 GCA_002433485.1 Deltaproteobacteria bacterium UBA6601
AAAAGCGCGCCGAGCCCCCCCCCCCTGACTGGAGCCGGGGGCAGACTCAGGGGCCTGCAAGGGATAAGCCCAATCATTGGCGACCTCTTCCACCTGAGCAGCCTGTTGGGAACTGGCAAACAACACATGACCGGAGGGAACCTCCTCGAGCTGGTCGATGGAAGGTCCTTCATTAGCGCTGAGGAGCAGGGAAGCGTCCAGGCCCAATTGGGCGGCGCCAGGCTCGGGGAGCTCCGGCCACGAGCAGAGTTCCTCTTCGCGCCGCCAGAACGGCCTTCGCAACAGAGCTGCTGAACCCGGGTGCAACAGAAAGCCGAGGAATACAAAGGCAACAAGAGAGCCCATTCCTCCCAGGCGCGCCAGGGGATTGACGCTCGCTGCGTCAAGCGATGGTCGCTCTACATCAATGAGCACAGCCGAGCGATCGTCGAGTTGGTGAGACCTAACCCCCTGAAAGGGTGATGAGACTCCCATAAGGACCAATAAAACAGCGAGGATCAACGGTTTTGCACGTACCATCTTCAACTCCTGGACCGGGCGGTAATTGCCCTTCACGGAGTTGATGAGTTCAAGAGCCGTGCCAGTCTGACTCGGCGTGCTGGCCAATGCAGCTGGAGTGCCCTCTATAGAGCAGTCAAAGTTGCGGCCAGGCGCTCCTCAAATGGAGCGGGACTCCAGCCGAGTTCCTCCCGCGCGCGCAGTCCATCGTAATCCAGGTGCACGCCATCCAGCATGGCCACAGAATCGCGTAGAACCAGAGGCCCCTGCCCCAGGACTACAGCAACAAGGGGACTGAAAGGCACTGACCAGCGCACCAACCAGGGCGGCAGCCAGAACCACGGCGGGCGCCGCCCAGCCTTCCCTGCAACCTCACTGAGAATCTGCCCCAGCGAGGCGGTGCGCGACACCAGGATGTAGTCCCGCCCGGCGCTGCCGCGCTCATACGCAGCAAGCAGGCCCTGGGCAACATCATCCACGTGGACAAAGCCCATCCGCGTGTCCCGATAGAAGCCAACTTTGAGCCAACCACGGGCGGTGAACTCCACAAACCGGCCAATGAGCGAACGATCGCCCGCGCCAAAGACCCCGGTAGGTGCAACAAGCACCGCATCCAACCCCTGCGCCGCGGCCGCCTGCACCAGTTCATGGGCACGTCGCTTGGTCGCCGTATAGGGCAAGGCGGCAACAGAGGACCGATCGTAGTGCTCCTCGTCCTTCACCTGCCCTCTGGTGTCCCCATAGCAACCCACGGTCGAGCAGTGCACCAGGCGTGGAACTTGGGCCGCACGAACAGCTTCTAATATGGCTCGGGTGCCCTCGACATTGGTCGCTTCCATGTCGGCACTGTTAAGGACACCAAAGCGATATACTGCTGCGAGATGGAACACCACGGCTGCACCAGCCATCGAGGCAGCCAAACGGTCCACGCTATCGGGGAGTTGCCCCGGCACCAACTCAACCCCAAGTTCCGCCAGGCTAGCGGCGCGCTCAGGGCGGCGAACCAGCGCTCGAACCCGCCAGCCACGGGCCTGCAGCAGCCTGATCAGAGCGCCGCCAATAAAGCCAGTAGCGCCGGTTACAAATGCCAACGGTGAATCACTGCTATGCTCGCTGGTCATGGGCACCATCAACATCCGTCATCAACATAACTTGTCTGTAGAAGAGGTCCGCAGTCGACTGGCCGCCTTTGAGGCCCAGATGCAACAATTCGGGGCTTCGCTGGTGTGGAAGGGCCAACGGGCCGAAGTCAATGGTCTGGGAGTAAGTGGCAGCGCGGAAATCAGCGAAGGTCTGGTCGAATTGACCATCAAGCTCGGAATGCTCGCTCGCGCGGCAGGTCTCGATGAAGAACGACTGAAGAGTTCCATCAGCCGACGTCTCGCCGCGGCCCTGAGCGAAGAGCAGGACGCCCAGTCCGGTTGAGCCTGGATCCAGACCACATCCGAGGCTCCCAGGCAGCTCAGAACAGCAGCCCCATTCCAAAGCTGCCGGAAACATAAAACTTTCTGTCCAACATGCCGACCTGAACGTCAAAGGCCGGGACGATGCGCTCACCTGCAGCGATGATGTCTCCACCAAACCGGCCTGCAACTCCCCACAAAGCTCCCAACTCGGCTCCCTCCTGCCGATCCACCGACAACCGGGCCAACGCGCCCAAGCGAAGCTGGACCCGCTCCTGCACAGTGAGCCGATAGGACAGGCCCAGGACGGCAGCCGGGAGCGAGATCAATCCATCGGCCTCGGTGCCGGTGGCCGAATACTCGCCTCCAAAGTCGATGCAAAAGCCCCGACCGATGTGAATCGTCAGGTCAACCGGCACCTGACCATAGCTGTACGGATGAACGTAGAGATAGCCGCCCGACAGACGCAGACGAACATCAGGGCCACTGACAGTACGAACCCCTCCGGACCGCGTCTTGGCACTCGAACTCGGCCCAAACATTCGGCTATGACGGGACCGGGGCAGCTTACTCCGCATGCTGCGCTGAGGCCCTGCAACAGCCCCGGGCTCATCAAAAGAGAACCAGTCCTGCTCAGGGCGGAACTCAAAACCATTCAGGCCCTCGTTGAGATCCACCACTACTACCAACGACACATCGGCTTCAGCGGCCGCAAGCCCGAGGCTTGCGGCAACAAAAGCCCGCGCCGCGGCATCGCTGCGCGCTTCCCGCAGTGCGCGCTCCCGCTCATCTGCCTGCAAGACAATGGCTTGCTGGCCCGGCTCCAGGGTAAGCAAGGCGGTCTCCGTTGTGGAGCCGCGCGAGAACTGCACAACATGCTCCCCAGCAGCCAACTCAAGCCCCTGCGCCGCGACCGCATTGTCAAGCGACCTACCGTCCAGCCGCAGCCCTTCACGCGCGCCGGAGAACAACAGCAAACGGGCACTTTGCTGACCCTTGAGTCCGGCGCGTAGTTCATCCAACCGGCCGTTGACAGCAGGAGGGAAGTTGGGGTCTCCGGCAAAGTCAGGGTCTACGGCCAACAGCCGCTCAAAGCTGAGGTCGGCCTTGTCAGAGCGGCCCAGGTTTCGCTCAGCGGCCGCACGATAATAGTGAAGCCTACTCAAGACCTCGGCAGGCAACGGAGCGCTCAGACAGGCCAGACCATTGAGCGCAGCTTCGATGCTCTTGAGGGCCGCCAGGTTATCAAAGCTGATCAGCTGCTGAAGGGCAGCGTCGGCAGCAGCGGATAATGCAGTGGAGACGCCCCCTTCGCCACAGCCGCCAGTATCTGACGCTCCGACCACAACCAGGCCATCGTTGTCCACATCGAAGACCTCAGAGCTGTGCAGCACATCAACAGCATCTACAGCAGGCAGCAAATTGCGCGCTTCAACCATGTGACGGATGTTCGGCTGAGGTGCCAGGTAGACCACAAGACCTGGCTCGCTACGCGCGGCCCAGGCAGGGCCAGGCAGCGACTGACAAAGAACCAGGACAGCAACCAACAACAACAACCAATTCACCGGCGACCCGGTGCTGCTCCTCCCAGCCACCGCCGTCGGAAACCGCCGTCGACGACCAGCGCAAGCGAACAACAGCAGCCCCACCCACAGACCCGCAGACGACCGCTGCCCGACGACACTGCTCCCGCAGTCGGCGCAGGCAAGGCCATAAGGCCTTGGCTCAGGTGGCAAGGACTCCGGCTCTAAGCCACAGTCACTATCACCAGCATCAGAGCGCCCGTCACAGTCACCATCGACCGCGTCGCTGCAGTCCGGCTCAACAGGTTGAGGAAAGCGCAGTTGCTCGGTGTCATCGCAGTCGCCCAGACAGGTCGCCCAGCTGTCCTGATCCCCATCAAAAGGCCCGTCCACATGCCCATCACAGTCATTGTCGAGCCGATCGCACCAATCCAGCGAACTGGGGCTTATTCCTGCTGCTGAGTCGTCACAGTCACCACCGCAGGCGGTAAAGCCATCACCATCGTTATCCAGGAAGTCCGAGAGACCATCACAATTGCTGTCCCGACCGGCTTCACACTGCTCGACCAGTCCCGGATGAACATCGGGGTCAGCGTCATCGCAGTCGCCTTCACAGCTGGAGAAACCATCGTCATCAAGATCTCGCGCGTCATCAATAAGGCCGTTGCAGTTGTTGTCGAGACCATCACAGAGTTCCGCAGCGCCGGGGAAGACCTCTGCCCGAGCGTCATCACAATCTCCCTGGCAACTGCTCACATCATCGCCATCGGCGTCCTCATCCTCGTCGATCTCGCCATCGCAATCATCATCTCGATCATTTGAACAGTCCTCGAAGCGACCGGGCCGAACAAAGGGATCAAGGTCATCACAGTCAGATGATTGCCCCAGGGACTCACAGCTGCGAAAGCCATCTTGATCAATGTCCAGCTCATCGACGGGCAGAGAACCATCGCAATCGCTGTCCAGGCCATCGCAGATCTCCACTGCGGCTGGATGAACCTGGTCCAGGTAGGGCTGACAGTCCTCACAATTGGCAGTCCCGTCGCCGTCTTCATCCTCATCGGCGGACAAGCCATCGCAATTGCTATCGACACCGTCACCGCACAGCTCTTCGGCCCCAGCAAAGCGGTCCGGGTCATCATCTGCACAGTCCCCGGCACAAGCTGCGACACCGTCTTCATCCTCATCGGCCTGCCCATCGAGTCCATCACAATCATGGTCAAGCTCGTCACACTGCTCTCTCAGCACCGGCGAGACGGTCGGGTCCCGATCGTTGCAGTCGCCACTGCAAGCGGACACACCATCACCATCGAGATCACCGCAGAGAATCAGCCAGGCGCCAAAGCACTCCCCTTCGCCACAGCCGGCACCATCGGCGAGCGGGCCGATAAGCAGCAGATCGTCAAAGCCGTCACCGTCGAAGTCACCCTTCCCCCCCATGGAGAAACGGTCTGGCGGGTCCGGCTCGGTTAACGAAGGGGTAGAAAAAACCGCAGCAAAAGGAGGCTCGGTAAGCTCAGCCCAGCCGCTTGGGTCAACCTCTGTCAGGAAGCCGACGCGCGCCTCTTCCTCATCGCCGATCCGAACCCAAAGAGCCGGGCCAGCCCCAACCACCGAGCCAGCAGCTGCCAGCTGCAAACCGCCCGGATCTTCCTCACCACTCTCGTAGTGAAAGCCTGGGTATGGGCCCAGCGGACTGACCGTTGCAAAGGGCTGCGCATGGCCCTGGACCACCTGCGCTGTAACCCGATCATCAAAGACTGTGACCACCGCAAACTCATCGCTGCCATCGGCGTCCAGATCGCCCAACGCTGCGTCCATCACCCCAACCGGGCGCTGAATAGAGAACATTTCGACCGTAAAGTCCCGAGCGGCGAGCGAGGCATTGGGCGGAATCGCACCGAGACTCTCACCAAGAAAGACACCGTAGGCTATGTCCTGACTGTTGCCGCCCCCCCCAAAGGGCAGCGGTTGACGCGGACAGATCAGCGCGAAGTCAGCCCGGCCGCCACCATCCACATCACCTAAGGCAGAGGCTTCCAACGGTAGTTCGCACTGCAGATCGGGGCCTCCGGTAAAAACATAGTCGGCACCTGCCAGGTCAAGGAAATCGCTGCGCAGCGGCGAGCCCAATAGCAGCCAGGCAATGGGCTGTTCGGGCTGAGCCAGCTGCTCGCCGGTAACCAGCAGATCATCAAGCCCATCCCGATTAACATCGCCCAACGCCACCACCGAGCGGCCCGGGCGCTCGCCGGCGGTATAGCTACCGGGGCTCCCTGCAGTGGCCGCTCCAAGCAGCAACTGATCGGGCGAAAGCGGCCCCTCTGGCCAGTCTCCCGGACGTCCCCAGAAGATTGCAACCGCACCTTGTTGGTCACCAAGACCGCCCAAAGAGCTTGCCTCAAAACAGGCAAGGCCCAGATCCCCCAGACCGTCACCATCAAGGTCGCCCAGAGGAACGGGATGCAAGAGACCATCAGCATCCCGGCAGGAAGGTAGGGTCAGCTGAAGGTCACCAAATGCAGCGCGACTCTGTTGAGGGCCAGCGCCGAGGCCCTCAACGCCAAAGAACAACTCAACGGAATCTCCAGTCGTCGACGGCAATACCAGCTCATCGCGACCGTCGCCGTTGAGATCCCCAACAAAGCGGCCGCGCAAAGCAAAGTGCCGAGGTTCCTGACCTGCTGCTGCTTCGGCGATAACAAGCTGCGCGGCGAACGCGGGATCCATCGCGGGACGGTTCGCAGCCACAAAGCCTCCGGCCTGCGACTCACCAACCACCAGTAACGCGGTCAGAACCACTCCTGAGAGCAGCGCTGCTCGAGCCTTAACGCCAAACCCCTCAAGCACCATAAAAAAAGCCTAGCAGCAAGCCCGCCGCAGGGTGTGATGTGGTCTAGGATTCCCGGATGCTCACACCGTCTTCAAAAACCATTCATTCCTATCGAACCGCCTGCCTGCTCGCGGTCATGGTCTGCAGCGGGGTGATCCTGAGCGGGTGCTATGAGAAGGAAGCTGCCCTTGTTCCGCTGACCAGTGAAGATAAAACTGTCAGCAGCCCAGCCATCACCGAGGTGCGCGCCAAGGCCCCTGGCCGAACCGCGCCTGGCCCAGCACTGGATGAAGCAGCAATTCAGACCCTTAAGGCTGAGATCCGAGTGATCTCAGCACGACTGCTCCGGGCCTCCAAGGAAGCAGCCACAAGCTCAGCACAGAAGGACTGGCGCAGCCCAGAGGTGGACAAGCTCAAGGAACTGCTGAGCGCCTGCTGCCTAGACTCCACAGAGCACTGTTCTCAATGCCTGAAGCCGATTGCCAACGCGCAACTACCGGCAGCAGAACTGTGGCCCCTTATCGGCCAGTTCCTCGGACCACTCCGCGACAAGGCACAGCTTGGCATCATCGAACTCGGCAAGCCCCTGTTTACCCACCCTAACGGCGAATTCCGGGACCGCATTTATCGCATGGCGGTAGGGGCTGGCGTATCCCGCCGAGGACAGCCGGACCAGGTCGGCCGACGCGCTTCCTCAATTCCCCTGGTCCCAGAGCCCGGAGCCCCGGTCTGGCTCATGGTCGAGCAACTCAGCCCCTGCCCGAGGCTAACCGCAGAAGTAAAGGGCCCCGACCGGAACGGCCGGGTCGATCTAGCACTGGAAGACCTGTGCACGCCAGAGCAATGGGCCGAGGTGAGCGCGGCTTTTCCACCGCGGGCCAGTCGCGGAGTTTGGAGCATCCCGATCAAGTCGATGCCTATGGCAGGCATCGAACTCTGGATGAACGAAGCTGAGCAGCCGCTGCTGACCCTTCGCGCCGGCAAAACGACGGCTAACGAGAGTTCTGATTCACAAGGAACCAGCCCCGCGGCTACTAAAGCCAACAAAAAGCCCTAAAGGCCCCTCGCCTGAACAGCGGCCGGCACACTCCTCACCAGCGCAGGCGTGCAGTCCCCATAAGGTGGTGGATGGGATCAGAGCCGCTGGAGTGAGCCAGGGCATCACCGACAAACAGATGCCCCCCCTGCAGCAAGGCCTCCAACCGTGGTGCCATATCCCCACCAAAAGGCAAAGCGCCACCGAACTGAAGCGCCCAATTCAGCTCTGAGCCCAGCAGCGCCCCAGCAGGCTCCTCATTGTGGTGATTGCGAACCGTACCGCCCGCCCGAAACGAGTAGAAGGGGTGCCGCAGAGGCGCGCTACTGACGGCTACTGCCAGGCCAATCCGCGCTTCCAACCAGGAAAGTGGCCGCAACTGCACAATGGGCTGCAAAAAGAGGCCGCTACCAAAGGCGCCCTCGGTGACCAGGGCATCCACACCGTCAGGCGGCGCGCCCCCATTATCAGGATCCGACAACAGCACGTGGCTTGCCGCAGCAACACCGCCAGTCAGTTGGTCAAAGAGCACCATGCCTACATCAAAGTCACGATCGAAAAGGAAGCCCTGCACCACTTCATCGTCGGGGCTCTGATCACCAGAGGCCCAGCCGCCTCGGAGATGAAACTGCAGCTTGTCCCCGGGCCCTCGCACGCTGACCTGAGCGGTGATGCCCCCTTGCGCCACCACCAGAGCTTCCCGCTCGTTGTAGCTGAGGCTGCGATTGGTACTGCCCAGAATGGTGGCAGCCTCCAAGGCAACCCGACCACTCCAGCCACTGTCCCAGATCGGGAAGGGAAGATCTCCATAAACGTCCAGAACCACCGCATGGGTCTGGCGGTCCTCCAGCAGTTCGCGCTGGTTGCGATACACCGAATAGATGCCAAGTCGACGACCGTCTGGGTCGGCGTAAAGCAGCGAAGCCAGGGCCTGGAAGGCCAACTGCTGCCGGGAGAAGCTGGCCATCTCATCGTCAACCACCCAGTCTGCGCCCACCGTGAGCAACAGACGGTCGCGCTGAGGGTGAGGCTGCTTCCGCCCATACAACGGCTTAAAGGTGCCCCGGACCCTGAGAACCCGATCCCCGAAGTCGCTGCGCCCGAACCACGGGTCGTGGGCCCCATCGTTGGAGAGCATGCCCAGCCCCCAGTGCGAGGTAATGAGACCCGCCTCTACGGTTACCCACGGCCCTTGAAAGCGAGCTGCGGCAAGCCGCGGGACAAATCCATCGGCGCTCAGGGCGCCGTACTTTTGACGATTACGGTCATCAATGCTGCCCGGAATCTGCCAGAGGTCACCAGCTATCTGGCCGCTGAAGAGGTCCCACTCCACGCCAAAACGATAGTTATCGCCCACCAGACCGATGCCGAACCGAAGCCGTTGATCCAAATATGCGCGTTGCCCCAGAAAAGTGCCCTCAGCATCCACTGCAAGCTCACTCAGCAGCGAACCCTGCAGACGATATTCGCCGCTCAGCTCCACAGTGCTCCGACCGGAGTCGGGACCGCCGGGAGTGATCTTGACAACCGCCCCGGCCGAACCGCTAGCCAGCAGCACAGCGACAACACAAGACAGGGCCACTGCAGGTCTAAAACTCACCGATCCGCTCCCCAAAGAGGTGAACACGAAGCGGAGAATACAAGAGCAGCGCGGCTTAGCGAAGTTCGCTCTGCCCCCACTTGATAGTCTGACCCCCGTGACTCGACGCCCAGCCCTACTCGCTGTACTCCTGCTGGCCGCACTCCAGGCCATGGCCAACCTGTATTGGCTGGATCAGGACGAAGGCA
This sequence comes from Deltaproteobacteria bacterium UBA6601, assembly GCA_002433485.1. GTDB lineage: Bacteria > Myxococcota_A > UBA796 > UBA9615 > UBA9615 > UBA6601. The sequence continues at coordinate 9,082 of DJIF01000017.1, forward strand.
TTCAATACACCGACGCAGCCTTCCACTACTCGCAGATCATCGAGCACGCCGAGGCCCTCAGCCAGGGCAGCCAGGCCATGGAGCAACAACGGCTGAATGATGAGAAGCTGCGCTATGGCAGCCTCTTCTATTACCTGGCGGCGCCGCTGGCACTGGTAGGTAGTTCTACCGCCAACAGTATCCTCATGGGCCTCTCGGTGCTGCTCTGGCCGCTACTGCTGTTGGGCTGCCACGCCCTGGGAGCCGAGTTGGCGGATAGCAAGCAGCGTCACCGCACCGGCCTGCTCTGTGCAGCCATCGCTGGGCTGCTCCCGGGACTCTTCAACTACAGCCGCGTGCTGGTACTCGACCTGACGCTAGCCATCACCGTCTGTTGGAGTACCGCGCTGCTGCTCCGCAGCCTACGCAGTCCTGGCAGTCCAGGAATACCAGGAGCCACCGCGCTGCTAACCATGGCGGCGGGCCTGGCCATCAAGGTCAACGCCTTAGCTTTTTTGGCCGGACCGCTGTGGATCGCTGGTAGTGCAGCATTGAGCAAGGCCGCCGCAGGGCAACCCAGGCGCCAGCCGCTCAGGTTCATCGCCATCTTCATGGGGGCCCTTCTGCTCACGGGATGGCTGCTGCTGGGGAGTCGCGGAGCGGCGATCCTGGAGACGGCTCGCGACTCGACCTGGCCGGGTAAGCTCATTGGCTACGCATCACAAGGCTCCCTTGGTCAATATGCAAACCACTACCTGAGCTTTGTCCGTTCACAGAGCTGGGAGGTGCTCTACTACTCCACCTTGCAGAGCTTCACCCCGCTGTGGTTGGCCGCCGTCATCGTAGCCTGCGCAGCCTACTTCGTACGCCCTGTAGAAGCGCAACACAAGAAGGTGGAGCGGCAGCGGCAGAAGCTGGTGTTCTCAGCCCTGGCCATTCCTCTTTTCGGCGTCATCTTCGTCCTTAGAGACATCTACGACGAGCGCTACCTGATCCCGCTGCTGCCACTGTGCGCGGCGCTGACAGCGCGGGCCAGCCTGGCCATCGCGCATGCTCGCTGCCGGGTGTTCATCATCAGCCTCGGTCTGCTGGCGGGCAGTCTCAACTTCAACGTGATTTCCTTCAACGTACTTCCCGAGCTGCGTCCACTGGCTTGCACAACCGCAGCCGGCTGGGCACCAAAAGCTCGCGTTGGCGATCGTCTATGGCTGTGCGCGCTGTACCCGGAATATCACTTCATGGACCGCAGCAGCAGCCCTCTACCGCGGACAGTTGCAGGCCCCCTGCTGGGACAAAAGGGCGAGCTGGCATTGCACCAGGTAGAGCAACTCCTGGCACCCCTTCGCGCAGAACTCAATCGCCCCCTTGCGGCCACATTTCTCGATGACCTGTACGAATTTTTTTATCGCAGCTACAACCACAGTCTTGCCCAAGCGGGCAGCCGCGAGGCGCTATTTCGCCATCAGGACCTGCACCTCTTATCAAAATGTACCGATCGCCCCTGGCTTGAAGCGCTGTTCGAATCACTCCAGGGAATCGAACAGACCATCGCCCAGAGCGACGTGGTCATCATGCGCTTTGGCAATCCGTCCGATCCCAGCGACACAGCCCTCCGTGGACGACGTTGCATCATCTTCTGGCAGCAACAACAGGACTGGCGCCACCTGGGCGATGTAGACCTTGCAGATGGGACCTCAATCCGGCTCTACCGGCGCCGCTCCAACTGAGCGCAGATCAACCTATCCGAACGCTCTGAACCTCGCCGATGGGCTCGTCCAGAGACTCGAGAATGTGCCGTGACACACCCAACGACATCAACACTGAGTTGGCGACATTGCGCACCGAGGCCTCCAAATCGAGGCTGCCGTCGTTGCGATATTCAGGCTGATGAGCGTCGATAAGGGCTGCCACCCGACTGCCCAGCTGAGCTTTCAGCAGCTCGACGCTGGGCTGAACGTGATCAATGTAGAACTGATAGCGTCGCTCCAGGGTTTCAGGGGTGTCGTCCATGCGCTTCCGTCCGAGAGCGCGGTTCTGCATCTCCTTCTTCGACACGCTCAAGTGCACCACCTTGATGATGGGGATGTCCAGTCGCTCGGAGAGGGAGAGCACGTGGCGAGCTGCAGCTTCGGTTCTCGGATAGCCATCCAGCAGCACCACCGCTTCGTGTCGACTGGCCCGCTCAGCCAAAACCCCTTCAATGATTTGTTCAGACCACTCATCGGGAACCAGCAAGCCCGATGAAACGCAGTAGTCAAGCCAGTCGAGCTGGGAAGGGTCACTGCCAAATCGGTCCAACAACTCAACTTCGTAACCGCGAGCCTTCGTCACAACCTGTAGGTCAGTCTGCTGCGCATCAAACAGTCCACGCTCGGGATGAATGTCAAAGCGATCACCCATAGACGCAGCGAAAACACGATCTTCTCGAGCCCTGCGAACGGTCTCACGCAGAGCATCTCCCATAGAGATGTGGTTCTCAGGTGGTAGGTGAAGGGTATCTCGAAGGGCCTCTGCGATGGCGCCCTTACCGCAACTGGAAGGTCCCGAGAGGATGATGATGCCCCGACCGCGAGCACGCACTGAGGTGGTCAGTCCAAGGGCCACATGAGGTCGGGACGGTGCCGGATCGATGTACTTCACGTCGCTGCCCTCCGATGGATGCGCGAAGACTATAACGCTTCCTCAGGGTTGCGCGGATCCAGCAACGTCTTCAGCAGGTCCGGATTCACCCAGCACAGGCTGCTGCGCGCCGCGAGCAAAGAGAGCCTCAAACTGAAGTAGATTGTCGGGCAGAGTGGTTCCCGTAGCGACCCGTTGCAGGCGAATAGGGATCCGACCACCTGGCACGGTGAGCACCCGGTAAATCAGTCGGGTTTCTCCAGACTCGAGGGGAACCACCTCCCAGGATCCCACCGAGTACGGCAGGTAGATGACCTTCGGATAGCGCTCGACGATCCGGCGCCAATATTCTGGATAAGAGTCAACACTGAGGGTTTCCCAGCACTGCCTATGGCGTCCTCGCACACCATCAATATCGCGCTCGATCAAGGCTCGATTGAACCAGGCCCGATCCCGGGCCAGCGTCCAGCCGGGAGCATCCACCAGCTGAAAGAACTCAACGGTATTGCCTTCGCGCCGCAGCACCTCGGAGATCACCAAGGGGACGCGCTCCGAAAGACCCGCGTGGCGGTCGAAATCAATCAACAGTGCAAACAGCTCATCACTTGAAACAGGAAGGACCATCTCGCCACGAAAGGCTGGGACCTTGAAACCAGGCAAGTCCTTGCTGAACACCTCGACACCGTCGCGCGAACTGCGCGACTTTTTCACCCAGCCCTGTGATTCATGAATCTGCTTGAGGACCTCCTCTGCGGGTGGAAAGGACAACGATCCTGAGCTCTTGGGCCGCGAGTTCCGCTCCTTTGCAGGGGTCTCGGCCTGTGCTTCTTGCTCAGCCCCAAAAGCACGGGTAGCTGAGATTGTCAGCAGCGCAGCTGCAACAGACAACACTAAGAGCGCACCAAGACTGCGGACTTGGTAGATAAGGAACACCTTATGATCGCTACGTTGGGCGGGACAGAAGGTCAAGAGGACCAGCACAAAGGCGACAAAGAGTCGGTGGCTTGCTTCCCTGTAGAGGTGGGCTGTTACACTTCCTGACGAGCCCCTTACAGGCACAGCCAACACCGCCCGCTCCCAGCGTTTCGAGGACATCGAGGAATTCAGTGACCCAGGCCCAAGAATCCAGCGTTCCCTGCCTGATTCCGGTGGAGTTGACCCTCTCGGGTGGGATTCATGCACGTGCCTTCATGACTCGCCTCGGTCCCGCTTCGGCAACGCTCAGTGCAGACCCACCGCCACCCACGGGGGCCCGGGTACAAATGAAATTCCGCAGGCCTCGCGACAACCGCCAGGTAGACGTCAACGGGGAAGTTGGCGAGACCCTCAATGAGGGGGGACTTTGGCGCGGCCGGGCCGCGGTGCTGGTGCGCTTCGACACCGACATCGGCGCTGACATCGTTCCCAAAGACGAAGGTGCTGAGATTCGCAGAAAACTCCATCAAGACCGCCGCGGGGCCGAGCCCAGTCGACTAGCACCCAGCCCAACCCTGGGAGCCAGCTTCAATGTGGCGACCCGCAGTCGACGACGCAAGTCTCCGGCGCAGCTTGCCTCAGAGTCACTGCTTGAGACCACCGAGACGCCGCCGGTCGCCGTCACCTTGACTGAGCCGGCCGTAGAGCCCATTGACGAGCCCAACCGAGCGGACCCCAGAAGCCTGCGAGAACAGCTCAACGTAGGTAACACTGAAGACCGACAACAAAAGCTGCCGGATGGCGATGACGGAGATGACTTCTTTGGCAGGTTCCAGGGAGATGGCACTCTTGATGAGATCCCTCCCCTGCCCGATCAGGACCTGCCCAGCCAGGTCCAGGCGCGCCGAACCACCGAAGAGCTGCTGGCGACCTCCACCCATCCCCAAGCCGCCGGGATCCCTCCAGTACAGGACCTCAGTGCAAGGTCATCACAGCCGCCACCGACCCGCGCGCAACCAGCGGTCCCGCCCAGGGCGGGCAACGCTACCCCGCCCTGGGAAGCTGCCAGCGAGGACCCTGCTCGCAGCTTGATCCCACGCCACATCCGAATCGCTTCTTCACTGGATGTGAGCTTCTGGTCTCGGGGTCGGCAGCATGAGGCCACCGCCCAGAACTTCTCCCGCGAAGGTGCCTTCCTGGCCTTCCAGGGCGACCCACCCATCCGTGGCGCCATCATCCGAGTTGAGTTCCCCATCGGGCTTGGCGGCGAGAGCCTGCCGGTTCGTTTCAATGCAGAAGTCCGCTGGCACCGCGCAGACCGCCCTGGCGGGAGTCTGCCTGAAGGCTTCGGTGTCCAGATTCTGACCTTCGAGAGCCCCAAAGATCAGGGGCGCTACGACGAAATGTTGATGATGCTGCTTGACCTCCACCAGGCAGAGAGTGGCTCTACAGACGCCCCCGGCTACCGCTGGGGCGCGCCGAGCAGCTCATAGCCGGAACCACCATGAGCGCAACCCATTCCGGAGACCGCCAACGGCATGCCCTCGCTACTCTGACCCAGCTCGCTCGACAGCTGCGGCGATGCTGCAATGAAGCCGACCTGTCGCTAGCGCCACAGGTAGTGGTCGACCTTCTCGACTGTTACAAGGCCCTGCTGTACCGGTTCGACCCCAGCACTGCCTCACTGCAACTTACCGCGAGCTCCAGACCACAGCGCTTTGAGGAGGAGCAGAGCCGCCTCGAACAAGGCCAGGTACTGGCGGTTGAAGTACTGGAAGAGCAGAAGCTGGTCGTCAGCGAGCTCCGCACCCTGGTGAGCGAGAGCCAGGAAAAAAAGTTGGCGCAATGGGTGGCAGCGCCGATCTTTGGCACCGACGGCGTCTTGCTGGGTGTGCTCGAAGCCGAGTTGGCCAGAGCCGTAGAAGCCACTGAGCGGCACCTGATCCAGATCGCGGCGGACCTCATCGCCGAACACCTGGCACACGCCGACCTCCACGACCGGGTGTTTCGCAGCAACGTATATCTGGCCCAGCTTAATGACATCACCCAGCAGGTCAGCGCAGAACGTGAGGTACAGGGCATGGTCGAGGCCGCTGCCCGCGGCCTCGATGAAATGATGGAGGTCGAAGAGTTGTGTCTCTACCTCATCGAAGAGGCTGTGCCGGTCCTGGCTGCCCGAGCTGGCTGTGATGAGCAACTCCCAACCCAGATTCGAGTGGTCTCCGATGAAGGCTCAACCATTCTGGGCAATGATGATGATCCACAGGTCTCCATCGGCACTGGCGAGCTCGCCGGTAGCCCAGTAATGACCGAGTTGCTACGCACCGGGACCGGCGGTGCGAGGGGTATTCTGTTGTTGCGTAAAGCAGCAGGAGCCGGCGCCTTTGATCCTGAGCAGCTCCCTCTACTCTCGGCCCTCAGCACCCACCTCTGTACCGCTGTAGACAACGCGGCACTGATGCAGGAGATTCAGCGGCAGGCGACCTACGACGACCTGACCGGCCTGGTAGGGAGAAGACACTTCTTGAGCGAAATGAAGCGCGAAAGAGAGCGGGCCCGCCGGGAAGAGCGTCCCTTGTCACTGCTCATGATTGACGCTGACAACTTCAAAGCCCTCAATGACAACTATGGCCATCCGGCTGGAGACGCAGTGCTCATGGCCCTGGCCAGAGAATTGATCAAGGGAACCAGAGCCGTCGACCTGGTCGGACGGCTCGGTGGCGAAGAAGTTGCGGTACTGCTTCCAGGAGCGACCAATGAGGTCGCGGTCTGCATCGCCGAACGCTTGCGAGAGAGCATTCAACAACTTGAGATCCCGTGGAACAACCAGACTCTTGGGGTCACGGTCAGCATCGGAGTGACCACACTGTCGGGCGACATGTCACCCCTGGAGCTGTTGGAGCAGGCCGATCAAGCCCTCTATCAGGCCAAAGACCAGGGCCGAGACCGGGTGGTAAGTCAATACGACCTGCAGCCGGTCACCGCACATCCGGAGGCCCCCACTGCCGAGTCCCCGTCACACTAAGCGAGACTCAAAAGGCAGTCTGGCGAAGGTATCGACCGGTGTGCAGGCCAACTCGCAGAAAGTCGCGCAACTCAAACTCTCCCAGCTCCACCAAGCTGTACGCGTGATGCGCTCTGAACAGGAAGTTAAAAAGACGGTTCGGCGGCAATGAAACGGCCCGCCGAATCAGCGGCCTGGCCTGGGGAAAGCGAACAGCCAAAGGAAAGAGCTTCTGCAGGTTGCTGAAGGCATCCTTGTTCTCGACATCGACCGGCGCCTGCATAAAGTAACTCTGCTCAAACTCATCAACATCAAAATCTGGCGGAAACATCCCCTCTCTCATGACCAGATCCTGCAACTGAGTACCAGGGTAGGGCTGAATCAAAGAGCACCAGGCGCTCTGGGGGGCCAGCTTGATGTTGAAATCCAGGGTCTCAAAGGCCGCTTCCAGGGTCTCCCCAGGCGAGCCGACCACATTAGAGGTCTGGACTCGAATCCCGTAGCTGTGGAACAGCTCAACTGTCGCCGCAAGCGCCGAGTTGGACAAGCGCTTGTGAAGAATGCTGTTACGCACCCGCTCGTTGCCACTCTCCACGCCAATCTTGACGGCAAAGCAGCCAGAGGCGGCCAGATCGCGGATGCTCCGCTCGCTCATATAGTCGGCCCGCACCAGACAAGAGAAAGGCAGCCCGATGCGCTCCCTGTATCGCTCCAGGAGAGGTCGAGCGTAACCCTCATAGTCAACGACAAAAGTGTCATCCCGAAACACCAGGCGCCGCAACGGGTAGCGCTGTATCGCCTGCTCAATCTCGGCGATCAGATAGTCCACCGACTTGCGCCTCGCGTAGCGGCCGAGTCCCTTGGTGACCTTCTTGAGCGCAACATGGAAACAAAACGCGCAGTTGTCCGGGCAACCACGCCCGGTGACGAAGGCCCCAATGCCCTGCTGGACAACAAATGGATAGCGGCGATAAACCCCCCGATCGGGAAAAGGGAAGCGGTCGAGATCCTGCTCCAGCGGACGAATCGGGTTGCGATGAACAGTGCCATCGGACTCCTTCACCCAGAGGCTCGGGATAGACCGATAATCAGCACCTACCTCAAGGGCGTCAAGCAGCTCGGCGAGCGCCTCCTCACCGTCTCCTCGACAGACCACGTCCACGGGAAAGCACTCAACCAGTTCCGGATACAAGGTCGGGTGAATCCCGCCAAACACGCTGACCACCCTGGGAAACCAGGCCTTGACTCGTGCCGCCATGGCCAAAGCCCACAAGTGCAGACCACTGGTCACAGAGAACGCAATGACATCCGGTTCAATGCGGCGGATGGCGCGCTTGAGATCGTATTCAGCATCCTCAATGAGAACATCACTGTGATGGCCGCGCTGCTCACAGTATGCAGCAAGGGCAGTAATGCCCGGATTCACAAAGGCGTCTTTCTGAAGATAAAGGACCCTCATCGGCCAGCCTCTCATCCCTGCACGACCTTGATGAGTGTAGCCAGATCGACGCCGTCATGAGCAGGCGTCCCCCAAACCTAGGGCATCTGAGGGCCGACTAAGACCCAGCCAGGGGACTTAGCGAAATCTTTACAAAGCTCCCGCAAACCCAGTGTTTATGGACCCTCCGTATAATTAGGGTGGGTAAGCCCGTGAGCTGGAACCGGTTTTTGACTTTTCCACAGCTGTGGACAACTCGCTCGAGCCTGAAACCCGCATAAAAGCTGGCTTTGCTAACGCGAATTACCCTGCACAAAGCAGCCCCCTTCGCTAAGGTCTCGCAACCTAAATTGAGGCGGTCGCATCAGACCGTCAGACCAATCACCGAAAGGAAGTTGAGATGAACAAGGCTGAGCTCATTAACACCATCAATGCCACCGGCAACTACACCTCCCGCGCAAACGCTGCGACCGCCCTTGAGGATGTGCTGAACGCCATCACCACCGGCGTCACCGGCGACGGCAAGGTTCAGATCGTTGGCTTTGGCACCTTCACCAAGAAGACCCGTGCTGCTCGCACCGGCCGCAACCCCCAGACCGGCGCGACCATCAACATCGGCCCCTCCACCACGGTGGGCTTCAAGGCAGGCAAGGCCCTCAAGGACAGCCTCTAAGAAGCAGCCGGTGCGGACCCGCCCGCTGCGGGTCTGAAACCGTACCAAAGAGGAGGGTGACCAGCTGGTCACCCTCCTTTTTCATTCTGCACCAGGTCCGTACAAAGTGCCGCGACGAGCCCCGCTACCGCGCAGCGTGCCAATACTGGCGCAAACTACCTTGACCGACCTCTTGCCTGCTCCTACGATCGAAGCAATGAGGACCATGGACCCCTAGCTGGAGCAGCCAATGCAGACGCGAAACGATCCCTATGACCGCCGTTCAAACCGTGGTTTCGACGCCAATCGAGGCGATGATCTCGATCTGGAGCAGCGAAACCGGCAGCGTCGTGCGACTCACCGACTTTCGTTACGGCTCTGGACCGAGGGGCGCAGCGAAGGCAATTTGGACTTCCACAACTGCAGCAACATCAGTGAGGTCGGTATGTTCATCGAAAAGCCGACGCCTTATGCCCTGCAGACCCTGGTACAGATCGAATTCAACCTGCCCGGTATCGAAGACAGCATCAAGGTCCGCGGCAGGGTCGTGTCGGCACTGGACGATCAGAACGCCGGAGCCAGCATCATGGGCAATGGCTTCGTCTTTGAAGACATCTCCACCGCCGATCAAGCGCTGGTTCGCAGCTTCGTCAAGGCACAGCAGCCCCAGCTCTGAGCCGCTCAGCAAGACCGGTATAGCGTACCCTCGCCTCTGAGTTGCCCAGCGCAATGTCCAGGGCTCGTCGACTGCCCACCAGAACCACAACCTCCTTGCCGCGGGTGACCGCGGTATAGAGAAGGTTGCGCTGCAACATGCGGAAATGCTGAGTCAGAACCGGAACAACAACTGCCGGGTACTCACTGCCCTGACTCTTGTGAATCGTAACCGCATAGGCCAGTTGAAGCTGATCCTGTTCCTCGCGACTGTACTCCACTCGCTGCTCGCCAAAAAGCACGACAAGATCCCCGCTGGCGGCAACCGAGCTGATCTGACCAACATCCCCATTAAAGACCTCTTTGTCGTAATTGTTGCGCTGCTGCATGACCCGATCGCCCGGCCCGAAGTCCCGCTTTACCTCTGGTTGCCCCCTTCTAAGGTCGCCATCCAGCTCCACCATCCGCTCACGCAGCGCATTGTTCAGCGCCTCTACGCCGCAGCTGCCCTTGCGCATCGGCGCCAGAACCTGGACGTCGCGGCGGCCGTCGAGTCCCCAACGGCGTGGAATCCGTTCTGTGACCAGGTGAACAACCGTCCTCAGCACTGCTTCCGGCTGGTCGCGCTCAATGAAAAAGAAATCACCAGCAGCATCAGCTGCACTTTGCGGCCGCTGGCCATCGAGAATTCGGTGAGCGTTGGCCACGATCAGGCCGGCCTCATCCTGGCGAAACACCACATCGAGCCGAGCCAGCGGAATGACCCCACTATCGATGAGATCACCGAGCACTCGTCCCGGACCTACCGAAGGCAACTGAGCAGCATCCCCCACCAAGATTAGCTGCGCCTGCGGCCGAAGTGCTCGGATCAAGGCGGTCATGAGCGCAAGATCCACCATGGAGACCTCATCGACTATCACCACATCGGCGCCGATGCTCTGATCCGCGTGGCGCTGAAATTCACCGCTTGCGGGCGAGTACTCCAGCAGCCGATGGAGCGTCGAGGCTGAGTGACCGGTCGCCTCCTCTAGGCGCCGCGCGGCGCGACCGGTCGGAGCGGCCAGCGCCACCTTGGCCCCTCTCCCCTGCCAGCAAGAAAGCAGCGCACGCACCAGAGTGGTCTTGCCTGTGCCCGGGCCGCCGGTAACCACACAGAACTTGTCGCGAAGACCCAACTGCAGGGCGGCCCGCTGCGCTGGACTCCAACGGACCCCTTCTACTCGAGCCGTAAGCCCAAGATCCTGCTCACCGCCGGCCCCCCAAGCCCGCGCCGACTCGGACCGCCGCAACTGCAGCAAGGCCTCAGCCAGTTCTACTTCCAGGGCGTGCAGTTCCCACAGCCACAAGCGACGTGGCCTGCGGTCAGCTTCAGCTACCACGGCGCCCTCTAGGATGAGCTGTCGGAGCGGCCCGTCGAGAGCTTCGGCGTCGAGCGAAAGAAGCCCGGCGGCGGAATCGGCCAGCTCTGGCTCGGGAAGGTAGCAATGCCCGGACTCGCTGGCCCGCACCAGACAATGCAACAAGCCGGCTCGGATTCGATGTGGATTAGCACCGGCAACACCGAGGCGCTCTGCAACCCGATCGGCAGTAACGAAGCCCACGCCACGGATGTCAGCGACCAAACGGTAGGGATTGCGCTTCACACAATCGATGCTGCGAGAGCGATATGCGCGGAAGATCTTCTCAGCGAGAGCAGCCGAGAGGCCAAGGCCCTGAAGGAAGATCACTGCATCGCGCTCGCCACGATGAAGCCGCCAGCTCTCAATCACCCTACCTAAGCGACCAGGCCCTATGCCTTCCACCTCAAGGAGCCGTTCTGGATGCTCATCCAGGACCTTCAGAGTCGAATCGCCGAAGTGAGCGACAATGCGCTTGGCAACCACCCTGCCGATGCCCTGCACCCGCTGGCCTGCCAGATAGCGCTCAAGGCCCTCAGCAGTCTCAGGCAAAACCGGCAGATAACTCTCAACCGCGAACTGGCGACCATAGCGGGGATCAGTAACCCAATGTCCCTGCAGCCGCAGCCGGTCGCCCACCTCGACCCCTGGCATCATCCCCTTGATGGTCTGCTCCTGAGAGCCGACCGCAAGGCGAGCGATAACAAACTCGTTCTCGGGGTTCCTGAACACCACATGACCAACCTCCCCTTCAAGAGAGGAGACCGCTGAAGCTCGATCCGGATTCGATGATTGCGACACGAGGCAGCAAGCTTAGCCTGTTCAGAGAAGCCACCAAGGGGTCAGCGGATCGAGTATGGTTGGCCACCATGCAAAGCAATCCTTCTCAGACGCCCGCAACAGCATCTATTGCCAACAATCCTGAGCTCGACGCGGCTCGTGATCGCCTGGTCTTCGCCCTGGATCTGGACGAACCAAAAGCAGCACTCGAACTGGCTACTCGCCTGGCTGGCGAGTTGCGCTGGATAAAAGTGGCCACCCGACTCTACACCAGAGCCGGCTCTACCCTTATCGCTGAGCTGCGGGCCATGGGCTTTCGGGTATTTCTCGACTTGAAGTTCCACGACATTCCTGATCAGGTCCATGGTGCCTGTCGCGCTGCAGGGCGACTGGGTGTAGGCCTGATGACGGTGCACTCAGTTGGTGGGCGGGCAATGCTGGAGGCCGCCGCACGCGGAGCAGCGGAAGGTGCGGAGCAAGCTGGTCACCCAGCCCCGCGAGTGTTGGCGGTCACAGTACTCACCTCTCTAGACCAGAGCGATCTGAGCGATATTGGGGTACAGCGACCGGTGGACCAACAAGTCCTGACACTGGCAAAACTAACCCGAGACGCCGGCTGTGGTGGCGTGGTGGCCTCGCCCAAAGAGCTCTCGCTATTACGCGAAGCCCTGCCACCGCCCTTCGGCATCCTCACCCCAGGGATCCGCCCAAAGGGCAGCGCTGCCGGTGACCAGAAGCGAGTCATGACCCCGGCTCAGGCAGTGGAACTGGGTGCCGACTGGCTGGTCGTGGGCAGACCCATCCGCAGTGCCGAGGACCCGGTCGCGGCGACGCGGGCGATCCTCGCTGAAATGGCTGGCGGCTGACCCCATCAAGTCTTGACCTCACAGTTAGAGAAAGAGCCCGAAACTACGCCCCCCGAGAACCGGAGGCTGCTAATGGAGTCGCTGCTCGAAGTGCTGCGTAAGTCGATAAGGGAGCGTGCCGACAGCAGCGCTGAGCTGTTCATCGCCAAGATCATCGTCCTTCCCGAGCCAGGGATGCGCAGCAAAGCAGTAACGGAAAAGCTCCGCTCACTCGACTCGGAACTCTCTCTCGCCCTGCTGTCAGGCCTGCTGCAGCGCTCGCTAGAGCGTGACCCTCGAGCTCAACAGCTACTTCTCGACCTCTGCACTGCCCGCCCGCTGGCATCGGTACTGGGCTACCAGACCAGCCGACGGATCTATGAACTCGCCAGGCTGCGCCGGCTGGACCGAGTCACTCAGCTGTTCCTTTATTCCGAAAGCGAAAGCGCTCGCACCATCGACGCTGCCTTTCTTGAGCGCGAGAATGACAAACTTCCCGACGAATCACTCGGTTGGCGCAAGAGCAATGCCCGTTCCGGCGACCGCCTGAAGCTTGACCGGCTGCTGTTTGACCGCAACCCGGCAGTTATAAGGCTACTGCTGCAAAATCCCCGGATTATTGAGCGCGATGTCGTCAAGATCGCGGCCATGCGACCCGCCAATCCAGCCTGCCTACACGAGGTCTTTGCCAACCAGCGCTGGCTGCGCCGCTATCGGGTTAAAGTCGCGCTGGCCTGCAACCCCTATACGCCGGTCGACATTGCCCTTGGCTGCGTGCCCCACCTCATGGCTCCAAAACTTAAATACCTCTCCAAGAACAGCGCCACCCACCCGACTATTCGCGCCTTGGCCATCGACATCCTCAGCCTCCGCGGACTTCTAGATGATCCAGCGACGCAGCCAGCGGCCACGCCCGGGGAGACCCGACCCAACGCTCGGTTCCACATCGATGTGGACAGGATTGCCAGAGAACTGCATGAGTGGCGCGCTGACCAGAGCGACACCAGGCAAGACCCGTCAGAGGGATAAAGACCGCTTCGGCTAGAGGGTCTCGGCTTCGTCCGCAGTGGAGGTCGCTGGCGCCGCCAGTTCCTCGGTGCTCTCGGTAACATCCAGAGGTGGCGTCTTCTGCGCCTCCTTGAAGGCTCGTAGACTATTGCCCAGCGCTTTGCCCACCTGGGGCAGCTTACCGACCCCAAAGAACATCATGATGATGACCAGCAGGATCGCCAGCTCCCAGGGACCTGGAGAGAAAAGCAGTGCAGGTACGACCATTGGCATTCTCCTATGCCGCGCGCTGGAGCGACAGGTAGTGCGGTCTTCAGTGTAGCAGCGATGAAGCCGACGAGCCCAGCAGCCCAGAGACCTTCAAGCCCGTCCCAACCTGATCCGCCCCGGACGCGCAGCCTCCACCCGCAGGTAGCGACCATTCTTCACCAGACCCGAGCAGGGCGAAGACCCCAACTGATAGATGAGTTCCCGGGGATCATGGATCCGAAACATGGCCAGATCGGCGCGCATCCCAACGCGCAACATGCCCCGATCTTGCCCCAGATCGAGGGCATGAGCGGCGTGCAGAGTCACCCCAAGCAAAGCTTCTTCAATGGTAAGTCCGCAGCCCAAAACCGCCATCTGGGCCATCAACAGCAAATTATCAGCCGGTGAGGTCCCGGGATTCCAATCGGTCGCCACCGCCATCTTGACCCCGGCGCTACGGAAGCGATCAGCCTGAGTAAAGCCATCCCGAAGGAAGAACGAGGCGCCTGGCAACATCACAGCAACGGTCCCCGCCTCGGCCATAGCGGCAAGATGCTCATCAGAGATGCGCTCCAGATGTTCCGCGGAGACCGCGCCCAGCTCCGCCGCCAGTCCAGCCGCACCGGTGTGGGCAAGCTGCTCAGCGTGTACCTTCAGGCCCAGCCCCAAGGACCGCGCTGCCTCCAGGATCCGGCGTCCCTCCTCAAGGGTAAAGGCTCCTTCATCGATAAAAACATCACAAAAACGTGCCAATCCCCGGCGAGCGACCTCGGGCAGCATCTCTGATATGACCCGCTCGACATAGGCAGCACGGGCCGCCGAAGAGACACGTGCGTCGGCTGGCGGGACATGGGCGCCCAGAAAGGTCGGCACCAGGTCGGCAATGACCCGCCGATTACAGACCTTGATGGCGTCAAGCAGACGGAACTCATGGCGCGTATCGAGGCCATAGCCACTCTTAACCTCTACGGTAGTTACCCCATGGGCCTCGCACTGCTCAACCCGGGCCTCCATGAGCTCTTGAAGCTCCTCATTACTGGCCGCGCGGGTAGCATCAACCGTGGACAGGATGCCGCCCCCACGGGCGGCAATCGCCGAGTATGAGTCACCCCGCAAGCGCGCCTCAAAGTCATCGAGGCGGGTGCCGGCAAAGACCAGATGGGTATGGCAATCGATAAGACCTGGCGTAACCACACAGCCGTCAAGGCTAATGGTTAACGGGTCCTCACCGGTCAGCGGCGGCAGACCTGCTTCGGGTCCCACGTATTCAATGCGCGCCCCGCGACATAGAACCGCGGCATCCCGCACCAGACCTAGGGGACCGCCCCGCTCAGCGTCACAGGTGACCAGGACCCCTACGTCACGCAGCAACAGCGATGAGGGAGCTGAGTTCAAGAGAACGCTCCTGGAACAGGCTCAGGACTCTTCGTGGTTGTCCTTGCCCGTCGGGCAATCGGCGTCCGCCGCGTCGATGTCACCATCCTCGTCATCATCAACGCCGTTGTTGCACTGCAGCGGAGTGGTTTCGAGGATCTCGGAGTCCTGACCTGTCAAACAATCGGGGTCCAGGTGATCAGCCCAGCCATCACCATCATCATCGCTGCCATTGCTGCAGCTACCTCCCGGAGGTCCGGCTGCCTCGGTAGTCGGATCAAGAACACACTCGGGATCCGCGGAGTCAATCCAGCCATCGCCATCGTTATCCAGCCCATCGGCACACTCCACCGGCAGCTCTGCTTCACCGCTAGTATCCCAGCCGGAGAGGCACTCAGGATCATCTTGATTTGCCACCCCATCGTTGTCGTTATCAATGGAGCCGAGCAGGTCAAAATCGCTGCACTCAAGATAGGCAGTGCCAGTGTTCAGATCGGCAATGGTGTAGGGAACCTCGCCGGCAAACGCCGCATCCGGTCGGCAGGTCAGGTCCTGTGCATCGATCCAACCATCCTCGTTGTTGTCGATGCCGTCCTGACAACTGTCCCCTGACTCGTCGGCATCGGCACCGTCTTCACAGCCGGCGTCATCAGCGTCGATGCGACCGTCACCGTCATCATCGATTCCATCGTTACAGTCGCTGGCATAGCTGAGGCCACCTTCATCGCTAGCGATTGCGTCGGAGCAACCCGGGTCAGCCGGGAAGTCGGTCCAACCATCGCCGTCGTTGTCGACACCGTCAGAGCAGACCGGATCCTCCAACATGTCGTTGGGGTCTTCACAGTCTGGGTCCTCCATGTCGACCAGCCCATCGGAGTCATTGTCCTCGCCATCCTGGCATACCGCGGTCTCATACTCTGGGGCATCTGCCCCTTCCAGCTGAATGCAGGCCGGGTCAGCATCCATCCGGCGGCCGTCTTCGTCCAGACAATCGCCGGTATCGCAAAGTCCATCATCATCGTTGTCGATACCGTCAAAGCAGCTGTGCTGATTGTGGAAGTAACCCAGCGTGATGGTGCTGACGTCAAACACCATGCGCCCATCGGAGCTGTTTGAGAACTCGCGAAAGCCCTCAGGATTGTCCTCATTGGTCAGCTTCCAGCTGGCGACCCGGTGGACTTCAATGTTGAGGACACCAATAAGATCCGCGCCATCTTGATCTTCTGCATCTGGACGAAACACATCGCCTACCGCAGGGAGGGTGGCGAGAGTCTCTGCAGGGATGGTGATGAAATCATCACCGGCCCAGGCCCAGGCGGTGGTCTTCCAAACGGTGGTACCACCAAGGCCTGAACTGAGACCAATGTCACGGACCTCAAGATTGACCACAAAATAGGTGTCCTGCCAGACGTCATCACCTGCTACGCCGCCGATCATCCCATCGGCACGTTGATCACTTGACGAGGTGCTGCCGCCTGGTAGCGAGAATCGCCAATCAAAGCTCCCAGGATAGGGCAGCAGCGCGGGGTAATTGAGATAGACCCGGTCATCGGTTGCGTCCGGATCCACAGCATTGCCTTCTTCATTGACGGGATCAAAGGGACTGTTCCGACCCAGGAAGGTCTCAATCTGGACGTTGGGAATCTCGATGTAGGGGGTCTTGTCATAGTCAGAAAGGCTGGGACTCCCGATATCCGCGCTCGCAGTCGGCACGGGAACCTCAGCGGGAATCTCCATCTGAGCATTCTTGCCCGGCACCCAGAGGCCACCATAAAAATCCCCATAGTAGGGCGTGCCGCTCGGATCAGGATTCTCATTGGCACCATAGGAGATGTAGACCGGTTCACCCCTTGGCATGACGTTTTCACCCACGGTTTCAAAACCATCGTAGTAATCATTGTCAGCATCGATGGACCAACGTCCAACCGCCAGTTCACCGACGTCAACATAGGACTGCCCCTGCTCGATCTGGAGCGTGTCAAAGACCTCCAGGACAACAGCAAAGCCATCGGTCTCCCAGGGGAAGTCGCCTACCTCATCGAAGCTCTTCACCAGGGCAACTTCCGTATATTCAGCGCTCGGCAAGCCGATGCCACTGGCAGCCTCGCAGTCATCGGCGCTGCTGCCGGCATCTACACAGTCGAGAAACTCAAGATGTTCGGGTGCGACACCCGGATGGAGCGCCAGATCTTCACGACTGGGAGTGTCCGGCTCAAGCCACTTCCAACGGAAGTCCACCGGCAGACGGGTATTGTCGAGCCGCAGGTTCTCCTCGGTGGCACCAGGACTGCAACCTTCACGAGTAGCTTCCAGGCCACACCATTCACCGGTCCACTGAGCGAGCCGTAAATAGCGATGCAGGGGCTCACCCTCTCCATCGACATAGGGAACCCTCAACCAAACACCCACGTTGTTGGAGCTCTGCTGGGTGTGCGGATCCGGCTGGTCAGTATCGCTGGCGAATGGATTGGTGACGGGCCTCTTACGCGCGTTGGAGGTGAGAGGTTCAGTTACTTCAGCAGTCCGACGCTTGCGGAAGAAGCGTACCTCATCGCCGCCCCTGATTCGGTCCCCCTGCTCGGGCGCCTCAAACTCCACCTCTGGGATCTGCGCCGGGACCCGGCCATGCTCCAGCGTATCCCAACTCTCACCGGCGTAGACCAGCCCGGGATAGCCGGCATAGAAGCTCGAGGCGCGACTGCCGGGACCGCTGAAGAAGAACCCGTAGCCGACGGGCTCAGGCCAGTTGATGAAGGGCTCCGCCTGGTAGTAGAGAGCGAAAGAAGCGAACTCGTCCTGAAACAGCCGCTCCATGCGCCGGTCACCGGGTTCGAGCACAATGGTCTCATCGCCATTCTCATCCTCGGTCTCGGTACGAACGATGTCCCCCAGGACATAGTCATAGGCGTCCTCCAACACCGTCCGACCGCCGCCACAGACGACGCCGACATCTACCAGGCCACCCGCGACCGGTCCGGGAGGAGTGAAGACCAGGATCCGATCGACCTGGTGCTCAACGATCTCTGCGGTGCGGCTCCCGAACACCACCAAAGGGGGCTGGTCGGCATCTGAGCAGCCTTCGAAATTACCGCTTATGACGACCAGGAAGTTGTCGCGCATGGACTCAAGGGCAGCGACCTGCTCATCGCTGGGGTCATCACCTTCATTAACCGCGAGGCTGAGAGCTTTATAGCGCTCCAGCACCACCTCACCGCCGAGGTTGCCGTTCTCAAAGGCTGGGCTGATGGTCTCGACTTGAGGGCCATCAGCGCTGAAGTACGGAGAGCTGGAACATCCCGCAAGTAACAACAACGATAGGGCGCCGGCAACCAGAACCTGCTTTGACTGAGTCATGGTCTTACTCCCAGGCAAACCGGCCGACCTGGACCTCAGAGGCCCGGAATCTAACCGGATTGATGTCATCGATATTGCCCACCGGGTCGCGCACGGCCGGTAAGGTGATGTCCGCCTCAGAGGTGCGCGTGACCATCAGCACCGCGCCGCCGATCTGATCGGCATCGATCTGCGTCAACAAGGCATCCACCGTAGCCGCGCTGATTGCATACTCACCATCATCGGCGGCAGTGCACACCACATCGCCCTGATGGGCATCAAACTGACGATCCCCAGCAACCGGACGGCAGAGATTGTCACCACCGCACGCCGCCGCCTGATAGCTGTGCCTGGCGCAGTCAGGATCGGGAAGCAACCAGGTCACACCATCCTCGGCCAGGCACCCGCCCTCATCACAGAAGCCGTCTTCGTCCTCGTCGATGCCGTTCTTACAGGTGTCAACGCCAAGGGGATCAAGGCCTCGTTCATCGTTGCCCACGGCAGGATCCGGCTCATAGCCCGGATCGCACCAGTTGGCCTTAGATGCCTCGTACTCAGCGAGCCACTCCTCAGTCTTGGTTCCCTCCAGGACAGTTGCCGGATCACAGAAGTTACCGTCCTCCGTGAGGCTACCCTCCTGGGGAACGCCAAGCAGCTTCAGGTTGATGGTTACTACGCTTTGAGTGTCCTCACGCTCCGGGGCTGCCCAGCGCACATTGATGACACCGTCACCGGCTTCGCTGCGCGGATCCGGCAGGCCGCTGGTGGTAGGCTCATACCGCATCCAGGTCCAGTCTTCCTCCTCCGGATCCAACAAGTTGGACACCTGCACTGCGGCCAGCTTTTCAGGGCTGCGGACAAAGGGATAGCCCGCCTCCTTGCCGACCCGCGGGTCTTCCTGCTGAGAGGACATGGGAATGGAGGCAACCGCCACATCATCGGGCGGTAGGCCACCATCAAAGTGCAGATAGATGTCCTCGTCATAGGCCCAGTTACCCGGCAGCAAGGAGTGCCCCTCCAGATAGTTGGTCACACCGGAGTAATAGACCGAAACGCTAGCACCAGTGGGATAGTCCTGAGGGCTCCGATTGAGACCAAACTCTGTGCGGAGCGCCGGATCGCTATCGCCATTGGTAAGGACCATGGAGTCACCTACGTCAACGGTGCGGAAGCTGCCAAGCGGCCCCCTGCTGTTGAGCTGCACCAGGCAAGCGTCGACCAGATCTGGGCCCTTCGGGGTCGCCAGTTGCCACTCATCAGCACTGAGGATCGCTGGAGAAAACAGATACGAGAAGCCCAGCACCAACTTAAAGGGGTCGTTCACGGTATCGGTAAAGGCCCCAGCGCTGCCAAAGAACCCGGTAACCCCAAGGTCAAGGTGGGTGCCCTTCATCTCCATTACCGCACTGTCAATGATCCCGCCACGAGCCACTGGACCCGCATACAAGTCGCCAGGATCATAGCCAACCCCGGCAGGCTTAACGCCGGCCTCTCCGGTATCGCGGGCACAGCCGGCCAGCACCAACGGGACGGTCACAGAGGCCAAAGCCAACAAGCGCACTGCAAAGGTGGTGTTCATCGTAGCTCTCCCTACCAGCCGGTTCCAATGCCCAGGTAGAAGCGGAAGCCAGCTGGCTCCCGCTCATCCGAGGCGAGGTTCAAAGTGGCATCTCGCGAGTTGGTAAAGATTCCATCACCGTCCACATCGCCGCGGCCGGCAGTCGGCATAAAGCCATAGGCAACGCGCACGAAGGAGCGCCAGGGGGACCGGTTGAGGAGGTTGGCGTTGAGCCGGAGTTCGATACCCGCATCCGCGAGAATGAACTGACCATTCTCCTGAGCTCGCATGCCGGGCCACTCCCGCACCAGACCAGAGTCTCGCGGGGTCAGGCCGCCACCCTTACGGGCTTCCTCGTCGGACAGCACCCGCTCACCGAACAAGATGGTCTGCTCGCCCTCTACCCGGTAGGACCAGAAGTTGCCCACAGTGCCGAACAGCACCATCGAGAGGTTCTCGAAGTAGACGGGCCCGAGCTTGCGATCGATGTTACGAATCAGCGGCAAGCCATACTGCACGTTAAAGATGGCGGCGGTCTCACCAGCCAAAGAGAAGGGCTCATAGCCGGCAAATGTGGTGTTGCTCTGGTATGGGTTGCGCACATTCACGCCACCGGCACCGCCGCCACGGATCTCATCAGCAAAGGGCACGTTGCGGTCTACAAGACCGAGCTGCAGCTCGGTCGAAAGGCTGTGACCAGCCTTAACGCCAATGTGGTTCTTGACCGGCAGCGGCACCCTTTGATTCCACACAAAACTGAACTCGTTATAGAAGTACCGGTCAAAGACCTGTCCATCGTCGACGGTAACCCCGGCGGTCGCGGAGTTGAGCTGCACCGAGTAGTTGGGTGCCCAATTAAAGGACAGGGTCGTTTGAGCCGCCCGACCACTGGCGCTGCGACTGCGGCGAGCGCTCTTTATATTGGGCAGGACCAGGGTCGCCGAGATGTTCTGCATGCCGCGATAAGAAATGGGACGGACCCCCTTACCATCGTTCACGCCCTGCACACCCCACGCCAGCTGGAAGGTGCCGAGTTCGACGTTGAAAAGCGGCGAAATGGGCAGGCGAACTCCAGTGAAACCACCAGCCACAAACTGACTCTGCTTGATGTCACCCAGGAACTGATCGTCAGTTGTCTGCTGATTGGAGTCCTCATCAATGAGGAAGCCGTAGTCAAACTTGATGGTTCGGGCCAGGCCGCCGATGTGGAACTCTGGCCAAAGGGCCTTGTTGTCATAACGACCCCAGAGCAGCAGATCCTCGCCCGCCTGGGCCACGATGGACAGCTCGTTGGTATCCAACACATCGCTGATGTTGAAGTAGATGCCCAGGTTGACCCCCAGGTGAGTCATCGAGACGTTGTTGACGCCGACAATAGGCACCACCAGCGGATTGCGGATGAAGCTGCCGTGCGTGTCGACCTTGGAGGTCACCGCGGAGTAGTCGGGGTAGACCTCCTGGGCCACACTCAGGCGAGCATCAGCGACCACCAGATCGGTGTCGTTGACGACCTCATCGTGAAACTCTGCAGCGTTGAGGCCATAAGCCTTGAAGCCAAAAGGAGTGTAGTGGGCATAGAGCAGGTTGCCAGCCGGGGTCAGCCAGGGACAGAAGGCACCGCTGACCACGTTGGTCACCTGCACGAGATAGGCGTTAGCAAGCTGATCAGCATCCCACTCTTGAGACTCGGGAGCTGCAGCGGCGGCAGCAGCAGGATCGCCTTGAGATTCAGGCACAGCGGACCCAGCGTCTTTAGCCTGCGGGGTGGCGTCGCCCTGTTGTTCATAGTACTCGTCGTCGTCGTACCCGTCGTATTCGTCGTCCTCGTCGTCCTCAATCTCTCCCGCCGCACCAGTGGCCATCTCAACCACCTCGCTCACCTCATCACGCTCAGTGATCAGGAACTCGACCCGCCGGTTCTCAGCGAAGGCTTCCTCGCTGTCGCCGGTAGCCAGCGGCTTGTCCTTGCCATAGCCCTGGGCTGTCAACATCCCGGCAGGCACGCCCTTGGAGACCAGGAAGTCGCGCACCGAATCGGCGCGACTCTGAGACAGCTCCCGGTTATAGGTGCGGCTGCCCTTGGCATCGGTGTGGCCACCGATCTCGATGGCCTTCAGCTCAGGGTGCTCAAGGAGGGTGCGAGCAATGGCACCAAGCAGCTCAAAAGACTCCTGCTTGATCACAGCCTTGTCGAACTCAAAGAAGATCTTCTCGCTGATTTCAACCTGCTCGGCGGTGACCCGCACCGGCACCCCATCAGGGCAGCCATCGTAGTCCTTGTACAGATTCACCGTCTCCGCCCGGTCAGGACACTCATCGCTGGCGTCAGCGATGCCGTCGAGATCGCGGTCCATGCCGCCGGCCTGAAGGGTCGGATTGAGGCGGAAGATGTTGAAGATTCCACCAACCCGATCGGAGCTGAAGTAGATGTTGCCGTCGTGGCCCCAGTGAGGGTCCCGATCTTCATGGCGGTCCATGGTCAGAGCTCGAGCACCAGAGCCGTCAGCGCCGATGATGTAGAGGTCCTGTTGACTCCAACGGAAGGCGCCAAAGACCAACTGGCTGCCGTCCGGCGACCAGTCCAGCCCTTCAAGACGGGTCCCGTCGGTAAACGAAGTCACTGCCTTACCATCGCCAGTCTCCAGATCCATCACCCATAGATTCTGGGTTCCATCGTCGTACCTGGAAAAGGCAATGTGGCGCCCGTCTGGAGACCAGGCCGGGTCCTGAATACGACGAAACTTGGGGTAACCGGTAAGGACCTCATTGGGCGGAACCTCGGGGCCCCACTGCCACCAACGGCGCCAGGCGTCCTTGCCCTTAGGCTTCTTCTTGTCCCTATCGACCTTGATCCCGCGCCGCAGCTTCTCCAGCTTCTCGGCATCCTCAGCGTGAGGATCTTTACCGTCGAAGTGCTCGAGCATCCGCGCCCGCGACTTCTCCTCCATCTCGGTCAGATCAATGACACACAGGGTGTGCCAGCTGTAGCCGTCGGTGTTGAGGGCATACTCAGAGAACAGGATGTTCTTAAAGCCGCGCTCGTCCATCTCCAACAGGTCCTCAGGACAGGTCATGACGATCTTGTTGCCATCTGGCGAGAAATCGAACTGACCGGCGCCAAGGTGGGGACCTAGGCCGCCGCCAGCAAGGGTCAGCGAGTTCTCCAGCTTCTCGATGGCATCGCCCATCTCGCGGTACTCAGCGGCAGAATTAAGCGCCGGATACTGCTCTTCAGAGACCTCATTGTAGGTAATCTTGCCGTACCAACCGTTGGCGTAGCCCCAGCGCTTACCGTCCGCAGACATCCGCGGCGAGACCACGTAGAAGTCATCGGCCCGCTCGCGATCATTACGCCACTTGTGGCGATTTCCACCCTTGAGGGTCGGCAACCACTCGGTCCGCTCCACCGCGCTCGGACTGGTAGATTCCCAATAACTCTTGCCCAGCTTCATCGGCGTGCCAATGGCGGGGTCCTCCATGACCTCATCGCGCACCTTGCTGTAGCGCTCAAGCGCCCACACTCGCCAGTCACTATCCAACTGCTGAGCGCTGACCCCGAGGACCTCCTCAACGACGCTCAGCCAGTCCATGCTCCAGCCGCGCTCATCGCGCTTGAGGGCAAAGCTCTGAAAGACACCCTGGCCGAAGCGTTCCTCTAGATAGAGAGCGAAGCTGTAGCCGCTAAGGTAATGGCGGTTGCCATCGAAGCCACCATTGGAGCCGAAATAGTCGGCCATGTCGGCAAAGTTGAGGGCGGTATCCTCAAGAATGTCCATGCGCATGCGCATGTCGCGATTGCTGGTCCAGGTGTTGATTCCGGCAACCTCAGTGTAGTACTCCGCGCCGCCTTCAACCCAGAACCAGGGGTCACCGGTGCCGAAGAAAGCGGTGGCCTGAGCGTTGGTGTCGATGCGACCGTCAATCCAGCCGGCCGAGACCACCATGCCAAAGGCCTCCTGAGCCAACACCTGGTCGGCCTTGAGAGAAACCACGTGGGCAAACTCGTGATACATCACGTTGCGTAGCCAGTCGTGATGACCACGCAGTCTCCACAGGCCGTCGCTATGCCGACCTGAGACCACAATCCAGTCGAAGTTGGGCACCGTATAGCCGGTCAACTCATCAGTTTGATCCAGCATCACGATGTTAATGGTCTCGTCGAGGTAGTAATTGAACTGACCACAAATCAGTGGATACATCTCCTCGGCGACGTAAGCGGTCTTGCGCGCGGTGAAGTCTGCGTCGATGTAGTGGTCCGAGTTCTCGTCCTTACTGACCGGATAGAAGACGTTGAAGTGCTCGGTCTTGATGACCTTCCAGTCGACATCGGGATAGTTACGGAAGAACGCCAGCTTTGCCTCAGCGTCCCCGACCGGCATGGCCATGAACAACATGGGAACCAAGGCCAGCGCCGCCAGCAGGCAACGGGGGGACACGATGCGATCCGAGGTGAAGACGAACATGCTCATTCCTCTCAGAACCGGTAGGAGATGTTGGTACCGGCGGTCCAACCCCGAGACGGGCTGAGTTCCTCGATAGGCCAAAGGAAGCTGTGCCTGCCGGCCAGCGAATAACGGAAGTAGGCGTCGATTCCCAGACGGATGGTTGGATCAATGATGAGGCGCCCCTCAACATCCATCCAGAAGCCATTGCTTGCGGGAATCTTGAGACAGGTCTCGCAGGCCGGAAAGGAGTCAGTAGTGCTGCCCCAGCGGGTGGAGGTGCGGTAGTCAAGAAAGAGATCGCCGCGCAGCGCCAGCTTATCGAAGAACTGAACGGTCACGCCCAGATTGCCGTGAATCACATCGCCCGGGTCCAAGTGCTGATTAAAGAAGTCTTCTTCGTCCTCGATGAGGTACATCACCACGCCGACCGGGTTCCAGGTGTAGCCGACAGCAGCCTCAATGGCGACGATGGCCACCTGCTGCTTGAAGCGCAGGCCCACGTCGAAGCCCCAAGTCCCCGACCCGGTAATCACAGTGGGCACGTTGTTGGGACCGCCAAGGTAGGTTCCGGGCGACTCTGAGCCAGTCGGGAAGCGAAAGGTCAGGTTGGTGGCCAACGAGTTGTTGAACTTGGGCTTCTCGGTACGCAACCACTGAAACAGGAAGCCACCACGGAGGTCACCAAGACCAACCCCTTCGATAGGCGTCTTGGTGTCACCGTCCATCATCCGGTTGTTCCACACCGAAGCCCACACAATGGGGATGTGAAAATCCAACTGAAGGTTGCGACTGAAACCCCAGGTGAAGGCAAACTCCCAACGGCGATAATCCCAGGTTCCGTCGTTGTTCTCGTAGTTGAAGTGGACGCCCTCGGTGGCCCCGAGGTTGAACAGGCTGTCACCGATGAAGTGGCTATTGGAGTGCTTCCACGAGAAGTCCAGGGAAGCCACCGTCCAGGATTTGCCAACCACCAGCGCCCGCTCGATCTCAGCGTGGGGAAAGGGTTCCTGACGGGTATGGGGCTCAAGCCAGGAAGCCTGGGAAGGAGCGGGAACGGCAATGATCCCAAGGCCAAGAGCCGCTAACAGGAGGAGGAGAACACCGGCTGTTCGTCGCATCTGCACCAACCTTTCTGCTGCCCGACCAGCCCGTTTAGCGGCCTGACGAAGAAGACCAGGGGAGAGCTTTCCAGAGGCGCGGAAAGACTTGGCCTGGGTTGAAGGCGGCCGAATAACACCTGCGCGGGGCCTTTATGTCAAGGGTGTGTCGGGTACCGATAGAGAGATTGTTGGTAGCGCCGCCCGAGGTGACGATGACGCCCTTGCCGCAGGCCGCCCCTAAATGCTACTCAGGCTCGCGCTTATGCTCTACCGGCTCCCAGCAAGCCTCGCCTCTCTCGCCGCAATCGGCGCGCTGCTCTGCAGTGGATGCACCAACGGAGTCGCAAGCCCCGACCTTGAAGGTGTCGATGTGCGCCTCACCGTACTTCATACCGGCGACCTGCACAGTCGCCTTTTCCCCTACGACATGGTGCCCCAATACACTGATGTAGAGCTGGGCCTAGACGAGGAGAACGGGCCCTTCGGTGGCGCCGCCCGACTGGCCACCCTGGTCAAGCGCGAGCGGCAGCGGGCCGGACGCAGCCTCCACCTCGACAGCGGCGACTACTTCCAGGGGGCACCCGTCTTCAACCAATTCAACGGCGAGGTGGAGGTACGGGTCCTGTCCGAGCTGGGGGTGGACGCCGCGGTGGCCGGCAACCACGAGTTCGACGAAGGCGCGCGCAACTTCGCCAGCCAGCTGGAGAAGTGGTCAACCTACTCAACGCTGGCCGCCAACTACGACTTCCACAGCGCCGACGACCCCTGGAACAGTCAGCTTGACGCACTCATCAACTCCCACAACATCTTCGACCTGAACGGGCTCAAGGTAGGCGTGATCGGAATGGGCAACCTGTCCTCCATCACCTCCATCGAGGAGGCCGACAATTCCATGGACGTCGATGTACGCGAAACCATCTCGACAGTTCAGCACTACAGCGCGATGCTGGCACCCCAGGTGGACATCGTCATCGTACTGACCCACCTCAGCCTCGAAGACGACATCGACATCGCCCGCTTGTGTCCTGATGTGGACATCGTTATCGGCGGACACCTGCACATCGCCCTGGACCCGGCCAAAGTGGTTGAGAGCGAAGTGGTTCCAGGTAAGCGCGTCGTCGTCAGTCACGCAGGCGCTTTCGCCAAGTACCTTCAGCGGCTGGACTTTGTGATTCGCGATGGCGAAGTCATCGCCCACGGCAACACCTTGTTCCCCATCGACGCGGCGGTGGCCGAAGACGCCGACATGCTGGACCTTCTGGACGACTATGCCAGAGAGCTGAGCGACAGCATTGACCTCGACCGCAGGGTCGCTCATACCACCGAGCGACTGCGCCGCTTCGGGCCTACCGGCGGCGATTCTCCGCTCGGCAATCTGGTTGCCGAAGCAATGCAATACCGGTCTGGAATCGAGACCGACTTTGGCATGACCAACTCCCTGGGCATTCGTACCGACATTCAGGGGCCGGCCGATGGGCAGGAGCTCCACGAAGTCACCGTGGAAGAGCTCTACAACGTACTGCCCTTCGACAACACCATCACCACCATGTTCCTCTCGGGCACCGAAGTGCAGGAACTTTTCGACTACGTGACCCGACGCTCCACCGGACGCGGCTGCAGCAGTCAGGTACAGATCAGCTCTGCCCGGTTTGTAATGAACTGTGGCACCGAGCAGGCCGAACAGATCACCATTGGCGGCAGCTGGACCGCCTGTGAACGAGACGACGTCCAGGCCCCCGACCAGGACTGCAACTTCCCCGAGATCTGCTCTGCCGGTCGCTGCGGCCGACCCGTCTATCCCAGTGAGTCCTATGAGCTGGCCACTAACAATTACATCGCCGGC
The DNA here is from genome assembly GCA_002433485.1 of Deltaproteobacteria bacterium UBA6601. Taxonomy (GTDB): domain Bacteria; phylum Myxococcota_A; class UBA796; order UBA9615; family UBA9615; genus UBA6601. The sequence goes on from DJIF01000017.1 coordinate 36,275, forward strand.
GGTGGCAGCGGCTTCTTCGTGCTTGAAAATAACACCACCCAGATCGACTCCGGCATCTCCATGCGCGACGCCGTAGAGTTCTTCATGCTGGAACTGAGTGCCGGCGGCACGGTCGACCTCAACAGCGCCTACCCCGATGGAGACGGGCGCATCAGCCCGAAATTCTGATGTCCCGCGCTGCTCAGCTGACCGCCGCCTTCCTCAGTCTGCTGCTGCCGGGCTGTGCAGATCAGCCGCTAATTGATGAGGCCAACCTGGACCCGGCCACCCAGGGGCAACCGCTTTGGTTCGAGCTTGAGGTATCCATCGAACCGGAGGCACCGGGCAGCAGCCCTGACAACCCTCTGCCCTTCTCTATTGAAGGCCACAATTTCACCCTCACGGCGACCGCCATGGGCTACGACCGGGCTCCCATGGCCGACTATGAAGGCTGCCTCAAGGTCCACTTGACCAGCGGGATTCTCGAGCAGCTTCAAAACCAAAACCAAACCTGCCCTGAAGGAAACCTCGCCATCCTCGGCGGCAGCGGGTCCGCACAGGTCCGTGTATCTCGAGCCTATGACCAGCTCCGCATCTGGGCCTCCGATGAAGGCAACGGACAGGAGACGGGCTCCTACGCCAGCGGCTCAACCCAGGCAATTCACACCCGCCTGCCAACCATCGCCCAGGTCCAGACCAGCGACTCCACAGTCGAGTCGCCGCTGCAACACAGCTACGTCCCCTTCCTCGGCTATGACCCCGAACTCCCTGAGGAGGAGCGTCGTCAGCTCATCGTCACTACCGTCACCAACGACGGCTTCTACGTGACCGACACCAGCGACCCCCCAGGCAGCTACAACTCAATGTTTGTGTTCAGCTTTTCGCGACCTGACCACCTGCAGGCAGGCGACCGGCTCAGCAAGCTGTCCGGCATCGTCAGCGAGTTCCTCGGCTTCACCGAACTGCAATTCCCCATCTGGACGGTGGAGAGTTCCGGCAACCTAATCCCTGAACCAAGCCTGCTAGACCCCGAGATCGTCTGCATCGGCACCGAGATGGAAGCCTGGGAGAGCTCCGTTGTACGGCTCGACAACCTGCTGACCGATGTCAGCCGTGCCAGTGACTGCATCGACTACAACGAATACGGCCAGTGGCCCGCGATTCTGCAGGGCCAATGCCAGGGCAGCGAAGCCCGGATCAATGTGGTCAACGGCAACACGGTACCCAGTTGGCGTTTCCCAGAGTGCGAGGCTTCAAGCGAGTGCAGTGGAACTGAACGCCCGGACTGGTGCTTCGAGCCGCGAGACCTCGAGTACCTGGTAGGCGTCCTGAGACACACTCGATACGCCAGCCCGCCATGGATTCTTGAAGTACGTGACTGCCTGGACTTCCCGTTAGAGAACCGCCCGGCGGACTGCGCTCAGCTGCTCATGCACCCCCCTTCCGGGCCGCGAATTGCACCGTTTTACCAACGACGCGAAGCCCCCACCTGCACCTACGGCACCCTTCACCAGTGATCTATCCCGTCCGCACCCTAAAGGAATCCACCATGCGATCCATTCACTCCCTCCTGTTTGTCCTGCTCGCAGGGCTCACCGCCTGTAACTTCGCTCCAGACAACCCGCAAGCCTTCGACGATGATGACGACAGCGTAGGCGGTGACGATGACGACAGCGTCAGCACCGACCCGGTTGCCGCGACCATTTCCCAGCTGACCGCCGGCGACTTTGCCCCGGAAACCCTGGTCACTGTAAGTGGCGTCGTCACAACCCCGGTCTGGACCGACGAGGACCCTGAAGAAGCTGACGCCTACTTCTGGATCCAAGACGGCAGCGGTCCTGGAACCGGCATCGTCATCTACACCTTCCGCGATGTGGTGGAAGAGCTGGCCGGTCAGATCCCTCCAGGTGCTGAGGTGAGGATCACCGGCAACTACGCAATCCCCTTCGACTTTCCGCAAATTCGACTGAGCCAGGTCGACAACCTTGAGGTCACCGGCAGCAGCCAATTGCCAGCTGCCCACCCCATCACACCGGACGATATCGCCAGCGGCCAGGCTGATGCCGAGCTGATCGGCATTCTGGTGACCATGGAAGGAGCCCTGGTCACCGAAGGGCCGAGCTATGCCACCTACTATGAGTGGGAAGTAGGCGGAGCCATCGTCGACGACTTCTTCTACTACGCCGATGTACAGGCCAACTACCTGATGACCCGGCTCAGCGGCGTCGTTCACATGAGCTATGGCGACGCTAAGCTCTTTCCGCGGTGGGCTGATGACGTCGTCTACACCTACCCCGGCTGCGACACAGCCTGGACCGGCAGCGACAACCTCCAGGCGCTCAACTGCCGCTCTACCCCAGTCGAGAGCCCTGCCTCGGCAAGCGGCCTGGTCGTGGTCTCTCCCGAGACCTGGTACGGCGACGCATTCTATGCGGTCGACCCCAACGTCAGCGCATTCGGCGGCATCCTGATCTACAGCGAATCCGACGACACCACGATTCCTGCGCTTGGCTCCATCGTCGACATCAACAATGCCGAGTTCAACGAATACCGCGGCAACAGCCAGCTGGTCATCGCAGGCGACACAGCGGTGAGCAACACGGGAACCCACAGTGACATCGCCAGCCTGGCGGTCTCGGTCACCGACCCCTGCTCCATCAGCGAAGCGCACGAAGGAATGCTGGTGACCATCCCTTCAGTAACCGTTCTGGCGCAAGACAGTAACTGCAGCAGCTGGGGCTACTACCAGGTCAGCGGTTGCTCGGAGGTCCGCGTCGGCAGCGAGTTGTTCACTGATGCCGAAGCCTTCAACAGCGCCAGTGGCGGAGCCGGCACCATCACCAATCTGACCGGTGTCATCAGTGCCCGCTACAACGTCTGGACGATCAACCCCCGCGATAACAACGACTGGTCCAGCTGGGCCGGTAACTAGCCCCACCGAGCGAGCACCATGACTCCCCCCACCTGGCTACCTGCGAACCTCATCACCGCAGCCCTCCTGCTGCTCGCCATCACTACTGGCTACTCTGCCGATGCCGCTGCCGCTGCCGCTGCCGCTGCCGCTGCCGCTGCCGCTGAAGCAGATTCGCGCAACACTGAGGACCCGGCAGCCAGTGAGGA
>DJIF01000017.1:39763-48419 GCA_002433485.1 Deltaproteobacteria bacterium UBA6601
GGCAGCCAGTGAGGACCCGGCAGCAGAAGCAAAGGAAAACAGCCCAGAGCAGCAAGACAACGAAGCTAAACAAACCAGCGCAGAGCTAGAAGAGACGTCCAGCCCCGCGGTAGCAAGCGACAATGCGATCGAAGATGACGACACAGCTGAGGGCCACGACACAGCTGAGGATGAACAGACGGGGGCAGAAGCTGGAGAAACCACGAAGCCGAAGCGACCCAAGCTGGCTACACCGCCATTCTCAGACTTCATCAACACGATCCTTACCTTCTACATTGGCGACGACAATCTGCTGGCAGGACATGAAGACGGATCACCAAGCCTGGGCATGGCCAATGAGTACCCCGAACTATTCTACGAAGGGCTGAACGCAGAGAAGCAGAAGGTGGTCAGCGAGAGCCACATGGTGATCTCTGGCCAACTCCCCGGCTTTCTGCCTTTCGTCGACACCGCCGCCGCACTGGTGGGGGAGTTCGAGCTCAGCAGGGACCCGGACAACAACCAACTCATCGGCCGCTTCAGGGACGACGGCTCGTGGATCGCGGCGACCTTCTGGTTCAATCGCAGCAAGAAGGGCAAAAACGTCAGGCTCACCGCATGGCCCTACTCGGCCGACCGCTTTCGGCTGGGCTATACCTTCGACCTCACCTGGGGCGGGAACAACATCTGGGCCGGCAATCGGGGCCCAGTACCGGGAATCAAGCTGCACCTCGATCTGGAGCGCTTCTATGCCTTCATCGGGGCAAAATCACTGGTTCGCTTACGCGCCGACAACAACGAAACCGAAAACTACTGGGGCGTCCTCGCCGGGTTAGGCCCCAACATGATCTTCGGAGCTGAGCAGAAAGGCCGCTTCTCTTACGACCTGGGAGCGGGCTATTTCACCCGCGGCACCTTCCAGCAGGACCCCTTCCGCAGTCTGGCCCTGCACGCCTTTGGCTTCAGCCACCGGCTCCAGCTCACCTGGAACACCCGCATGGGGGTTTCTCCCGATCTACGGCTACTGGTCAACGATCCACAGCGGCGCGCCATGATGGCACTGGTCCCCAACTACCGAGGTGAATTTGGTGCTGGCGTAGGGCTGGAGGTTAGCACCCTATGGCAGAGCCTCATTAACGCCGACGACCCCAGCCAGACCCTACTTGATGACGCGATCACTGGAGCACTTACCGCGCAGGTGCGCTTCCTCAAGAGTATGCGGGTAGGCGTCGACATCGTGTATCGAGATGTGTCCTTTCTGGTGTTCAATGTACCGGGTCTGACGCCCTATCTTTCCTTTGCCGAAGGAACCAGCCAGAAACCCCAGGTCTATGGCGCGCTGTGGTGGGACTGGTACATCGAAAAGGCCCAGCTCACTCCCGGCTTCGTGTTCGGCCTGATGCAGCCGGCCAGCTTCTTCGCACTGGAAGACGGCAACGGCAATCGCCAGCTCGAGGTCATCCGCGAAGCCAACGACTACGAGATCATGCCGACAGGCTCCGAGCCCTACACCATCCTCTCTCTCAAGGGCAGTCTTAAGTGGCACCTGTCTCGAATGCTGATGATGGTGGGCGAGATCGCTTTCACCCGTGACGACAACGTCACTCGGGTGACCGACAGCAGCGGCGTCGGGGTCCGAGAGCTGGACCGAGCCAGGGCCAATCGACTGGGGCTCAACCTGATCATCCAGGCACGATTCTGAAGTGAACCGCCGCGCGCTCCTCGCGCTGGGGCTGCTATTTGTTGCCCTGCGCCTGCTGTTGGTGCTGAGCGCCGCGGATCGCATCCACCCCCCGGACTGGGCTGAGGCCAAGCACAGCTTCGTCGGTGACCGCTGGATCGAAGAGGGCGCCCCGCCCCTGAGCGAGGTCCTGACCGCTGCTAGGGAGCCTAGAAATGCAGCCCACGGCGGGTTCTTGCTGCTATCGGGACTCTATGCAGTCTTGAGTGTGCCCTTGGGCGCAAGTGACAACCAACTCGCTCTGAAACTCTGCGCCATCGCCTTCGCCTGCCTGGGTTTTCTATCGTGGACCGCCGTGGCTACCCGGCTTGGCGGCCGCCGAGCCGGCTGGGCGGCAGCGCTCTTACTGCTGATCCCACCACCCATCTATCTGGCCAGCACCCTGGTGACCTGGGGTTCTCACGCTGAAGCAGGCTCCCTGCTGGGACTGGCAACTCTGCTGCTGCTGAGGGCGACTGACAGCACCCCTGATAAGGAACAAGCCTGGCCCCTGGCCCTTGGCTGGACCGCGGCAACCAGCCTGCTGTTGGCGCCTCTGTGCAGCCTGCTGCTGCTGGCCGGAATCCGCAACGGTGCCCAAACCAGCGGCAATGACCGAGGGCGACGTGCAGCAGTCTTGATCGGACGATTTCTGGTCCTGCCGCTCTTCATCGGCAGCCTGACCCTGGGCCCGCTGACCTCAGTTACTGAGGAGCAGGGCAACGAGCCGATTGCCCTGCTGAGCACCATGGGAGAAGACCTTCAGCTGGTCCCAGCGAGCCTGAACGAAATATTCCCACTTCCCCTCATGGGCCCACTTTCAGCTCAATTCAATGTCCAGCAGCGCAAGGCCTTTGACCTGCTCTTGACCCTGCTTCTGCTGACTTCCCTGGCGGCGCTGATGCGCCACAAACCAGAGCTTGGGCAACATCCAGAACGGGCCCAGCAAGCAGCACCTGGCCAGCTGACCCGCAGCCTTTTGCTATGGGCCCCCCTACTGCACCTCCTGCTCCTGGTCATGCTCGGGCCTCGCCGCCCCTCCATCGAACTGCGCTACCTAGCGCCCATCTACCCGCTCTTTCTGGTGACCATAGCGGTGTCCTTCGCCAGCTATACGAACACTGCGAAAGGGCTCGCTGACAAACTACTCGCAACCCTCACCAGCTGTACCCTTCTGCTCTGGTGCATACCTGGAGTCAGCATTCAGACCACACTGCTGGACCCCACCCGTATCGGCAGCCCTGGTCAGGGTGGCAGCGGCTTCTTCGCCTGGCATTCACCCCGCTATATCGACCACGACATTGGCAATGTTGGCTATGAGACCGCTACAGGCGTGAATGACTTCCTGGCACAGCGTAGCCCGCGGCTGGAAGGTTTCGCCCTGGTTCCCCGACTCAGCGCCGGGCAGGACCTGCTCCGCGCCATCGACGCACCCGTCCTACACCCAGATCAGCTACTGGACCGAATCCTTAGAGCACAGTCCAAACACCCGAAAGCAGGCCCTGAGCGAGAGCACATCTACGAAAACCTCGGATGGGCCATGGCGATCTTCACTGCTAACCGACCGGGACTGTGGCGAGCCCTGCTATCGCACCTGGGCAACGATCGAGCCGCGACTGCCCGGGGTCTTGGGATCGGACTGGTCCGCAACAGTTCTGCAGCCTGCCAACAGATCAACCGACTCGACCTGACCGACCGCCAGGCAGCCTGGACTGCCGCCGCAGCCAATCACTCAGACTTTGCAGACAGCTGTACGGCGCCTGATTAGAGCCAACAGACCAGCGACCAGCAGCCACCCCGGCACGTAACCACGAGGGCCGAGCGCACTACAGGCACAACCGTCCTCCACAGCCTCAAGCACTTCGATAGAGGACGGAAAGCTGGCAGAAGCGCCGTCTGAGTCGGTCAACAGCAACGCAAAATCAAAGACCCCGGCTTCGGCAGGCTGCCAACGCAACACTCCCGCTTCCACGACCATCCCCGGTGGTCCAGCAATCAGCGTTACCACCACCTGGTCCAGTGGAGACGGATCAGCAGCCGCCACCACCCAACCCAGGGTCTGACCAACCCTCAGCAAGGCTGGCGGATCAGCAGCGAGAAAAGGCGGCAGATTGGCAACATCGAGTTCTTCGCCAACCTCGGTAACCCCGCCGTCATCGTCCCTGGCGATCAAGGTAGACATCCATGAGCCGCTCTCCGGTAGCGGCCAGAGCTTCACCAAAGGTCCCTCGGCGACGTCGTGATCTTCAATATCGAGGACTCCATCACCCTCAAAGTCCACCGAGATAAACACCTCATCCTCATCGCCCGGGTCCCAGGCATCAGCCCATACCACCACAAAGCCACCCTCAACCGCCGGCCCACCGAGAAAACGCCAATCCAAAGAAGGAGCCACATTTCTGGCCTCGACCTGGACCTGCTGGACCGCCTCCCCGCCAGAGATGTCTCTGGCTCGCACCTGCAGCTGAAACTGACCGTCGTCGCGGGCGTAGAAGTCGATGGCCCCGGTAAACGAGTCGCAGAACTCCACAGCATCGTCCTGGTCCACATCCCAGTTAAAGCGCACAGGATCATCGTTGCTGACATGCACACCCTGCACAAAGATGGTGATGTAGTCCCCTTCATCAACCTGGTACTGGGGCTGCGGATCGAGGGTCATCACCCCTTGCTCATGGGGGGTGTAGAAGTCACCTCCATAGGGACCTCCGGCACGCCCCAGGTCGCTGCGGGAGCCGTCGGTATCGGAATAGTTTGGGTCCTGACTGCCCGCATCGAACAGCGGTGAGCCGAGCATCGGTAGCAAGCTGCCATCGTAGACCGGGTCCAGGTAAAGCTCGCTGCCATTGGTAGCGAAGCCAAGATGATCCGCAGTGTTGGCCCAGAACAGGTTGTGGCCGGCGGTCAGGTCGGCGGCATTGCTCGCGTCCAAGGCAACCAGCTGCTGCGAACTGAAGACATTATTGACCACCCGCACGTCGCCACCACTGAGCACTACGGCACGGCCTCCTCCCACAAAGTCATTGTTGTGGATGTGCGGATCGGCCACGGTGCTGACCACCCCATCTTGATTGTCGGTAAACAAATTACTGGCGACCACCGAGGCACTACCAATGCCCTCTGAGATGGCCTCAATGGTGCTGCCATGAAAGTGATTGGCGGTGACCACCGGAGTGGAAAACTCGGTCACCATGGCATAGCCGTTGGCCTCAAAGTTGTTGTCCAGTACCCGCGCTGGGGAATCCACCAGGTAGATGCCGACGATGTTGTCAACAAACTGGTTGCCCTGCACCGCCACATCTCCGAGGCTCAACATCACCGCAGTCTGATTGCCCTCAAAGCGGACCTCGGCGAGGTTGGCAAAGGAGTCCTGCAGGCTCACCCCACGAACGTTATCAAGCAGCTGACCGCCCAGAATGCGAGCATTACTGGCCACCAGGTCGACCCCCTGCGCGGCACCCTCGATGACGTTTTCGTCCAGCCACAGCGAAGCGCCATTTCCCTGCACCCCCCGATCCGAGGGATTGCTGATCCGATTCCCCTCAATCCAGCCCTCAGCTCCAAAGGCAGATATGCCGACCTCAACGTCATAGATGATGTTGTTTCGTGCCTCGCTCCAAAGACCCGTAAAGGAGATGCCTATGACCGCATCGCGGAGGGTGAATCCCTCCACCGTGGAACCATTGGTGAGCACCACCACCTCGGATGCAGCCATCCCCTGGTCATCCCGCTCTGGGCGAAGGATCACTTCCCCGGGTTCACCATCCGCGATCAGTCGCACGCCCTCGCGAACCGAGACCCGCTCGCTGTAGGTACCCGGTCCGACCAGCACTACATCGCAGGGCTGGCTGGCATCCATAGCGTCTTGAATTGTGGAGAAGTCGGCAGGAACCCGCCAGGTGGCAGCCAGCACTGGCGCCGTCGAAGCGCAAAGCAGCAGGCCCAGAACCACACAATGGACCCACCAGATGAACCAGGCGCACCGAGAACGTGAGTCCATCGCAGCCTCAGCGCCGAGTGTCCAGGCAACAACGGAAGCCATCATCACCGGCCACCGGCGCTACCGCCGGGTGAGCATGCCGAGCCTGACAGCCCCGGCCGTATACCCCCGGCCAGAGAGTCCCACCCAAAACCCAGCGATCCCAGGGCGCACCCGCTCGTCGATCTTCCACCCATTCGGAGACGTTACCCTCCATATCAAAGGTGTTCCAGGGCGAGCGGCAGCGGTCACTCCAGCCCGAATCCACCACCCGGTCGTACTCTCCTTCCTCATCAACATCAGCATGGCAGAGGCCTAGTACATAGCGGTCGCCGTAGGGATACAGCCAGCCCAGCACGCCACCACAAGCCTTGGTCCACTCGTTCTCGGTACAAAGGCGGCGACCGCGGAGTTCGCAGGCGACCCGCGCCTGCACCCAGGTAACATCGGCCAGAGGCCGAAACCCTTTACCGGGGAACTCATAACGCTCAATACAATACTCGTCGGTCTCAAACTGCCCCCTTGGCCGCGGGTCACGCACAATATCGGGCTGATAATCTGAGAGCTCGACCTGCTCGGCGCTGGCCCCAGCCAGGAAGGTTCCGGCGGACACATAGCTCATGTCCTCCGGACAGAGCACGGCGCCGCGCTGCGCCGGCGAGATGTAGCGACCGTCCCCTCCCGAGCTGACAGCAAGGGGAGCAAGGTAGAGCACCACAGCGACGAGCAGCACCAAGCACAGCAGGAGCAGCTTGGACCCAGTTGCTGACATGTTTGGATCTTAACGCGTTGCTTCACTATTATCGCCCGGCTCCGCGCCGGAGTTCGGCGCATTGAGCTTCACACGCGACGCCCCCGGAGATCCGATGACCCAGCGCTCTGACCGTCCCCTAGTTGGCCAGGAGCCTGCCCTTAAGGCCCTCTACCAGGCGCTTGACCGCAGCAATGAGGGACCACAGGTCGTGCTCCTGAGCGGGGCCTCCGGCAGCGGACGCGGCGCCCTGGCAGCGAGCTTTCTGGCCCGACTTCGTGAGGACCAACGCCCCTTCACGCTGGTGCCGCTACACCATCAACAAGGTGACGATGGAGTCCGCAGTTTACTGCGGGTCTACGGCTCGACGGTCACCGCCATCGCTCGTAGTGAAGCCTTCGACAAGGACCCCTGCGAGAGCCTTGAAGAGAGCGCTAACAGCTGCGCAGACCAAGGCCTGGCCACACGGCTGCGTGCAATAGCCCAAAGCGCCACCGAGTTGCGGGGAGCGGTGCAGGGCGAGGGCCTCAAAATCAAACTGCCGCCCGGCAACCCCTATCAAGCGATCATCGAAGCCCTTGAAGTTCTGGGGCCCCGGTGCCCCTGGATTGTCGACCTCAGAGCTGCGCGAGGAGTGACCAGCCCGGGTTTCTGGACCTTCCTCAGCGTGCTCGTAGGTCGCAGCCGAGCGCGTAACTGGAAGATGCTGCTGCTGCTCAGCCCAGGCGACACCAACTTTGGCGAAAAGCCTGGCGAGGACCTGCCTGGCCCGGCCGCCTTTCAGCACGCCCTGTTCAATGCGGCCGAGCTCGTCGCTCCGCCAAGCCTGAATGCCAAGCTGATCGCTGAGCTACTGGCCGCTACCTACCAGCCCAATGACTTCCCCAGCGGGCTGGCGATACAACTAGCAGAACTGTGCGGCGGCAGGGCCGAACTGTTGCACCAGCTGCTCGACGCTCTCGAAGAAGATGAAACCATTACCTGGAACGAGGACGGCTACCAGATCACTGATCTCGAGGATGTCGATCTGGACGTACTGGTGCCGATGGTGCGAGAAGAACACGAGGAACAAGGCAGTGAAGAGGCCGAACAGCTGAGCGAGCTGCTGGATGACAAGTTTCTGGAAAAAATCCTGCACGTGGCCGCCATTGAGGGCGAGCTGTTCACAGCTTCTTTGATTCGTACGTACCTCAACGCCGGCGAAGACGAAATCGACGACGCTCTGGATTCGATGCCCCACATCGTTGAAGAAGGTAGTTACGACGAAACCCTGGGCACCTGGAGCTATCGGTTCCGCTACTCCTTCTACCGCGACTGGTACCGGAGCAACCCACCGGCAGGCAGTGGCCTGCCAGAGCAGCCGCAGATTGCCGCGGCGCTGGGACGGATCATCCTTCAGTCCTACGCCCCAGCCTCTATCGAATTCGTGGCCCGCGGGGCGCAGATCTTCTGTGATGCGGGAGACCACCGTGGCGCCCGCAACCTGCTCGCTATGGCCATGGGTTCGGACCGGCCCGAGCTTTGCGATTTCGCTATCGAGCTATGCGAGAGCTACAGCGATTCACCCTTCCCTCCCGGTCTGGAGCGCCTGCTCTATTGCGGCTCTGCCGACCGTGCCGTCAATGGGCTGCCCGCTGAGGCAGCTACATCGGCCATTGAACGGGCAAGCCGCTGGGCCAAAGACAATGAAGAGCCCTCGGCGCTGGCCTACATGGAGCTGTTGCGCTGCCGCATGAAGGTCCGCGAAGGCAAGGCGGCGGAAGCTCGTGCACTCGGAGACAGAGCTGCTGAGCTGTTGCTGGAGGCCGGTGACAAGGTTCGAGCTGGTGAGACTTTTAATCAGCTTGCAATGATCGCACTGGGCGTAGGCGACTCCAAAGCCGCATCAGCCTATCTGCAGAGGGCTCAGAAGGCCTCCACGATCCCACCTGTGTTGGCTCACACCCAATACATTGAAGCCATCGTCAACAAGCGCGCTGGCCAGCTCAGCAAGGCCGCCAGTGGCTTCGGCCGTGCCGTTGGCCTTGCTACCGAAGCCGGCAACCTGCTGCTGGCGCTGGAGTCGATGCTGGGCCAGGCGGAAGCGTCACTGGTGACCGGAAAGGGAGCGGAGATCGCGCCGCTCCTGGAGCGAGCCATTGAGATCGCCAGGGCAGTCAAGAATCCACCCCGAGAACGACTGGCTGCGCGCCTGTTGTGCCAAGCCGAAGCGGCTCGCGGCCAGCTGGAA
>DJIF01000100.1:0-6231 GCA_002433485.1 Deltaproteobacteria bacterium UBA6601
AGTCGTCAGTGACCGATTTCTTGACCGGAATAGCCGGCTTTGCCTCGGGCGCCTGCTTTTCCTCGGCACTCAACCCGTTCAGGGCCGCATGCACGTTGCGGATCAGACCCGCAAGGTCGCTGCTCTGAACCGGATTGTTGCTGACATAGGCTGCCACGATTTCTGTCGTGAGTTCCAGGGTGTCAGTTGCCGCGATATTCTTCTCGGTGCCGGTTTCCACGCGTATCTCCTATATTTCTCAACCAATTCAAATTCATCTAGATGAGTTGAGTTCCCAGTACACGCAAATATGTGCACAGGGAATAACTATAGGACACACCCTTTCCGAGACGTAATCGAGGTTAAACGAGCTGCTATTCTTCATCTTTGAAGGCTGTGACACCTAGCGAATGAAGAAAGCCACAAGAAGCGCGAGCCCGAGAAGAACCACAGTCCACACGGCCATGCTGTTATAGAGCCCACCGGAGGCAAGCGTCCCGCGCGGACTGAACGCTGCCTCAAGGCGCGAGAACGTCCTTGAGCCCATACCGCCAACCACGCCGGCCAGGGCCGGGCCGACCTTGCTCCAGACCTTGCCGGCCCAGACAGCAAAGCCGTAGCCCACCTTGCGGTAGAGGATGTCGGTATCGAGGATGATACCGCGCTTCTCCGGCGGGTATGCGCCAAGACGCTGCAGCAGGGCGAAGGCGAAGACGGCCAGCATCAGAAGCTGCATCTGGGTAAGGATATGGTCGCCTGTATAAGGCTCATAGCGCATCGTATACGGATCGCTGGCGAAAGGCAGGATCGAATAGAGCCAGTTGAAGCCAAAGCCGGGGAAGAAGGCTGGCAGACCGACAGCGACACAGATAAAGGCAGCAAGGCCCATCGCGACCAGCATGTTGAACGGCGCTTCCTTGGGACGCTTGCCGCTGTCATGGCTGAAAAAGGCAAAATACGGGATCTTGATGCCCGAATGCTCCAGCACACCGGCCGACGCAAAGAGCAGCATCAGCCACGGGATGAGGAAGCCTGCACCGGCGACGGCGCTCATCGTCAGCGATTTGGAGACAAAGCCGGAGAAGAGCGGGAAAGCCGAAATCGAGGCTGCGCCGATCAGACAGAAAACAGTCGTCCACGGCATGGTGCGGAACAGGCCGCCAAGCTCTGTCGCCTTGGCTGTCCCGGTACGATAGAGGACCGCGCCCATGCTCATGAAGAGAAGCGACTTGTACATGATGTGGCAGAAAGCGTGCGCGGCGGCGCCATTGAGCGCGAGCGGCGTACCGATACCGATGGCACAGACCATGAAGCCGAGCTGGTTGTTCAGCGAGAAGGACAATACCTTGCGCAGGTCATTCTCAACGACGGCAAAGAAGACCGGATAGACGGTCATGATGGCGCCGATCCAGACAAGGCTGGTCTCACCGGCAAAGGTGCGCGCCAGCGCATAGATGGCAAGCTTGGTGGTGAAGGCCGACAGGAAGACGGTGCCGACTACGGTGGCCTCTGGGTAGGCGTCTTGCAGCCAGTTGTGGAGCAGCGGGAAGGCTGCCTTGATACCAAAGGCGAGGAAGATCAGCTGAACACCCAGCCCGGCCTCGGCCAGGGAGATCCCGTTGTTGCCGGCCATCTGGACGAAGGCCAGGGAGCGTTCAGCTTGAGGCTGGCCCGAGTAGTAGAGGATGACGCCAGCCAACAGAATGACCCCTGAGCCGACCTGGATCAGCAGGTAGCGCAGTCCGACCCGGTAGGCACGTTCAGTCTGGCGAGCCCAGATCAGGAAGACCGAGGTGATTGCGGTCAACTCCCAGTACACGAACAGAGTGATGAGGTCGCCGGCAAAGGCTGCACCAATGGCGGCGCCGGAGTACATCAGGCCGGCGGTGAGCTGGACCCAGTCCTTGACGTGCAGGGCATAGATCACGCTGAGCAGCGCGGCGATATGAAAGACGATGCCCCAGACCATGGAAAGGGGGTCTACCCGAACTGGCGTGAGCACCATGTCGAACAAGGCGAATGACCCCAGGTGTTCGGGCTGAAGCGCGTCCATGTGGGCGTAGGAAAGCAGCGGTAGGGCCAGCATCCAGAGGCTGCGCAGGTGGCCCTTAAGCAGGGGGACGGCCAGCGCGCCCAGAACCAGCAAGCTACCGGGAGGAAGGCTACTCAGCATCGTAGTAGTCCTCTGGGCGCTTGAGTACTTTGCGCATCATCACCGCGCTGCCGACGATGAAGCAGTAGGCCAGGAAGCCGAACCAGGCGTGGAAGCCGAACCACTCTTCGAAGTCGAGGTGACCGTGTTGGTGGTAGCCGAGGTCCCAGGCCAGCAGCCCCAGGCAGGCCGCAGCCAGGGCCCAGAACAGCTTCTTGCCGCTATCGGGCTGGTCAAGCCAGCGCTTTGACTCCTCAGCCGGCGGGCTCATAGGTGCGGGGGTCTCCTCACTCATATCATCGCTCCACCGTCACCGCGGGTGCGCTTTGGGTGATGGGCAGCAGCAGGTTGTAGATGTCTTCAGCGTAGAAGAACAACAGGATGCAGCCGATGGCTGTTACGCACAGGGGCGCAACACACAGCAGCGGAGCCTCATGAAAGCCTGGGAAGATCCTGGCCAGCCAGGCGCTGATGGGGCCGTGGCCGTGCTCGCCGTGGCCGTGCTCGCTGTGGCCGTGCTCGCCGTGGCCGTGCTCGCCGTGGCTGTGCTCGCTGACTTTGGGCGGAAACAGGAAGGCGCGGCCAACCACCGGCATCAGGTAGCCGATGCTCAGCAGTGAGCTGATCATGAGCACCGCAATGAAGATGGCGTTGTTGCCGTCCGCGGCTCCCATCGCCAGGTACCACTTGCTCCAGGAGCCGCCCATAGGTGGCAGGCCAATGATGCTCATGGAGCCGAGGAAGAAGGCGCCCATAGTGAAGGGCATGGCCCGGCCGATGCCGTCCATATCGCTGATGTTCTTCTTGTGCGAGGCGACGAAGATGGCGCCAGCGCAGAAGAACAGCGTGATCTTGCCCATGGCGTGCATGGCAATGTGCAGTCCGCCGCCCAGGATGCCGGCCGCAGTGGCCAGGGCGCCACCCAATACGATGTAGCTGAGCTGACTGATGGTGGAGTAGGCAAGTCGTGCTTTTAGATTGTCTTTGCTCAAGGCGATGACAGAACTGGAGAGCAGGGTGAATGCTGCGGCCCACATCAACCAGTCCGATGCGCCGCTGCGCCCGAGCAGATCAATGCCAAAGACATAGACGATGATCTTGAGGACCGTGAACACGCCGGCCTTGACGATCGCTACAGCGTGGAGCAGCGCGCTTACCGGGGTCGGCGCCACCATGGCTGCGGGCAGCCAGCGGTGGAAGGGCATCAAGGCGGCCTTGCCCGTGCCAAAGGCATAGAGTGCCAGGAGTGCCGCCACAACCGGGCCCTCGGCTTTGCCGGCGAGGATTCCACCCAGCTTGAATTCCATGGTGCCGGTGAGGTTCCAGGTCCACAGGATGGCCATCAACAGGAACAGAACCGATGTGGTCAGCAGGATCCCCAGATAGGTTCGTCCAGCGGCCTTGGCATCGTCGTTGCCGTAGTGCGTCACCAGTGGGTAGGTGCTCAGGGTCAGGATCTCGTAGAACAGGAACAGGGTGAAGAGATTGCGTGCAAAGGCGATGCCCAGAGCGGCGAAAATGGCCAGCGCAAAGCAGGTGAAGAAGCGGGTCTGGTTCTGCTCGTCGTGGCCCCTGCAGTAGCCGATTGCATAGAGGCCGGTTGGAATCCACAGTCCGGCCGCTACCAGGGCATAGAGCATGCCGAGGGGCTCCACCTGAAAGGCCAGGGCGACTCCTGGCAATACGGTCAACAGTTCAAGCTCGGGACGGTTGTGGGGAGCCAGGCCGGTGACCACCGGGTAGAGGGTGAGCACGACCGCGAAGGTCAGCAGCGAGGTGATGATGGTGACCGCTTCACGGAGGTTGGGCCGCGAGCCGGTAAGTTGAATGCCGACGGCGCCCAGTAGGGGTAGCGCTATGGCCAGGCCGATGGCGGTGGAGGGACTCACTCGGCTACCTCCAGCAGCATCCGGGCGGCGTCACCTGCCACGCCCGCAGTGAGATCGGTTTGGAGCCCAAACCAGATTGTGGCGCCGATTAACAGGAAGCTGGGGATCAGCATGGACCAGGGTGGATCCTTGAGTTCACTGCTGGGGTCTTGCTCAGCGGGGAAGTAGAGCACCTCCACGACTCGCCAGACGTAGACCACCGCGAGCAGGGAACTGGCCAGGATCATAAAGGCGATGAGCATGGAGCCGGCCTCGAGGGCTGCCAGAACCAGGTACCACTTGGAGATGAAGCCGACTGTGCCCGGCACCCCGATGAGGCTCAAACCACCGATCACGAAAGCGGCCAGGGTTAGCGGCATGCTCCGGCCGATACCGCGCATGTCTTCGATTTTTGAGGAGCCGATGCGGTAGACGATGCCGGCTACCACCAGGAACAGTCCGCCCTTCATCAGTGCGTGGTTGAAAAGGTGTGCAATGCCCCCGGTCAGCCCGCTTACGTTGGCGAAGCTCAGCCCAAGGGTCATGTAGCCGATCTGAGCAATTGAGGAGTAGGCCAGCAGGCGCTTTAGGTCACGCTGATAGATAGCCGCCGCAGAGCCCAGGAACATGGCCAGCACAGACAGCGGCATAAGCAGACGCTGCAGTCCCATGGTCTCGAATACGAAGGCTGCACCGAACAGGGTGAAGATGATGCGGGCCAGGACGTAGTAAGAGACCTTGGTGGCGGTGGCCGAGAGAAAAGCGGAGACTACTCCCGGCGCGTAGCTGTAAGCGTTTGGAAGCCACTGGTGGAGTGGGAAAACCGCCAGCTTGATGGAGGTGCCGATGACCATAAAGGCGAAGGCCATCCAAACCGTTCGAGTGCCGCTAACCAGGGGCAACTGCTCCGCCATGTCGGCAATGTTCAGGCTGCCCGTCATCATGTAGAGCATGCCGATGCCAAGCAGGATGAAGGTGCCGCCGATGCTGCCCAGAATCAGGTAGGAGAAGCCGGCGGTTAGTGCTCGGCGACTTCGACCCAGGCTGATTAGGGTGTACGACGACAGGGACGCAATCTCAAGGAACACGAAGACGTTGAAAGCGTCTCCTGTGATGGTTATTCCCAGCAGCCCGCACAGACACAGCAGCAGGGCCGCGTAGTAGAGGTGCTGCTGGCCTTCGCGTAGACCCTGTTCGGGGGTTCCAAACCCAAAGGGAAAGACCACCGCGCCGATGGAGGCGACCAGCACCAGCACGTAGGCGTTGAGCAGGTCGATGCGGTATTCGATGCCAAGCGGTGGCGCCCAGCCACCCAGCTTGTAGCTGATGACTCCGACGTCCTGAACCTGCGACAGCAGGGTGCAGGCAATGGCCAGCGCCAGCCAACTGACCAGCACCGCCAGACCCCGGGCCGCGTGGCGGTTGCGCAGCAGCACGCATAGTGGCGCTGCAACCAGCGGCAGAGCGACCTGCAGGACCGGGAGGTGCTCGGTCACGGCTGCTCTCCATCCAGAACGACGATTTCATCCTCTTCGACCGTGCCGTAAGCTTCGTAGATGCGCACGACTATGGAGAGGCCAAGGGCGGTGGTCGCTACGCCAACCACAATGGCGGTCAGCATGAGGACATGGGGCAGCGGGTTGGAGTACAGGATCGCGGGGTCGTAGAGGACCGTGTGGTCAGGTCCCGGAGGAAGAATCGGTGCGGTGCCGCCGGTCACCTTGCCCATGGATACGTAGAACATGATAGCGGCGACCTGGAAGATGCTCAGGCCCATCATCTTTTTCACCAGGTTGTCCCTGGCCATGACGATGTAGAGGCCGATCATCATCAGCGCGATGACCGCCCAGTAGTTCCACAGCCCGACGGTTTCGCTCATGTGCGCTCCCGTCCGGCAAAGGCGAAGTAGATGGCGAGCATGGCCGCGGTGACCGTAATCCCGACGCCAAGTTCGATGATCAGGATGCCGTAGTGGAGTCCGTGTTTTGGATCGTGGGGGTCGATGACTCGGTAGTCGAGGAAGTTCCCGCCCATGCCGAGGTTGGCAAAGCCAACTGCAGCGAACAGGAGCAGCCCGCCGGAGACCAGGATCTCGACGCTCCGAGTTGAGACTACTTCGCGGAGCTTATCGAGGCCGAAGATGAGTCCGAACAGGATGAAAGCGGCAGCAAAGATGACACCCGCCTGAAAACCACCGCCGGGACCAAAGTCGCCGTGGAACTGCACATAGAG
>DJIF01000100.1:6542-8037 GCA_002433485.1 Deltaproteobacteria bacterium UBA6601
GTCGCCGTGGAACTGCACATAGAGGCCAAACAGCAGAATGAAGGGTATGCATGCCCGGGCGACCACCCGCAGGATGATCTTTTCGCGCATCTTCATGGGCGTCTTCACTGGTCCAACTCCGGTTGGACTGTGGCATCCGCTTGCGGGTTCTCGCCAGGCGCCGGCTCCCTGCGCCGAGTGGCTGGTCCAGACAACATCAGCAAGACCCCCACCGCCGCGGTGAAGATGACCGCAGTCTCACCTAGCGTGTCGTAGCCACGGTAGCTGCCGAGCACCGCAGTGACGATGTTGGGTAGACCGAAGTCCTGCTGGGTGCCGCGGATGTAGTCGGGGGCTACCCGGTGGTGGATCACTGCGTTGCCGGCGGCCGGGATTGGACCTGTGCCAGGGCTGCCGTAAGCAGGCATGTCAAGGGTTCCCCAGACCAGCGCAGCTCCTACTAACAGCACGATTACAAAGGGCATCAGTCGAGTTGGCTGCTGGTTCTCCTGGCGGGAGGTCAGGGCCAGGGTGCCGAGCATCAGCACCGTGGAGATGCCGGCGCCGACCGCAGCTTCGGTGAAGGCGACATCGACCGCATCCATGAGGGTGAACAGCCCAGCGGAGAGCAGGCTGAACATGCCCGTTAGCATGGCGGCGGCGAACAGGTCGCGTAGCCGGGCGATGACTACGGCTGTCGCCAGCAAGAAGCCGAACAGCAAAGCTTCAATGGGCAGCAGGTCAGGCATCCTCGCCCTCCGCAGCGGCAGCCTCTGGCGCGTCACTGGCCGCGCTGATGGCCGTCGCAGCGGCACTCTCTGCAGCGACCTGTTCAGCTACGTCTTCGCCCACATGGACCTTGATTCCGTCGGCATAAGCGGCCTTGAACAGAGCATGACCGGCAGTGGGACCGACCAATTCCAGGAAAGCGAAGATCAGCACCAACTTGACCCCGATCAGGGTCGGGCCTGCCTGAAGCAGCAAGCCGGCCAGCAGCAGACCAGCTCCCAGGGTGTCGGTTACTCCTGCGGCGTGGGTGCGTGCGTAGAAGTCCGGCATGCGCAGCAGGCCAATACCGCCGATGATGCAGAAAGCGGCCCCTGACAGGAGCAGGAACCAGCTGGCCATATCTACCGCAGCCATTAGCGGGAACTCCTGCGGGCGTCGCTGCCCAGGTTTCCGAACCGGGCGAACTTGAGCACCGCGACGGTACCGATGAAGTTCACCAGGGCGTAGACCAGGGCCAGGTCCAGGAATTCGGGGCGGCCGGCCAGAAAGCCGCTGACTGCAATCAGCAATACGGTCTTCGTGCCGAACATATTCACAGCCAGGATACGGTCATAGACCGTAGGTCCCCGGACCGCTGCGATCAGCGCCAATAGCATCGTGACGAGAACGCCAGCCATGGCGGCGGCAAACATCAGTTGCGCTCCATGGCTGTGACCTTGCGGTCCATTTCACCGCTCTCGACGCCTTCAGCAGCTTCTTTGGTCAATGCGTAGACGAGGATCTGGTT
>DJIF01000100.1:8365-8589 GCA_002433485.1 Deltaproteobacteria bacterium UBA6601
TCGCGCACATCAAGACTGATGGTGCCGGGGGTCAGGGTGATGGAGTTGGCGTAGGTGACCTGTCCGATTGCCGTTTGCTGGGAGGCGCGCACTCGGATCAGCCGGGGGCTGATAGGCAGCGCTGGAGTCAGGATGATGCGGGCTACGTCGAGGTTTGCTTTTACGACCTCCCACGCCAGCCATGGCAGGTAGGTCAGTGGCCGTGCCCCGAGCCGATAGGCGCG
>DJIF01000100.1:8893-46595 GCA_002433485.1 Deltaproteobacteria bacterium UBA6601
CCCCGAGCCGATAGGCGCGGGGTGAGTCGGCGGCCTTGTCCATGCGATGGCCAATCCACATCACAAACAGCACTGAGATCAGACCGAAACTGAGGATCAGGGGCTCAGTGTGCCCTGACCACAGGAGCCAGATGGCTGAGAGCATCAAGAATGTCGTAACAAAGCGGATGACGGTTACCTCATACTGCAAGCCGCAGCGGCTGCAGCGCAGAGTTTGCCAACGTGACCGAGGAAGGGCAACCGGTGGGCGCTGCTACCGACGCGAGGCATGAGCTGGACTGCTTTTCAGTGAAATGACATGGGCTCGCTGAGGGAGAAAGGTGCCACCTCTGCATCGAAGCGGTCACCGCTCTCAGCCACCATCTGGTAGGTCCCGTGCATGGTCCCTACCGGAGTCTCTAGCGGGCAAAAGGAGCGGTATTCAAAGACTTCGCCCGGGTCGAGGCGGGGTTGAGCTCCGACCACTCCAGGCCCCTGCACTTCGCGGACCTCACCGTTGGCGTCGGTGATTACCCAATGCCGAGACACCAGTTGCACCGGCTCCAGGCCTTCGTTGCTGATTCGGACCCTGTACGTGAACAGCCACTGACCCATAGCCGGATTGCTCCGATCTGCCAGGTAGTTACTTTCCACCTGTACCTTTACGCCGCGGGTAGTCGCTTCGGATTCTGACATGGAGGGATTCCTTTCGATTTGAGCGCGCCTCTTTATTTAGCCTGAGCTGAGCTCGAGGAGCATCTTGAGGTAGCGCTGGAAGGTCATCACTATCAGCACCACGATTCCGCCGACGAGGGCCAGATTGAGGGTCGTGATGGTTGCTTTCTGAGAACGGCTGAAGTGCCGACTGCGCCATAATAGGGGGAGGGCTAGCGGCCCTACTCCAAGGAACAACAGGGCCAAAATGACCGCCGGCCTTTCGACGATGGGGCCTTTGCCGCCACGCCTGGTCCCACAGTTTCGGCAGAATCGGTCCAGGCTTTGGAGGTCCTGCGCGCAGCTGGCACAGGTCGTGACCAGCTCCGTCCCGCCGGTGGGCAGTGTAGCGGGACCCATTGGGAGGCTCCGCTTAGGTACCGTCTGGGAGGAGCAAAGAACCACAGCCCTCCCGGGTGAACAGCTCGCGAAGCAGGGTGAAGGGCGCTCGACCAGAGATAATGTGTACTCGTGGCACACCGCCCTGTAAGGCTCTTAGCCCTTCCTGAAGTTTGGCGCGCATGCCGCCGCTTGCGATGCCACTGTCGAGCATGTCCTGGAGTTCGCCCGCGCGGAGTTCGGATATGGGTCCCGCTGCTCCAGGATGTGGCATGACGCCGGCCACCCCGGTTAGTAGCACCAGCTTGATAGCACCGCTGGCGATGGCCAATTGGGAGGCCACGCTGTCGGCGTTGACATTGACGAGGTTCCCGTCTTCAAGTTGGCCGAGGCTCGGCAGGACTGGTACTTGCCATGGTTGACCCGGTTCCGGCTCCAGCAGTCGGGTGTTGACACTCTGTACATCGCCGACCTCGCCCCAATCGATGGTGTCGCCGTGTGCGTCGATGGTAGGCGCTCTGCGGTTGCAGGCGATGGCGGCGCTCAGCCCATTGCCGAAGCCCAGAGAAGGAAGGTCCGCTGCATCGAGTCCGGCTCGGATCCGTCCATTGAGTTGCTCGCCGACCACCTCAATGAGGGTATGCAGGACGGCCTTGGAGGTGATCCGGCGGCCCCCTCTCTTCTCAAAGTCGATGCCCCGCTCCTGGCAGGCGCGATCCACCTGCACCCCGCCGCCGTGAACCAGCAGCGGCTGCAGTCCCAGCCGATATAGGACTTCGATCTGGGGAATGAGGCGCGCCAGCACCGCATCGGAATCGAGCAACTCGCCGCCCAGCTTGATGACCACGCGCTGGTCTCGGAAGCGCTCGGCATAAGCGGCAGCTTCCATTAGAGATGGGCCGGGGTCGATGCTCATGAAAGGCCTCCGTGGCGCCTGGCCAGCAGCTCGATCAGGGCCGCCTGCGCCCAGAGCCGATTTTCGGCTTGATCGCTGACGATGGAACGCTCGCTGTCGAGCACGTCGCCGGCAATGACCACGCCGCGCCGAACAGGCAGGCAGTGCATGACCTTTGCCCGTGGCGAATCTGAGAGGCTGGCCTGATCGAGACACCAGTGCCGCAGCTCAGCTGGGGTGTCGTTGGCAGCTTCGAGGGGGCCCCAGCTCTTTACGTAGACCAACTGCCGCCCGCGCAGAGCCGGTTCGCGTTGGTGGTGAATGTGGAGGTCTCCTCCACCGCTGCGGGCTGCCAGTCGCGCTCGGGTGACAATTTCGGGGTCCAACTCAAAGCCTGGCGGGTGGGCCAATGCAATGTCGCAGCCCGCCAGCGCTGCCTGGCTTAGAAAGCTGTGCGGTACAGCCGCCGGAAGTGCCCGTGGATGCCAGCTCCAGCAGAGGGCCACCGGTAGCCCGGACAGGTGTTTGCCGAAGTGCTGGCGAAGGGTGAGCAGATCAGCCAGGCCCTGACAGGGATGGTGGACTGCTCCCTCGAGACTGACCACTGGCACCCCGGAATACTCTGCGAAGCTGCTGAGAACCGGCTCTTGGCGTTGTTCATGCCACGGGCCCTCGCGGCGGAAGCTGCGGACTCCCAGAATGTGAAAGTAGCGGCCGAGGACTCGTGCCGCTTCCACCACATTTTCTACCGCGGTGCCGTCCATCACCGCCTTGGGGTCGAGTTCCAGCCCCCAGGTGTCCAGGGAGGTGTTGAGGGTCTGGCACTGTCCGCCGAGCAGCGCTACCGCCTGCTCAAAGCTGACCCGGGTCCTTAGACTGGGGTTGAAGTACAGGGCTCCGACTCGCAGCTGACTGGGCTGGGGCGCTGTGTTTGTGGCCTTGAACCATGCGGCCCGCTCCATGACCAGCTCACGGTCATCGGCGCTGAGGTCCTCGGGGCTAAACACATTCATGACGGCTCTCCCAGCGCGTCAATGATGGCAGAGATGCCAAGCTCAAGTTCTTCTTCGCTCAGCACATATGGTGGCAGCAGGCGCACCGTATTGGGCTGCCCTGAGCTACCGACGACCACCGATCGGCTCAGCAGTCGCTGGCGCAACTCGCTGGCAGGTAGCGGGGTCTCCAGTCCGATGAGCGCGCCTGCGCCGCGCACGCTCACACCAGGCAGCGGTGACAGGGCGCCGTGGATGCGCTGGAAGGTGCAGCGGTTGCGTTCTATCAGCTGCTCGCGCTGAATGATGTTGCTGACCGCGCAGATCATCGCGCAGGCCATGGGCCCGCCACCAAAGGTAGTCCCGAGCTCGCCGTGTCCGATCCATCGAGCAAGCTCCGGATTGCCGAGCACCGCCCCTACTGGGAAGCCACCGCCGAGACCTTTGGCGAGGGTCACCAGATCAGGTTCCACTCCGAACAGTTGATGGGCGAACCAGCGTCCGCAGCGACCGACTCCGCCCTGAACCTCATCAAAGATCAGCAGCGCGCCCACCTCGCGACAGCGGGCAGCAAGTGCCGGGTACCAGCCCTCAGGGGGCATCAGCACCCCGGCTATGGAGGGGATGGACTCGCAGATGACTGCTGCGACGCTGTCATCGATCCGCTCAAGGTCTGCGCGGTTACCGAAGCGGATGCCTCGTCGCCAGTTCGGTGGAGTCTCGACCGAGAGACGTTTGCGATACCCTTCGATTCCGGTCACTGCGAGGCTACCCAGGCTGCGGCCGTGGAAGGAGCAGTCGAAGCTGACCACGCAGGTTCGTGAGGTGAAGCGGCGGGCCAGGTGTAGAGCTGCTTCGTTGGCTTCCGTTCCGCTGTTGACGAAGTGGGCCCAGCTTAGATGCTGGCTGTCAGCCAGCGCAGCGCTCGCTGCACGTTCCTGGATCGGCATGTGAACCGAGTTGGAGTAAAAGTCGACGGTGTCATGCGCGGCGATGAGCGCGCCGTGCAGTTCCGGGTGGGCGTGGCCCAGTGGCGAGACGGCGTGCCCACCGTAGAGGTCGAGAAGGGAGCGCCCCGCGTCGGTCTTCAGCCAGCAACCCCGCGCCGAGACCAGCTTTAGCGGTAGGCGGGGGTATACATCTAGTAGGGAACTCACGGCCAGCTCCCCAGTCGGGGCAGGCCAGTGTCTTCGCCGAAGCCATACAGCAGGTTCATGTTTTGTACCGCCTGCCCCGAGCCGCCCTTTAAAAGGTTGTCGATGGCGCAGAACACCAGCGCCTGATGGGGGTCACCGCCGTAGCCCAACAGCGCGCGGTTCGAACCGATCACTGCGCCCAGCGGGATCTCGCCCTGCTGGACATCGACAAAGGTGCTGTTGTCGTAGGCCGCGTGAAGTAGCTCGCCAGGTTCGGCGCGGAGCTCGTCGCGGCGACAGCACAGGGTGATGTGGATGCCGCGCACCAGAGCACTGCTGTGGGGGATGAAGGCAATATGGGGGACCTGACCCCGTTCTGCCAGGAGCTGACGAACCTCACCGAGGTGCTGGTGACGCAGGCTCTTGTAGGCGGTGAAGCTGGTACGTCGATAGCTGTGATGAACGCGGTCTGAAGCGATAGCGCCGCTACCGCTTGAGCCGGTGACCCCAAAGATCTGGACCTGAGCGCCGCTGGTCAAGCTAGCGGCCAGCGGAGTCAGGGCCAGGGCCAGGGCCGTTGCGAAGCAGCCTGGATTGGCGATCAGGTGACAGCCGGAGGGAGCTCCCCCGGTCAGCTCTGGTAGACCATAATGGGCCTGCGCCCGCAGCGCACCTGCCGCTGGCTCGCCGCCGTAGTAGCGCCGCACATCGTCATCGTCGCGGAGGCGAAAGTCCGAGCCCAGGTCGATGACCTTCAGGCCGCGGGCGATGAGGGCCTGAGCTGGCTCACCGCTGGCGCCGTGGGGCAGGGCCAGGAAGATCAGCTCGCAGCTGCGGGCGAGCTCATCGGCGTCGAAAGAGCGTAGGACCAGGTCGCCCGCTCCGCGTAAAGCAGGTCGGGTCTGGTGTAGCAGTTGACCGGACAAGCGCGAGCTGCAGACCGCGCTCAGCTCGACTTCAGGATGTTGGGCGAGCAGGCGAA
Source organism: Deltaproteobacteria bacterium UBA6601 (assembly GCA_002433485.1). Lineage (GTDB taxonomy): Bacteria > Myxococcota_A > UBA796 > UBA9615 > UBA9615 > UBA6601. The sequence continues at coordinate 13,931 of DJIF01000100.1, forward strand.
CCAGCTCTCCTCCAAGCACGCCGGTCGCTCCCACTACCCCTACCTTGAGGCGGCTCATGAGGACGGCCCTTCGAGCATTCCTGCGGTTGCGAGCACACATACTCGCTTGGCTTCGAGCAGTACGTTTGCTGAGTCCAGACCAAGTCGGCCCAGGGCCTTGGGACCCACTGAGCTATCGGTGGCGGGGCCGACCACTACCCGCACCTTGAGGCCTGCCTGCTGTAGCTGTTCTGCAGCGGCGATGGCTCCCACTGTATCGTTGGCTGCCAGTACTACGCCGGTGATGGCATCGCGGAGTGTCTCGTCGGCCAGCACCGAGTCGACTCCGTACTCGCCCAGCAGCCCGTCGCCCATCTCCAGGACGATGAGGTCGGGCTTCTCTTCGGCCAGGTGGGACAGCAGGGTCCGCGCTACCTGGGGAATGTCGTCTCTATAGCAGGTGGAAGCGATTCCGCAGTCGAGAAAGCTGAGGGTCTGCTCCGCACCGTTGTCAGCGAACATCAGCAGGTCCCCGATGCTCGCGACTCCGGTGACCTTGCCCGCGTGAACCACCCGCCCCATGCCGCGCAGATATCGCGTGATTACCGCGGCTGCCGTGGTCTTGCCAGCATGCATGCAGGTACCCACAATGAGGAGCACCGGCGGTAGTGCGGCGGGCAGTTCGCTGCGCACTTCCAGCCCGTAATCCGACAGCAGCAGTGGCTTGCCCTGCCGCACCGGGGTCCCCAGGACTTCGACGTCGATGGGTGCTCCGAGTCCGGCGTGGCTGCCTTCAGCAAGACCGATCACTCCGCCCTGGTTGAGGAGCTGCAGGCGGTCACCTGGGCGAAGCTCGCTTGGAGGTCGTCCGCAGAAGCCTCTTAGAGCAGCTCGGCTGCCGAGCACTCCGATGATGATGTCGCCAGGGACCAGGCGAGCTTTCCGTCCACTACCGAGTTCCAGGTGACCGTAGTCTTTGCGGGCGGTCAGAACCCTGGCCGCGATAGCGGCCCCTTCTTGGGCCAGCGTCTCCTGGCTGATGGTCACATAGGGACCCAGCTCAAAGGGCTGGCACACGCAGCCAACCTTGTGGGGGCGGATCCTCAAGTCGTGGCGGGTCTGCAAAGGAGCTGTCCTGGTTGAGGGCCGATGCGTTCGGTGCCTGAGAGTGGGTGGGTATTAAACGGCGCGGCGGAGTGTATCATCGTTGCCCTTGAGGTCGATCTTTCCTGCTGGAGCCGGCAATGATGCGTTTGGAGTTTTTCTACGACTTCACCTGTCCTTACGCCTACCTTGCATCGACTCAGGTGGAGGCCGTCGCGGATCAGGCTGGCGCTGATCTGTGCTGGCGGCCAATGTTTTTGGGTGGGGTCTTCCGAGCGCTATACGGTGAGGCGGCGATCCCTAGCCCTCCTGCGGTCAAGGCGGCTCGAACCCAGCGGGATCTGCGGCGTTGGGCCTTACACTGGGGGATCGACTGCAGCTATCCGTCGGGTCACCCGTTCAATTCTGCGGCCGCGCTTCGCTGTGTATTGGCGGCGCCAGAACAGGCCGCTGCCATCAGCCATCGGCTGTATCTCGCGTACTGGCAAGAGCATCGGGATATTGGCGATCGGGCTGTGCTGGCCGAACTGCTTGCTGAGCTATCTCTGGATGCAGGTGGCCTGCTCGCTGCTGCTGACAGACCAGAGCTCCGTCAGCAGCTCCAGGATCACACCCAGGAGGCCATTGAACGAGGGGTCTTTGGTGCGCCCACTTTTTTTATTGAACATCAGCACATGGTCTGGGGGCAGGATCGCCTGCTCTTCGTTGAGAAGATGCTTAACGGTTGGCGACCGGAAGGAGAGTCCAATGAGTGAAGAAGGTCCGTTGTTGGAGTGTTTTTTCGACTTCTCAAGCCCTTTTGCCTACCTGGGGGCGACCCAGGCCCAGGCGCTGGCGGATCGGGCCGGCGCCGAGCTGCGCTGGCGGCCGATGTTGTTGGGCGGTGTGTTTCGGGCGATTGATACCGAGATGGTCCCACTAAAGAGTTTTGCCGCAGTCAAGCAGCGTTATGTGGCACTCGAACTGAAGCGTTGGGCCGAGCACTGGGGGGTGCCTTTTCAGTTTGCTTCTCGCTTCCCCATGAACACGGTGAAGAGTCAGCGCATTGTTTGTCAGCTTGATCCTGGTCAGCAGGGCGCCTTTGTGCAGCGAACTTTCGCTGCATTCTGGGCCGAGGATCGGGACATCTCTGACGATGGGGTCCTTGAGCAGATTCTGGCGGAGCTGGATCTGCCGACCAGGCTTCTGGCCGGAACTCGCGAGCAGTCGGTCAAGGATAAGCTGCGTGCCAGCACTGAGGAGGCTGTCGCTAGAGGGGTCTTTGGTGCACCCACCTGGTTTGTGAACGGGGACCTGATGTTCTGGGGTCAGGACCGCCTCGACTTTGTGGAACGTGCCCTTGCAGGTTGGACTCCAGCTTGCGGTTGAGTCCTTAAGGGCGGAGTCCTGCAGCTGGGGTCTTTCCCGAGCAACAGTGACATGGTAGACGCTCGCAATGAGCAGTCCCGCACTGGGAACACTCCAACCTGAAGGAAGCAGCACATGTCCGAGCAGAGCCGAATTGAGAAGGACTCCCTGGGGGAGGTGAGCGTTCCCGCAAGTGCCCTCTATGGCGCCCAGAGTCAGCGCGCAGTCGAAAACTTTCCAATTAGCGGTGTGCGCTTCCCGCGTCCCTTCATTCGTGCCCTGGCCCTGGTGAAGCGCTCCTGCGCGCGAGCTAACGTAGAATTGGGGATTGTTGCCGCGGATCTGGGAGAGGCCATCGTGCAGGCCGCTACTGAGGTGGCCGATGGTGAGCATGATGAGCACTTTCCGTTGGATGTGTTCCAGACCGGGTCGGGCACCTCAACCAACATGAATGCCAATGAGGTCATCTCCAATCGGGCCATTCAGCTGATGGGTGGTGACTTAGGTAGTAAGACCCCGGTCCATCCCAACGATCATGTGAACCAGGGACAGAGTTCCAACGACGTGATTCCAACCACGATTCATGTCTCTGGAGCGATCGCTCTGCATGAACAGTTGCTGCCTTCCCTGACCCGATTGGCCGTGGCCCTGCGGTCCAAAGCGGTGGAATTTGATGGGGTAGTCAAGACCGGCCGTACCCATCTGCAGGACGCGACTCCGGTGCGCCTTGGCCAGGAGTTTGCTGGCTACGCCACTCAGGTTGAGTACGGTGTTCGCAGGGTTAAGGCCGCTCGCGATGCGCTGTTGGCCCTGCCTCTTGGTGGCACGGCAGTGGGAACCGGGCTTAACCGCCCGCTGGACTTCCCGGCTCGAGCCATCGCTTACCTTGCCGCAGATACTGGTCTCCCCTTTGTGGAGGCTGAGGACCACTTTGAAGCCCAGGGCGCACGGGATGCGGTGGTTGAAGCGCACGGGCATCTCAAGACGGTGGCTGCTTCGCTTACCAAGATTGCTAATGATATCCGTTGGCTGGCCTGCGGCCCGCGCACTGGCTTTGCTGAGATCAACCTGCCTGCGGTGCAGCCGGGCTCGTCCATCATGCCGGGCAAGGTCAATCCGGTAATGAACGAGGCGCTGATTATGGTCTGTGCTTCAGTTATGGGACACGATGTGACCGTCGGTGTCGCTGGGGCCGGCGGTAACTTCGAACTCAACGTCATGATGCCGGTGATGGCCCACTGTCTGCTGTCGTCCACCAGCTGGCTGTCGGGTGCGGTTGACACGTTCACGGAACGTTGTGTTAGCGGAATTACGGTGAACGCGGAGGTCTGTGAAGAGACTGTTGAGCGGGGGCTTGCCATTTGTACCGCCCTTGCTCCCGCCATCGGCTACGACAAAGCGGCGGCGATCAGCAAGGAAGCCTTTAAGACCGGTCGCACTGTGCGTGAGGTTGGACTCGACTGGGCGGTGCTTCCCGCTGATGAACTTGACGCATTGCTTGATGCTCGAGCCATGACCGAGCCAGGGGTTCCTGGCCGTTGAGCCGGGGGCCTCAGGCGGCGTGGGTAGTCGCCACGCTTGGTGAGGACTCAGGGCAGCCGCGATAGCTGCAGTAGATTCCAGCTATTGCTGCCATGATTGTGGAGGTGGAGCTGGATCCGCTGGCCTTGAGCCAGTGGTTCTGGCGCGGTGAATTCCACATCAAAGACTCCCGGGTCAGCGGGAATGGGGATGTACTCCTGCCACACCACATGGTCATCAAAGAGAACCGCGATGTGTGCTTCACTTGAGTTGATATCCCACAGCTGTGCGTGCCAGGCGATCAGGGAAACACGGTCATCGGGTCGAACTTCGATCCGAGCGGGCTGTTGCAGGGCAAGATAGTTGCATAGCCCTGTGTCCACTTCCAGCGCTCCGTCCTCCAGAAACCAGGCGGCTTCCGGACACTCGATGGAAGCCGGGGCGTGGTCGCTGAAGGGGTCCTCGCTCAGTGGGAGCGGCTGCCACAGTTCATGGTCGATGAGTGGGCCCGCCGGCCGTGGCTCCTGCTCAATGCAGGCCGGACTAAGCGCTGCTAGTAGGAATACCGCGGTCAGTGTGACCGGATGTCGTTTGCCGGGCATCCGCGCGGCCGTCAGAGGGCGGTGACGTAGGCGATGGCAAGACACATCTCCGACCGGGTGCCGTCACCCCACTCGATGTCTTGTGGTTCGGGGATCTCACCGTTGATTGGGCTCTGATTCCCAGCGCTGTTGTCCCACTGGCACTCAAGGTTGAAGCGATCCCCTGGGTGGACGGTAACCGGTTCGGTGAATTCGTAGGCTCCCTGCCAGTTGAAGTCCCAGCGGGGGATGTCCAGAAGGCACTGTTGCTTGCCATCGGCGCGCTCAATCCAGCTGCGTCCGCTGCTGCCGAGCAGGTGCATGTGCAGGCCGATGCTGTGCATCTGAAAGGAGTCGCCAGTGCTCAGGCCTATTGTGCCGCCAAGGAAGCCGAGTACGTTTTCTGAGAGGTCGGCGCTCATGGAATGTACCGTGTCCGGCGAGCCCGCTGGGATGAGCATGGATTCACTGCCCGATAGCCATCGATAGTTGGTAAGGGGCAGGACTAGCGCTGGTCTGTCCACTTCGTCTTCCAACTGCAGCTGCAGTCGAGTCTGATCTTCGATGGGCTCGTCCTCCAGGGTGTTGTAGTGCAGCTGAACCACAATCTTGGAGCCTGGCTGAATGGCGATGCCGGTTCCTGTCGGCATGGGTCGTGCTCCGCTTCCCGGTGTCCAACTGGCCAGCCAGCGCCAGCGCGTTGCTGAGCTGACAGATTGCGGGCCTACCACCGGGGAGCCGAAGCAGGTGTAGCCCGGACCGTCATCGGCTTCGTCCATGGCGATGAAGTCGTCAACTCCGCTCGGGTTCACCACAAACGCGATGACATGGTGAACAATTTGAGCGCTTCCGGGCACTACCTTGAAGCCCGTGACGTACTTTGGGCGGTCTTGATTCCAGTCCATCAAGAAACAGCGATAGTCATCGGGACTGACCTGGGGACTGTAGCTCTCAGGCATGGAGATCTCGGTGTCCACGCGGATTTCAGTTGCGGTCTGAGCGCCAGCGTCGTCGTTGTTGCCGGATTCGCCTTGAGGCGCGCCGATGGCCGCCCAATCGAGCAGCGCCTCTCGCTCTTCATCGCTCAGCGAGAGGTCCCGCTCGTAGTTATTGCAGGTGTTGTCTGGCATCCACGGCGGCATTGAGCCCTGCTCGACGCTGTGCGCGATGACACTGCTCAGATTGCTGGCCTGTTCATAGTTGCTCAGGGTGAATGGCGCGATTGAATCTGCTTGGTGGCAGCCTGCGCAGCGCTTGTTGAGGATGTCCTTTACCTCTCCTTCATAGGTGACTTCTGGTGCGGGGTCAGGTGGACAGCCGCTGAGTCCCAGGACCAGGCAGCACAGCAATGCATGCAGGGGCAATGCTGTTCGTGCTGGTACGTTCATGGGCTCACTCGGTTTCGCCCAGGCCGCTCGATACAAGGTCCTGGGGGTGATGCTGAACTTGGATTATGGACAGCGGCGCTTGATGAGGCCAGTTCAATTCATAGCCGGTCTCGGTCAGCGACGGAGCGGCACCACGTAAGCGGCACCCGCGTCCGTGCTCAAGCCGTCAGCTCGGGTGCCTCCGATCACGCCATAAGGCTGCCCGTCGATGGAGCAGCCTCCCAGTTGCTCGCCCAGATAGGAGTTGTAGCGAAAGTTCTCGCCGCCAAAACTCGCTATAGGGTCGGCCACAAGTCCGTAGTTGGCGGGGTCGTCGATGATGAATTCGTAGAGCCAGGCGCCACCGCTCTGCTCGGTTCCAGCGGCCTGTCCGGCAGGTTCGCCCACCAACAGGCCGGCCCGGCCATCAACCTGGAGATCGGCGACCAGCGCCACCGCCCGCCCGAACAGGCCGTTGTGAACGGAGCCCCGCACTGTGAAATTGCCCCCTGTCCCTACCAGCGGCTGGGGTGTGGGTGAGCTTGAGAGTCCGGTAGAGCTGAGGCTTGCGAGGTACGAGGAGGTAGCGAGCCAGGCTGCGCCGACGGTGTCGCCGTTGCGTTGTACCCCATAGCCACCAACCGCCAGATCCCGCAGGCCATCGCCGTCCACATCCCCGCTACTGCTGAGCGAGTAGCCGGCTCGAGCGTTGTTATCGTATGGGTAGAGCAGGCTGTATTCCGGCTGGCTTGGGCATCCCGGCCCCCCAGCCCCCCAGAATAGATAGACAGCTCCCTGGTTGTTAAAGCCCGTCAGGTCGTTGTCCGGGGCTCCGGCTGCGAATTCGTCGCAGCCGTCCCCATCCAGGTCGTCAAGGCTAGCTACCGACTTGCCTAGGTCGTCACCCCCGCCCGTCCCCTCAAAGCTCATGGCAATGTCGCCTTCGCACATCAGCCAGGTACCGTTAGAGTCTTCCGGACGGCCCAGTACAACCAGCACTGAACCGGTGTCGCTGCCTGCTGCGCCATCGTACTGAGGTGCGCCAATCACCAGGTCATCGTACTGGTCGCCGTTGAAGTCGAAGTCTCCGGCCACTAGCTCCAGTCTGTGGTTCGTGTAGGAGCCATAGAAGGCGAAGGCCGGCTCGGTACTTGGCAGTCCGCTAGCGACGCCGAGGAAGATGTAGATAGCTCCCGAGTTATTGAGGTTATCGCCGCACTGACCGGAGTTGGCGTAGTTGCCGCTGAAGTTCGATGGTCGGTCCTCGTAGCGGGCAGAGATGGCGAAATCATCGATACCATCGCCGTTGAAGTCACCGGCCCGACTGGCGCCGCTGCCAAACTCGTCGTAGCCGCTGTTGCGTTCATAGTTCAACAGGGTCAGGGCCGGTTGTGCCTCGACGCCACTCTCGCTACCAAGATAGAGCCATGCGGCGCCTGAGTTGAGGGGAGCATCTTCACGGTCGAAGCGGTGGGCCGTCACCACCAGATCTTCGTAGCCGTCGCTGTTAACGTCGCCGACAAAGGAACTGCCGGTGCCCATCATCTGGCCCATCGAGCTGACTACGAAGTCGAGTGGCTGAATGGGCTCTACCCCAGATGCGGAGTCATCATCGTCGCCGCTGAGACCGGGTCCGGTCGCGACGAAGTTCGGCATGCCAATGCGAATGCCGAGGCTGCTGTCGCGGTGGGCGTGGACAAAGAGGTCATGGCTGCCGTCACCGTCCGCGTCGCCCAGGGGAGCGACGTACATACCAAACCAGTCGCCATTGGCCTGTCCTGCCAATTCGAGATCCGGACTGGTGCCGGGCAGGCCGCCTTGCACGCCATAGAAGATCTGGACAGCGCCGGTGTTGCTGGTCCCGCCGCTGACCTCTTCCTGCAGGCCTGAGACCAGTAGGTCCAGGGGAGGGCTGCCGTCCATGTCTGCGATGACCAGCTCATGGCCGATGTAGTCGTAGCCATTGGCACCGACCAAGCTCCAGTCGGCGCTATCGGGACTGTCAAAGGCGATGACGGGACCCTGGGCGCCGAAGTTTCGGCCAAGAAACAGCCAGGCCGCGCCAGCATTGGTCTGGCCATTCGCGTCATGGCCCCACTCGCCGACAATCAGGTCATCGAAGTTGTCGCCGTCCAGATCGCCCACAGCAAGGTGTCTACCGAAGTGGTCACCGCCATTGCTGGTGGAACTCGCCCCGGTCCAGGCCGCCACCGGTTCAAGGCTCAGTCCGGCGGTGCTACCGGTGTAGAGGAACACCGCGCCATCGTTGCTGTTGTAGTGGTATGAGCCGCTGGCTACGTCGCAGAAGCCGTCGTTGTTGAGGTCGCCGGTTGCCAGTGAGTAGCCCATGCGGATGGTGTTGACCGGGGTCCAACCGGTGGCACTTGGGAGCATTCCGTAGCGGGCTTGGTAGGCATCGCTGTCGAGCCCGCTGGGGCTTCCCAGGTAGACCTTGATCGAGCCCTGGTTGGTGTAGGTGGTGAGGCCTTCGCGGTCTTCATCGTCGTAGGACCCGACGATCAGGTCATCATAGCCGTCGCCGTTGATGTCGCACGCTGCGACGCTCTGTCCGTAGTAGTCGTAGCTGTGGTCACCGGCCGAGATGAAGGTCGGGTCTGCAGAGAACAGCAGTCCGCTACCACCGCTGTAGACCTGAACCTGACCGCCGTTGGTACCGGCCGCTGGGTCTTCTAGGGGACTGCCGATGACCAGATCGACGAAGCCATCTGCTTCGAAGTCGCCTAACGCCAGTCCGCGGCCCATCTGGTCCTCCCAACCACTCTTCGAGAAGGTACGTGCGGGGCTTGCATCGAGGCCATCGCCGTTGCCCAGCCAGAGCATTGCAAGCCCGCCCCGATAGGCATCGTAGTTCGCCCCGGGTGAGGACATGATGACGTCCATATAGCCGTCACCATTGACGTCGGTGGAGACTGCGTGCCCCTCCTGTATTGACTCGCCGGCGAGCGGCAGCGGGGCCTGCTGTGGTGCGATTACGTCAACATTCAGAGTGGCTTGCAGGCCCGTGAAACGGTCGCTGACGCTGACGCTCGTGTGACCGGTGCTGAGTGCGGTGATCTGGTCCGAGTTCACATCAATGACGCCCGGGGAGTCGGGGCTCATCTCCCAGTGGCCGCTGCCACCGATCATGCCAATCCTTTGGTGGCTCCCTGCCGACAGCACCAGCTGACCGGGTACCGCACGGGGAGCCGCATCTTGATGAACCACGACCCAGGCGAGGTCTTCGTGCCCGGTCGCCAGATCTAAGAAAAGGACCCCTTCGCTGCCTTCCCCGCCGCCGGCCTGATAGCTGCAGTCGCTCGGGTCGAGGCTGCCCCCCGCACTGCCGGCCTGGAGCGTGCAGGAGTAGCTGCCCGATCCGCCAACGGTCTGGTAGGTGAAGGCCTGACCCGGCAGGACTTCGATGTGGGAGGGCTGGACGCTGAGCACTGGGTTGACCTCGATCTGAGCTTGTGTGCTGCCTTCACAGCCAGCGTCCAGGAGCTCAATGAGGTCTACGGTGTCGGTGTTTACTCCGGCGATGTAGGAGCCGCTCAGTTCATTGAGCAGAGCGCCGGAGTTGTTCTCGACGAAGCTGTACCTGTAGGCACCGGTGCCGCCGCTTGCAGAGAGCACCACCAGGCCAAGCGGGTAGGTGCTGGTGGACTCCAGGCTCAGAGCCGGCGCGCATGCTTTCAGTGTGTCGTCATCGTCGCCGGCTGCGCTGTCGTCATCGTCGCCCGTTGCACTATCGTCATCGTCGGCCGCTGTGCTGTCGTCATCGTCGCCGGTGCAATCGGGTGCCGCTGAACAGCCTTCATCGCCGCAGTCAATGAGTCCATCGTTATCGTTGTCGACGTCGTCCTGACAGTCGCCAGGCTGGCTTCCTTCGCTGGATTCCACAGCGCAGCCAACAAAGTGCGCGCTTGCAAAGACCAGCAACAGACATAGGGATCTGGGCATGGTGAAGGCTCCTGGATGCACGGAACTGGGCCTCTTAGTATAGGGAGCAGATTGGGCAACGGGACAGAGAAGCTGGTGGGAAGGTCGGGTCAGCGTGTCGCTCACGCGGGCGCATCTTTACTTGACCGGGATGTGCTCCTATTGCTTAGCTGAAATCAGTCATGCGTCCGCAAATCCCTCATGCGGTGCTCACATTCGTCTTTCTGGCGGCTTGTGAAGCTCCTGCTCCTATTCCTGCGCCACCGCCGCCTGCAGGGCCTGACATCGGCCCTGCTCTTGCCGTTCATGCTGAGCAACTTAGCACCTCGTCGGCGGATTCTCTGGCCCTCGATGGCGAACTTGGTCTTTATTTTGACGCTGACGGTGGCTTGTTCAGCCGCAATTCTTTGAGCGGTGAGATCACTTCCTATGGAGAGGAATTGGGTGCGTTGGGAGGAGTCGTCCGCCTTGCCGGTGAGGTGCTGATCTCTGGCGCAGGCGGTCTGTTTGTGATCTCTGACGGTGCATTGGTGCGCTCTCCTGTGGCGGACGCCGTTCCAGATCTGGGCCCGGCAGTCTTGCTCTCGGGACCAGATGAGGAGCTGTGGATGGCAGGCGAGAGCAGGCTTCTCCTATGGCGCGACGGTCTGATCTGGGATGTGCAGCCAGAGGGGCTTCCCAGTGCGTCCTCAAGGTTGGCTTGGGGCGCACTGGATGGCGAGACCGCATTGTGGGTTGGTGCTGGTGATGCGCTTTATGCGCTGGTGCCAGACGGTGACAGCTATCGGGCTCACCCCAGGGGCGGCGAGTTTGCGGTGAGTGGGCTCGCCGTTGACGGCTATGGCACATTGTGGGCAGCGACCGGCGGCGAGCTTTACGGGCATTGGCCCGATGGTACCGAGCAGCGGCTTGAGCTGCCTTTCAGCACTATGGGGCTGGCGGCCAACCCCAACTCTGGGGCTCTTTGGCTTGATACTGATGATGGACTTTGGATTCATCAGGCTGGCACCTTCCGACCTGTCGAGGGGCCGCCTGAGGGCAGCCTCCATGCGGTCGATCGGGTGGGTAGAGCTGTCCTGCTCGGCGATCAGGGGATCCATCGCCTGGCAGCCGGTCGGCCACTGTTGTTCTTCGGCTTGGAGGATGGAAGCGAGCTGACCGAAGCAGTGACTGTACAGCTTCTGCCCACTGTGACCGAGCAGTTCGGTGGACTGAGCGTCGAGCTGGATGGGGAACCGTTGGTCTTGGCTGATTCCTCCGATTTCATCGTGCAGCTGGACCCTGAGGTGCTGGACGATGGAGCCCATGAGCTGCGGGCTATTGCTGATTATGGGGAGGAGGAGCAGGAGCAGGCTTCTTTATTCTTCTCGGTGGGCGAGTTTGTCCCGCCGACCTGGGCGGATGACATCGAGCCGCTTTTTGTTCGCGACTGTGCTTTGTGTCACAGCGCCACGGAAGGCGCTACTTCGGCCGGGGGCGGCCACCCCATGGACTCCCGTGCCGCCTGGGAGACTGAGATTGACGAGATCCTTGACGCGGTCGTCAATGGCCGGATGCCCTTGAATGCTGACCCTTATGACGCTGCCACCATATCCTTGATTGAGGACTGGCGGGCTGGCGGTTTTCTGGAGTGATCCTATGACCAAGCTCCTGTCCGCTGTATCGCTGCTGGCTCTCGGTTTGTGTCTGGCACTGCCGGCATTGGCTCAGCCTGAGGCAACTCAGGATCTGCTCTGTCCTGAGGAAGATCTGGCCTTGAGCCTGACCCGCTATGCGCGGGGCTTGAGTCTGGACCTGCGCGGCGTGGTGCCAACGGTCGAAGAGCTACAGGAGGTCGATCAGGCCGGCGAGGTCCCTGAGGCGTTGGTTGAGCAGTGGCTGAGTGATCCTGCTTTTGTGGAGCGGGTTCTGCGCCGACATCGTGAGTTTCTCTGGAACAACATCACCAATGTCAATTTGTGGAACGCGTCGTTCAGTTTGTCTCGCTTCGATGGGTCGGCCGCTTACTGGCGTCGGCAGCCGGCCAATGAGTATCGGGGTGAGGCAGTGCCCTGCCTCGATGAACCGGCTCAGTGGGATGCTGAAGGTCGCCTGGTAACCACTCAGGTGGGCGATAGCTGGCTTGAGGGTTGGGTCGAGGTGGTCCCTTACTGGAATCCGGCGACGACGCTCAAGGTCTGTGCCTTTGATGCTCAAGAGGTCGAGGTCTCTCCTTTGGGGAGCAAGTGCGCCAGCCTCGATGGTGCGGCCGACCCTGGCTGCGGCTGTGGTCCTAACCTGGCCTGGTGTCGACAGGGTTCCGCCTCGGTGCGGCCGGTGGTTCAGGCTATGGGCAAAGAGATTGAGCTGAGGATCGCCGACATCATCGAGCAGGACCGTTCTTATCTGGAGCTGTTTACGGGTCGTACGGCCTACGTCAACGGTCCGTTGGTGCACTACTGGAAGTACCAGTCCGAGGTTCCTGCCGGGGTGCGCAACCTGCCGGTGCCGCTCGCCCCCGAGCGACTGCCTGAGTTGGCTTACACCGACGCCGACACCTGGGTTCCGGTGCTGATGGACGGGCAGCATTCGGGAGTTCTTACCAGCCAGGCCTACTTACTGCGTTTTCAGACCAACCGTGCTCGCGCCAGCAGGTTCTTTGATGCGTTTATGTGTCAGCCTTTTCAACCGCCTTCAGGGGGGCTTCCTCCTCCTGAAGAGGGCAGCGCATATCAACTTGATCTGCAGCTGCGTGACGGCTGTAAGTATTGCCACGCCCTGCTGGAGCCGAGTGCTGCTTACTGGGGGCGGTGGAGTGAGGCCGGCGCCGGCTATCTGGAGCCCGAGAACTATCCGGCTACTCGTGAGGATTGCGTGCGCTGTGCCACGACCGGAGAGAGTTGTAGCAACGACTGCCGACGCTATTACCTGACCTCTGCGCTGGTCGAGGATCAGGAGCCCTATCTGGGAATGCTCTCTTCCTACGAGTTCCGCCGCCCCGACCACGCCGGCAATGTCGAGGCCGGACCTCGGGCGCTGGTAAACAGCGTGGTCGTCGACGGTCGACTACCCGACTGCACGGTCCGTCGCGCTCTGGAGTGGTTGCTTGGGCGGGAGGTCCAAGCCGCGGAGGAGCCTTGGATTGATGAACTCAGCCTTGCCTTTGTGGATTCTGGTTTCAGCTATCGGACCCTCATCAAGACGATTGTCTCCAGCCCCGTTTACCGGAGCGTACAGTGAAGACTGCAACTTTGATTCCTGTTGTTCTGTTGGCGGTTGCCCTCAGCCTTGGCCTGGTCGCCTGCGACCGGGGTGGTGAAGCTCCTGCTCCTGCTCCTCCACCGCCTGAGCCGGTGTTGCCCACCCCTGACCCGGTCGCCGTAGATCTGGGGGCCCACGGGGCAGCCAGCTTGTTGCCCATCCCTCCCGGACCTGACGAGGGTCTGAGAGGTCGCAGGAGGATGGACATCGATCAACTGGACGCGTCGATTCAGCGGGTGACCGGGGGTATTGCCTGGACCGAGGACGGCGACCCCGACGACAATCTATTTGAGGAGCTGGCCTCTACCTTGGGCAAGCCGGACTTTATTGATTCCACCCAGGAGGATCTGACCGTCTCTTTGCTGTTTCAGAAGTTCCTTGGTGATGCCGCCAGGTCGGTGTGCACAGAACTGGTGCAGCGCGAATTGGAGACCCCCAGTAGCGAACGGGTCCTGCTTCGCTACGTCGATGAGGAGACGACGCCGCTAGAGGATGCTGGCGCAGTGCAGGCGAACCTGCGTTACTTGTTGCTTCGCTACCACTCCGAGCTGATCCCTGAGGGGGACCCGCGGGTGAACCCGTGGAGCTGGTTGTTTGAGAGCGCTCTGCATGTCAACGGCGGCGATGTCCCCGCGGCCTGGCGGACAGTCTGCGTGGCGCTCATCACCCACCCGGACTTCTACAGTTACTAGGAGCTGCGTCATGAGCAAATTCTGTCCTTCTCGACGTCGCTTCCTGGTTAACTCCTTGCTTGCTGGCACCGGGGTGGCCGCCTTTGGTGGGCTGTCACCGCTGATGCGACTGGCCCGCGCCGAGGCCGGCTCTGACCGCTACTACATCTTCTGTTACTTCAGTGGTGCCTGGGACGTGCTGCTGTCGCTCGATCCTCGCGATCCCAATGTCTTTCACGAGGGCAACGTTGGCGACACTCTCATCAACCCGGCTTATAGCCTGCTCGATGATCCTGACCATATTTTGGAGCCCTTCTATGCCAGTACTGGAGCCCCCGGACAGGACATCCTGGTGGGCCCCTATATGGGTGATCTGGTGCAACACATGGATAAGGTCGCCATCATTCGTGGAATGAGCATGGAGACCCTCACCCATGAGGCGGGTCGGCGCCGTTTCATCACCGGTAAGGCACCTAGTGGATTGTTGGCTCGGGGCTCCTCTGCCGCGACCTGGCTGGCCAGTTACCTGGGTGGAGATGACACCATCCCCAACCTCTCCATTCGGGTCGAGTCTTACAATCGGGATCTACCCAACTATGCTTCTGCTCTCAAAGTTGGCAGCGTCCCTGACCTTGTGCGTTCCCTGGAACCAGGCCCTTCAGCCCTGGGGGCTCTTGAGGAGCGCCAGGTGGACGAGTTGCTGGCTCGTGCTTCGCTGTGTCCGAAGGCGGTCAGCTCCAGTCTATGGCAAGCCTCGGAGTCGGCGCGAAACAGTGCCGCAACCATGATCGAGCAGGACCTGGCAGCCTTGTTTGATTTTCAGGCGGCGAGCTCGGAGATGGCGGCGCTTCGTGACCACTATGATATTGGCGCTTCGGGACAGGGCGCATTGAGCACCCCGCAGGCTCGAGCAGCGACTGCAGTGACCGCCATCACTGAGGGGATCAGCCGGGTGGTTAGTATCCAGGTGGCTTCGGGCCTGGATACCCACTATGACAACTGGACTACGGACAACGGCCCCATTCAGGAAGCTGGCTTTAATGTGGTCTCGCGGATGATTGAAGACCTGCAGTCGCGCCCATACGGGGATGGCAGCACATGGCTTGATCACACCACCATCATTGGCTTCAGTGAGTTCTCTCGTACGGCTCTGGTGAATGCCAACTCGGGTCGTGACCACAGCCTGACCAATGCCTGCTTCCTGGCCGGTGGTGGGGTGCGTGGTGGCCAGGTGATCGGAGCTTCATCGGACGTGGGAATGGAGCCCACTCAGACTGACCTGCTCAGTGGTTCTTCTGCTGCAGCTGGAGAGGTCATCAAGCCCGAACACGTCATCCAGGCCTTGCTCAATCAGGCTGGGATTAGCGGCGATCCTGCGGATCTGCGGGTGGATCCTCTGGTGGCCTTGTTCGAGTGACTTGAGGATGCTGCCTTGCAGCTGGCTCTGTTGTTGGCTGCACCCACCCCCTGGACAGCTTGCTTCAGGCTATTGGGGCCCTCCACAGCTCAGCCAGTCGTGAATGAGGATGGCCTCGGCCTCCGGCACCGTAGAGTCACCCGGAGGCATGTCCCCGGTGTAGATCTCGGACCAGGTTGAGGCCGGACTGGCTTCACTGTTGTAAGCGAGCTCAGGAGTGTCGTAGTCGACTCCAGGTGTCGCACCGACGCGCTCGGTGCCGACCTTGTCGGAGTGGTGGCAGGAGGTGCAATAGTCCTGAAAGACCGGGGTTACCTGCTCCCAGGTGACGGTTGAGTCTTCGGGGCAGGCGCTGAGGGTGGCAGACAGGCCGCCGCCGTTGCCACCGCCACAGGCGTTGAGACCGAGGAGACAGGTGAAGGCAAAAATCACTGCGGTGATTTTAAAGTTCATTGGCGCACTCCAACGAGACCGGCCGCTAGTGGGCCGCCTGAATGGATGTTAGGCAGCCATCAGTAAAGCTGTCAAAAGAGTGCCCCACTGCTGCCGAAGCAATACCGCTTAACGTCCCAGCAGGAGCGAGGCCCACAGGCGCAGCGTGCGGGTGATCTGGCCGACGCGGTGGTATCCGGGGGTAGGGCTGGTTGCGTCCTTCGGCTCGTAAGGACCGGTCAGGTACGGCACATACATGGTGCGGCGCAAGCTGGCCTCACCGGTCTTGGAGGAGCGCTGCACGCGATGCCAGAGGCGGCCGTCATGGACGGTGAGGTCGCCGGCCCGGGTTGTGACTGTTATTTCAGCGCGATCGGCTGCGTGGGAGAAGAAGTAGAATTTGCGAAAGCACATGTCGAGGAAGCCCTGGCGGTGGGTGCCGGGGATCAGTCGCAGGCCTCCATCCTCTTCCTCCACATCGTCCAGATGCAGCCCGACGTTGAGCATCTGCTTGGGCATCCGCAGATAGAAAAGGTCGCGGAGCCCGTCGGTGTGCCAGCCCAGGCGTGGGTAGATGCTGCCTTTACCGTTGAAGTAGCGGTTGAGAACCACGCCGTCCTTCTCGTCCTGTCCCACCCGGGCGTCGGCGCCGATTAGGGTTCGGATCGGCTCGAAGCGCTCGGAGGCGACGAAGTCGCGAAGCCAGGCTGAGAAGTGCGAGGTGAAGGCAAAACGCTGGATAAACGGCCTGACGCCCATGAAGCGTCCCTGAAACAGCGGGATTCCGTTGATCTTGCGACGCCCTTCTTTGAGCAACAGGGCTTCGATTCGGTCGAGCTCTGTGAGCAGCGTATCGACCTCTTTACGACTTGCGACGCCCTCAAAGTGGAGGAAGCCGTGGTAATCGAGGAAGTTGAGCTGTTCTTCGGTGATGTGATCGCCGAGGGTAAACCGGGTCGTGATTGGGGTACTCGGAGCTTTCATCGGTCCCTCCCATACCAGGCCGCGCGCTAAAGGTTTCGCCTCTTTAATAGCGCTGTCAATGCTTTATTGGCGCTCGCCCGGCCCCGGGCGCGCGCGGACCATTCGTTCCTACTGCCCCGAACCGCTAGGATGTTGCTGTCATGGTGATCTGGAAGATGGTGCTGAGCGGAGCTTTGCTGGTGGCCCTGGTGGCTCTTCAGCCCGGCCCGGCGCAAGGGCGGGCGATGGGTTCGGTTGCCGAGCGGCCGAGCGCTGAGGCCAGTGCTGCTGAGTCTTCGGCAGCTCCGGCTACGGGCAAGAATTGCCTGGGTGAGCCAGGGCCACGAGTCCTGATGCGGCAGGTTCTGGGAATCAAGTGGGGACCTTGGGGCGTTGAACATCAACTGCGCGTTGGCGGTTGCGCTCCCCTGGTCCGCAAGCCCGGAATCCTCTTCGATTACAGCTTTGTGGAGGCCGGCTTTCAGAGTCACACCAGCCCCATCTATTTCATGCCCGGTGTCTATCTGGACCTGGCGCCGCTTTCGTTTCTGCAGTT
Source organism: Deltaproteobacteria bacterium UBA6601 (assembly GCA_002433485.1). Taxonomy (GTDB): domain Bacteria; phylum Myxococcota_A; class UBA796; order UBA9615; family UBA9615; genus UBA6601. Next base: position 31,048 of record DJIF01000100.1, read on the forward strand.
TCACCTCCAATTTGCCCCGGTGTTCTACTGGCCCATTGCCTTTAACGGGGCTGGCTACTTTGACCTGAGCGGTTACGAAGAGGACTACAGCGAGCAACAGCTGCCGCACCAGGAGGGTGAGCGGGCCTTGGGCTGGTATCTGCGCAGCGGGGTCACGCTGCAGGCTGCGGTAGGCTTGGGCCGAATCCGGCTGTTGGTCTCCAATACCTTATTGTTTGAGCTGTGGCAGTTGGGTGAAGAGGACTACTATTTTCACAACCGCAACGACATTCCGGCGGCCTTTCGGGAAGGCTTCATCGACAACCTTGCCTTGCTACTTGCTGAGCTTCCGGTTCACCCCAATCTCGATCTTCGGGTGGGCCTCAATCACCAGTTGACGATGAACTTTGGGGCTCGCCAGATGTCCAACTTCTTTGGTGGTGTGGCCATGTTTCGGCTCAAGCGCCTGGGAGCTTCGGTGCGTGATTTTACTCCACTGTTTCGATTGGGATATCGCCCTCAACATCCGGTTCGTGAGGGTGATCTCACCTTCCTGATCGGGCTGATCTTCAGCGCTGACCTCAAGCCAAAGTCGGGCCCGCAGAACTCCGCTGCTGAGGCGACTCCAGCTTCTGATCTGCCCAATGGCCTGCTGTTGCGCTGAGCTTATGGTCCGGTCGCTTCCCACCGCTGCCTGGAGAACGGATTGCTGAATGAGGTCCGGGGCCTAAAGCCAGCTCTTATGCGCAGCTGCCCGTTGACCTAACCATGAGGTCGGGCTCTACTCTCCTGCGTGTCCCGACTGGCTGTTTTTCTGTTGGTTATCGGCCTCGCCCTTGCCCTCTCCGGCCAGGCTGTTGCGGTGCGCCCGGAGCTCCCCGAGCTGAGTGAGGCTCAGACTCAACAGCTGCTCGACGGCCAGCTGGTCTTCATTACCGAGAAGGTTCAAAAGGGCCCTTCGACGGTAACTGGGCTGGCCGAGATCCGCGCTAGCGCCGACCAGCTCTGGAGTCTGTTGCTCGATAATGGCCAGATTCAGAAGGCCAGCGCCTCAGTCAAGGAATTGCACACCTATCACGATCAGGTGGATGGACAGGGCGTACGAGTCATTGGCCTTAACTACCTGATTCGCTCGGGGCCCATCTCGCTGCGCTACTTTGTAAAGCGTCGCTATGTTGCCAGTGAGGGCTATATGACCTGGTCCCTGGACCCTGCGCGGGAGAGTGACTTAGCGGCCACTACTGGCAGTTACTCGACCCACCCCGGACAGCGACCAGGAACGGTGCTCTTTCTCTATCGGGCCTCGGTGGATGTGGGCAAGAGCGTGCCCGCTTGGATCGAAGAGCGGCTTGCAGCCAAGTCTCTCAAGAATTACCTGCGTCACATAAAGAAGATCGCGGAGGAAGAGGGCTGAGGCAGGTCAGGGCATGGTGTTGAGCCACTCCTCCTGCGCCTGATAAGCGTCGTTGATGGCGCCGCGGGTGAGCTGGCGGATGGTGCTGTCGTCAAGAGGCACTGGCAGGACAGTCTGGGTCCAGCTTGCGGTGTAGCGGAGCGTGCTGTGGCCCTCAGCGTTCGAGCCAGGAAACCACGCGCCCAGCGTATAGCCTTGTTCAAAGGCGGCGGTATTGTCTGTATTAGCAGCGCGCTCAGGCAGCCAACTGCGCATCAGGATTGCAGTCCTGGGTTCGCCCTTTGCCTGGGGCTGTTGGCCCAGGGGTGTGGTTGACGGGGCCGGCAGGCTCAGTTCGACCCAGCGGTAGCGTAGTTCTTCAGTTAGTTCGATGGTGAAGAGGGGATTAACCCGGGTCATCTCATCGCTGGCGATGAGGTTCTGGCAGTCCTGACTGCCCCAACACTGCTCGCTGTTGTCATCAAAGCTACGTTGGTGTCGCTCCGGGGTGCTTGGGTCACCGCCGGTCTGGTCGCTCTGCAGCGCCGCCAGGGCATGCCTGCTGACCGGGTGGACGGAGTGGGAGGCAAGGCTTACTGCCTGGCAGGCGGTGGGATCGGCGGCAGGCCGCTTAAGTTCAGCCAGTTCAGTCTCGGTCAGCGGGGCCAGGGATGGTGAGCGCTCGATGAGCTCATCGCTGTCGAAGTTCACTGAGCTGAGCAGGTCCTCCTCAAGCGCGCGCAGCACAAAGGCCAACTCGGCTTCTTCGGCAGTCTCAAAGTGGCTGTAGAGCCAGGTCGCCGGGTGCTCAAAGTTGGGGTTCGCGTTGTAGCTGGTGGTCGCTGCGCTGTCGTCATCATCGCCGGCGACGCCGCAGCCTGCACCGCAGATCAGCAGCACTCCAGCCAGATAGCTGCAGCGTAGCTCGCTGAGCGTCGACACCGCGGGTCAGCCCCGGGCTGATTCCTGCACAGCCGGCGCTGCACTGCGGCGCTTGACCTTGCGGCGACCCCAGTCCGATTCCTGACACCAGGTGAACAGCACATCGAAGTATTCCTCGAGGCGGGGACAGGGTATCCCTGAGCCAGCCAGGGCGGCATCGGTGTTGCTGGTGTCGAAGATCGCGTTACCGGCGAAGTAGGGCAGGTATTGCATGCCATTCTTCATCAGCTGACCTGCTGCCGTGTGCAGCTGCTTCTCCATCTCTGGGGCCATGTGCTCCCAGAAGTACTCGGGCTCAACGAATCGGGGCAGGGGACGATCGAAGAAGCGCGAAGCCATCTCGCAGAGCTCTCCGACCCGAGTGCAGCGGTCGCCGGCCGCCAGTGCATAGCAGCGGCCCAGGCTGTCGGGCTGAGCAGATATGTGCAGCATTGCATCGGCCACCCAGTTGACTGGGACCACATCAATCGGGGTCTCTTTTGAGCCGATGACCAGTGGAAAGCGGCCGGTTGAGAAAATTCGGATCGGCCAATAAAGGACATTGAAACTGGACGTTTCACCAGTGTGTTGGTCACCGACGATGATGGCGGGTCGGTAGATAGTGACGGGAAGCTCTCCCCAGACTTGTCGGATGTGGCGCTCAGACTCCCACTTGGTCTGTTCATAGCTGTTCTTCCAGCCATGTCCATCGCCCAGGTCGTTTTCGCTGACTCGGCCGTTGCGGTCTCCCGCCACGTAGCTGGTGCCCACGTAGTCGAGTCGATCCAGCTGACCCTCCTCTTGCACCGCTTTGGCCAGTTCTACGACGTGTACCGAGCCGAGGTAGTTGGTGCGCCGCGCGCTCTCGAGTTCTTCATCGAAGCGGACCGAGGCGCCGCAGTGGATGAAGTGCGTGCAGTTGTCGATGACGCTGCGCCGGTCTGATTCGCTCAGTCCGAGGCCTTCCTCTACGAGGTTGCCGCGCAGTCCGATGACCCGCCCATCGAAGCGGTCCGCTTCGGCGCCGAACATAGCTTCGACTACGGTTCGTCGGCGCTGCTCAAGGCGGTCGTCATCTGCTGCTCGGATGAGCCCATAGATGGTGAGGTCGGGATTGCGTTGCAGATAGCGGAGCGCCACCTGCTTGGCGAGGAATCCGGTGATGCCGGTGATGAAGATGTTGCCCACGCTGTGTTCCAGTCATGGACCCTGATTGGGTCCTGGGGGTTGCAAGGAGCGGGGGCCTCAAGTGCTGGCAACCCGCTGTCGGCGAACTTGTATGCGCTGCGGGCTCGGACTGCAACTGTTCTTGACCTGGCGCTGGTCACGACTGGCGTCCCTTGCGACACTGGACTACCATGCGCAGCGCCGCACCAAAACGGCGTAATCCGTAAGCTCAGGAGTATCCCCACGATGGCCATTGATGCAGATCTTCAGCAGGAACTAGACCGACTTACCAGCGACAATCCCGTGGTTCTGTTTATGAAGGGAAACCGTCGTTTCCCGCAGTGCGGATTCTCGGCCCGGGTGGTGGGCATCCTTGATGATGTGCTTGACGACTATGTCACGGTGGATGTGATCTCGCGTCCCGATGTTCGGGCCGGAATCAAGGAGTACAGCGACTGGCCGACGCTTCCGCAGCTCTACATTAATGGGGAGTTTGTTGGTGGCTGCGACATCATTACCGAGATGGCAGGTAACGGAGAACTTCACCAGACTCTTGGTATCGAGGTCCCTGAAGTAAGCGAGCCTACTGTGACGGTGACCCCGGCAGCAGCTGAGGCCTTTCGCGAGGCTGCACCAGAGCTCGGTGAGCAGGTGATTCGCCTCAAGGTGAGCAGGAGCTTTCAGTATCAGATGGATATCGGGCCACGTTCTTCCGGTGACTTTCTGGTTGAGAGCAACGGTGTCTCGTTGGCGGTTGACCGCTTCAGTGCTCCGCGCTTGGATGGTTTGGTGATTGACTACCAGACCGAGGGTCCGCGCTCAGGGTTTAAGATGAACAATCCCAATGAGCCGGTTCAGGTGGAGCAGATCAGCCCAGCTCAGCTGAAGAGTTGGCTGGACGCTGGCCGCGAAGCCTTTGTCTTTGATGTTCGAACTGAAGAGGAGCGAGCTACCGCCAAGATCGAGGCATCAGTTCATCTGGACGCAGACGGAGAGGCCAAGCTCAGGGGCTTGCCGAAGGACTCAGTGATCGTCTTTCAGTGTCATCATGGTGCGCGCAGCCAGGCCGCTGCGGAACAGGCAATCGCGGCTGGTTACACTAAGGTCTACAATCTGAGTGGGGGCATCGATGCCTGGTCTCAGCAGGTGGATCCGACCGTGCCTCGTTACTGATTTGGATGGGCAGTGAGCACCTTGTCGTCGGTTAGCGAGGAGTCTTCTGGTCCGGTTCAGCGGAGTATTGCTGCTCGGCTGACCGAGGCCTTTGCCCCCAGTGAGCTGCAGGTTATCAACGAGAGCTATATGCACTCTGTGCCGCCGGGCTCTGAGAGTCATTTCAAGGTAGTGCTTGTTTCCGAGGCCTTCGAAGGGCAGGGCCGGGTGGCCCGACAGCGCTCGGTCAATCGGGCTCTGGCCGCTGAGCTGGCGGCCGGCCTCCATGCTTTGAGCATGGAGACCCTTACCCCTGAGGAGTGGCGCGCTCGCGGCGGAGCTGTAAGCGCTTCGCCTCGTTGTCTGGGCGGTTCCAAGTCCGATTCCTAGAAAGTAGTGAGTGCTCTCTGCAGGGCTTGTCTTAGCGCTGGCAGACTGTTGGCTGGCTGCGCTCGAATAGACAAAGCTGGGGTGACTGGGCAGCTGGCACAGCGAAGTGCTGCAGCTCCAGCTGGTGGCCTGGTTGTTCGAGGCCCAACCGCCTGGCCGCGATCTGGAAGCGTCTGCGTAGGGCCTCTGCCCAGGGTCCGCTGCCTTTCATCCGGGTGCCGAATTCGCTGCGATAGAGTGCTCCATCGTGGCTGTCCTTTAGGAGGGACAGCACCTTGTCGGCCCGGCCTGGGTAGTGGTGGCGTAGCCAGTTGCTGAACAGCTGTTGAACCTCTCCGGGCAGCCTTAGCAGGATGTAGCCGGCATGGCTGGCGCCCTGGGCTCTGGCCGCGGTGAGGATGCTCTCAAGTTCGCGGTCGTTGAGGGCCGGGATGATGGGCGAGGCGAGCACGCCCACCGGAACTCCGGAATCGCTCAGTTCTTTCAGAGTCCGTAGGCGCAGCGCAGGGGCCGCCGCTCGGGGCTCCATTCGTCGGGCTAGTTGGGGGTCCAGGCTGGTGATGCTCAGGTAGACGCTGACCAGCTGGCGCTGCGCCAGCTCACTGAGTAGATCCAGATCGCGGCGAATTCCGGCTGACTTGGTGATGATGCTGACCGGGTGTTGAAATTCCAGCAGTACAGTGAGCAGCTCGCGGGTGATTCCCAGCCGCTGTTCGACCGGTTGATAGGGGTCGGTGTTGGCGCCCAGGGCGATGACCTGGGGACGGTAGCCCTTCTTGCTGAGTTCTTTACGCAGTAACTCGGCAGCCTGAGGCTTACTGAAGATCCGGGTCTCAAAGTCGAGGCCCGGGGACAGGCCCAGGTAGGCGTGGCTCGGCCGAGCAAAGCAATATACGCAGCCGTGTTCGCAGCCTCGGTAGGGGTTGATCGATTGGGAGAACGGGACATCCGGGCTGGCGTTGGTGGATAGGATGCTGCGGGTCAACTCGGCCTGGACGATGGTACTGAGCTCAGGTGGCTGCTCCTCGATGGTATTCCAGCCATCGTCGCTTTCTACGTAGCGCTGTTGCTCGAAGCGCGGGCTGGGGTTGTCGAGGGCGCCGCGTCCGCGGCGCGCTGGTCTGCCGGGTCGCTCCATGAGGCCCCCTGTCTGAATGTATGTTCAGATTATGGGGCGGAGCTTATTTTCGCGCAAGGCGGTTCTTGCGCAGCAGCACAAACCAGCCGATTGCCGCCCCGGTCAGCATCAACAGCGAGATGCCCTGGGCATTGGTGAGGGTCTGACCCAGGCTGCCCTCCAGGAAGTAGCCGCGCTGAGCATCATCGCGCACCAGTTCGTTGAGGCTACGCAGGACCGGATAGATGCTGAAGTAACTGAGGAAGACCTGGCCGATGAAGCGCCGTCTGCGGCGCACCCAGATGAGGAAGCCGGCGAGCGCCAGGCAGTAGCCTGCTTCGTAGAGTTGAGTGGGGTGCAACGGAACGCCGAGAGGGGCTACCGAGTCGGGGTGGGTGAAGGTCATTGCCCAGGGCAGATCGGTAGGGCCGCCGTAGCAGCAGCCGGCAAACACGCAGCCGAGGCGGCCAATGGCCTGGCCCAGGGCCAGGCAGGGAACCATCAGGTCAAGGAGCAGCAGCGGCTTTACCTTTTTGATGTAGGAGTAGACCATCAGCATGGTCACCACGGCGATGAGCCCGCCATAGAAAACCTGTCCGCCGCTGCGCAGGTCCAAGATGCCGAGGAGGTTGTTTTCGAACTCGTGCCAGTTAGCTCGCACGTACTCAAGGCGAGCGCCGATGATGGTGCCCCCGTAGCAGATCAAGATGAGGTCAGGGATGAAGTCCTTGGGCATCTTGTCCTGTTTGCCCCAGCGGGCCGCCAGCAGCATCGGCAGCCCCAGCGCCAGGGTCGTCATAAGACCGTAGACGTGCACATCGAAGCCGCCGGGCAGAGTCAGGAGGACCGGATCCATGGTGCGGGGGTTTAGCATGTTCCGCGCGGCGGTGCCGTGCTTCCGAACCGGCAAAGTGGTTTGCTAGCCTGAGCTGGTGTCCAGAGGTCTCATGCGCAACCGCATCTCTATACTGCTGACCTGTGCCACCCTGGCTGGGGTGGTTTACCTCTGCCTGGCTTGGGGACAGGGCGTCATTGCCGGGGAACTGCGGCGGATGACCGACGAGTCGTGGGCTGGTGGACCGGTCAGTGCGACCCTGGTGGACGCCGCTTCCGAGGAGCTGACCTTTGGCGCGGCGCGAATCTTTCGAGAAGTGGGGCTGAGCCGCACCTCGGGGCTGCCCTGTTACCAGGGCTTTAACAGCGAAACTCCCATTCATGCGGTGCTGGCCAGTGACTGTGTGTACACCCACTTCCTGCCGGGACCTGAGTACGCTGTGCTCGCCCTGATGTCGGTCTTCGGTGAAAGTGATGAGGCGCTGATGAAGATGCGCATCGTGCCGCTGACAATAGTGCTCGGTCTGGCCGCGCTTCTGGTGCTGGTTGCAGCCGCCAGGATGGGCTTCTCCTGGCCGCTGGCGGCCCCACTGGTGCTGGCCGGCCTGGTGGCGGTCCCCGGGCTGCGGTTCTGGAGCCTCAGTCTGTACGGACACAGCTACTCCAATGCCTGCATTCTGGCTGCCCTCACCCTTGGCCTGGCCGCCGGTGCGTTGCCGACCCGGCGTGGCCTGTTGCTGGCCGCAGCCTTCGTCATCGGGGCTCTGTCCAACCTGTTTCTGCTTGAGGGTGCTTTTGTGGTCTTTGTGGCTCCATTGGTGGGTGCCCTGCTGGCGGGCGGTGCGAAGCCATTCCGGCTCGGCGCCCGTCTTTCGGTGGTCGTCGGACTTGGGCTGTTGTTTGCCTTTGTGGTGCACCTATTACAGGTGGCGCATCATCTGCAGAGCTTGCCGCTGGCTCTGGAGGATCAATTGGGCACCGCGCTGCTGCGGGCAGAGAGTCGGGGCGGCCCAGGTCGCCTGGCGCTGCTGCTCGAGGTATCTGAGGAAACCGCTTTGTTCTATGGCCTTGGTGCTTTGCCTATGCTGCTCACCGGCCTGCTCGCCTGCTGGTTGTCGCGCGCGACGGACGGTCGACGCGGACGCTATGCGGTCGCCTTGCTTTTGGCTGCCGGGGCAGCGCTGATGTTCCCACTGCTGCTCAAGCACCACAGCGTGCTTCATCTGTATCGGGTGCCAAGGGTCTTTCTGCTGCTTTTTGTCGTCTGGTTGCTGGTGTGGCTCTCGCTATTGGCAGAACGTTACGGGGTGTCGTCGCGGGGTGTCACCGCGTCCTAGCGCTGCGCTGCTCCTGCTGTTGTCCTTACTTCCCATCTCTTGCGTGACCGGTGTCTCGGTCACCGGGATGACTTTGTGTGGCGGCATTACCCAGCCCGGCGAGGACCCGGTTGATTCGCTGTTCGATGCAGACTCCCCCGCCTTGCTGAGCCAGCTCGAAGCGGTCTCAGGGAGTCGCGTTGACCGAGATTGTGCCCTCAAAGTTGCCTGAAATGCCGGCCAGGCTACCGCTGAGGCTGTAGTTGAGGCTCAGCTCGCTGTCGCCGCCGCTGCCGCTGCTGGTCCAATTACCATCAGCGCTCCCTTCTACCCCTGGGATGGTCATGCTGATCTCGCCGGCGCCGGGACTCCCAGCTGGCAGGCTGCCGGTCAGCTGGTATTCCTGAGTGAGCAGGGTGCCCTGCCACTCAAGCCCGCAGGCGGCGACGCCCTGGACGCTGCCATCGTCATCGATTGCCAGGCTTGCCGGACCGTGACAAGCGGCTATGAGGCCGGCGCTGGGAATGGCGATCGCACCGTCGATCTCACCGGAGTGGCTCTCGGCTTCAACGCGGAGTTTGATGTCCAGTACCTGGCCGGTCACGCCAATGCACATCTCGCTTAGCGAGCCGTCGCCCAGGTAGATGTCTTGCGGCTGTTCGAGACCCGCCTCCTGGAGGGCTCGCAGGACGCCGGGATTGTCCAGGCTGTTGTTGAAGCGACACTCCAGCCATAGCTTGTCGCCCGGGTAGATGGCGGGCGCCTGGCCGGAGCTGGCATCGTAGAAGTAGAACTGTTGCCAGTCGAAGTCCCAGGAGGGGGTATGCAGCAGGCAGGCGCTGTCAGTGGTCGGGCTCTGCGGTCCGCGTTCTATCCACATCCTCATGTCGGTGCCGATGTAGTGCATGTGGTTGGCGACCATGAAGTTAAGGGCGTTGCGCGGCATGTCTGGCATCTCGAAATACATGGTTTCGGTGTGATCTGTTGCTCCGGCCGGGACAAAGAAGCTCGGCGAGCCATTGTCGTTGGGCCCTGGTTGCAGGCCGCTGCCATCAATGAAGCGCTGCGGCGCGTTGCCAAGCAGGCTCAGATAGGCTTCCCGAACCGGCGTGCCTTCGGCCCAGCGCAGGCTCAAACCGGTGGCGTCGGTGTGGGCTTCAGCGGCCATGTGATAGTGCATCTGTAGCACCAGTCGGGACTCAGCTGAAACCCGCAGGGCGCTGTAGTCTGGGAACTCAATGGGACTGGAGCCCGGCACCCAGCCGCCGATGAACTGGGCGTCGACCCCAAAGCCGCCGAAGCAGTCGTAGGTGCCGTCGCTGCCGGCGAGTTCGGCGGATTCGCCGCTTCGGTCGATGCCCACCAGGACATGGTGGACCACGGCCAGCTCATCGGGGACCACCTGGAAGGCTTCCAGCCATTGGTCTGCTTCCAGCTGGGGGTCGAGGGAGAAGCACACGAACTGGTCTGAGATCTCGCCAAAGGGAACCGTGGTCCAGGGATTCTCGGGGTAGAGGGTCAGGTCCACATCGGCCAGGTCAAAGGATGGGGGAGCCGGCACCGGTGCCGCTGTGTCAGGATCGCCGATGGGGCCTCCCGCTGCGGCCCAGCGGCTGATGAGATCGAGTTCTTCGAGGCTCAGGCGGGGGTCATGCTTCCAGCCCCAGCGGTTCTCGCACTGTGCGCTTTCTTCAGCGTAGAAGGGCGGCATAGAGCCTTCTTCCACCGCCGCGGCGATACTGCGCGATATGCTCTGGCTGAAGTCCGGGTCGTCGAACAGGATGTAGGAGTTCATCCCCCCCTCGCGGTGGCAGGAGCCGCAGTTCACCGACAGGATCGGCGCGATCTGCTGGTAGTAGCTTGGGGCCTCATCGACAACGGACGCTTCCTTGCAGCCGCCGAGGATGAGTATGGAGATGGCCACAATCGGCATGATCTGGAGTAGATGTTGGTTTAGGGGCATCGGATTTTGCCTCCAAGGAACTGCGGGTTCAGGACTTGAGCTTGGCTTCATTCAAGACAGGCCTGTGGACGCCAATGTTAAGGACTCGGTGTCGGAACGCGCGGCAGCAGTTCCAGTGCGGCGCTGTTGATGCAGTATCGTTTGCCGGTCGGCCGCGGGCCGTCGTCGAAGACATGTCCCAGGTGGCTGGAGCAGCGCGCACACAGCAGCTCAGTCCGCGGTATGAACAGCTTGTAGTCGGTGCGGGTCGCGACCCGCTCGGGCAGGGTGTCATAGAAGCTGGGCCAGCCGGTGCCTGACTTGAACTTGGTGGTGGAGTCGAACAGGGGCAGCCCACAGCCCAGGCAGTGATAGATGCCGTCTTTGGTTTCGTCCCAGTAGCGCCCAGTGAAGGCTCGCTCGGTGCCGGCTTTGCGCAGCACCTCGAACTGCAAGGCCGAGAGCTTCTGGCGATACTCCTCGGTGCTGGGTTCGCGCCAGGGGCCTTGGCCGCTGTGGTCGTGGTGAGGGTGTTCGACAGTCTTTAAGGCCTGGGCTGGGGCGGGCTGTGCGGCCTCGCTGGGTGATAGCTTCGGGTTTGGCTTGGTCGGGTCTTCTGCTACGGCGCGCTGACAGCCGAGGGCCGCCAGCAGGCCGCAGATCAGGGCCAGGACAAGGCTATAGAGGCGCATTTGGGACTCCATCAGGGGGGCTTGCTGCCCGGTGCTCTTAGGGCTAGTCAGGTTGCCCTGTGGCGCGGCGCCAAAGGGCACCGGGCTCTGCTCCTGCCGGTGGTCGCCCATAGCAGCAACATAGGCGATAGAATCGCGCCGCCCAAGAATCTCACGTGGCCCTTGCGATTGGAGCTGGCTTTGAATCCTTCCTGGATGATCTATGGCGCCTATGGCTATACCGGGACGCTGTGCATCGAAGAAGCTCTGGCTCGAGGCGAGCGGCCGGTGCTTGCCGGTCGCGACCCTGAGCGCCTGGAGGCTGTTGCCGCAGAGTTCGGGTTGGAAAGCCGCTGCTTTTCCTTACAGGACAGCAGTGCCCTTGATGCTGGTCTGCGGGGAATCGCTGCGGTCCTTCATTGTGCGGGGCCTTTTTCGGCCACCTCGGCGCCGATGGTAGAGGCCTGTGCGCGTGGTGGGGTGCACTATCTCGATGTGACCGGTGAGATCGCCGTATTTGAGGCCCTATTTGCCCATGGGGAGCGCTGGCGGCAGGCCGGCATAGTGGTGATGCCTGGAGTTGGCTTTGATGTCGTGCCCACCGACTGCCTGGCCGCTGAGCTCAAGCGCCTGGTCCCTGAGGCGGTGGCTCTTAAGCTTGGCTTTCAGGTGCGTGGCGGCCGGGTCTCACCAGGAACTGCGCGGAGCACCGTGGAGGCCATGGGGCGGGGCACGGCGGTGCGCAGAGCAGGTCGGATCGAGGTGCTTCCTCAGGCTTCCTTGCGGCGCCAGGTAGATTTCGGTGCGGGCCCGGTGTCGGCGGTAGCCATTTCCTGGGGCGATGTTTCGACCGCCTGGCACAGCACCGGCATTGATGACATCGAGGTCTATATGGGGCTGCCTGACAAGCTCATTGAGCGGATGGCATGGGGAGAGCGGCTGGGGCCGGTCCTGCGTCTCCAGCTGGTCCAGCGCTTCCTCAAGGCGCGCATTGACGCGCGAGTTAAAGGACCCAGTGCACAGGCTCGGGAGCGCAGTAGCACTGCCCTGTGGGGCGAGGCACGAGATGCTGGAGGGCTTGGTGTAGCGCTTCGTATGGTCTGTCCTGATGGCTACAGCCTGACTGCCGAGGCGGCGGTGGACCTCACCTTGCGGGTCGTGGCTGGCGAGCTGGGACCGGGTGCCTGGACTCCTTCTAAGGCCTTTGGCCCGGATCTGGCGCTTGCCTATCGAGGAGTGCGGAGGGAGCCGCCTCAGCCCCTGTGAATCTGCTCTTGTTCAGGGCTGCAGGGTGCCGATTCGACCGGCGCTGGCGAGCAACTCGGCGGCGGCCAGCTCGCGGGCGGCGCGGGCCTGGAGCAAGGCAAAGTTCGCGCCTTCTCGCTGGGTCTCGGCTTCGAGCAGCTCGCTCTGGGTTGCCTGTCCCAGTTGGAAGCGGAGCTTGACCGCAGTGTTTAGCTCGGCGGCCAGCTCCAGCTCCAGCTCAGCGACGGCGAGCGACTCACTGCGCGATTGGAAGCGGTCCCAGGCTCCTTCGACTTCAGCATCGATTTGTTGTCGGAGCATCTCCAGTCGGGCCTTTGCCTGGCGCCTGCGCGAGGCAGCATCACGGGCGTTCTTGACTCGAATCCCGCCGTCCCAAAGGGGTAGGTTCACTCCCAGCCCAATCCACCAGGAGTTCCTTCGGTTATCGAAGCCAGAAGCCCGATCGGTGTAGCTGAGGTTGCCGGTCACCGAGAATTGGGGGAGGAACTGCAGGGCTGCGTCCACCTGTAGCTCTCGGGTTGCCCGGGTTCTGGATTCAGCGGCCTGGGCTTCTGGGCGCAGCTCGCTTGCCTGGCTGCGCAGGTCTTCTGGATTGAAACGCTCAATCTCAAGGCTGGGGATGGCCGTCAGCTCCGGGATCTGCAGCTCGGGCAGGCCGATCGCCAGCTTGAGTCCGCGCCGGGCCGAGCGCAGCTGAGCCCGTCCTTCTTGCTGAGCTCGGCGGCTGCGCTCTAGCAATAGTTGTGCTTGCAGCTGCCCTTCGCGGGTGAGCATTCCAGCACCCTGTAGGGACTGAGCGTCTCTGAGTCGGGCTTCGGCGGCTTCCAGCCTGGCTCCATAAAGGTGCAGGGCCTCCTGCGCCTGCCAGGTTGCCGCATAGGCACGCACCACTCCCAGCATCACCGCGTCCCTTTGCTGCTGCACGTCGGCTCGCGCGGCGCGCAGTTCGTTGTTGCTGGCCCGGCCCATGGGAATGGAGCGCGGGTTGATCGGCCAGCTTGCGCTGAGGTTGACGATCTGCTGGCTCTTCTGCTGTACCACCACCGGCTCGCTGTCGGCGCCGTCATCGGCGCTGCTGGGTGGGCTGAGGTCGGCGCCGTCAAGGAAGGCCTGACTCAGTTCATCGCAGTCCGCGTAGCCGTTGATCTGGGCCAGCTGGGCACAGTCTTGATCGTCGACCCAGCCGGCACCGAACATCTCACCGAAGATGTAGCCGAGGTTGCCGTAGAGTGGCTCAAAGGTTGAGGCCAGCGCATCGCCGCCAAATGAGTCGGCGGGATTGAAGCTGATCTCGCGGTCGTTGACCCGGTATTGCCAGCCCAGGTTGAAGGTGGGGGTAAGCAGCATGAACAGGGAGTCCCGCTGGTTCCTTGCTTGGACTTCGAGCTCAAGGGCAGCCCGCAGTCCCGGGTTGTTACGTACTGCGAGCTGTAGGGCTTGCGCCAGATCCATCTCACCTGGTTGCTCGACGCTTACTTCTGGCGCTGTTGCCGGCTCCGCTGCTTGGCTCAGCGGACTGCCAAATAGCGGCGAGGCGATGGCGAACAGCAGGGCGGCCGACAGGTAGCGGGATTGGGTCAAGGGAGGTAGTTCCGGTTCGAGGAGTGGCTGTGGTCACCAACCACTAGAGCCTTGACCTGCCCAGGTCAAGCTCCGACCGGGTCTGGCAATATGTCTGTATGGTGGATAACAGCACCCAGCGGCCGGCAGTCCTTGAGCCGACCGGTCACTATTCGGTGGCCTGGCTGCCGGACCATTGGTACGCCCTGTGCCTGTCTCGCGAACTCAAGGCTCGGCCTGTGACGCGTCAGTTGATGGGTCAGCAGCTGGTGTTGTTTCGCGATGGAGAGGGGCGCGCCAGCGCCTTGCTGGATCGTTGTCCTCACCGCAACGTGCCGCTGTCCATGGGACGCATTGTGAACGGTCGGCTGCAGTGCGCGTATCATGGCTGGGAATTTGACCGGCGGGGGCGTTGTCTGCAGGTGCCCGGGCTGTGTGGCGACAATCGCGGCGGGGGCGCTGATGCGCTGTACTTTGCCGCCTATGAGCAGCAGGGCATTGTCTTTGTGTGGGGTCGTGCAGGCGCCCAGCCAGATGCCCAGCCCTACGCAGTCCCTACGGTGAATCAGCCGGGCTATTTGAGCGTGCTTGAGGTGGTTGAGGGGGCTGCATCGGTACATGCCGTCATCGAGAATGCCCTTGATGTCCCGCACACCGCCTTTCTCCACCGGGGACTGTTTCGCGGTAGTTCTCAGCGCAACCGGATTCAGGTGCGGGTAACCCGTGGCGCGGATTTTGTGCAGGCCGAGTATATGGGAGAGCCGCGACCGTCTGGGCTGGTGGGTTGGTTGCTGGCACCTGGGGGAGGGGAAGTTGTGCACTTTGATCGCTTCCTGATGCCTTCCATTGCCCAGGTGGAATACCGGCTGGGTGAGGCCAATCACATTCTGGTGACCGCGTTCTGTACCCCTGTTGAAGAGTTTCGCACCCGGATCCATGCCCTGGTCTCGCTGCGGCTGCGGCTGCCTGCGGTGCTGCTGCGGCCGTTTATCACCCCGCTTGCTATGCACATCTTTGCCCAGGACGCGCGGGTTCTGGCGGCCCAGACCCGGGCCGTGCGTAGCTTTGGGGGGGAGCGCTACGCATCGACCGAAATCGATGTTCTAGGTCCGCAGATCTGGCGGTTGCTGCGCAGGAGTCAGCTGGGTCGCTCTTCTCCTGCCGAAGATGGGGCCGAGCTGGGCTGGGTTCGGGAGCTGGAGATCGAGGTTTGAGGCTAATGTCTCGGGCGATCGGGACAGGTGCTCAAGGGGCGCTGGAAGAGATGAACAGGTGATTAGGGAACAGGTAGGCCTTGCCCTGGTTGCCAGATGGGCCCCAGTCGGAAGCACCCACGACCACATCAGTGCGCAGTTGGCTGTCACCGTCGACGTTGCCGGGCAGCGCTACCGAGGAGCAGAACATATCGCCGCCTCGGCTGCCGTTGGTGGCGTGGTCGCCCTCAAAGACAAAGTTGGCGCTGGAAGGAGTAATCCCAGCGGTTGAGCCTGCTTGCAGAGCGCTCAGGATGTTCCCACCCAGAAAGATCAGGGCCTGGCCCGGTCCAGTATTGAATCCGCTGTTGTGCGGCCCGGCCTGCGGTGCGCAGAGCACTAGATCTCCTTGGCCATCCTGGGTCAGGTCAGCAGACGCCATGGCCTGCCCCAACATCGCATCTTGATTAGAGGCATCAGAGAGGAACCATAGATCCTCGTCTCCTGATCCTGAACCGTCCATCAATAATTGTTGTAGAAACCCGTTAGTGTTTGCCTCTACAAATGCGTTTAGGAGCTTTTGACCGGTGACCAGGTAGACTACTCCACCCCCAACTTGAGCTGGCGCCCCGACTGCTAATTCCGGT
>DJIF01000119.1 GCA_002433485.1 Deltaproteobacteria bacterium UBA6601
CCAATCCGGCGCAGCTGCCCGGCCCGAGCCCGAGCCACAAAGCGGGGCAGAAAGTGCGGGTCCTCAGGTCCCCAGATCAAGTGCGGACGCAGAGCGACCGTGCGCAGCTCTGCGCTATTGGCGGCGAGCACCTCCCGCTCAGCCTCGGCCTTACTTCGCGCATATTCAGAGAGAAAACGTTGGGCATAGGGGAGCCCTTCATCGGCACCCTCCACATCACCGCTGCAAGCCACCACGCTGGGGGTGCTGGTATAGACCAGGTGCTCGATACCCTGAGCCTTAGCGACAGCCAGCACTACACGGGTGCCGCCTACGTTGATGTCCTGGTATTCAGCTGCGCTGCCCCAGGGGGGTGGCTTAGCTGCAACGTGAAAGATCAGATCACAGCCCGCACAGGCTGCCTCGACCGCCAGCTGGTCACGCACATCCCCGCGCAGTAATCGCACTCCATCAACCTCCAAGTGGGGATAGCTGCCGCGCGCCAGCACCACCACCTGGTCACCCCGCGCCAATAGCTGACGCACGATGACCGAGCCAAGGAAGCCACCGCCACCGGTAACCAGCGCCTTCACCCCAGCCTCCCCGAGAGCCATACGCGCAAATCTTCCCGTCGAATCTTGGCGTTATGACGAATGTCCACTGGGAAGCTGCCAGGGTAGAGCTGGATCTCATCGATACCGGCGGTCAGTGGCTGACTCGCCGCCATGGCCTTCAACTCTTCAATCACCACAGACACATCGCTGCCTGCGGCCAGACTTTCCTCTTCTACCAGCAACACGGGCTGCTGACTGCCGGCCGCACCGCTACCCACCAGAGCCGTACGTCCGAGGGCAGCATGAGAATCAAAGAAACGCTCAATGGGAATGGTGCACAGATCACCCTTGACGGTCTGAACCCGATGCGACTTGCGGCCGCACATCCACAGCCGACCCTGGTCATCTAGATAGCCGAGGTCGCCCATCCGATGAATGACACTGCCCTGTTCGTCACAGATCTTGGCCAGTGCGGTCTGCTCGGGACGCGCCCAATAGGAGGCTGAGACAACAGGCCCTTGAACCGTGATCTCGCCGATCTCTCCAGCGGCAACAAGCAATTGGTCCGACCAATTCTCGATGGCCTTATCGCTGATCTGGATGATGCGCACCGCAACTCCATCCACGGGCCGCCCGACACAGATTCCACGACCCTGCTCGGTAGCTGCCGCGGTCTCCCCCAGAACTTCATCGCTACCTATGTTGCAGACCGGCAGGGATTCGGTAGCTCCGTAGGGCGTAAACACCTGGGCGCCATCCGACAAGCCCGAAACCACATCTGTAAGAACTGAATGGGGCACCGGAGCACCGGCGGAGAGCACCCGCCGCAAGCTGGGCAGACTCTGACCGGTAGCTTGCAGATGCTCGCCCAGACGAGCCAGCAGAGCGGGCGAACCAAACATATTGGTACAGCCCCGATCGCGGATCGCCTCAAGCAACAAGGCCGGGTCGGCCTTACCGGGCTTGGAAAAGTCCATCTCCGGCAACACCGCGGTCATGCCAAGCGCCGGATCAAAGAGCGCAAAAAGCGGAAAGGTCGGCAGATCAATCTCGTCCGGGGCAAACCCATACATGGAGCGGAGCATCGCCACCTGAGCACTGAACATACCGTGGCTGTAGACCGCCCCTTTAGGTACTCCAGTACTTCCCGAAGTAAACAGAATCGCAGCCAATTCATCGGCATCAGTAGCCGCCATGGAATAGGGCTGCTCGCCATCCAGACGCGCTTCAGGAAGCCGATGCCCGCCCCATAGCCAGCGCCTACCGACCGTCACCAGTACCTCAACAGAACGCAGCGCAGAGCCCATGAGCAACCGCGCTATGTGCGCCTCAGGCACGCCAATAAAAGCTCCCGGCTCCACCTCAGCAAGGCAGCGGCGTAACTTTTTCAGGCCGATGGCCGGGTCTACCATGACCGGAACTGCGCCGACCTTAAACAGGGCAAAGACCAACGCAAAGAACTGCAGGCTGGGACGAACCAACAGAGCGCAGCGTACACCTCGGGTGATACCGCGCTCCTCCAGCCAGCAGGCAAAATAATCGCTGGCCGCGTTGAGCTCGGCAAAGCTGAGCGCCCGATAACGCGCGGTTCCATCTGAACTGCGACCGGCCACCTCCACCAGGGCATCCTTGTCCGGATGACTGGCGGCCATGGCCGGCAGGTGGGAGGCAATATTGGCAGTAATCGCACTCATGGCGCGGGAGCCGTCAATGGACTGCGCGACAGGAAGTCCCGGACCAGCCAAACCACCTCCTGCGGGGCATCTTCCAACAGGTAATGACCACAGTCTGCAAAGGTATGAAACTCGGCCTCGGGGAGCCGACGTCGCCACTCAGCCAAGAAATGCTGATTGAAAACAAAGTCGAGCTCGCCCCACAACACCTGTACCGGCAATTGGCTGAGCTTTGGCAGATAGGACTCGACCCCCTTCACCAAAGTCCAGGCAGGATCGCCAGGTCCCAGCGGAATGTCCTCGACAAAGCGATGTATCGCAATGCGATGGGCCCAGGAGTCATAAGGGGCCAGATAGGCAGCCCGCGTCTGGGCATTAAGGGCGCCCGGGCGGCGGCTACACATTCGCAAAGCTCCCCGGCAGAATGCGTTTAAGCCTCGTACTGGCAGCGCAAAGGGTAGCTTCTTAATAAGCCAGAGCTGCCATGGCAGCGCGGCACCTTCCGGCAGCGAAAATCCCGCTGTATTGCTCAAGATAACTCGGGAGATGCGCTCGGGATGACGCGCCGCAAAGGCCAGGCCGATCATCCCTCCCCAGTCGTGCAGCACCAGGGTTATGTCCTGCTGGATCTCCAGCTGATCAAGCAGAGCCTCCAGATCGTCGACCCTGCTCTGCAAGGTGTAGAGGTAGCGGTCATCCCCCGGCTTATCGCTCAAGCCCATGCCGATGTGATCGGGCACGACCACCCGATAGCTGCCAGACAATTCAGACACCAGCGAGCGCCAGAACCACGACCAGGTCGGATTACCATGGACCATCACCAGGGCCTCACCCTGACCCTCGTCAAGGTAGTGCATCCTCAGTCCGGAGCGCTCCAACCAACGGCTCTCGAAGGGATACTGATCTCGAAAAGGACCGAGATCAAAAGTCATCACCACTCCAGGCCAAGAAAGATGCAGTTCAGCCCGGTGCCGATCCCCAGGAAGCCCACCCTATCTCCCGACTTAAAGAAGCCCGCCTCATCTGCCATGGCAGCAGTGAGCGGCAGAGAAACGGTGCCGATGTTGCCCAACTTCTCGTAGGTGGCAAACTCACGCTCCGCGGGAATGGCCAGCGCCTCCAGGATGGCTTTCTGATGTGCAGAACCCACCTGGTGACAGATGACTTTATCCACCTGATCTGCAGACCAACCCATCTCCCGCAGGAAGCGTCTCCAGGTTCGCTGGCCAAGGGCAACGCCATTACCGAGGACGGCGACTCCGTCGGTCTCCATCACCCACGAGGTCTCACCAAGCAGACCTCGAGCAGGTCCCCACCGGGCAATGCGGTGATGCTCGGGCGCAGCGAAGGCCACTCCGCCCAGCAACCCGCGCTGTCGATATGAGACATCCCGATCGGTCAACAACACCGCAGTCGCACCAGAGCCGCCGGTGAGGCTGGCCAGACAATTCTTCCAGGTCTCAAGAGAGTTCTCAGTCAGCATGCGCTGAATGGTCGCCTCGCCAATTTCGCGCGCGCTCTCGGCCGACACCACCAGCCCGGCACGAACCTGCCCCAGCTCAATCATATTGGCCACCGTAACGATGCCGTTGAGCACCCCGAGACAGGCATTGGCGTGATCCATCACCACCGCTTCACCGCCAACGCCCAGCTGGTCGGCGACCGCGCAGGCCGTGGCGGGCTCAAGGTTCTCCCGGCAGACGCCGCCATAAATGAGCACCCCGAGTTCGCTGGCAGCAACGCCTGCTGCCTCGAGGGCCTGACGACCAACCTGCGCCGCGGCATCAGAGAGGCTGGGCCCGATCGGCCAGAAGCGCCGCTCAAGCACTCCAGTCAAGCTCTCAATCTGTCCCATACCGAGGTGATAACGGCCATATAGGGGCGCCAACCGTTCCTCAAGTTGAGCGGAACTCACCCGCTCTTCTGGAAGAGCATAATGAATCGCTTCGATGCAGACTCGCGACCAACGCATCAGCGCGTCCCCTTTCCAGCTTCCCTGGACTCTTACCGGGGAAGGCGCGCATCTTTAGCACTGCATGGAACGAGAGGAAAGCTCCCAGATCGATCCGTCTCGCAAGACGCTGCTGTTCGTCTACGGAACCCTGCTGCGAGGGCAACGCAATCATCACTTCCTGGGCGGTTCCGAATTCATCGCAGCGGTCCGTACCGCCCCGGTCTATCGACTGGTCAGCCTGGGCTCCTTCCCAGCACTCAGAGAAGCCGGTAACCATTCCATTCCCGGCGAACTTTATGCGGTCAGCAATACAGTTCTGCTCAGGTGTGATGCGCTGGAAGGCCACCCCCACTTTTACCTCCGGCGCCATATTGAACTCGCCGATGGGCGTCGACCGGTAAGCTACGTGCTCCCCCCAGACCGCCATCCCCAGGCCAGAACCATCAAACACTGGCCTTGATAGTAAGCTGGTCGCGTGCACATCGTGATCATCGGCAACGGCATCGCTGGAGTGACCGCAGCCAGAGAGCTGCGTAAACGCGACGCAAAGGTGCGCATCACGATGATCTCAGGTGAATCGGAGCACCACTTCTCGCGACCAGCACTGATGTACATCTACATGGGTCACATGGGCTATGCCCAGACCAAGCCCTATCCCGACTCATTCTGGGCAGACAATCGGATCGAACTGATCCGAGGCTGGGTCTCCCTGGTGGAGGCGAGCACTCGCACCCTGCGCTTCGAAGGAGGGCGCACCCTGCGCTACGATCAGCTGCTCATCGCCACCGGCAGTCGCCCCAACCGCTTCGACTGGCCAGGCCAGGAACTGCAACGGGTCAGTGGGATGTACTCCCTCCAGGATCTGGCCCGACTGGAAGCCGCCAGCCCTTCGCTGCGCAGAGGTGCGGTGGTTGGCGGTGGGCTGATCGGCGTTGAGCTCGCTGAAATGATGCACAGTAGGGGCATCGGTGTGACCATGCTGGTGCGGGAAAGCAGCTATTGGAATGGCGGCCTGCCGGCGGAAGAATCACGGATCGTGACCGAGGTGATCCGCGAACAGGGCATTGACCTCAGACTGTCCACCGAGCTGGTGCAGATCGAAGCCGACGACCACGGGCGCGCCTGCGCTGTGTTGGACAGCACAGGGAGCCGCACCGAAGTGGGCTTTGTAGGGCTGTGCGCCGGGGTCTCCCCCAACGTCGCCTTCCTGGAGGGCAGCGGGATAGAGGTTGGGCGCGGAGTGCGAGTGGACTGCCAGTTACGCAGCTCCACAGCACATGTCTTCGCCGCAGGTGACTGCGCTGAAGTCGTCCGCTCAACGGACCAAGCAGGGCAGGTCGTCGCAGTCTGGTACACCGGCAGAAAAATGGGCGAGACCGTGGCCGCCAACATCCTTGGCCAGGAGCAGCGCTACGAGCCCGGGGTCTGGTTTAACTCAGCCAAGTTCTTCGACCTGGAATACCAGGTCTACGGTGAAGTTCCTGCCGAGACGGCTGGGGTCGAGCCCGACACCGCCCCCTCCAGCTCCCTGTTTTGGATGGCTGATGACCGCAGGCACAGCGTGCGCATCGTGCACCGCAACGGTCGAGTGGTCGGCTTTAGCCTGCTGGGGATTCGCTACCGGCACCGCGTCTGCGAACGCTGGATTGAAGAGCAACGCAGCATCGACGAGGTCCTTGCCCAACTGAAGGACGCACACTTTGATCCGGAATTGCAGCGAGGGTGGGACCGGGAGATCATTCGCGCCCTGGGAGCTCAGGCGTGAGCCAACTGATTCAGCTGGGCTCTACTTCAAGCCTACAGCGGGTCGCCACCCAGGTGCGCCCTTTCAGCAACACAGAGCGGGCCTGCCTTAGCGGAGTGGGACTTGGTTGCGCGGGACTCATGTTCGCGATCCTCGCGCCCGCTTCACCACTCGCCAGGGGTTGGCTGGGACCATTCTGGTTCGCGCTGATCACGGCCTCAGCAGCACTGTATTTCTTCCTCGCCTACCGCAGCAGCCAGCCCGGCATCAAAAACAATGGTGTCTTCCATGCGGGCATCAGCAACAAAAGTGCCCTGGCATGGTTGCTGGCGGTAGGCCTCACCGCCTTCTACGTCGCCCTCTACTGGTTCGGTGCTTCACTGTCCGCCGTATTTCAACTTCTCGACCCGCTGGCCCTGTCGCTGACCGGGCAGGAAGCCGACCAGTGGTTCCTGTACGGCGCGCTGTACAGCGCCGCAGTTGCAGTCTTTGGGGTGCGGATGACAATGAAGTATCGCCACAGTCGCTATCAACTGTGGCGCACCGTATCCGTCGTGCTGTTCCAGCTTGGCTTTGCGTTCCTGTTGCCGGGGCTCCTGAAAAAGCTGAACCAGCCCGACTTCTACTTCAGCTATTTCTGGCCCTTGAAGCCAGACTACCTGCTTCCCTTTGACTACGTGATAGGCGACCGAGGGGTCCTCGCCGCCCAATACAGCGGCGCCTCCATCGGCCGCTTCATGATCCTGTGGAGCGCTGCCATGAGCTTCATCGCCACACCGGTCCTAACCTGGCTGTATGGCAAGCGCTGGTATTGCAGCTGGGTGTGCGGCTGCGGCGGGCTGGCCGAGACTATGGGAGATGCCTTTCGCCAGCTCAGTGACAAGAGCGAACGAGCCTGGCGGATCGAGCGTTGGTCCGTCCACCTGGTCCTGCTCGCCATCATCTTGGTCACCGGTGCTCTTTGGATCAACGAGCTAAGCGGGCGGCGCTACCTCGGCAACGACGGTAGCAACCTGTTCTGGAAGAGCTACGGGCTGGTCATTGTGATGGCCTTCTCCGGGGTAGCAGGAGTAGGCTTTTACCCACTGCTTGGCTCGCGGCTGTGGTGTCGCTTCGGCTGTCCCATGGCAGCAATCCTGGGCTTCATTCAACGGTTCTTCTCCCGCTTCCGTATCACCACCAACGGCGGCCAGTGCATCAGCTGTGGCAACTGTTCCACCTATTGCGAGATGGGCATTGATGTGCGCGCCTACGCCCAGCGGGGCGACAACATCGTCCGAGCCTCATGCGTGGGTTGCGGCGTCTGTGCCGAGGTCTGTCCTAGAGGAGTCCTGAAGCTGGAGAACGGTCCCCCGGGCAACCGCTTTAACGGAGCGGATCGCCCGCTCCGCGAGATCGGCCGGTCGCTCGGATGGGTCTCACGAACAGAGCAGCCCTGAGCGACCGGCCAAGCCCTGCTCCAGGCGGCGGTCAGGTCCCCCTCAGCGGATGCCATCCAGACTCAAGACAAACCAATCCTCATCGCCACGGGGATTGGCGCTCGCTCCCATGCTGTGGGCCTGAGCGAGGCCAGGGCTGAGCAGAGAACCCTGAAACCAGGAGTCGTCGGACTCATACCGATCTGGAACGGCGGCATCAAAGCGAGGCTGAGGCTCGCTGTCACGCAGGTGTAAGGCAACAGAATAGATACCTTGAGAAGGTGGCCTGCTGTCGATCCGTAGCCACCAGCGGGGACCACCACCAGCGGGCAAATGGAGAGTCAAAGGCTGCAGTACGGTGTTGGCCTGTAGCCGAACGAGCGGGTCGGTCGGTTGGTGCCCGCTGTAGAGTTCAAGGTGCAGCAACAGCTCGGCGGCACCCGACGCCGGAAGCACCGTTACCCGGTAGCCAGAGTCACTGCCTAACTCAGCTCCAAGTCGTTTGGCGACAGGGGCTTCAACCAATTGCCGATAGGGCTCCTCCTGCAGCTCACGATCGGCACTGCAAGCGGCAACGCCGCAGAGCAGTGACAGCAAAACCAAGACCCGGGCCAAAGGAGCCATAGCTGTTGTTCTAGAACACTTCAGGCTAGTCTCCACGCCCTTACCGCTGCGAATAGGAGGAAGGCGCGGACCGCCAGGACCTATGCAGAGCCTCGAAACCAACAAATTGCGGAGCCTTCATGTCTGAATCCAAGGTCCTGGTCCTACTGTCGGGCTGTGGTGTCTTTGACGGCGCAGAGATTCACGAGTCGGTGCTGACCCTGTTGTCATTGTCGCGCTGCGGAGCCAGTTGGACGATTGCGGCCCCGGACAAAGACCAAGCCCATGTAATTGACCACCACCTCGGTCAGCCGACCGAAGAGAAGCGAAACGTGCGAAGCGAAGCAGCGCGCATCGCTCGCGGACCGGTGCTGGACCTTAACGAAGTGGACTGCAACGAGTTCGACGCCATCTTTCTGCCCGGTGGATTCGGTGCCGCCAAGAACCTCAACACCTTCGCCTTCGATGGAGCCAAGTGCAGCATTGATGAACAGGTCGAGCGGGTCCTCAAGGATTTTCACAGCGCCCACAAGCCAATCGGCGCAGTCTGCATTGCGCCCACCGTGGTCGCACGGGCCCTGGGGCTAGGCACCATGACCATCGGCTCCAACGCCGAGACTGCAGCTGCCCTTGAGGCCATGGGAGCCACGCATCAGGAGTGCTCCGCAGACGAAATCGTCGTCGATGAAGCCAACCGCCTGGTCACCGCACCGGCCTACATGTGTGAGGCCCCACTTCACGAAATCGCTACTGGTATCGACAAGGCGGTGCGCAAGCTGGTTGAACTGGCGAACTGAGCGAAGACCAGGTTCAACTCCGGTTGCAGGGCCACACGGGCAGAAAGGCTGAACCTAAGTAATGAAGACCCGTGCGCTGGCGACCCTGGGCATCATGGCAGCGGTCGCCCTGTGGGCATGGCTGGGGCAACAGCTCCATCAATCTGACCAGGAGGCGACTCCACAGGCGGCTGCAACTCGAGTGGTCTGCCTCGATCCCGGCATTACCGAGGTAATCCTTCGCCTCGGAGCGGGCCATAAGCTGGTCGCTCGGCCCGACCACACCCAGGAGTTCGCTGAGATCGCTGCACTGCCAACTGCAGGAACAGGCATCACTCCCAACTACGAGGCCATCGCGCGGGCCCGCCCCGACCTCATCCTGCTCAGCGGTGGTGCGGGTAGCACCTTCACCGATCTGCAAGCCCTCGCGCCCACGCGCGCGCTGCCCTGGCTGACTGTGGCAGATGTTACCGCTGGGATTCGCAGCGTCGCTAAGCGACTGGGCCAAGCGGAACAGGGCGAATCCCTGGCCAGCGAGGTCGAGAACGGCCTGGCCGATAACCTCAGCCCCGAGTCGCCGCGCGTGCTGCTGCTCATCGGCGCCCCAAATGAGGCGCGCCCGGATCTTTGGTACATCAAGGACGACTCCCTGCACGGTGCCGCACTGCGGGCTGCAGGGGGCCGCAACGCCCTGCCTGGCGAACGCCCTGGACCCCCTTCCCTGCCCCTTGAGAGGCTCCTGGAGCTGGACCCTGACCGGATCATCATGCTGATCTCCGATCCGCAAACCTCAGAAACACACCTAGAGGAACACCGCAGGTTCTGGGACCGCCTCAGCCAGCTCCGCGCAGTACGCAACAACGGCATCCACTTTCTGGTCGGGGCTGAGAACTTCCGCACCGGACCGGGGATTCTCAAGCTGGTGACCACACTACGGCGAGCGCTCCAGTCGCCAACGGAAGAGCGACCATGACCGCAGGGCTTGCGCTCCGCAAGCTCTCGGTCAGGGCTGCCGGGCGCGAGCTGCTGCGCGACGTCTCCGTCGATCTCAAGCCAGGGGCATGCGTTGCCGTTGTTGGTCCCAATGGGGCTGGCAAGAGCACCCTGCTCAAAGCCAGCCTCGGGCTGTGTCGGGACACCAGCGGCGAGGTCCTCTGGCAGGGCCGGGCGGTCGCCGGCATGGGGGGCAGGGAGCGAGCTGCTGCTCTGGCCTGGCTGCCCCAAAGAAGCACCATTCGGGAGATTCTCGCCGTTCGAGACTTCGTCATGGCCGCACGCTTTCGCTTCGATGAGAGCCGCTCCAGTGCCGCGGCCGCCGCCAGCAACGCCCTTCAGGAGGCAGGCGCCAAAGCTCTGGAGAACCGAATACTTACGACCCTCTCTGGCGGCGAATTTCAGCGCGTAATGATGGCCGCCCTCATCGCCCAGGACGCCTCAGCCTTCCTCCTCGATGAGCCGGCCAACCACCTCGACCCAGCCCGGCAGGTGGCCTTCTATCAGATGATTCGATCACAATGGCAGGCTGGCAGAGCGGTGCTCTGCGTGACCCACGACATCAACCTCATCAGTCATCTGGCAGCGAAAAGCTCCGAACGCCCGGTTGTCGTGCTTGGTCTTAAGCAGGGTCGGGTTCTATTCCAGGCAGAGCTCCACGAGCCGCAGCTGCACCAAGCCCTTGAAGAGCTGTTCTCAATGCGACTGGCGCTGCGTGAAGTGGACGGTCGCAGCTACTACCTACCGGGCAGTGAGGCCCTTTGATGTCAGTGCGCATCCTCCTCTTCGGGCTCGGCTGCTGTGGTCTGATCATCAGCGCACCCTTTGTAGGGAGCGGACTACAGGGCGAGGAGAGCCACTTCATCCTCACCCAATTGCGGATCCCGAGAGTGCTGCTGGGCGCGCTGGTTGGCGCCAGTATGGGACTCTGCGGAGCCGCATATCAGGCCCTGTTCGACAACCCCCTGGCGACACCGAGCACGGTCGGTACGACCGCCGGCGCAGCCCTCGGGGCCCTGGCCGTACTGGTGCTGTTTCCCGGCGCGCGAAGCGGCCTGCCAATGGTTGCACTGGCAGCCTTCGCTGGAGCCCTGCTGGTGACCTTTGCCATTGCAGCCATCGCCGCTTCGGGGCGAGCGAGCATAAACGACGTGCTACTCGCAGGCATTGCCATCACCCTGGCGACCGGAGCAATTACCACTGGCCTGCAGTTTCAAGCCGATATGGCCTCGACCTTCGAAGCGGTGCGCTGGTCTCTCGGACACCTCAGCCAGGTCGGCTACCGAGGAGTCATCCTGCTCAGCCCCATTGTTCTGCTGTGTGCTGTCGCGCTGCTCTGCCAGGTGAGGGCCCTGGAGGCCATGCTCGGCGGCGAAGACCGCGCCCACAGCCAGGGCGTCAATGTCCGCCGGACCCGAACCATATGCCTGGCCTTTGGTGCCGTCAGTGTAGGCGCATGTGTGGCCTGGTGTGGCCCCATCGCTTTTGTGGGGCTGATCGTGCCGCACCTGGTCCGATTGAGCATGGGCGCAAGTCGTCGCATCCTGCTGCCCATGTCGGCACTGGTAGGCGCCGCCTTCCTGGTCTGCTGCGATGCACTGGCACGCTGGGTGCTACCCGGTCAAGACCTGCCAGTCGGCGTGGTCACGGCGACCCTGGGAGCTCCGCTGCTGGTGTTCCTGGTGACCCGCCGCCATAGCTCTTAGAACAGGACCGGTGGGCAACAAAGAAGCGATTGAGCTTGCCAGGGCTCAGGACTTCACCGTCATCAGCCCAACGATGGCCATCATCGCCGCCAACTGCACAATGCTTCCCAGCAGCAGCTCCGAGCTCACCTAGCCACCGTCCCGCACCAGTTGATGCCACCAAAGATGTTGTAGCCCTTGGTGGCGATAACCTCTAAGAAACGTAGCCATGGCTGATTTGCGGGCGGCTCCAAGCAACATCAACACGAGTTGAATCACCGGCAGCGGCGAAAATAGCTAACCCAGGCACTTATGGAAGTGGGAAAGTCCGGTCCGAGCTGCTGTCGACATGCTTCCCGGCTGCTGGCGGAATTCTATTACTCTCAGGCTCGCGCGGAGACCCTGGCAAGCAATTGTGCGGCCTGGAAGGAACCAAGCCCGCGACTGTCAGTACTCTCTTCTTGGTTGTCGCCACACAGGCGATAAGCACCTGCTTCGCAGGCCTCGATGCGCTTGATCAAACGAACCCCATTCTTAAAGGGGTGTTCAGCGACCACGATGTGTCCGGCCAACAGATCGCCGCTGTTCTGGCCCAGGGGCAGGGCCAGAACCAGGTCTCCGTCTGCCAGGGTCGGCAACATTGACCGACCCTGCACCCGAAACAACCTGCGCCGGCCCAGCAGCACGAGCAGCCACTCGCGCCAGCCGGCCCTGGGCAGTTCAGAAGCTCTCAACTGGCGGTATACCAGGGAACCTCACGACCCTTGGTGGCCCAGAATACGCCGTGGATCTCCTTGATCGTGTCCATCAGCTCCTGGGCGTGCTCAAGGTTAACCTCGACCTTCACCGAAGAGCAGAGCTTGGCAGCCTTCCAGAACATCTCGTGGATACCAGGGTTGCTCTCGAGGTGAACGGGCTTGAAGTAATCGGTCCAGAGAACCAGCAACTCCTCCTTGGCGAGGTGGCTCTGCTCCTCCTTGATCGCCACAAAGCGAGCCATCGTATTGAGATAGCGGGCCCACTCAGCACCGTCACTTCCCGAGGGGGGTGTCAGGGCCAGGATCTTCTTCGTCATCGACAAGGCGGCCTCAGCTGCGATGCGCGCAGATGAGGGATCGTAAACACCGCAGGGGCCATCACAGTGGGCTTCAGCAGTGGGAACGGTATTAAGAATCAACTTGGCAAGGTCACGCAAGGGAGCGTCCTCCTGAAAAATAAATGAATCGAGCTCGACGAAAGAGGTCGAGGAAGCAGGTTCTCCCTCGTAAGGGCCACCAAGTCAACTCCCGGATATGGCGAGGCCGAGATGCTAGTCAGCGCTGACCGGCGCACAAGTGGACACACCGGCACCCACGACCACATTCCCGGTGTTGCTGAGAATCTGCTCGTAGCTGCCGGAGTTGGGGTCAAATCGGTACACGTTGGCGCTGGTGCTAAACAAATCACCGGTGCTTAGGAAGATGTAGAAGCTGCCTCCCCAATAGGCGAAGGCCCAGGCAGCGACGGTGCCAGAAGAGGCCGGCAGTGACCAGCTGTGCAATGGAGAGCCGCTGCTCTTATCCAGCGAACGGATGGTCGCCCCGCCGACCCCAGGATAGTAGGCAAACAAATCACCGTCGCCGTTGCCGCTCAGCTCCGGGGTGAACTCACCGGAAGGCACCGGTCCGTGGCTGGTGACCGCCATAGTCGGGATCGAAATAGAGCCCAATCTAGCGTTATTAGGATCCAGCGTGCCCAGCAGCGAGAAGTCGCCACCCGAAATGTAGAGGCTGTCGGTCTCGGCACCGGGGGCATCTGCAGAGAAGCCCATGCCAAAGAGCTTAAAGCTCTGCTGACCGGCGACAAAGCCGGTGCTCTGGCAGCTGGCATCCTGAGTAGAGACCTGAAAGATCTCCCCGCTGCTGTAGAGCACCCATGCCCGGGCCTGTCGGTCAACCGACATGGAAAAGGGCGTAGCCGGCCCCACATTGCCCCACTCCGACCAGGACGGTCCGGCCGGACAGTTCAGCGGACCAATGAGGCTGAACTGCTGGCTGGTCGGACTGAAAGAATGCAGACGATAGTCATGGTCGATGACGTAAATGAGCTGCCGTGCTTCGTTGGCGCAGGGGTCCTGCTCGACCTCGCTGTCGTCGTCGCCCTGGCTGTCATCGTCGCCCTGGCTGTCGTCGTCGTCGCCCTGGCTGTCGTCGTCGTCGTCGCCCTGGCTGTCGTCGTCGTCAGACACGCCGCTGTCGTCATCGTCGGAGAGGCCGCTATCGTCATCATCGTCGCCTGCGTCGGGGCCAGCAGGACGCGACCGCTCCGCACAGCTGGAGGTGATCAGCGCAAACAGGAAGAGCAGGGAGAGTTTACGTAACATGGCCTCAGTCTAGCCCGGAGCGAAGGGGAGGCTGCAACGATTCGAGAAGCGATGAAAGTCAATCCCACCGGGCTGGCTAAGCAGAAACCTGAAACTCAGGGCGTCGACGCTCCTGGTCAGACTCCAGGCGATACAGTCTGGCCTTACCGAAACGCACCAGCCTGGCGACGAACAAATCTGGCAGCGTCGCGATCCGATCGTTGTAGACCGTAACGCTGTCATTGTAGAAACGGCGGGCCAGCGCAATTCGATTTTCAGTGTCGGTCAACCCGTTCTGCAGCTCCAGAAACAGGCTAGAGGCCTGGAGGTCAGGATATCCTTCCGCCAGAGCGATGAGCTTGGTCATCGCCTGGCGCTGAGCCACCTCGGCCTTGACCCCGCGCCGGACCTGGCCGCCAGAGGGGATCCCACTGGCCTCCGGCCGCTTCTTCAGGGCACGCATCTCGGCCATCGCCTGCTGCACTTCCTGTTCATGACTTGCGTAGCCCTTGGCGCACTCGGCGAGCCGAGGAATCAACTCGCGACGTCGCTTCAATTGCACATCAATGAGGGACCAGGACCGCAGTACTCGATGCCGAACAGAGATCAGCCCATTGTAGAGCATCACCCCGTAGAGCAGCCCTGCACAGGCCAGGTAGCCGAGCCCACCCAGGACCAGGCCCAGTTGACGCTCAAGGGGCAGGTGGCCTTCCTCCGCCAGCAGCCACACCGCGCCCAGCACCGCAAGCAGCGCTCCAACAAAGCCCAGAACTGCCGACCAGTGCTCGCTCTTTACGATCTCTGCCTCCCCCTTGACTGAGAGAATGAAGGTGTCATCCACCTCATCCCAGGCAAGCTCCGGTTCGGCAATGTCGTCGCGACAGCGGCCAGTACCAAGAACGTAGAGTTCATCTCCGGGCTCGATGATTTCTTCACGAAGCCGGTAATAGCCGGTGCCACCCTTACGATGGCGATACGGAATTTCGGCAAAAATAGGATCATCATCTTCGACAAGGTCGAAAAGCGCGGCACCCCCATCGTACTTAGCAACAGCCGACCGACGATCGGCAAAAGGGATCGCAGCAGCCGGTGGCTTCCTGCGCTCCAGACCACTGGGACGCCTCAACAAATCCCTCGGCAGACGCTCGGCGCGACTCTCATGCACCCGCTCACCGGTGACCTCAGCCTTTTCAGGAATGACCCGAACCGCCCCGGTGTCATCACGCAGCAGAAACGGCACTGCGGCAGAGCCGGAGTCGACGGTTTCCCAACCCTCATCCACCTCCTCAACCTCATTGCCTTCGTCGTCGGTGCGGGTGCTCACCCGCCGGTAGAACTCCTGAATTGTGTAGCTGTACCAGATGCACGAACGCTTGCTCAGATGGGCTGAAATGGGCGCCTCGCACTCCACCGTACCGGTCACCTCGTTCAGCCCCATGGAGATGCCCAGGACATCGGTAGTCGGCACATTTTCGATGAGCCGCTTACGCTTCAGAGCTCGGTAGCTGACCCAAGAGAGGACAACTGCAAACAGAATCGGTATCAGGGTGATCATGGCGGCATGATACGGGAGCCAACCCGGCTGTCGCGCGGGGCTGGATCGCAATTCACAAAAGTCTGTAGACTCTGCGCTCCTCAACAGCCGGCTGCCCCTGGACGGGCGCCGCGGAGACCGACCGAGATGACCGACAGCCCAACCATCATCTACACCAAAACCGACGAAGCTCCTGCGCTCGCAACCTACAGCTTCCTACCTATCATTCAGGCCTTTGCCCGGCCAGTAGGGGTAGCCGTCGAGATCCGTGACATCTCGCTGGCCGGCCGGATCCTGGCGCGCTTCCCAGAACACCTACGCGAAGACCAACGCATCGGCGATGCCCTCAACGAGCTCGGTGAGCTGGCAAAACGCCCAGAAGCCAACATCATCAAGCTGCCTAACATCAGTGCCTCTGTTCCACAGCTCAAGGGAGCCATCGCCGAGCTACAGAAAGCCGGTTTTGAGGTCCCCGACTATCCGGAAGAGCCCAGCAATGAAGCTGAGCAGGTCACTAAATCCCGCTATGACCGCATCAAGGGCAGCGCCGTGAACCCGGTGCTACGCGAAGGCAACTCGGACCGCCGCGCCCCCAGCGCGGTCAAGGAATACGCCCGCAGCAACCCTCACTCCATGGGCAGCTGGGGCACGGATTCTAGCTCTCATGTAGCTACCATGACCGCCGGTGACTTTCGCCACAGCGAAGTCTCAACCACCCTGCCAGAGGCCACCACTGCGCGCATCGAGCACATCGACGCAGAAGGTAACGTGACCACTCTGCGGGAAGGTCTCCCACTGCTGCAGGGCGAGGTGATCGATGCAGCGGTCATGAGCAAGAAGGCGCTGATCGCCTTTCTGAGCCAGCAGATCAACGACGCACGAGAGAGTGGCCTGCTGTTCTCCCTGCACATGAAGGCCACGATGATGAAGGTGAGTGACCCGATCATCTTCGGCCACGCTGTGCGCTGCTTCTTCGCCGATGTGTTCAAGGAACACGGCGATACCCTCGAGCAGCTGGGTATCGATGTAAACAACGGCCTGGGCGACCTGCTGCACAAGATTCAGGAGCTCGACTCGGACCAGCGGGCAGCCATCGAGGCCAGCCTCAACAACAGTTACGAGAGCGGCCCTGCCCTGGCCATGGTCGACTCCGACCGGGGGATCACCAACCTGCATGTCCCCAGCGACGTGATCATCGACGCTTCCATGCCCGCCATGATTCGCAATTCCGGGAGAATGTGGAACAGCGATGGAGAGACTCAGGACACCAAGGCTGTGATCCCCGACAGCAGCTACGCTGGCATCTACCAGGCCGTCATCGAATTCTGTAAGGAACACGGTGCCTTCGACCCCACGACCATGGGCACTGTACCCAACGTTGGCCTCATGGCCCAGAAGGCCGAAGAGTATGGCTCCCACGATAAGACCTTCGAGATCAGTGCCCCGGGCCGGGTCCGAGTGACCGACGCCAGCGGCCGCGAGCTGCTGACACACCAGGTCGAACGCGGCGACATCTGGCGCATGTGCCAGGTCAAGGATGCTCCGATCCGCGACTGGGTCAGCCTGGCAGTGCGCCGTGCCAGGGCGACCGGTAGCCCCGCTGTGTTCTGGCTGGACGCTGATCGCGCCCACGATGCCCAATTGATCAAGAAAGTAGAGCCCTATCTCACCGAGCAGGACACCGCAGGCCTGGAGTTCCACATCCTCTCCCCGATCGAGGCCACCCGGTTCACTCTCGAGCGCATCGCTAGGGGAGAGAACACCATCTCAGTTACCGGCAATGTTCTGCGAGACTACCTGACCGATCTGTTCCCCATCCTTGAACTGGGCACCAGCGCCAAGATGTTGTCCATTGTCCCGCTGATGAACGGTGGTGGGCTGTTTGAGACCGGCGCCGGTGGCTCCGCCCCCAAACACGTGCAGCAATTCGAAGCCGAGAACCACCTTCGCTGGGATTCGCTCGGCGAGTTCCTGGCCCTGGCGGTATCGCTCCAGCACCTGGGCGAACGCTACAACAATGCTGGCGCGCGTCTGCTCGGGGAAGCCCTGGACAGCGCAACGACCCGCTACCTACTCAACAACAAGAGCCCATCACGCAAAGTGGGCGAGTTGGACAACCGTGGTTCGCACTTCTATCTGGCGCTTTACTGGGCACGAGCCCTGAGCGAGCAGGAGGACGACCCGGAGTTGAAACAACAATTCCTCAGCCTGGCCGAACAACTCAGTGCCAACGAGGCGCAGATCATCGCCGAACTCAACTCAGTCCAGGGGGACGCCATGAACATTGGCGGCTACTACCTACCCAACGAGCAACTGGCAGCAGCGGCGATGCGCCCCAGCGCCACGCTGAACCGCATCCTCGCAGAGCACTGAGGGGCGAGCTTACCCGCTGCCGATGAACTGCAGCTTCGAGCCCTGCCAGGCGCCCCTCCGCCACTGTAATGGTCGCATCAGCGTTCCAAGCGGAGCACTCTACATCCTGTTCTTCGCCGCTGTCGGCATCACCCTGAGCGGCTGCGCTAGTCCCTCTGAACCCAATTCTGCAGCGGAACAATTCTGCAGCGAGCGGGAGTTACAGGGCGCCCGGAGCCTACTGCTTGAGGCGAGCGGCATGAGCCTTCCTCGCCCCCCGTCACCCAAGTTGGAGTCAGGGCCCCGGGTCGCAGGACCAGGCTTCACCGCTCAAGCGCTGCGCTGGATACATAGCGACGGCGAAAGTGAAGTTCACGCGCACCTGTTGCTGCCCTCACCACTACCCGCAGGAGAACTGCCGCTGCTGCTAAACACTCATGGCCACTGGGGCGCTGGAATCTACTCCCGGGAGGTCGCGGCCCGCGGCCAACTATTCGCCCGCGAGGGCTGGGCGGTCCTGTCGGTCGCCTCGCGAGGCAGCGAAGGCGGGGCTCTGCAACCACCACCCTGGCTGCAGGCACACTTCAGCGAAGGCCTCTACGGCGAGCTGCGTGGAAGACGCAGCGGCCGCCCGCCGCTGCGCTGGGAACTAAAAGCACTGTGGGGTGGCCTGGATGCGGCCCTGGCCGGCCGTCTTGAGGTCCCAATTCAGCGCGAAGCCGTCGCCGTAATGGGCTTCTCCGGTGGCGCAGAACGGGCCATCCTGCTGGCAGCCTCTGATCCCCGTATTGACGCCGCAGTGATCGGGGCAGCGGAATACGCATTCACAACCCAGAACGGCCAGGCACTGTGCTCGTGCGGCGCACTACCAGGCGCTCAACAACATCAACAGCACTGGCTCGCGCAGATTGCCTGTCGCCCGGGAAATCCCCCCAGCGCTCGGCCCGCCCTGCTCTGGCAGGACCCCAGTCTGAACCAGACTCCACTGCCCATTTCGGACCGAGCACCCTTGACGATTCGGCCGGCAGCAAGCCATGGAGTCAGCGACGCACAGGCTGTCGAATCTTTGTTCTTTCTGGAGCAGGCTCTGCTTGGCCGCAGTTCCGACCCGCAACGCCATGGCAGGCTCCTCGACCAGCTACAGCGGGACTATTTTCAGCTGGATCAGAGACTCTTGATGACTGCCCGCAGGACCCGAGCACCTGGCCATATTGAACAGGGCCCCCCACCCTGGCGCGATGCGGGGCCAATCCGAGCATCAGCAGCTCGAGCGGCAATGGGGCTGATTGAGGGCGCGCCCCCCCTCAAGCGACCCCCTGGCCTGGGCCCGGCAAGGATGAAGCTTCAGCCTGCCAGCCCTGGGGGGGATGGCAGCGGCTGGATCGTAGTGGTCGCTGACGAGCCTCTGTTGGATGGAGTCAGCTGGAAGGACCGACCGCCGGAAACCAGCTCCATACCCGATAGCCAGGCGCTGCCAGCCGATGTCCCCATGGTCTTCGTGCAACCGGCCGTAGCGCAAGGGGCCGACGCCGACCTCCAGGCATCCCGCTGGGGCATCGACGGTTTGGGTACCGCACTGGGACTGGCCGTTGAGGATGTCCTTGAGGCTCATCGTCGGCTTCGCGGCCTGCCAGGAGTAAACCCTGCAAAGATTGGCTTTATCGGCGTTGGACCTGCCGGTCTAGCAGCGCTCTGGGCCGCCGCGCTGGTCGGCGAGGGAGGTCCCATAGCGCTCATCGACGCTCCCGTCACCCTGTGGTGGGAAGGCCCACTGACAGGCGAGTGGCCGCAACCATGGCCGGCCTGGCTGCTCGCCCCTTCGGTGGGCGGCGCGGCGCTAGACCCCTATCTGGTGGCTCGCAGCCTAAAGCACCGCGTGCGCTGGCTACGCCCCCGCAACGGGGACGGTAAAGCCTGGCAGCGACAGCGAATCCCGGGGCTCCAGGTCGAACAGGCCGCGGACCTATTCGTGGAACCCACAAGTCCATGAAGCTGCGCCTGGCAGGACTGCTGCCGGGCCTCGCCCTGGCCGCCCTCGCCACCCTCCAGCTGGCCAATGTCCACAACCCCGACATCATCGAGGTCGACGCCGAAGAGCTATGGAACGCAGGCCAGGCCTGGTGGATGCTGGAGTGCGGCCTCAGCGACACCTTCGCACTCCAGTACCGGGAGTTCTGCGGTGGCTGCAGCCTCAACGCCCTGCTGGGCACTGCACTATTCAGCGTCCTGCCCAGGAGCTGGCTGGCCTGGAAGCTGATTCCGCTGTTCTTCCTACTGCTCCTGGCGATCACCGGGAGCCAGGCCTTGCGACGCATCAGCGGAGCCCCCGCAGCCTGGGCATTTCTCGGTCTGTTGCTGTTACCCCCACGCACCTGGCTGTTTATCTCCGGTCTGGCCTGGGGGAATCACTATGAAGCAGGCTGCCTGGCCCTCGCAGGTTTCTGCCTGCTGCTCGGCACCAAAGGGCGGGGAGCTACTCTGCTCGGTGGCCTGGTGGTGGGCAGCGCAACCTTCACCGGTTTTTCCGGCCTCTTCGCCATTCCTGCAGTGCTGCTCTGGATCCATCTGAGCGGCCAACGAAATCGCCTTCCTCAGCTCCTGCAAGGAATCGCGCTGGGGCTTAGCCCCTGGCTGCTGCAGTGGTGGACCGCTGGCAGCCATCCCTTTGTGACCATCTACCAGGGCGGTGAAGGGTGGCCTTCGCTGAACAGAGTCCCTTATAAGCTCCAGACACTCCTCGCACCGCGCCAACTGGTGGCCCTTTTTGGCCACCCCGACAGCCTGCTGGGCTGGTGGCTCGGATGGTTGTGGGGCACCTCTGCGGCCGCGGCCCTGCTGCTGTTGGGGCTGTGGGCGGCGCGCGGTGACCGCACCACCAGCATACCCAGCGCTGCTCTTGGCGGCCTGCTGCTCACTGGCAGCTGGATCGCTATGTATTCACTGGTGCGATTTCAACTGCACGATCCGCCAGCACCGCAGGTCGCTTATCCCTTGTCCCTGCGCTACGCAGCGCCCCTTTACCCACTGCTGTTGTTTGCTCTGGCCCTGGGCGCCGGAGAGTTGTGGCGTCAGCAGGCCCGAGTCCTCGCTGCGAGCCTGCTAATCGTGCCCCTCATGGCCGGAGCCACGACGCGCGCTGAGAGCTTGAGCGGCCTCTCCCTGGAGTCCCCCATCTTCCGCTTCGAAGCGGTCGACTGGGAGTTTATCCGCGCCAGCACCGCAACCCGATTAGGGACTGAGAGTCTAAATTCCTGTCGCAGCGAGGAACAGCGCAGCCGGGAACTGCGGGCCTACATAGCCGGCCGCAACGGCGCGAGCAGAATCCTGCACCAGCGAGGAGTGCTCAATGGGTTCAACACCTCGTCCTCTTACCCAGCGCCCTACTGGACCGGTGTGGGCGAAGCCATCGCGCGCCACCTCGAGGAGTCGCTCCGCAAGCAGCCAGAAGTTTTGCAGCCACTCAACCTCATCGAGCTCAGTGCAGCTGAATTGTCGAAAGTCCATGCCCTACCACCGGCTGGCGAGCAGGCGGCCCTGCGCGGTGCAGCGCAGCTGTACCTGGCGCATAGCATCAACTGGCAGCAGGCCCAGGGAGGTTGGGACGGCGGAGCACTGGCTCGACGCACCAGCGAGCTGCGTCGCCACTCGCAACCCGTAGCCAGCGCGGCATGGTGGGCCCTCGGCCTCGACTGTGGCCGAAGTCTGAGCCAATTCCACCGGCCCAGGTCGATCGTTCTGCCCAGAGCAGTTCAGGACTTCCCAGAGCCGTTCTTCGAAGGGCTTGGCACTGCTCTAGGTGAGCGATGGGGCCCTCTATCTGCACTGCCAAGACCGGACAGGCTGCCGCTTGCTGGGGGTCGCGCGCTACGTCAAGGCTACGCTAAGGGCGTCGCGAAGCGGTGGCTGGGGGCGCTGCCCGACGAGCTGCCAGAGTTGGCGCTGCCCCCCTGAAGCTAAGCAGTCCGAAGACTACTGCCCCGGTTTGCGCCCATAGACCAACGCAGACATCCGCATCGACTGCTCAACGACGGTCACATCGGTCAGTCCAGCCTTCTGCATCTCTGCCTCAGTGTCCTCGATCCAGGTGGACTGCTTGAGCACATCGGGCAGCAGCTCCCAGACCTCATTCCAGTCCGGGTGATCCTTGCAACGCTCCCTCATCCGCTCAAAGTGATCATCGAACAGCACCTGCACCCAGGGAACCTTCGGGTAAGCGAAATCCTGCATGATGAACAGGCCACCGGGAGCGAGCATATCCACCATGTGTGGCACTACCAGCGACAAGTCTACGTACTTCGGGATGTAGCAGGAGGTGATGTGATCAAACTGCTCATCGAGCACAACCTCCTCAGCATTACCAAGAATAAAGTTGGTGTCATTGAGCCCTCGGGCAGCAGCACGCTGCCGGCAGAGGTCCAGGTATTCCTTACGGAGCTCAATCCCGGTTACGTGGCAGTCAAAGCGCTGGGCCATCTCCAACAAGAGGATCCCGGTTCCGCAGGCCAAATCAAGGATCCGCGCCGGCTCCTTAATGTGGGATAGGAGCTCCTCCTTCCACTTTCGGTCACGCCCCCAGGTGGCCAGGTGGGCAATATCGTCGTAGGTCGTACCCGTTCCATGGAACAGCGTCTCTACCAGCTCTTCACGCTCATCACTGTTCTCACCGCTGCCATCCTGATCGCTCATCTGCTTTCCCCTTCACTGACCCACAAGCGGTCGCCGTTGCACAGCGCCATCCGCGAATCAAAGCGTCTTCCTGCCTAGCGCCGGGACCGGCGCAGGTCCATTTCAAACTCCAACTGCATTGAAAGAATCGGCAGCAGAGGCTCCTCTGGTTGCCGAAGCGATCGCTCAAGCTGACCCTCAAGCGACAACTCACAGAGGCCCAACGGTAACATCAGGCCGAGACCAAAGCGCAGCTTGTCGGCAAGAAAAGGTGAACTGCCCTTTGGAAGTCGGGCAAACAGCTCGACCCAACAGGAAGGCTCAAAGGGCAGCGAGTGGCTTCTCAGGGCCAAAGTGGCTTTACTTACGAGGTGTTGACGAAGCTCATCAAAAGTAGTCGCTGGACGCAGTTGATAGCGCTCCCGAAAGGTCAAGCGAAGCGGGCCAAGGCGAGCCCGCAATCGCGCCGCGAGCCAAAGTCTGTGGCGAAGCTCCACGGTGTTCCCAAGTGAGCGTCGCGAGATCCGATAGCCAAGCTCAAGCCGAAAGAACTTCTGTGGACGCAGTCCCAGTTCAACGCTCGACAGCCACTGCTGTGGCTCCCCGGGGCGACCGTCATAGCGAAGCTCCTGCTCCAGCGAGGCCGACAGAATACGGGCCAGACGAAGATCCAGCTCAGCGCCGCCGCGCAGTTCAAGGGAAGCCTCGGCAGGGGCCGAACTCAGCAGCCAGCATAGCCCCACCAGACATGCTGAAACCCACCGCACTAAGAGCCCCGGCGCACCAACAAGGTCAAGTGCGCGGTCTCGCGCAGCAGATCAATCTCTCCCAGCGACACCCGCACAGGACGTACCCCCAGGCGCTGCTCCAGATCGGCCATAAGTTCAGCTTCTAGCTGCGGGTCGAGAAGATCCACCCGGTCGTAGACGAGGTTAATGGTCTGCTGCTGTCGACGGGCAGACCGCCACTCCATGAGCGCAGGCAGGGTCAGCACTGCGAGATCGAGAAGGACCACCTCAACCACCGAAATCTGCTCATGCTCGATCCCATTGATGATGGCCAAGCCAATGGCGGTAAACAAATAGGTCAGATCGATGATCTTTAGAGCCTGAGTCCGGTATCGGAGGATTCCGAAGATCGCGAAGAGGCCGAGGCCGAGGCCAATGTCAATGGTCGTCCCGTGCATCAACCAGACCAGCGCAAAGGTCACCAGATTGAGCATCACATGCGCAAATGCGAACTCAGCGGCGGCGTGATATCGAAGGTAGATACCCTTGACCAACAGGGCGATGCACAACAGGTTGGCGGAGAGATGAAAGACCAGGGCATCGGCCCCGGAGAACAGGGAACTCATGACTGCTCCTCAATGCGTGCCAGCCTACGCAGCACAGGGCGAAACCGATTGCTGCCAAGCCCAGGGACGACCAGGGCCAGGCCGACACAATACTTGCTGAAACTAACCGGCCGCATCCGCGCGGCACGGAATGCCGCCAGCGCCCGGGTGCCGAGACGCCGCTCGGCGCTCTTAACCTCTGCCACGACCAAGCTCGGCAGGCCCCGTTCCTGCGCAGCCAGCCGATACCTGAGCCCGAGATCAAAGGTAATCCGTTCACAGCGCTCCACGCCCAGCAGGGTGACCCGGCGAAATGAATTGCGCAGGCTCGGCACGAAGCAACTGAGCTCCATCCCAGAGTGCTGCTCCACAAAGGGCCGCACCTCATCGCCACTCATCTCCAAGTCGCCAAAAGCTCTCGCCAGGCTGTGCTTGCGAGTCACCCTGCGAGCATCGCGAACCTTGACCTCCAGGTGGGTCAATTCACGGTCCAGATAGGATCTGATCCGCACCTTGAAGCGCCTGCTTCGACCTCGATGATGCTCCCGATAGCAATGCCTGGTCGCAGTATCGAAGTAGCAGGTCTCATATTGAGCGAGCGGTTCACCACCGGCCAGCAAGACCTGATATCCCGAACTGAGGGACTGCAGGATCGGCGCCAGTGCGGCCAGGGGAAACAGAAACTTCCAGTCTCGACGATGCTCAAGACTCCGCGCCAGGGCCAACTCGGGTGCAGCGTGCTCAAAGCGACCGACTGCTGCTAGGACCTCATGGTGCGCGGAAGCAAGCATCGCGGGCAATCATAACAGTGCTCCTAGACCCGCTGGCCAAGCCGACAGCAACTCCCAACCAGAGCCAGCGCAGCGATCACCATGGAGCCAGGCTATAGCTGCGTCGGCCGATGCGCAGGGCGACAACTTCGAGCTCTGGCGTCGGTACCAGCAGGGTACCGCCAGGAAGGTCCGAGAACCGCAGAAAACTGGCATCAGCGGTCGCCACTGCCTGACCGGTTCGATCGAGAAACTGCACTCGCCAGTCCGGATCAGGACGCTCCCAACTGAAGTAGCCGTGGCCTTCAAAGCTCAAGGAGCCATCTCCAGCCACGGCAAAACTCAGATAGGACTGTCGGGGCCGAGCTTCTCGGCCAAGGCGCAGGGCCTCCACTGCGGCGATCCGCTCGTGCAGTGCGGTAAAGGTGTAGTCGCTCACCCACAGATCCGGACAGTAGCTAAGAAAGTCAGCGTATTGATTGGGGTCAAGTCGAGTGCCTGTGAGCACATCAAAGCCCTCCACGCCGATCAGACCACCGGCATAAGGGAAATTCAGATCCGGATTGGGCACCTGACCGCAGGAGGCATGACCGCGATCGTGAAGATGAGCGAGCTCATGAACCAGGCTACGCGCTGAACGGGTGGCCTCAAAACCAGTGCCGACACTGACCTTGCTATCTGCTGCTCCTGGGTCTTCAACCCTATAGCCAAGGCCCGCGACGCAGCCGGTCGGGCAATACTCCGCCATCGAATCAGCCGGGTTCACCAAAGCATGGACATAGCTGTCAAAAGGAATGTCCCGCTCACTCCGTACGCTGCGTAGATCCGAGAGCAGTTCACTCCAGCCGGTCCCGTCAGGACGCAATTCCACATCGCTTGACGCAGGGTCAGCAACCGTCAGCTCCAGCTCTCGCAACGGGTAGAGTTGATAGAGTCGGTCTGCAATGGCCTGCAGCATCTCTGCATCGATGTTCGGTACCCGTCGACTGCCGTCGTCTTCGTAGCGAATGGGTAACAACACCACCCGCAGCGCACCGCCCTCTGCCCGGACCTCCAGCAGATGCTCGCCCTGCTCGGGCCACCGCGCTCCATCCGAGTCAGCAGGCTCCTGGTTCTCAACGACTTCACGCTGCTCCCAAAGAGACAGGGAAAACGAAGCGTCGACCGTCAGCGCCGCGGCCGGCAGCTGAAAATCAAAGGTGGTCTCGGGACCCTGTGCTTGGGATGAAACCGACACCAGACGTTCTTCACTCAACGTCCACTCATCGACTCCCGACCGCCACAACAGCTCGCCCTTAACAGACCTCGGGGTCCACCCTGCGCCAGGTTCCACAAAGACCCTAACCAGAGCCTCCCGCTCAGCGATGAGCGGCGCCGTCGGCTCCAGCAGCTCGACTCCATCTCGCAGTACATCAATGGCAACCGCCTGGCTGATGGTCACCGACGCGATGCGCAGTCCTCGGACCAGCTGCAGCAGGTCTGCCGGGTCCTCCGTGCCAGCTTCATCAACCTCTTCGGCAAAGCCGTCGTTGTCATCGAAGCCACCCAGCTGACCGCTGGCGAAGCAGCCTTGAGCAAGTCCAACAAATAGCAGCACAGCTCCACCGACGAGGCACGAGAGCCAGCCCTGAACAGCCGCAGCTGGCAACTGTCTGCCGAGACCACGGCGCCCGGCACAATCTGGACTTCGATGCTTCACCACAGAGCAACTCCAGGTAGGCGGTTCAGCTACCGACAGACAAAACAGCTCTGTCCTGCCCGGCGAAATGCTTGGACCCTAGCTGTCGTTCTACTACAGCTGCAGCGGCAAAAAAAACGGCTGCAATCTAGTGGTTTGTGGTTTCAAGACCTCGGCCCTGGCGGGCCCGCGCCAGGGGGGCAGGGTGTGCGACGCAGACAGTTTCTCACCGGACGATCTTGCCGCAGCCATCGATACGCGATATTCCCCTGCCCTCATCTGGAGGTGCTCATGTCAACTACTCGTCTCGCTCAATCCCTGTTCATTGGCATGCTGCTCGTGGTTAGCGGCTGTTCTACCCAGAAGGATTCCAGCCAGGAAGAGGTCGCCTCAGCTCCTATCTATCAGGGGCCCTCTTTCGACAAGCTCGACTTCACCACTCTCCCTGACGACCTCGGCGAGGCGATGGCTATCGTTCGTGCCAGTCAACGCTGGAACCTGCACAGTAAGGCCCGCAAGAGCGGTGCCACCGGGCTGGAAGACCCCCGCCAGAGCTTGAAGCTGCAAATGGACCGCGAAACGCTGGAGGCCGCCTATGAGGCGGGCTCTGCCTTCCTGATCAACTGGCAGCTCCCGGAAGGGAACTTCCGCTACATGTACGACTGGCTGGCGGGTACCTGGGTCGAAGACGACCATCAGGTGCGTCAGGCTGGCTCCCTCTGGGGGATCGCCACCTGCTATCGCTACCGGCCCTCAGACACGCTCCGGGCTGCGCTCGACCGAGGGCTCCAATTCTGGTTCGCAAATACCATCCCCGGGCCCGCCGAAGGCACCCTCTCGATGCGCTATCCGGGCGACTCCACCATCCACTCCGGCAGCGTCGCCCTGGTGTCTCTGGCCATCATCGAATACCTGAAGACCGAGGCGCCCATAGAAGATGCCTGGCGGGCTGAACTGGAGACCAAGCTGGACGGCTATCTGGGCTTCTTGCAGTGGCTCCAGCTGCCCGACGGGCACATCGCCAAGGACTACCACCATAGCCGCGCCAAGCGCAGCAAGCGCTCAAGTCCTTACTACGATGGTGAGTCACTGCTGGCCATGACCAAGGCGGCCAACCAACTGGGACGCACCAAGCTCGTCCCAACCATCGAGAAGGCAGCCCCCGCCATGGCCAAGCGCTATACCATTGAGTCGTGGATCAAAGACCGCGACTCCAATCAGACCAAAGGTTTCTTCCAGTGGGGCAGCATGTCCTTCGTCGAGTACTACCTAGGCGGCTGGAAAGACAAGGAGTTGTTTGCTGACGTAGCCATCTCCCTGGGCTACTGGATGGCACATACCCACGCGACCCTGAAGCGGCGTCGCAACCACGCCTACGCGGTGGAAGGAATCATCAGCGGCTGGCGACTGGCCCATCTGCGCGAGGACATCCCCGCGCAGACGGATCTGCTGTTCACCCTGGACCGCTCGCTCCATAAGCTAAGCACCTGGCAGATTGGCGGCCCCCTTGCTGGTAAGAACAAGTTCCTGGTCAGTAAGGGAACCGATGACCCGCTCGCTCAAGGTGGCGTCATGAACGCCCGCAAGCCAAGCGGCGCGCCGGTCAAGAAAGATGTCAGCCACCAGCTGCGCATTGACGTGACCCAGCACCAGATGCACGCAGTGACCATGGCCCTCGAAGAGGTCTATCTGCCGACCAAGGTGAGCCCCTGAGCTACTACGAGGCGAACCTGGCATGGCCCTGGCATTGATCACAGGCTCGGCCGGGCTGGTGGGTTCGGAGGCAGCTCGACTCTTCGCTGAGCGAGGACTCGAAGTTGTCGGCATCGACAACGACATGCGTGGTCACCTGTTCGGCGATGGTGCCAGCACCGCCTGGAAGCGCGAGGAATTACAGCGAGAGCTGAGCGGCTATGAGCACTGCGATGCAGACATCCGTGACCG
This sequence comes from Deltaproteobacteria bacterium UBA6601, assembly GCA_002433485.1. GTDB lineage: Bacteria > Myxococcota_A > UBA796 > UBA9615 > UBA9615 > UBA6601. The sequence goes on from DJIF01000119.1 coordinate 27,997, forward strand.
GGCAGCCATGGAGCGGCTCTGGAAACGCTACGGCAAAGAGATCCAAGTGGTGGTGCATGCAGCCGCCCAGCCATCCCACGACTGGGCCGCACAGAACCCCCATGTCGACTTCTCCATCAATGCCACCGGCACCCTAAATCTGCTCGAAGCCTGCCGCCAGCATAGCCCTGAGGCAGCCTTCATCTTCACCAGCAGCAACAAGGTCTACGGCGACCGACCGAATCAGCTCCCGCTGATCGAACATGAGCACCGCTGGCAGCTCGATCCCAGCCACCCCTATGCGGCGCATGGCATCCCCGAGGAGATGAGTATCGACAGCAGCCTCCACAGCCTGATGGGAGCATCAAAGGTCGCTGCCGACGTTCTGGTACAGGAATACGGTCGTTATTTCGGCATGAACACAGTGACCTTTCGCGGTGGCTGCCTGACCGGTCCGGCGCACTCGGGGACCCAACTCCACGGCTTCCTCGCCTGGCTGATGCGCTGCACTCTCACCGGCCAGGCCTATACCGTATTCGGACACCTGGGCAAGCAGGTCAGAGACAACATTCACAGCCGTGATCTGGTAGAGGCGTTCTGGCACTACTTCCAAAAACCACGTGCAGCAGCGGTGTACAACATCGGCGGCGGAACTCACTCCAACTGCTCGATGCTTGAAGCCATCGAGTTGGCTCAGGACCGCTGCGGCAAGAGCCTCAACTGGAGCTATGACCCACAGGCCCGGATCGGCGACCACATCTGGTACATCAGCGACACAAGGGCCTTCCAGCGAGACTATCCGAACTGGAAACAACGCTACGATCTCGACGGAATCTTCACCGAACTACTGGATGGGCTTCGCCAACAACTGCAGTTCCGGACGCCAGCCTCCTAAGCGCTGGCAGCGCCGACGACAAGCATCCCGCCAGCCACAAGCCAGACAAAGCTGCTGAAGACCACGAACTCCACGCCAAAGGCTGGTAGGATCTGCAATCGATCGCAAAATTGGCTGGCAGCTCGGGACGTTCCAAGCTGCGCCACAAAACGAGCCTGCCGAGCAAGGACCGGATGGAGCAGGAAGCCCAGCACAGCAACGCGCCGCGCCCCGAAGAGCTGGCCAATCAGCGCAAGCTCCTGCTCAACCTTGAGAAGGTGATGCGCTCCTATCGCCTCTATGAAGCGCGTGGGAATCAGTATGAAGCGCACCTCAACGAACTGTCCGGACAAGCAGCACTAGCCACTGAACTCACCCAGGTCAGTATCAATCTGAGCCCCTTCGGCCCCTTCCTGGAGGGCGACCAGCCGCCCAGCGATGGCGAATACGCACGACAGTGGTTCACCCTGTTTGAAGAAGGCGCTCGGCAGATTGTCTTCCAACCGGGAGTCGATGGGGGCGAACTTCGCGAACTGCTCCACATCATCTGTAGCGAGAGCGAAGACAACGAAGACATCGTCACAGCCCTGTGGCGCAAGAACCTCAACCACATCCAGGTCTTTGTAGCGCGCGTGCTCATCCGCACCGTAGCGGGCAGCAGCGAGCAGTCTTCCAGCATTCAGGAAGACCTGTCCCGCTGGAAGGCACTTCTGGGTGGCCCTGCAGCGAAGTCGAATGCCAGGCAGGGCGAAGAGGACCTGATCCAGCTCAGCCCCGATGATTTCAGAGTCTTATCGCTCAAGGAAGAAGCCTTTGACTGGTGCAGCCTCTCGGTCGAACTGGAGCCGGAAGATACCGAGACTCGCAAGAAACCGCGCATCGTAGAGGCAGTAAGCAAAGAAATCGGTGACTTCAATCGCTTCCTGGAGCTCGCAAACGACGTCGGCGAGGGCTCCCACGACATTATTCTTAATGTCATCGCTGGGATGACCAGAATGGGTGCCGTGGATGACCTGAACCGCATGCTTAGCACCATCGCCAAGCGGGGCGGCGGCACAGCTGGCGTACTGCAACAGATGATGGACAAGGGAGATGGACTCGAGGCGCTATTGCCTCTCATCGAGGCCGCCCCTGACAGCTTCGAAGACGCGCTTTCGGCGCTCTCAGAGATCGACTCTGATGCGGTCTCAAGCTTGTTGGGCAAGGTAGAGCGCGAAGAGCTGAGGGACAACCTCAAGGGCTTCGTTGCTACCCCTGAAGAAGCCCCTATGCAGTACTATTCCAGCCGCCTGCTTAGCGAAAACAGTGAGGAGGCGCTAGAGGCAGTGGAGAAGCTCACTGAGCTCGGTACCGATGAGGCCTTTGTCCTGGCGATGGGCGGCTACAGATCGGCCAATCCCAGCGTCCGCCGCCAGGTCATGCGCAAGGTCTTTGCGCGCTACAATCCGACCCTCAGCTACATGGCTCAGCAGGCGCTTATGGATACGGACAAGGGGATCCGCATACTGACCTTGCGCTTCATTGGCGAAAACGGCAATACGACCCTGCTGCGTGAAGTGCTGAAATTCATGAAACAACGGGACTTCGGCAAGCGAGACTTCAGCGAACGTATCGCCGCTGCCCGCTGCGTTGGTCGGCACACCAGACTGCCGGTGATCAACCAATATCTTTGCGAAGTACTGCTGGAGTACCGAATCTTCGGCTCACGGGAGAATCTTGAATACCAGATTGAAGTAGCCCGCTTACTACTCCGCAGCAACAACCCCAATGCCCTTCAAGCCATCAAGAAAGTCCTGGCGCGCTGGTCGGTGCCCGACGAAGTAAAGCAGGCCATCCGCCAGGAGCAGGTCCGCATCAGTGAAGCTGGCACCGAGCAACTCAACAAGGACCCAACCACCACTAACGAAGACATCGACTACATGGCAGAGTCAGCCAGAATTCTAGCCGCAGAAGACACCGGAGAGCTTGAATGAGCGGTGGCGGCATGGACCAGCAGCTCAAGGAGCGCGCCACCGAGCTGGTGCTGGGACTGCAGGTCTATCTCCGAGCCTTGCGCACCTACCAGAGCAACAACGCCCTGGTGATCCGCGCCCGAGAAGGGCTGAGAGACCTGCTCACGGCACACTTCGAGATTCAACCCCAACCGCTCAACCTGCAATTCCTGGAAGGTGAGACCTTCATCAGCGGGAATCTCCTGCCCCTCGACTTCCAGAGTTTCCTCAGAGCCCAGGAATTGACCCGTCTACTGCGCAGTTACGATGTCGGCGAGATTACCTTTCACCCGCGGGTCGGAGAGCGAGGGCTGACCCAACTTGCTGAGGCAGTCTACGCCTGCATCCATCAAGACGAAGAAGGGCTTCCATCACGACTGGATGAGATCGACCTGCGCCCTCTGCACGCCGCAGGGGCGGGTGCATCAGGAGCAGAGATCCATAGAGTCTGCATCTGGCTTTTTTCCGGTCTGATCAGCGCCCTGGACAGCTTGGAAGAGCTTCATGAAGGCGGCACCGCGCCCACCATGCTGCCGTTCAAAAGGCACTTGCGCTTGATGGCAGAGATGCTGGCCGAGCGCCCCACTGTATTTCAGCTGCTCTGTTCGCGCCGGCCAGCTCAACTCGACAGCGGTGACTCCCTCCACCACGCCATTCGCACCGCAGAAGCAATGGGTTTTGGCG
>DJIF01000149.1 GCA_002433485.1 Deltaproteobacteria bacterium UBA6601
TTCGGCGGTTGGTGGCGGGTACATCCCGTTGCCTGAAGCTTGTCTTGGACTGCTCTCAGGCCACCGATAGAATTGGAATCTATGCAGCGCCTTCATCTGTTGATCAGTGGCCGGGTTCAGGGGGTCTGGTTTCGGGCCAGTACTCAGCGCCAGGCCCGCGGGTTGGAGCTGGTGGGCTGGGTGCGCAACTTGCGAGACGGTCGGGTTGAGGCTCTGGCTGAGGGTCCTGAAGATGTGCTCAAGAAGTTGCTTACCTGGGCACGTAGAGGCCCGCCCGCAGCCCGAGTGGACCACGTGGAGCTGAGTTGGAGCGCCGCTGGCGGAGGTCTGGACGGCTTTGAGATTCGGGCCGACGGCTCCGGTGAGGCCTGAGGTGAAGCCGCAATTGCTGGGCTTTTGTGCCGGGTCGTTGCTGTTGGGCTGCACCGCCGCGGCAGTGGATGAGCGTCATGACTGGGGCCCAACTCGCGTCTGGGATGAGGCTCCAGCAGCGCCGGACTGCAGCCTGGATGGGAATGCCCCGCTGCTCGATGAGGTCCTGGATTACGCTGGCCTGGAGCGCGACGCTTTCCAATTTCTTGACGAGGACTGGGACAATCGGCCGCCCCTGGGCAGGCCAGTAACCGATGACGCTTTCTTACTGCCACTCCATCCACTCTGGCGCGATGCCCCGCTGCGTGCTGGCTGCAATGTGGCCGGCGTCACGGCTCGACTGGATGTCTATAGCGATTCTGATCACGGTTTGGCTGGCAGCGTCCGTGAAGCTGCTGCAATGCTGGATCGTGCGGTCGAGGATCCGCCCTTGGATCCTGCCAGCACTGGTTCACGTGACTTTGCTGCCGCCCTCGCCGGGCTGTGTGAGATTGCCGGTAGTGATTGCGAGCCGGACGGAGTTTTGCCTGAGCTTGCCGGGTGGGAGTTGGTGCCGGTCTTCGATGCCATTGCGCATGCTCTGGAGACCCGCTACCGCCGTGATGAGCGAATTGAGTGGAGCGAGGGTAGTCCTGAGGAGGTCTTCGAGAGAGGCGGTAACCACATCCTTCCGCATCCCGATGGCTCTCTTGAGGTGAACAGTGAAGAGGTGCAGGACTTCCTTCGTTCGCGCTCTCGAGCCACCCACAGCTACCGCGCCGCAGCACGTTTACTGTTCGCCCTTGAGCATGCCGATTGGTCCGTCTTTAGCAGCGATCACGCGATTGACTGGCAGCTTGAGACTGAAGCCGGCTTGCTGCGGATAGGCGGTCTCGGTGACGACAGCTACGAGCTTCCTGAGGGGCAGCTGCCGGAGGATCTGTTGTTCATGCTCGAGTTGGGCGGTGACGATGAGTATCGGATCCCGGCTGGGGCTAACACATCGGCGCAAAACGGGGTCTCGGTGCTCGTCGATCTCAATGGCAATGACTTCTATGGCTACGAGGAAGTCAGCGACCACTTTGACTTTCTGTTGCCCGCCGATGAGGCCGGCCGCTTCGGTCCCAGCCAGGATTTTCCCAATGCTCGTCAGAGTCTTAGTCGCCAGGGCCGCCAGGGCGCCGGCCTGTACGGCTACGGCATTCTCTTTGATCTGGGTGGAGGCGATGACAGCTACCGTTCTCTACGCATGTCTCAGGGCTATGGGCATGTGGGAGTCGGAGTCCTTCATGATGACGGGGGTGACGATTCCTATGAGTGTGAGGCTGGCTGCCAGGGTGCCGGCCAGTGGGGCATTGGACTGCTCGTCGATCGGGGGGGCGGCGATAGTTACAGCTCCATTGCTTATTCGCAGGGCTTCTCCTGGGTTGGCGGCGCAGGATTGCTGATTGATGCGGGTGGTGACGACCGCTACGACTGCGCTCATGGTCACCCGGATTTTGGCGGCACGCCAGGGATCTACCCGTCAGCTCAGATGCCTGCGACGGCCAATTCCTCGTTTTGCCAGGGTGCTGGGTTTGGGGCTCGGATGGACTCTTTGAGCGGTGGTGTCGGGATGCTCAGGGATCGCGGTGGAGATGACAGCTATAGCGCCGGGGTGTTCGCCCAGGGGACCGGCTACTGGCAGGGTACTGGAGTGCTGGCTGATGGTGGAGGCAGTGATGTCTATGACGCCTTCTGGTACGTGCAGGGTGGCGCTGCACACTATGCTTTGGGCATTCTGGTGGATGAGGGAACGGGCGATGATTTTCTCAATCAGCAGTTGCCGCCGCGGGGGGTGATGCAGGGCTCAGGCCACGACTTCAGCACCGGCGTCCTGATCAACGAGCAGGGTGACGACCGCTATCGGTTCAGCAGTCTTGGCATGGGGGCCAGTAACTGTAATGGCATCGGGCTCGCCGTGGACAACGGGGGCGATGACCACTACAGCAGCGATTCCCGCTCGGGCTGGGGGCTTGGTAATCATTCTGGAGAGTGCATCGAGTCACGGCCACGCTGCCGATCAATGGGGGTCATGATCGACGCAGGTGGTAGTGACAGCTACGAGGCGCCTGAGTCCGATCCAGCCGGCTTTATCCGGCCTGAGAATGACAGCGCCTGGGGCTATCGAGTCCACAACAACGACTATGAACACGGCGGTGGAATCGATGGCAGTGGCGATTCGGGTGTTCATGCCGGCGAGTAGCGCGCCAGGGCCCAGGGACTCGAGCAGGGTGCTTAGCTGGTCAGTCCCAGGCGGTTTGCGATGCGGGCCGGTACAAAGAAGTGATTGTGGCTGATGGAGGGATTGTGTCCGTTGGCAGTGGGATAAGGGTGAATGGTGCGGCTCTTACTGCAGAATTCAGCGGCCCGCACGTAGCCGGCTCGGGTGGCTACTTCGGTCCAGCTTGCTGGCAGCGGTCGACCCATGGTGGACGGCGCCGCAGGGAGCGCCGGTCGTAGCCCCTGCCCCGAGCGTTCGTGAACGTAGCGGAAGCCGGCGTGGTAGGTGTTCCAGGCGGTCTCCAACAGGTCGTCAACGGAGAGTGCACTCTCTTCAGTGAACAACAACAGGATCCCTGCCCGTTCATAGGCAGCGAAGATCTCAACCATGTGTTCATCGCTCTGTCCGCGCACCTCGTGGAAGCCATTTCCGACCAGCATCACCGCACCTTCTGTAGGCAGGTCGGCAGCTTCGATGGCTTCAATCAGTAATTTGGCCTGACCAATGTCTGCCTTGCGTACAAAGCGCATCTCCGAGGGAAGGTTGCCGGCTTCCCGCTCGATGAGGGCGGCATCGATCGCTGCGTCCTCCAGATCGGCGCCGAAGTAGTGGACCCAATCTTTGCTGTTGCGCTCGAAGCGCTGTCGGGTCGCCTCCCCGCGGCCAATGGCGTGCTCGATGAACACCTGGTAGCGGAAGCCGGTTGCCGCACAGAATCGGTCCAGGGCGTCGTTTGCCGCGGTAAAGGTCTTTCTGTTGGCCTCTTGACTGGCGGTAATGTTGCTGGCGCGCTGCACGTGCACTGCGCCCCGCCCTTGTCGCAGTACCTCTCGCAGCTGGTTCATGTAGGGGTGATAGGCCTCAATGATGCCGAAGGACCCGACCCCGCGGCTCATCAGTCGTCGTCCGACTGAGGTCCAGACGCCGTGTTCATCTAGGCTTCCAGCTGCCTGTAGCAATTCTCGCGCGGCACGGTCTAATTGGGGGTTGCTTGGGATCAGTGAGCCTTCACTCACCTGGTCCCGAGCGAGAAGTTCGCTCAGGCGCCCGGAGGCCCACAAACCCAGGACCATTGGGACCAAGCGCCAGCCGATCTCAATTTCTTCGGGGAGCGCCGCCCAGCGCCCTGCCTCCCGGTTGCTGATGGTTGGCGGATTGGCGGCTACCTCCAGCAACAAAGCGCTCTCCTCAGCACTGCCACCAGCGCTGGAGAAAGCTCGCTTCCAGGGTTCGGTCAGGGCAGCTGGAATGTGCTTGGGCAGTGGCTTGAGCTCGCCAATTACGCGCCGCGCAGTGGAGTTCTCGCCAATGCGCACACCGTCGCCCGAGCGAATTACATAGCTACGGGAGAGCAGCAGGTTGAGATCGATGCGTAGTTCTTCGGCCCGCAATGGCGGGCAGGAGGAGGGAGAAATGACCTCGCCGTCCAGCAGTCGCTGACAGATGCCCTCTTCGCTCAGTGCACTCAGCACAAAGCGGAGCAGCCACAGTGTTGAGGGGGCGGTGATCGCAGCTGTGTTGACCACCTGGCGCACCACCCGGCTGGCGTTGGTCAGCTTCGCTCTTTCAGACTCCGGTAACTGCGCGATCCTGCTCTCGATGCGTTGCAGGGCTTTGAGGACCTTGGGTCCACTAGAGAGGATGTGCGGGACCCAGTCTCGCAGGCGGGTAAAGGCCGGTCGATGCAGGTAGGGGAACCCGGCGGAGCTCTGTGAGCTGGGGGCTAGCAGAACCGGCACCAGCTCGCGGCAGATGGGGTCGAGCGCGAGCTCCGGATCATGAAGCAGATCTTGGGCGGAAGTGAGCATGTGATCGGAGCCTAACCTTGTTTTGTGCCTGTTACTATGCAGCGCTCGCGCAAAGATCAGGGTGGCCCACCCTGGTTACTCCAGGGGTTCATCCTGCCTAGCTCGTTTCAGCTGCGTTCATCGTCCTCCCCGCAGTGGTTGAGCGCTGTTCTGGCGGATTTCGACGCCTTTCTCGTCGACCACGCCGCGAACGAGCGCAAAGCGTCTGCGACCGCCCTCAATTTCGTGGTTCGATATCCCGATCGCCGGGAGCTGATTGCGCCAATGATCGCGCTGGCCATCGAGGAGCTACAGCACTTTCAGGCGGTCTACGCACTGCTCGCGCAGCGCGGGATTGAACTCGCCGCTGATGAGCGTGACCTGTATATGGCGGGTCTTCTCAAGCAGGTTCGTAGCAGCGGTGCCGAGCGGCTGTTGGATCGGTTGGTGGTCGGCTCCGTGGTGGAGGCGCGCGGTTGCGAACGGTTCGGCCTTATCGCCGATGCTCTCGAGCCCGGCCCCTTGAAGGATCTTTATCTGGACATCTCGGCCTCTGAACGGCGTCATCAGGGTCTCTATCTTGAGCTTGCTGAATGTTGGTTTGAGGTCCATGAGATCGACTCCCGCCTGGAGTTCTTTCTCAATCTAGAGGCGCAAGTCCTTGAGCAGTTGCCACATCTTCCCAGGTTGCATTGAGTGTCGGTCTCTCAGTACCTGGAGCGCTATGCCCAACCTGAGGCAAGGCTCGCTGTCCAGGCGCGCGGGGAGCGCTGGCAGTGGGTGGTTGTGGTGCCCTGTTGCGACGAGCTTGATGGAGCTCCACGACTGTTGGAGAGTCTGCGAAGGGCTGCCGTAGCTGGTGGCGGTCGGGCGCTGGCGGTGCTGGTCATCAACAGTGGTGAGGGAGCCAAGCCGGAGGTCTATAAGGCCAATCAGCAATTGCTAGCTGAGCTGGGCGGGGAGGGACTGCAGCGGGGTGTAGCTGCGCTCGACCTCTGGCTTGTCGATCGTGACTCTCCCGGGCGCAGGATTCCTGTAGCTGAGGGGGTTGGGCTGGCGAGGAAGCTGGGCTGTGATCTTGCCCTCGCCCTGATCGACGCTGGCGCCGTTGAGGTCCCTTGGCTGTGGACCACCGATGGTGATGCTGAGGTTCCCGAAGACTACTTTGCTGCGGTGCTTGGCGACGATGAGTCGACCGCCATCACTCTGCCCTTTGCGCATCTGCCGACCGAGGACCATCCACGGGCGCCGGTAGCAATCCGGCTCTACGATTTGTCGCTGCGCTACTACGTTGCAGGCCTTCGATATGCAGGATCAGCCTGGTCCTACTACTCGATCGGCAGCACCTTGGTCCTGCGTGCGGACGCCTACGCCAAGGTGCGGGGCTTTCCGCGTCGTGCTGCTGGTGAGGATTTCCACCTGCTGGCTAAGCTGGCCAAGCTCGGTCCGGTGTCCTGTGCTGCTGGCTCGCCCATCCTCCTGCAGGGTCGAGTTTCCCATCGAGTGCCGTTTGGAACCGGTGCCGCGGTGGCCAAGCTGGTGGAAGAGCCCGATCCGGAGCTTAGTTTTCGGCTCTATGACCCGCGCAGCTTTAGCGAGCTCGCTGCCTGGCTCGCATGCTGTGCAGAGCTGGTGCAGAGCCAGCGTGCTGCTGAGTTGCTGCCGGCCCTGGAAGGGGTGAGTTCGATTCCTGCGGGTCTCCTGGCAGTTTTAGTCGATGAGCTCGGACTCAGCCAGTCGGTCTGGTCTGCGTGTGAGAGCTCAGCCAGGCTCGAAGTTCGGCAGCGCCATCTGCACAGTCGGCTCGATGCGCTGTGGACCCTTCGTTTCATTCACCGTCTCCGCGATCGGATCTGGCCTGAGTTGCCCTGGCAGCAGGCTCTGCAGCAGGCTCCTTTTGCTGTGCGTGCAGAGGGGGGCGGCTGATGGAACTGGCGGTCTGGCTGTCCATTGCTGCGGTCTGCGCTACCGGTGCAGCTTCGCCCGGACCGAGTCTGGCGGTGGTGGTGCGGAGCACCGTGATCGGCGGCAGATCGCGGGGCATGCTGTGTGGACTGGGTCACGGGATCGGGGTCGGCATTTACGCCTTTGGCGCGGTGGTCGGGGTCTCGGCCGTGGTGGCCAGCAACCCCGGCCTGGCTCGCTCTATCGAGGTGCTCGGCGGCTGCTATCTGCTGTGGATGGCGGTGCAGGCGGCGCGCAACTCAGTGGCGCCAGCGAGTCCTCCGAGTGAAGCCCGTGAGCCTGGTCTGGCAGGTTTCGCTGAGGGCTTTCTCGTGGCCTTCCTGAATCCGAAGATAGCGGTGTTCTTCTTGGCGTTGCTGGGTTCGTTTCTGCCGGTCGATGCGAGCGCCGCGCAGCGGGCCGGCGTAGCCGCTCTGGCCATGTGCATTGATGCTCTTTGGTACATGTTTGTCGCCGCAATCCTGGCCGGTACGGGTGCGGTACGGGTTCTTGAGGAGCAGGGCCGCTGGGTGGAGCGATTTATGGCCGTGCTGCTCACCGCTGTGGCCGTGTGGCTGCTTTTCGGCGGGCCCGCGCTGAGAGCTTGAGTTGGGCCGAATCAGGGAATCCTGTCCAGCACCTCCTGTGGGAACTCCGCCGCCGAAGCGCTCGCCCAGTATTCAACCACTTTGCCTTCCGGATCAATGAGCACGCCAATGCGCTTGGCGTATCCTCCGGTGCCGGGCTCGTCGGTCGCGAAGTAGGCCAGCCCCATGGTGCGGTCACGGTCACAGAGCAGCGGATAGGGGAATGAGAACTTCTCAGCGAAGGCCCGATTCTCTTCGATGGTGTCGAAGCTGACCCCGACAATTGCCGCGCCTTTCGCTTCGAAGTCACTGTAGATGTCGCGGAATCCGCAACCTTCGGTGGTGCATCCAGGGGTGTCGGCCCGAGGATAAAACCAGAGCACGAGGTGGGCGCCGCGATAATCGATGAGGCTTCTCTGGATGCCCTGATGGTCCGTTACTGAGAAGTCCGGTGCTGCGGCGCCTGCTTCGAGGTGACTCATTATTCTGGCCCTTCTTGGTCTTGGTTGTTGGGCTGTCGACCTGCGCCTCGGGCGAGACTGCTGTGTCGATCCCGGAGTCAAGTCGTACCTTAAACAGCGCCATGAGACCAATCCTGTGCCGAAGAACTGGCCTGCTGAGGAGGCGCCTGCCTGCTGGCAAACCTGCTTGATTTTGTTGTTAGGTGTTCGCTATCGGGACAGTCTCGGACAGCGGGGCAATAGCGGCAAGTTGCTGCAAGTAGGTCCAACTGCCTGAGTTTTCAGGGAAACAGCTGTGACCTCAGGTTTGGCATGTCCCTGGCAACGTCTTCAGTCGTGTCGGTGACGGTCCCATCTGCCGTGGTCTCCGGTGTCTGCGGTGCTCTGGTCAATGTAGAGGTTGATGTCCTCAGCACATTGCCATGCTTTCATGTTGTGGGACTTCCAGGGTCTTCCGTGCGGGAGGCGCGAGAGCGTGTTCGCTCTGCGGTCAACGCGGCTCAGTTGCCGTTCCCCCGCCGGAGGATTACGGTTAATCTCGCGCCAGCTGACCTCCCTAAGCACGGCACAGGCCTCGATCTGGCCATCGCTTTGGCGCTGGTGGGGGCCGACTTTGCAGCCAGGAATGGTGGCAGCCCCCCTTGGACCGTACCCACCGCTGCCCTGGGCGAGCTTGCGCTGAGCGGAGAAGTCCGAGCGGTGCGGGGCATTCTTCCCACGGTCGAGGCCTTGGTTCGTGCGGGTCTGCGCAAAGTTATCGTTGCTCCGGCTAATGCGCCGGAGGCTGCATTGGTGCCAGGGGCTGCTGTTTATCCTGCGGCTGATCTCAAGAAGGCCTGGCAGATTGCGTGCGGCGACGAATCAGAGCCTTTTTTGATGGGCGCCGGTCCTGCTCGGGGTCACGAGCGTCTCGATGCGGATCTTGCTGATGTTCGTGGTCTTGCTGGTGCCCGTCGGGTTCTTGAGATCGCTGCAGCAGGTGAGCATTCGCTGTTGCTGGAGGGCCCACCGGGATCCGGCAAATCTATGCTGGGCAGGTGTCTGGCAGGGATTTTGCCGGGTTTGGATGATGCTCAGGCATTGGAGGTAACCAGAATCCATTCTGCAGCCGGATTGCTCGGGGCAAACAGCGGTTTGTGTCGTCGGCCTCCTTTGCGCAGTCCCCATCACAGTGCTTCGGTGGCCGCCATGGTCGGTGGTGGTCGTCCTTTGGGCCCAGGAGAGGTCAGTCTTGCCCACCGTGGCGTGCTGTTCCTTGATGAGCTACCAGAATTTCGCAGAGCCGTTCTTGAAGCACTTCGCCAACCACTTCAAGACGGCAGCGTCTCCATTTCTCGCGCCAATCGGTCCTACAGCTTCCCAGCGCGCTTTCAGTTGGTTGCTACCCGTAACCCCTGTCCGTGCGGATTTTTGGGCAGTCTCTCAAGACCCTGCGAGTGCCTTCCTGGGCAGAGAGATCGATATCTCCAGAGACTGTCGGGACCGATCCTGGATCGGATTGAACTGGTTCATTGGGTGGAGCCCGTTGCTCCGAATATGCTCCTTTCAGCAGCCACTGCCGAGAGCAGTGCGAGGGTGAAGCGGCGGGTTGAGGTGGCGCGTGCCCGCCGTGCTGAGCGCGGTAGAGGGTTGCCAGATGGAGCCAGCCCGGCGCTGACCGGCGCTTTGTCTCGTTTTGCCCGGACGGCTCGGCGGGAGCTTGAGGCCCAGCTTAGTTCCTTGAACGGCTCGGCGAGATCGGTGGCTCGTTTGGTAGCCCTTTCTCAGACCATTGCCGATCTCGATAACAGCGAGCGGATTCACACGGGTCACGTGCAGGAGGCCTCACTCCTGTCGACTCGCCCTCTGAGCGCGGCACAGCTCAGTCGCGCAACTCAACCCGTGGTGCAGCGATGCACTACAAAGCATGAAGGAGAACGAGATGGCGGTTCAGTCCAACGAAAACAGAAGTAAGGCAGTTGAGTCGGCAGTTAAGGAGATCGACAAGTTGTTTGGTAAGGGTGCCTTGATGAGGATGAAAGATGGGAGCGCGGCGTCAGTCCCGGTCATCTCGACTGGGTGCGCAAGTGTTGACCTCGCTCTGGGGATTGGTGGAATTCCCCGGGGTCGGGTTACCGAGATTTATGGTCCCGAATCTTCCGGAAAGACCACATTGACTCTGCACCTGATCGCTGAAGCGCAGCGTTCGGGGGGGATTTGCGCCTTTATTGATGCCGAGCATGCGCTTGATGTCGGTTATGCGTCCAGTCTCGGTGTCGACGTTGGAGAGCTGTTGGTCAGCCAGCCGGACAGCGGCGAACAGTCACTTGAAATCGCCGACATCCTGGTCCGCTGCGGGGCGGTCGATCTGGTGGTGGTTGACTCAGTGGCTGCATTGACCCCGCGTGCTGAGATTGAAGGCAGCATGGGCGACAACCATTTGGGCTTGCATGCTCGACTTATGAGTCAGGCCCTTCGCAAGCTCACCTCGGCAGCAAATCGAAGCGGTACGGCGGTGGTCTTCATCAACCAGCTCCGGATGAAGATTGGAGTCATGTTCGGCTCTCCCGAAACGACCACTGGGGGGCAGGCCCTCAAGTTCTACAGCTCTACTCGAATCGATATCAGGCGAATCGGTAGCATCAAGGAGGCCGATCGGGTTGTCGGCAATCGGACTCGTATCAAGATAGTTAAGAACAAGCTTGCTCCACCATTTCGACAGACAGAAGTGGAGGTCCGGTTTGGCGAAGGTATCTGCAGGCATTCTGATCTGCTCGATCGGGGTCTGGATGCTGGGATCTTGCGGCGCAGTGGAGCCTGGCACAGCTGGGGTGAGTTGCGGATTGGCCAGGGCCGTGAAGCAGCCCGTCGTTGGCTACGTGAACATCCACAAGAGGCTGAGCGGCTGCGGGATGAGCTGCTATCACGGGTGTTGTCTACCGCCGCTCAGGATAGGGATGCCGCGGCTTGAGCTGGTGGCGCCTGATTTCTTGGTGGTTCAGCCAGGCTCTGGCTAAGCAGGCTCTGGCTAAGCAGCCTCTGGCTCGAAGCTGATTCCCAGGTTGCAGCTGGCGCAGTGGAGTCCCATGGGCCATTGCTCAGGCTGTGGTCCCAGCTGGTTGGGGTGCTGGCATCCGGGGCAGGGGATTTCGCCGCCGGTGAGCAGACGGCTTTCTGCGAACTTGATCCGGTAGAGAACTATTCCAGCGATGAGAAAGCCTGGGACCAGGACGAAGTGAAAGAACATGATGGGCACAGAGATTAGGGCCAGGATCCAGCAGATCACCAGTCCCTTAAGAGCGCGGCGTCTGCGCTCTCCGGTACTCAGATCCTGAAGCGAAACGTTGCCATGGACAGGCTCGCTATCACGTGCGGTGACCAGCACCTTGAGCTGGCGGAGCGGTGCTTGCGACTGCTGTTGGGAGGTCATGGTTCTATTCTCTCTTTAGCTGGGGTTGTCAGTCAGGGTCCTGGCTGCGGAGTTTGGGTCGATTGGTTCTTTGCCGGGCGCTCCAGCTGGATCCGGAAGTTGTTGCGGATAAAGGGGTTGCGGATCTCAAGCTGCATCGCTTCCAGCCCATTCACACGGACCAGCAGTCGGTCGACTGTCTCCCGCTGTTCTTTGTTCAGCTGTTGATAGAGTCCCAGGGGTCGCTGTGCCATCCATTGGCTGAAGGTAACCAGCTTGCGGTGCCCCTGGATACCGCCGATCACAAAGTCGGTGTCGCCGAGGCTCCGAGGCACCCGGGTTGCCTCAGGGTTCTCGTCACAGTAGCGGTTGATCGCTGCTACCAGATTCTGCAGATAGAGGAACTGTTCCTTAAAAAGCCCACTCAGAACCGGCTCCAGGCTGGCCGGTACTTCGTCGTTGAGCATGAAGCCCCCCCATTCATCGGTGGGATTGAGCAGCCGCTTCATCCATGCCACCACCGAGGGAGTTTCCTCGAACAGTGCGCGGGAAGCGGGGTCACGGTACAGGTGCGCCCAGAGCGGACCCAGTAGAGCAAAGTCGCCCAGGCATGGGCGGCCACCGAGCAGGTAGCTGTGATCGCAGAAGTGCTGGTCAAGGTTGCTGATGAGCTGTTCAGTGAAGGCTTCTAGGCCGGGGATGGTTGCATCGCTGACGCCGAGCAGTGGCAGGTAGCTGGCCATTCGCTTCGCCATGGGGCGAGCGAGCGGACGACCCAGAAAGGCAGGCAACCAGGGGAAGCCGTAGCGCGCAAATTCGTTCAGGGCGAACCGAGCGTTCTCCTCGCGGTTCCATCGATAGTGGAGTGCGGCCATCGGCAACCATTCATCGGCGTGGAGCTCGATTAGGAGGCTGACCAGGCGCTGGGTCGGTCCTCTGGGGGTTAGAGATGGCTCGGGAAATTCTGCTTCAAGGGTGTCGATTATCTCGCTGCTGTCTTGCATCCAGCTGCCGTCCGCTCGGCGAATCGTCGGCATGATGGGTTTGCCCACTGCGCTGCGGATGCTGGTTGCTAACTGCCGCGCGCTGGGTGCGCGGTCGGTGAAGGGAATCTGCTTGAAACGCAGGTAACTGCGGGTCTTGGCCGAATAGGGCGAGATGATCCAGCCGAAGTGCTGCACGTGAGACCTCATGCCTATGGTGGAGTTTCTTGCTGTCGAAGACAAGAGTAGCAGCGGGTGGTCCTGGGTTATGCTCTTGGCAAGGAGGTCTGCGTGACACCGAGCCCCCGTATCTGCAGTCTGTGTTGGCAATGGTGCTGGTTGATTGCACTACTGGTGCTGATCGGTTGCGCCCAGGGGGTGGTCAACAATCCGGTGATCCCCGATGACGATGACTCGGTCGCTACGGATGATGACGACAGCAGCCACGGCGAT
>DJIF01000092.1:0-14772 GCA_002433485.1 Deltaproteobacteria bacterium UBA6601
CACAACGCCCGATGGTAAAGCTCGCTTTACCGTCCACGAACTGCCCCAACTTGCCCTGCCACAGGGGCGCTACTGGCTCATGACAACCCGCAGCCACGACCAGTACAACACTACCGTGTACGGGCTCGACGACCGCTATCGGGGCATCCGCGGGGGGCGCCGCGTGCTGCTGATGAACCGCGAAGACATGCAACAAGAGGGCTTGGCCGAGCTGGACAAGGTTGACGTAACCAGCCACCACCAGGGCCGGGAACGCCTAGGCCGAGGCTTCCGCGTTGTCCCCTACGACATCCCGCGAGGCTGCCTTGGTGCCTACTTCCCCGAGGCCAATGTGCTGGTGCCCATCGATCGTTTTGCAGACCAGAGCCTTACCCCCGCCTCAAAGTCCATCGAGGTCAGTCTGGCGGCGCCCCAAGCTGACTCGGACTGATGCTCAGGCGGGGGATTCCGCCAGCAACTGCTCGGCAGCAGCTAGCAATGCTCTGACCTGAAGCTCCAAGGCCATAGTGGGATGCTCCTTCTCATCTGCCCGCGCCAGGCCGGGCAGCGGTGGCAGATGGAGAAAAACAACCGGGACCGAGCGGCCCTGCAAGGCCTCAAGCAACAGAAAATAGAGCGCATTGCAGATGTAGCTGCCAGCATCGTCGGACAGCGAGGCGTCCACCCCGGCAGCCTTTAGCGCCTCTAGCAAGACAGGGAAGTTCACCTCGCTCAGCAGAGCTTGGGGGGCCCCGGCAAGAACCGGCTCATGGCGCGGCTGCTCGCCGCCCACATCCGGCACCGAGAAGTCCAGCAGATTCCGCGCCCGACGCTCTACTTGAACCCCGGTACTACGACCGGACAAACCACAGGCCAGTACCGCCCGGGGGACCTCTCCCTTAAGGCTATCGACCAAACCACGCACGGTAGCAAGACGAGTCTCGAGTACCTCGCGACGAGCAGCAACTCCCTGTTCAGTGAGCCGCTCAAAAACAGCTCGGCTGACCTGGTCGGTAGAATTCTCAAGCCAACTCCCAAACGGGCCAAAAGCAAGCAGCAACAACTTGCGCTGGGATACTGTCACCTGGTTACGCGCCGGCGGCACCACCACTGGCCGCCAGGACACTGGCCGAAACCACCAGCACTGCAGCGGACACCAGCAGCAAAAGGATCAAGTGCGTATGCATTTGAGACTCCCCCTCAACAACAGACCAATAGCTTGAGAATACACCCGCGTGAACAGGATCGAAGCAATCTCTAGGCTTGATCTATCGGGCTCTTTGCCCCAGGGTGCCCCCGTGGAACATCACGCTCACAGCTCGTCCCTGACCCGCCGCAGGCCTTCTCGGAAGGAAGACGAGGCTCGCCTGACCGCAATTCACAACAGCTATGCAGCGGCCAGACTGCGCCGCGTGATCGGAGCAGAGCAGAGCAGCCAACTGCACGAGCCGGTGACCTTCTCGTGGCAACAGTTCTGGGTCACGCTGCTCTACGAAATGCTGCCGCAGGTCATCTGCGCCCCCGCGGCAGTGCTGCTGATCGAGCCCTCCCTGCGGGAAGCCTGGCATGTCCTGCAGCACCGCGCATTACTGGCGGTGTCGACCCGCTATCGGCCACGCAGCTCAATCCTGTTGTTCTGGTTGATGTTTTACCCCCTCAACCTGCTCATCCACCTGGCCCTGCTGGTGACCTTTCTGGCTCCCTCTGAGTTGAGCACTCTAATCGACCCCTTCCAGGTTCTGCTCGCCTACGGATTTATGGTTGTCCGCAACATCATCGTTGCGGTGAAGTATGGCTATCTTCGCCCGGAAGACGTCGCACGACTGCGCTGCCCGCCACCGGATTGGGACGAAGACCGCAGCGACCGACGGCTGATCTTTGGAGGTTGGCGCGCGCCAGGGTCCTTTCCCGGGCTCATTGAAGACGAACTGACCTGCGCGATGGACGAAAACGACATCGCCCTACAGGGGATGTCGTTCGACATGGATCCGACCACCAGCGCCCTGCTCCGCGACCATCAAACCAGCGAGCTATTCACCGCGACAACTCCTTCCAACGGCGAGCAACAGGTCTCGGCGGGCTTCATCGCCCATCAGCTCACCCATAGAGCCTACTCAGTACCGTTCCCCAAGCGCTATATGCGGATCACCATGACCATGCCGTTTGTTCTCGCAGGCCTGCCTCCGCTGGCTCGCTGGCACTATGGGCTTGGCGCCTTTGGCGAGACCGGCATTGAGACCTTCGTTTCTATCGTGGTGTTTCTGGTCTGCCTCTTCTCCAGCGTGCCAGTCTTCGTCTTTGGTTTGATCTCCGCCCACGACTTCAATCGAAGGACTCGACTCATCGACTCCCTGTGCCGCCTGGTCCGCTACCCAGGCCTGCCGCTGTCAAGACTCCTCGGGCTGAACGCAGGACCGGCAGCGCAACAAGGGAAAGAAACCCACGTGTTCATTGACCTGGAGCGAGCCAGCAACGTGTTCGCCTGGATCAACTGTCGCAAGACGCTACGGTCCTTTGGCGAGGGCTACTACCAGCGCACTCAGGTCTATACCTCGATCCTGCTGGGCTACGCCTTCCTGTGCATCCTGCTGCTCAATGTCATCATGTGGGGGCAGCTTCCCCATCACATCGGCACCATCTATCTGATCTCCGCTATCGTGGTGACCATCGCCTCGATCAGCATGGCATCCATCACCAAGGCGACCCGCCTGCAAGGCCTTAGTCGACAGCACCGAGACCTCATCAAGGCGCAGGTATTCCTGCAGGAGAAAGCACTGCTGGAGCTAACAGAAGAGAGCGACGCAGAACGCATCCGCGAGTTGCGCCACTCCAAGAGCCTGCTGCGCGAAGTAGACGAGATGATTCACTTCCAGGAGGAAATCTACAAACCCACCCGCGTGCTGGGCCAGGCAGCGACGCAGAACGTCATGAACTCGACCCTGGGGGTGCTCATCGCCGGTCTAATCTTCGCCATTGAAGGCTCAGGAGGAGCAAACATCGTGTACGACGCCTTTGGCTGGTTTCTGCGCTGAGCCGATCTGGGACCTCAGGGCACCGATCAGACGCCGGCCATGACCCGCTCTACCACCGCTTCAATGCCGGACACGGTGGCGGCCAGACTGCCACGCTCAACGACCACGACGCGCCCTGGGTGTCCTGCCATTAGAGGAGCAGCCAGGGCCTGATCCAAAGCTCTGGCACAAGCTGCAGCTGAGCCCACAGGGAAGGTCCAGGAAACCCCATCAACGTGCCAATCCCGGGCCATTGGCAGCTCGGCCAGAACGACCTTGAGGCCCGCGGACATGGCCTCGAGCATGGACAAAGGGAGGCCATCGGAGCGGGCGCCCGAGACCCAGACATCGGCCTGAGCCAGCCAAGCCGGCAACTGGCGGTTGTCGATCCGGCCAGTAAAGATCACCCGCTCGGTCAGCCCCCGTTCGGCGACCAGCGCCTCCAGGGGTGTTCGCTCGGGGCCATCGCCCACAATAATGAGGCGCGGTGCTGGAGCATGGCGAGTCTCCGCCAGGGCCAGGATCAAGGTGCGGTGATCATAGAGAGGTTGGAGGTTGCGCGTGCAGATCAAGGTCGGAAGTTCAGACTCCGGCCATCCATCAGGCGCCGCAAGCTCGGGAACGAAGAGTTCAGTGTCGATGCCGTAGGGCAACAGCTCAACGGCTCTGGCACCCAGAGATCGCCCAGCAGCGGCGAGGTGCTCAGCATTGGCCAGCAGCAGACTCGACCGCTTAAGGGCGACCTGGGTCAAGATGCGGACCACAGGCCAACCGCCATGCCGCAACAGATCACTACCCCAGCCGACGGCCACCGCCGGCACTCCTGGCGGCACTCCACGCACCGCGTAGTTGCCATAGGTTGTAACGAAGTTGCCAAACACAACATCCGGCTCAAACTCCACGCACGCCTGACGCAATTTAGAGGGACCCAGAAAGGGCCCCAGCAGGGGGTGAATCGATGCACCAAAAACCGGAACACTCCACTCAAATCGATGCTCAGCCAGCGTAAACAGGGCTACGTCATGGCCACGAGCCGCCAGTCCTTCGACCACATTCCGGTCGGTAGAGTGCCACCCCTTACTGGCCCACAGAATTCGCACCGTAAGCTCCAGAGACAGAGACTGTCCTAAACGCCCTATCCAGCAGCGCTAAGAGCAGAGGCTCGGCAGCGGCGACGACAAACAGCTCAGCCCCAGCGTGGCGGCGAGAACTCCACTGCATCAGTCTTCAGCGGTCATGCGCACGACCTCATCCAGTGAAGTCATGCCCTCTTCAAGCTTGCTCAGAGCCGACATTCGCAAGGTCTTCATGCCCTCACGAATAGCCTCGCGCTTAAGCTCCAGGGTCGAGGCGCCGTTAAGGATAAACTCCCGCAGTTCATCAGTCATAAACAGGATCTCATAGATGGCGATGCGGCCCTTGTAACCCGAGCCGTTGCAGATCCGACAGCCGCTGCCACGCATCACCACAACGTCATCGACGACGTCCGGGTGAAAGCCCAGGTCCAACAGACTCTGGGTCGGCACCTCGATCTCTTCCCGACACTCGCTGCAGTTCTTGCGGACCAAACGCTGCGCACCGATACAGACCACCGATGCGGCAATGAGGAATGGCTCAATGCCCATATTGAGCAGGCGGCTGACCGAAGAAGGAGCATCATTGGTGTGCAGCGTCGACAGCACCATATGCCCGGTGAGCGCAGCCTTAATCGCGATCTCCGCAGTCTCAAAGTCACGAATCTCACCCACCAGGATGATGTCCGGATCCTGGCGCAAAAAGGAACGCAGCGACGAGCTGAAGTTGAGGCCGATATCGTCGTGCATCTGCACCTGGTTGATGCCGAACAGGTTGTACTCAACCGGATCCTCAGCGGTGCTGATGTTCACATCCGAGCGATTCAACTCCGACAGCGACGAGTACAGTGTGGTGGTCTTTCCGGAACCGGTGGGGCCAGTGATCAGGATCATCCCGTAAGGCATATGAACAGCCTTCTTGAAAGACTCCAGAACCTTCTCTTCAAAGCCAAGCTTGGTCATGTCCAGTTGCAGGTTGGACTTATCCAACAACCGGAGCACAACCTTCTCACCCCAGATGGTGGGGAGCACCGAGACGCGGAAGTCCATCTCCTTGTTCTTGCCCATCTTGAGCTTGATGCGACCGTCCTGAGGCAGCCGTCGCTCGGCAATGTCAAGCTGGCTCATGATCTTCAGACGTGAGGTGATCGCATGCTTCAGCTTGACCGGTGGCTTCATCACCTCATAGAGCATGCCGTCAATTCGGTAGCGAACTCGAAGCTGCTTCTCAAAGGGCTCTACGTGGATATCCGATGCCCCCTTGCGGATGGCATCGAGCAGAATCAGGTTCACCAGCTTGATGACCGGGGCGTCTCCCGCCGACTTCTCTAGATCCAGTTCATTGATGTCTTCATCAGCATCGATGACATCAACTTCTTCATCATCAAAGTCGAGCATCACGTCATCAAAGGTGACGTTAGAGGTGTAGTACTTCTCGACCGCACCCTCGATGGCCTGCTCAGAGGCGACCACCACCTCGACGTTGTAGCCCGTAAGGAACTTGATGTCGTCGATGGCGAAGATGTTGGAGGGGTCCGCCATGGCCACGATCAAAGTGGCGCCAGTGCGGTTTACCGGGATGATCTGGTGCTTGAGCACCACCTCTTTGGGAATCAGCTTGATGATGTCGAGTTCGATATCGAACTCGCCCAGATCAATGGAGGGAACCCCATACTGCTTACTGAGAAAAGCAGTGAGCTCATTCTCCTCGATAAAGCCCATCTTAGTGAGCTGATAACCGAGTCGTCCGCCGCTGTTGCGCTGCTGCTCAATCGCCTGCTGCAGCTCAAGCGGCGTGATCAGTTGTTCTCGAAGGAGAAGTTCACCCAGGCGTCCGCTTCCAGCCATCTTTACCCTCAAGCAGATGCGAGTCTCCGCGGCTCGCGACCCTCCGCCGATCGTGTCCGCTTCCAACCCTTTACGCGCGCTCAGTACCCTAGCAGGATTCCCTCCTCTGCGGCACCCGGCGTAGGATGAGCTGATGCCAACCCGCCCCAGTCCAGCCGCAACACCAGGATCCAGCGTGCTCTGGCCACCCAATCAAAATGGCCGGCCGCTGCTCATTGCCGGACCATGCGTCATGGAAGACCAAGAGAGCCTGTACAAGATCGCGAGCAGTCTCCAGCTGGCGGCCCAGGCGGCGGACTTCGAGTTCGTCTTCAAGGCCTCCTTCGACAAGGCCAACCGCAGCTCTCTGCAGGCCTTCAGAGGCCCCGGCATCGATGCCGGCCTCAAGCAACTGAGCGAACTAAGCCAACGACTGGAGCTGGCGCTGCTGTGCGACATCCACGAAGCTCACCAGGCCGCGCCGGCGGCGGAGGTGGTGGATGTGCTTCAGATACCGGCCTTCCTGTGTCGACAGACCGACCTGCTGGTGGCAGCGGGAGCTACCGGCAAACCCGTCAACCTCAAGAAGGGCCAGTTTCTGGCCCCCTGGCAGCTTGCCGCAGCCGTAGCCAAGATTCGCAGCGGAGGAAGCACCAAGGTGATCACCACCGAACGGGGCACCAGCTTTGGACACGGCGACCTCGTCGTCGACTTCCGTGGCCTGGAAGAGCTGCAGAACACTGGCTGCCCAACCCTCTTTGACGCCTCCCACAGCGCCCAGCAACCCGGCGCCCACGGTGACCGATCCGGAGGCCAACGGAGGTGGACTCCGATCCTGGCGCGGGCGGCCGCAGCAGCTGGCTTTGACGGCCTGTACTTGGAAGTCCACCCCGAGCCCGACCGCGCCCACTCGGATCGCGACACCCAGTGGCCACTGCACCTCGTTGAGCCCCTCTTAATGCAGTTTCGGCGCCACTTCGAGGTCCAAAGGCAACTGCCGAGCATCGAGCTGGAGCAGATCGAAACCGCGCCAGGCTGAGCCAACCGGTGGCGCCGGCGTCGGCCTCGACCGGCCGCGCGCATCGTGCTATCTGCTGCTGCCATGAAGATGATCTCCTGGAACGTGAACGGGTTGCGCGCGGCTGGGCGCAAGGGCTTCCTCGACTACCTCAACAGCTGCGGCGCGGACCTGGTCTTCATCCAGGAAACCAAAGCGAACCGCGAACAGCTGCCGGGTGAACTGGTGCAGGTGCCGAACTGGGGCGTTGAGTTCCACTCCGGCAAGCGCAAGGGCTACTCGGGAGTCGCTGTCTACTGGCGCAAGGAGCCAGATGAGGTGATCTGTGGGCTAGGCATCGAAGAGTTTGACTGCGAGGGACGGGCCATCATGGTCCGCTACGACAAGCTCTGCGTATGGGGCAACTACTTTCCCAACGGCGGCAAGGGACCGGAACGCGTCGACTACAAGCTGGCCTTCTACGACGCCATGCTGGAGCGAATGAATCAGCAACGAAAAGCGGGCATGGAAGTGGTGGTCTGTGGCGACTACAACACGGCCCACCACGAAATTGACCTCGCCAGACCCAAAGAGAATCGCAAGACCTCAGGCTTTCTTCCGGAAGAGCGCGCCTGGGTCGATCGCTACGTCGCTGACGGCTGGATCGACAGCTTTCGTGAGCTTCACCCAGATGTCACCGACCGCTACTCGTGGTGGTCATGGCGCGCCAACTCAAGAGCAAGGAACGTGGGCTGGCGCATCGACTATTTCTTCGTCGATGAGGCTCTACGCGATCGCATCGTAGCCGCCGAGATCTTCCCCCATCAGGAAGGCTCCGACCATGCGCCGGTGAGCCTGGAGCTACGCCGCTGAAAGAGCTGCAAAAGCTGGCTCAGGCAGCCACCGCCAGGGTTTAGCGCCAGCTGCTCAGCATCGCTCAGGCATAGCTGTTGTTGATGATCTCGCCCAGGCCCCCGGCGCCCGGCACGATGTACTGGACCTCATTGATGCCGCTCTCACCGGGTACTGAGCCGGGCCGCGCGGCGAGCGCCTCGGCGCTACTCAGGCCACGATCCAACCGCAGCGCGTAGATATGGACATCAGGGTGCGCCGCGGTAACCCGCTGAATGAACTCAGGGGTAATGATGAGATGAAGACAGACGATCTCCTGGGGCGCCCCGGGCAGCTCCTTAACCAATCGAATCGCATCGGAGATGGACGAGCCGGTCGCGCCCATCGGATCGGGTAGCAACACGATCGCCCGGTCCACATCACCGCCAAACTTACTACCGCCGAGATCAACGCCGACCACTCTGCCCTCAGCATCGGTACGACGCTGCATATAGACATGATCAAGACGAACACCGGGGCTGTAGCAGAGGTCATTTAAGAGATCGAAGCCCTGATAGGCGGGCAGCGTCCCAGCCCGCGCCACACCCACCAGCACGACCCGCGCACCGGGATCAATGATCTGACCTCGGTATGCCGCACCGTCGACGCTCTCCGCCATCCGCGTCTCAACCTCAGCGTCCTGGCGCGGGAAGAGCTGATTGACTACCGCGCTGTAGAGCACGCCATAACAGCGCTCTAACAAGCGATTGATGTCAGGTTGGCGAGTCGAGGGGTGGCCGATTCTCGAAAGCAGCGACAACGCCAGGACATCCGAGACGATGTGCACCTTATCGCCATAGTCGTGGCTCACTTCGCTGAGCTGGTAGTCGATGTTCTGATACACACTGTCCCGCATCGGCTGCTCCAGAAAGTCGGCGTCAATTCAATCTAAAGAGATACGCGCACCCAGAAAGAACTGCGGCCCAGCGTAGAAGCTATCTTCATAGCGGATCAGCGCACAGACCTCAGCAAACAGCGAAAAAGGCTCATTTAGGTTGAAACGTATCCCAACCCCAACATCACCGAAGGCATACAGCCGCATATCGGTGAACAGAGGAGTTATGCCTAAGTCCGTGGCGATATATAGACCAAAGCGGTTTTCAAGCTCGGGTAACAACTCAATCTTGAGCCCAGCCGAGAGTACACCCACATGCCGCACTCCACCGTCGAGATTGATGACCGCGTTGTAGCCGACCCGCACCCGACCGAGCATGCGCGACTTGGCGGGCCCCAGCAGAACCCCCACTGCACCCCCCTGATTGAGCCAGCGGCCCTCGCCCCCCTCTTCGGTCAGCGGTGCACCAAAGTGAAAACCGGTAGCATTAAGGACCGAAATCCCGCCTGCGGACGCCGCCGATGGCAGCGCTAGGGCTGCAAACAGCACAAGACTGGAGAGCAAAAGACGCGACGCAGACATGCCGCGCATCTTACACAGGTTCACGCAGCGGAAAGCGCTCAAGCAACTCATCACGACCGGGCGGCTCAAGAGGCTGCCAGGCTTGGCCCATCCAGAGGTAAGCACCGGTCTTTGGATCGATGGCCAGATCAGCTTCTACAGGGAAGACCTCGTTGAAGCTCTGCATTCGCGCCGCCAGCTTCGCCACCCCAGCAAAGTCATGATCCAGATAGCGCAGCCAGGCACGATTGAAAGCAGCACAGCGATCCTGCAGCGCATCCCGGCGTTCTCGAAACAAGGTGCGCGCGTGCTGAAGCTCGCCGATTCGATCCCGACCCTCGTCATCAAGGAGGGTCTGGCGACGCTCCCGGCCGTCATCATCGATGTTGCCTGCTGCCGCGGAGCGCCATAGGCCTGCATAGCGATCCTCAAGAACGCCATAGAAGCGCTCGACCGCCTCCTCCATGGACTTGAGGCGCAGAATGTGGGCAGGAGGGCCGCCATAGGCCTGCAGTCGCTGGGCGGTACTGACCGAAAAGTTAAAGGAATAACTATCCAGACTCAGCGCGCGAGAAGGCGCGAGAGCCTTAGCGTGCTTGCCGTTCTGGTCTAGAGGACGCTTCATGAGATCCTTGCAAGGGTGCCCCGCTGTGGGATCGGAGGCAAGCAAGAAAAGAGGGGCGACCTGGTACCAGATCGCCCCTCTTTGCCCCTGCTGGGGCAGCTCTTAAATGTTGGAGTCGACGGTGTCGATCTCGCTGTCAGCGGTCTCGAACAGGGCCTTGATCTTGCCACCGAACTGAACGGCAATGGCAATGCAGACCACCGCGATGGCGACCAGGATGATGACGTATTCGGTCATTCCCTGGCCCTTCTCATCGTTGTGAAGACGCGCAATGGCGTCACGGGCAGAGTCTTGAATCAAGCTGAGGTTACTGGCGATCATGATGGATTTTCTCCTAAGCACACGGTGAAGGAATTAAAGGGGGTTGATTCTCGGGTCGTTGCTGGGGCCTATCGCTGAGGTTCTCACCTTTGCCGAGTAATAGTCTCCAACTCAGTTGTTGCCGAATTGTGACGCCGCCTGTGTTCTTTTCGTGATTGCAGAAGAATTCTGGCAGTCACCGCAACATCTCCACAACATCTGGTGCCGCGGCGCTCTGCACAGCCGGTCCCTGCGGTTCGATCGATTGCTGATAGAATCCCGCCATGTCTAACGTAGTTCTACTTGTCGAAGATGACCAAAGGATCGCCTCTGTAGTGCGGTTTCACCTGGAACGAGAGTCCCTGGAAATCCATCATGCTGCCGACGGCAACCAGGGCATCGAGCTGTTCCATGAACTGCAACCTGACCTGGTCATCCTCGACGTGATGCTCCCCGGCCGATCCGGTTTTGACGTCTGCCAGGGGATTCGAGCCAGCAACGGCAAGCAGCCGGCAATCTTGATGCTGACCGCGCGCGTAGAGGAAGTAGACGCGGTCATGGGCCTCACCGTTGGGGCAGACGACTACGTACGCAAACCCTTTGGCGTTAAGGAACTGGTGGCTCGAGTGCGTGCTCTGCTGGCCCGGCGTCAGGCCTGGACCGCGGCCGAGGTCGGCGGCAGCCCAGGAAGCGAAACCGCAGGTGCGGGGGGCGGGGAAGACAATGAAGAGCTGACCACTCCAGCGGCGCTGCTGCGCCCACCGCTCAAGATCGATCCCGGCCGCAGGGAAGTGCATGTGCACGAGGAGTTGATCGAGCTGACACCGACAGAGTTCGATCTGATCTACTTCATGGCGCGCCGCCCAGGTCGAGTGTTCAACCGCGAAGAATTGCTCGACCACGTGTGGGGCTATGACCACGCCGGCTATGCCCGAACCATCGACTCACATATCGCACGCGTGCGCCGCAAAGTCGCCGAAGCCGGGGGGCCACGGGACATCATCCAGACCGTTTTTCGGGTCGGTTACCGCTACCGCGACAGCCCCGAGGCCTGACCCGACCCGATGTCCGCAAACGGCCCCGGCAAGCCCGATGGCAATCCCCTAAAGCGGGAAGAGATCACCGAACCCTCTACCGCAGGCAGCGAGCCTTACCGGGGCGAACGCACCACGATCCGCTTCCGCAAGGCTATCCACGCGTGGAGTGAGGGAACCGCCAGCGACGTCAATCTGGCCGACGACATACGCGACCGCTACGCCCTTAAGCTTGCCAGCCCACCGCCGACCAGCAGCTCGATGTTTCGCAGACTTATGATCACCATGCTGGCGGTGCTCGCCACCTACGGTGCCCTCACTCAGTTGCTCGCTTACCGACTCGGCGCCAACGTCCTCGCCGAGTCCTTCCTCGAACAAGCGGACGCTTCCCTGGCTGGCCTCGAGGACTCCCTCCTAGGGCGCTTTGAGCGGGGACAAACCAATACCGAGATTCAGCGTTATCTAAGCACCCACTACAAGCCCTTCTCGCGCCTAAGCATCGCGGTCTACGATCGCGATGGTGGCCCCATTGCCAGCAAAGCTGGAACCCCAGGCAGTCCGCCTGAAAGACTCACCGGAGCTACCCTCAAGAGAGCACAACAAGGCCAGGACCAGCGCAAAGAGCAGGAACTGGGCTTTGTAGAAGTAAGGCCGATCCTGGGGAGCCCGACTGAAGCAAACGACACCAAGACCCTGCTGGGCATCCTGCTGGTGGCCGCCAAACCCTCCACTGCAGGCACCCTGCGGCTGATCGGAGAAGCCAGCTGGTCGTGGGCACTACCGGTCTTTCTGCTCGCTGTACTCACCGCATTCCTGGGAACCCGCTCCATTACCCAACGGCTTCGCCAGGCCGAAGAGGTGGTCAGCAGAGTGGCGGCCGGAGACATGCAGGCGCGAATCCCGATCGGCGAGATGGATGAACTGGGTCGGGTAGCACTGACCTTCAACCGAACCGTGGACCTGCTTGAGCGGACCCTGTTTGACCTGGAGCAGACCGACCGCACGAGACGGCGAATGGTGGCCGACTTCGCCCACGACTTCAATACGCCCCTCACCAACGTACTGGCCTATCTAGAGAGCCTCATGATCGGCGACGAAGATGGCAGCATGGACGCGACGACCCGCAACAGCTTTATTCAGGTTGCTCACGACGAAGCCAAACGCCTCGCTCACCTGGCCCGAGACCTGGAAACCCTTACCAAGCTCGAAGCTGGCCAACTTGTGATGGAACGTGAACTGGTCGATCTCAGCCTGGTCGCCGTCGACCTGGCTCGCCGCATCATTCCCCGCGCCGAACAACAGGGCCTCGAAGTACACACTGACATCGAGCCCGGTGGAGAGGTCATCGGTGATCGTATGCGCCTGGAACAGGTAGGCATGAACCTGCTGGAGAACTCCCTGCGCTATACGCAGAAGGGATCCATCACCATTCAAGTGCGCGAGAGCGACGAATCGGTGAGTCTCGCAATTATCGATACCGGCATCGGCATCCCCGCTGCCGATCTGAACAAAGTGTCCGAGCGCTTCTACCGGGTCGACAGCTCAAGAACCCGAGCAACAGGGGGCAGCGGTCTTGGCCTGGCCATAGTCGGCCGTATCGTGCAGCGGCACGGAGGACAGATCGACATTGATAGTGCGGAAGGAGAAGGCACTACAGTGAGCGTCTGGCTGCCCAGAGAGGGCCCTCTTGCCCATACCATCGCCCCCTGAAGCCATTAAATGGGGTGGCGAGGGGAACGAAGTCCCCCCGCCACAAGAGCCTGGAGTCGGGCAGTCCGTAAGCCGAGTTCTGTGCCGGGAGGCGTTGCCGCCAACCCATGGACAGTCATTCATCTAGGCACGCCGTTACCGACGCACTCAAGCGGCCTACCCGGACGTCATGGAGGCGGGCAACCTCACGAGACGCCCCTATATGGCCTTGCTCCCAGCGGGGTTTACCTGGCCGATCCGGTTGCCCGGACCGCCGGTGCGCTCTTACCGCACCCTTTCACCTTCACCAGCAGGTCAAAGACCCGCTGCACCTCCGCCACCGACACATTCGATCGGGCGCAAGGTGCGAGTTGCGGCCTAAAAGCCACCTCCCGGCTGCCTGCTTTCTGTGGCACTTTCCTTCGACTTCCGCCGACCGGGAGTTACCCGGCGCTGTGCCCTGTGGAGCTCGGACTTTCCTCCCGCCGCTCCCGAAGGAGACGACCGGCGACTGCCTGGACTGCCGTTCCAGACCACAAGACCGTGCTGCCTTAAGCCGCGAATTGCAAGCAAATATGAGAAGCTTCGCTCTGTGCAAGACGAACTACGGGAGCTGGTAAGGGCGCTGCGCAAGGCCGCCCCGGCCGCCGCATGGCGCGTTGGCGAGCGGGCCGCCGCCAACGGTAATGTATCGCTGGTCTCCCAGGATTCGGACAGCAGTGAGTACGTCCTGCGAGTTAAGCTCGGCAACGGACCGCCAAACGAAATCTATCTCTGGCCCGATGAGGTCGAATGGGAATGCGACTGTGAGTCTCCCGCTCAGGCCTGTGCCCATGCGGTAGCAGCCATCCGCGGCCTTAGCGGTGGACTTAGCTCGCTCCCAGAAGCAGCGCCACCCGCGCACATCGTGCTGTTGTTACGGCGCCGGCAGGGATCATTAGAGCTGGAACTCGGCGTGCGCAGACAGCAACAAGTGGAAGCATGGAGCGCACAAGGCAGCCCTGGCCTCCGCCCAAGCGAAGAGTTTGCCCGCCTGAACAGGCTGCAAGGCGAGGTCGCGGGGGGACGCATCGCGCCGCGCAACTACTCTGCCCTGCTCTCCGCACTACTCAGCGCCGAGGAGGTCCAACTGGACGGTGAAGTCATCTCCATCTCCAAGGTTCCCATTCACAAAGTCGCAGTCATCGCAGCGGTAGGCAGCAACTTCCGGCTGACCCTCGAACCACCGGAGACGGTCACGGAGCTGTTTGAAGGCGAGCCGACCCTGGCTCTGACGGACCACACCTTACGTCCGCTCGGCAACGGCAAGCTAAGCAAGCTGCAGCTGCATCAACTGCGTCGACCGCTGCTGTTCCATAACCATGAACTACCGCGCCTGACCGGTGAGTGGATCCCGGCGCTGGAACGCTGCGTTGATGTGATCCGTCGTGGGTCAGTACCCGAATCCCAAGCCGCTGAAGTAACGGTCCGGCTCGAGCTCCAGCGACGGGCCGGTTTGCTTGAGGCAGAAGCACGGATCGTCTACGGCGACCCGCCACTGGCTGAGCTTCGAGACAACAACTGGATTCCGCTGGGTGGATTACAGCGTATGCCGGCCCGCAACCGCGATGCGGAACTGCAAGCTGTCAATCAACTGCAGGCTCAGCTCGGCATGCGCCCCGGCCAGCGTCTACGCCTGCTGCCAGAGGACGCGGCGCGCTTCGTCCGCGACCGACTGCCCCAGTTCAGCGGCCAATTGATCGGCGAACACCAGGCGCGCAGCTTCCGCGTCGATCGAACGCCGCTCAGACCTGAACTTCAGTGGCAAGGAAACGGCCTGCAGGCTCGCTTCATGGGAGAAGCCGGCGAGGCCGACCCAGTACGGGTTCTGGAGGCTTGGCGCCAGGGACAGGAGTTGGTCTCCCTTGGCTCGCAAGGAATGGCAGCCCTCCCCATCGAGTGGCTCGACTG
>DJIF01000092.1:15077-90164 GCA_002433485.1 Deltaproteobacteria bacterium UBA6601
TCCCCATCGAGTGGCTCGACCAGCATGGTCACCTGCTGGCCCTGAGCCTGGAAGCCGACGAGCAAGTTGCGGCTCGACTCGCGCCCCTCGCCGAAGAGCTGCTGGGCCAGGGCAGCAACCAGCTCCCTGAAGGACTGCGACAGCTTAACCGGCACCTTCGAGAACTCGGAACGCTGCCCCTGCTCGACCCCCCAGCCGGGCTCGAAGCCCGGCTGCGCGACTACCAACTGCTCGGGTTCTCCTGGTTGCGACTGCTGGCTCAGCACAAGATCGGCGCCATTCTGGCTGACGACATGGGGCTGGGTAAGACCCTGCAGACCCTCGCAGCGCTGCTTCCCGACCGCGACCAGGGGCCTGCGCTGGTGGTCGCACCGACCTCCGTGCTGCGGAACTGGGAACTGGAGGCCGCCAGATTTACTCCAGCACTACGCAGCGGTGTCCTCCATGGACCGCGGCGCGAGCGCCTGCTGCAGCAACTGCAGGACGGTGACCTGGACCTGCTGATCACCTCTTATGCCATCGTCCGGCGCGACATCGACCGACTTGCCGAACACTCCTTTAGAGCGGTTGTCATCGACGAAGCTCAGGCCATCAAGAACCCAGACAGCCAGACCCGTAAAGCAATCGCAAGACTCAAAGCAGACCAGCGCATCGCGCTCAGCGGAACCCCCATCGAGAATCGGCTGCTGGAGCTGTGGTCCATTATGGACTGGGTCAATCCCGGCCTGCTCGGGCCCCGCCAGCACTTTGCGGAGCAGCTGGCAGGACCGGCAGGCCGCGGCAACACAGCGGCGGCGACCGCGATCTCTCGCCAGGTTCGGCCCTTCCTGCTGCGAAGGCTCAAAGCCGAGGTTGCGGCCGAGTTACCGCCGCGCACCGAAAGTGTCCTGCACTGCCCTCTGAGCGAAGCCCAGCAGCGCAGCTATGCGGCGGTTCGACAGGCGGCAATCAGCGGACTTCGTGGTTCAAAAGCAGACAATAAGCGCGGCCGAAGGATGCAGGTCCTCGCCGCCCTCACCCGAATGCGACAGGCCGCCTGCCACCCAGGCCTGCTGCCGGGCGGTGACCCGAGCGCACAGTCGGGCAAGCTGGACCGCCTGATGGAGCTCCTGCCCAGCTTGATCGAGGCCGGCCACAAGGCCCTCTTATTCAGCCAATGGACCGCAATGCTCGACCTCGTCGAGAACCGCCTGAAGCAGGAGCGGCTGCGTTTTGTTCGCCTCGATGGCAGCACCCGTGACCGGGCCGGCCCCATCGAACGCTTCCAGGCAGCAGACGGACCACCGCTGTTCCTGATCTCCCTGAAAGCAGGAGGTACCGGTCTCAACCTCACCGCAGCCGACCACGTCTTCCATCTGGACCCCTGGTGGAACCCAGCTGTAGAACAGCAAGCTACAGATCGAGCACATAGAATTGGCCAGACACGGCCGGTCTTCTCCTGGAAGTTGATCTCCGAAAACAGTGTCGAAGAGCGGATTCTGGCGCTCCAGGAACGCAAGAAGGCACTGGTAGAGTCGGTGCTTGGGGGAAAGGGCATTGAGGCCCTCAGCATCGAAGAACTAGAGAGCCTGCTCGACGACGCCCCACTCTAAACTCCTTTGAACTCTGCCGACTGATGTGACCGGAAGCAGCAGCCCCAAGCGCGGCAACTGATGCAGCGCCGCCAAGCTGCTAGGGTTGTCCGCCATGCCGATCTACAACTATCAGTGCCTAGACTGCCAGGCAGATCTGGAGATCCTGCATCCGATAGGGGAGAGTCCACAACGCTGTGGGATCGACTGTCAGCGGCGGGGTGGAGGCAGCTTTGGCAGCGGCAACATCCGTCCCTATCTTAATGCCCCGAACCTCAAGCTGAGCCGCACCACCAACAGTGAGCTTAAGAGCCAGCGAAGAGACGCCGCCTCGCCGCTGCTCGAAGCCCAGGCGATGCGCGCCGAAGCGCTGCGAAGGATGGGCGGTGACATCACCGAAAGAGAACTCGACAAGCTCCGCGATGCCGGGATGACCGTATATCGGAAGAGCGGCGACCAGCACTGGGAAAAGGATGGCGGTGCGCAAGAAGCACCTGCCGAGATCAAACCCAAAGACAAAGAGTCTGGCTGCGAATAGCTGCTCTACTGTTCAGTCGCCTTGCTTCCAGCGCTTGCGCTCGCCTTGCTCGCCAACCGCCTCTTCATCGGCCTTCTCGGCCTCACGCCGCTGTTGCTCCAGGCGCTTCTTTTCGGCCTCGGTATCCAACGAACTGTCGATGCTCTTCTCACCGATCTCGGGCTTACCCGCGTCTTCCAGTCGGCGGCCTTCCGAGTCGAACACGGTACCCAGGAACCAGCTCAACAGCAGCGACTCCAGCAAGGGCTCTCGGCTCAGCATCTTCGCCCCATGACCGACCCCGTAATACATCTCAACGTGCACCGGACCGGCGGCCTCAGAGGCAATCACCTGAGCTGACTTGCGCGAGTAGCCGTCCTCCGTTGAGAACACCAGCAGCAGAGGTCGCTGTAGCTGTTTGCCAAGACCCAGGACATTGAGACCGTCGTAGCCCAGACCCGGGGACAGCATCGCCACACTGGCCACCGGCGAGTTCTTGACCGCATGCTGAAGTGCCAGCGACCCGCCCAGATCCGAGCCAGCAACATGCAATTGCTCAGCCGGCAACTGACTCCGATCCATCAAGAAAGCAAACGCTGCTTGGAGATCGAGCTTGGTATCGGCCCAGTCAGCTTCCATGAAGATCTCGCGGTCCAACTCTTCGTCGCCACGCACCAGCGACACCCCATGACCGCGCAGATCGAAGGTAAGGGTAAAGAAGCCCTTCCGAGAGAGCCGCTCTGCCATATAGGACCAATCCCGCTTGCTACGAAATGGCTCATGCACAAACACAATGCCACCCCGTGTCCCGTTAGCGGAGCTTGGCTGGAACAGTCGAGCATCCAGCTTGACCCCATCGGAGGTCTCAAAACTGACCACTTCACCAGGGCCGCTGTCCACCGGTTCGGTGGAGGCAAGCGCCACTGAGAACAGAGCTCCCAATCCCATCAGAGTCGACTGCAGTCCGAGGCGAAACAAGAGCGACATAGAAGGGCTCAGTGTCCTTTAGCTGGCTCAGCTACGAGCGCCCTCCCCCGAAACAGGTCGGAAAGCTGCCCGCAGGCACGGAGGGAGGAGCCTAACAGATCGCTGCTGGCCCTTGAAGCAAGGTAGGAGCCGAAATTCGCCTCCTTACCAAAAGACCGGTGAGAGTTGCTATCAGGGTCGAGACAGCGGCCACCGTTCCCCTTATCCTTTGCCCGCTCAGCCAACCAACCCCCTGAGCTGGAGTCTTCATGTCTCAAATCATCGATGTTCGCGCCCGTGAAATTCTCGATTCACGAGGCAATCCCACCGTCGAAGTGGATGTCCTGCTTGCCTCGGGCGTCATGGGCCGGGCGGCGGTCCCCAGTGGCGCCTCTACCGGTGAGCATGAAGCCTGCGAGCTCCGCGACGGTGACAAGAAGCGCTATCTGGGCAAGGGCACATTGAGCGCAGTGGCGAACGTCCAGGGCGAACTCCGCGACCTGGTCATCGGTCGAGACGCTCTGGATCAGGCCGGTCTGGATCGAGCGATGATCGAGCTGGACGGCAGCGAAAACAAGAGCCGACTCGGTGCCAATGCGCTGCTGGGGGTGTCGATGGCAACCGCTCGAGCCGCGGCCCAGCTGCTGGACATCTCTTTGTATCGCTACCTGGGCGGAGTCGCCGCCCGCCGGCTGCCGGTACCGATGATGAACATTCTCAATGGCGGAGAGCACGCCGACAACAACGTCGATATTCAAGAATTCATGGTGATCCCCGTAGGTGCGAGCAGCTTTTCCGACGCCCTGCGCATGGGTGCCGAGGTATTCCACTCGCTGAAGGCCGTGCTGAAAGGCCGCGGCCTGGCGACCTCGGTCGGAGATGAGGGTGGTTTCGCGCCGATGCTGGAATCCAACGAAGCGGCCCTCGATGTGATCATGGAGGCGATCGCTGCGGCTGGATACGTGGCAGGTGGTGACATCCTGCTGGCCCTGGATGTGGCTTCTTCATCCTTCTACAGCGACAAGAAATATCACCTTGAGGGAGAAGGCCGACTCGGCCTGAGTGCCGACGAAATGATCGCCTGGTACGGCGACCTGCTAGACCGATATCCAATCGTCTCCATCGAAGACGGTCTCGACGAGAACGACTGGCAGGGCTGGCGACGCCTCAACCGCGATCTCGGCGGTCGGGTCCAGCTGGTCGGCGACGACCTGTTCGTGACCAATCCACAGCGACTGGCGCGCGGAATCAAGAACGGCGCTGCTAACTCAATCCTCATCAAGGTCAACCAGATTGGGACCCTGAGCGAGACCCTGGACACCATCTCGATGGCTCAAGATGCAGGCTATACCTGTGTTGTCAGTCACCGTTCGGGAGAGACCGAAGACACCACCATCGCCGACCTGGCAGTTGCTGTGGGCGCTGGCCAGATTAAGACCGGCTCGCTATCTCGAACCGACCGGATCTGCAAGTACAACCAGCTGCTTCGCATTGAAGAGGAGCTGGGAGCTGCAGCGCAGTGGCCGGGTCGATCGGTGTTTCGCTCTATCGGCGACAAAAACACCGCGCCAGCAGAAGAGAAGCCAAAGAAAAAGGCCACCCGCCCCAGAAAGAAAGCTCGCAGTAGTCGCAAGGTTCGTTAACCGGGCAACGATGGCCGCAGCGCCTACCGACGCTCAGTGGCGGTCACGGGTATCGGGGAGCTGATCCAACCAGACCGAACCACCTCGCTCCAGACTTGACCGAGCCGAATCCAGACCCCGATTCATACAGGACCGAGCATGGTGAAGTGCACTCGCCAGATCCTGCCCGAGGGCAAGAGCTGCGCACAAGGAAGCTGAGAACAAGCACCCTGTGCCATGATTGGCCTGCGTATCGCGCCGGCTCGCCAGCAACTCAAAGCTCTGTAGCTCCCCCTCCCCAGGGCCCAGCATGGCCACCTGATCGACCACCTCGGCTCCCTTGCCATGGCCACCTTTCACCACCACCGCACAGTTAAAACGCCTGGCCAACTCGACAGCGGCAGCCGCGGCATCAGCAGCGGGCAGCACGTCCTGACCGAGCAACAAAGCCGCCTCGTCAAGATTCGGCGTAACCACAGAGGCCAGCGGCAGCAGCTGAGCGCACAGCAGCTCAAGCCCCGCGGCCTCGAGCAAGCTGTGGCCACTGCTGGCCCGGATCACCGGGTCGACCACCAGGGGTAGCCCCGGAGCTCGCAAACGCAGCAACCGAGCGATGCGCTCCACCGCTGCCGCACTGCCAAGCATCCCGGTTTTGGCAGCGGACAGCCGAGCGTCCCTCAGTACCGCCTCCAATTGGGCCTCAACCAGACTGGCAGGGACCGCTTCCACCGCAAGCACCTCACTACTGGTCTGCACGGTAATGGCGGTAACCACCGCGCCGCCAAAGACGCCGTGGACCGCAAAGCTACGCAGATCTGATTGGATTCCGGCACCACCGGTAGGATCGCTCCCGGCAATGGTAAGGGCGAAGCTGGGAGCGGACAAAGTCTCCTGCATGGAGCCATCCTAAACCATCATGCCCCGCGGCCAGGTGCCCAACAGATTGCCGTAGCCGGGTCGCCCCCCAGCCCGGTCGCATTGCCCGGGCCAGTAGCGCTATGGATCGCTATGCTAGGTCAGTGCGCTGGCGCCTCTACCAGATCCTGCTCCTCAGCTCCGTAGCGTTACTGACCGCGTGCAGCCCTCCGGAGCGGGCACCTTCCGACATCGACGAGCTGCTGTTGTTCTCGTTTCGCCACTACGGTAGCGAAGATCCCAACAGCGCCAGCTCGCTGGCCGATGCAGCCCTAGCCCTAGAACGCTGGTACGACGGCCGGGAGAACCCCGACCAACCCATCGAAGCGGAAATCGCCCGGCTCGGAGCCGAAGAACTAGGTGTTCTATCTCCCCAGCCCGGCTTTGCTGCCGGCGAAGCCGCCGTCGGAGTGTTGTTTGCCAGGGACGTAAGCTGCACTCCCGGCCAGGTCTCGCAGCTCTATCTGGACGACGACCAGATGACCTTGTTCCCCGACAGCTACGAGAGCTATTCGCGCTCCGATCGGCAGGACATGAGCTGCTATCTCGATGGGGACTGCCCTGAAGCCCAGTGGGTCGCCTCGGTGGTCAAGGAACAGCAGGTGTTCCTGACCACGGTCACCTATACCTTCTCGATGACCTCGGGGATGCGTAGTTTCAGCGCGCTACCACCAGCAGCAAGCCCTGACGACCCACCGGTGAGCGGCCGCCTCTCACGCGTGTGGATGAATGACGAAGCGATCGTAGAGCCAGCCAGTATCGGGCGGTTTCGGCAGAGCTATCAGTTTGAATTCCTGCTGCCCCGCAACGGCGGAACTCTGCAGTTCTACGCCATGTGGACAGACTTAAACTCCGAGACCCTGAACACCGAAGCCTCGATCTTCTTGAACTCCTACATTGATGGGATCGCCGACTACCTGGTCGAACTCGAAGCACATTGCGCAACGATGTAGAGGTCGCTGCTTCCGAGCCCCGCGGAGATCAGTACAATAAGCACCCTCACGGCTCTCTACTGAGCCGCAGCCTGAGCAGGAATCGACGACCGTGCCCTCGGAACCCCAAGGCCAATCAACAGCTGATGCCCTATCGCTCGGTCCAACCCTGGGCAAAGTCGGCCCCTATAAGATCCTCAAGCTGCTCGGACAGGGTGGCATGGCGGCGGTCTACCAGGCTCGCGATGAACGCGACGGCAGCGAGTGCGCGGTTAAGATCCTGGCCCGCATGCGCCCCACCTGGGTGCAGCGCTTCGCGCGGGAATTCGAGTCGGCACGCAAGGTAAACCACCCCAACGTAGTGCGGGTGCTCGAGGCCGGGGACGAAGAGGGACTAGCCTACTTTTCAATGGAGCAGGTGGAGGGAGTCACAGCCTCTCGCTACGTGCTGGAATTGGGCCCTGAAGACCCGCTCCCACCAGCTCCTGCGGACCGCACCAATCCAAGCCCAACCCCCATCGACCCAGGAATCCTCCGCCGCAGCCTATCGGTAGCGGTCCAGCTGGCCTCAGCCGTTGGAGCTATTCACGGAGTTGGCCTGGTGCACCGCGACTTGAAGCCAGGCAACGTCCTGGTGAACGGGTCAGGGACCGTCAAGCTGGTCGACTTCGGGGTAGCCAAATGGCTGCAGGAGCAGAGCTCCTTCACCCAGGAAGGCCATGTGGTCGGCTCTTATTCCTACATGTCCCCGGAGCAGATCACCGGCGGCCAGGTCGACCACCGGGCTGATCAATACGGCATGGGGATTCTGCTGTACGAATTGCTGAGTGGAGCACCACCCTTCCGCGCACGCAGACCCCAGGAATACCTCTGGTTGCATTGCACAGAACAACCGCAGCCACTGTCCCGGCGACTCGATGGAGTTCCCTCAAGCCTGGACCGGCTGCTGCTGCGCATGCTCGCCAAAGAACCCGCTGATCGACCGCCGAGCATGGCAGCGGTGGAGCGCGAATTGCGTGAAATCCAGAGCACCGTCGAGCAGAGCACAACTGGAAGCCACCCTGAACTGCTGCTAGAGGTCACGGACCTGAATCAGGGGCCGGAAGAAGAAACGACGCGGCGCCAGGGACGCGGCGATCTGGGCCGTCTCCACCGCAGTTTCAAGAAACAACACCAGGAGCTCAATGCCACCAGCAATCTGGTGGCCGATGGCGCCGAAGAACAAGATGCTACCGAGCCATGGCCCCAGCCCAGCAGTTCTGACGACGACAGCACCGAGAAGGTTCTCATCGATGTCAGTCGAAGCTCTCCCAAGCGCCCCTCGGCACCTTCTGCCGCCAGTCTGGCGGCGCTGGTCACGCCGCGCTACACAGGCCGCAAGGACGAACTCGATGAGATCATGCGCCACCTCAAGGCCACCCGCCGAAAGGGCATTCGCGCAGTGCTCCTGGAGGGCGAGGCCGGAATCGGCAAGACCCGCCTGCTACAGACCTTCCGCGGGCTTGCCTGGGTCAAAGGGGCCCGGGTCGCTATCGGCCGCTGTCACGGCAGCGGCGGGGCATTCTGTGCTCCCTTTCACGACATCCTGCTGCGTCTCGCTGGACCGGGTCTGTCGCGCAGCCACAACGATCGCATCCTGGCCGACGACCGAGACATCCTGCAGCGTTATTTCCCGGCGCTGACCCCCACCGATCAGGGACCCAGCGCAGCGCCACTGGGAGGGCGCCAGGAAGTGGAAGACAACCGCGGCCAGCTGTTCAAGGCGGTCTGCGGCGCCATGCGCAGAGCTGCCAGCGAAGCTCCTTTGGTGATCGGCCTGGAGGATGTGCAGTGGTCCGACCCGGGCACCATCGAACTGGTCAACACCATGCTGTTGCGCCTGACTCCGCCCAAGGCCGCTCAAATCCTACTGGTCCTAACCTACCGCGGCGAAGATGTGGTCGCCCAGCCCAGCCGACCGCTACTGGTACCGACCATCGAGGCTCTGAACAATGTCTACTCGCTGACCTTGAAGCCGCTGGGTCAAGAAGACATGGAGGAGGTCATTCGCTCCGTTACGGTCAACGTTCCGGTTGGGCCCAACACCATCAGCCAGCTGGCCCGGGCCGCACGGGGCAATCCCCGCTTTGCCGTGGAAGTAGCCCGCAGCCTGGTGGTCACCGGGGGCAGCCCGGCCAGCGACTGGAAGCTCCCCACCAGTCTACTCGATGCATACCGCCACCGGCTGGACAGCCTGGACAAGACCAGCCGCGATGTATCGCGCTGCATCGCCCTGCTGGGAGGAATGCCGCCCCTACCCATCATTCATCGAGCAAGCAGTCTCGACGAAGAAGAATTCACCGAGGCCATCAACGTGCTTGAGCAGCGCAAGGTCATTGACGTCGACCACCGGGGAGACGAAGACCGAGTCCAGCTTCGCTCCGAGGCGCTACGCACGGTGGTACTGGACTCACTATCCGGCTCTCAGGCCAAAGCGCTGCATCGCCGCGCAGCGGCAGCCTGGCTAAAGGCGAGAGGACCACGAGCTGAGTCATCCGGACAAGCGGCACGCCACCTCTACGCCGCCGGAGAGCACCGAGCGGCCTTCCCCCACGCGCTGGAGGCGGCATATCACGCTGGCGAAGCCCTCGACTATGCTGCGGTGCGACGCTGGATGGCGCAGATCGGCGACCCGGGCTCAGCCCTCCAGGAGGTCTCACCCAACGCCGTCTACCGCTTCCAGATGCTTCGCTTCCTGCTGTTGTTCGGAGATGGCGAACTGGAAGGCGCTCAGGAAGCCGTCTCAAAGGCGGCGGACGCAGCTACCGACCTGCGCTCCCAGCTCCTGACCGGAGTCGCCTGCGCACGCATTCACATCCGCACCGGCAACTACCTCGCAGCGGTACAGGTCTGCCGACGAGGGCTACGTGAAGCACGCAAGAGCGAACTGCCCGACTTGGGCATCACCTTCGCCAATCTTGGAGCCCGGGCAGCGCGTCGTTCAGGCGATAACCAGAGCGCACTTTCATGGCTCGCCGAAGCAGACATCCTGATCACCACCCGGGCCGAGCTGAAGGGACTGGCTCCGGAGCTGGCCTGGAGTCGCTCTGCGGTGCTGCTTGAGCTCCACCAGGAAGATGAGGCAGAGATCGAAATCCACCGAGCCATTCACCTTGCCCAACGAGAACGGCAGGAGCGCACACTCGCCGGACTCCGCATGACCCTCGGCCGATTGCTGACACGCCGTGGCGAGATCCCGGAAGCGAGCAGCGAATTTCAGGAATCTCGCAAGATTCTGGCAGAGATGGGCGAGTACGAGATGGTTGCCGAGAATGACGTCAACCTGGCCCGACTGGAGCTCATGCAGGGCCGAGTGCAGGAAGCTACTGAGCTGGCCCGCTCCGCATGGAGCACCTTTCACCGGCTGCATGACCGACGCGGCGTGATCGTCTCCGGGGCTGCTCTACTTACGGTCGCCCGAGCTGCCCAGGATGAACCCGACGCCGACGCAGTCCTGCAGGAATGGAACAACGCCATCGGCCGTGGGGCTGGTGCGGTTGGGGCCGAGCACTGGGTAGCACGAGCTCGCTGGCATCGGTCTCGCGACCAACACGACGAGGCAAGGCGCAATCTGGAGCACGCCGAATCGGCCCTGGGAGCCAGCCCACCGCGCTATCGCAAGCATGAAGTGGCCCTACTGCAGGCTGAGGTCGCATACCACGACGAGAGCTACGAAACTGCCCGCGACCTCTCTCAGTCCATTGCCGCGGAGGCTCGAGAGGCACGGCACTGGCCGATGATGTGGATGGCAGAGGCCGTTCGCGCTGCTGCACGAGCAGCCCTGGGAGAAGCAGCGCACCCACCGGAACCACCGCAGAACCTCATGGACAACGATGTCCCGCTGGCCTTCCACTGCGCCTGGTACAGCGTCGCTACGCTGCTTTCCCTGGGCGACATCGAAGAAG
Source organism: Deltaproteobacteria bacterium UBA6601 (assembly GCA_002433485.1). Lineage (GTDB taxonomy): Bacteria > Myxococcota_A > UBA796 > UBA9615 > UBA9615 > UBA6601. Next base: position 25,545 of record DJIF01000092.1, read on the forward strand.
CCACAGAGGCCCTGACGGAAGCGCGCGAGTCAGCCCTCAGCACCGGCTTTGTGGACTGGACCAATCGATTTGTCGCGCGCACCGAGCAACTTGAGAGTTCCTGACCTACGGCACGCCCAGTTTATAGCCAGTCCACAAACCACCGGACGGTCCCTTCACGAACGTCATAGCTGCGTTCCAGGAGCTCCAGGCCATGGGCTCCGTTGGTCTGACTGACCAGCTGTGAATTGGCCGGGGCGCCGGTGACTCCTTCGAGGGTCTGGCAGTCGGTGGCCTGCGGCTGCTCGTCATCTGCCGCTACATACAGACCACTGGCGAGGTCGAGGTCGGCGGTGTCGGCGAGCGCCAGGATCGAATCCAGGCGGGGAGAGACCGCGACGGTAGTCCGCACTGCCCAGTCCTGCTCCCCATTGGCCATGTGGTTGGCGACCACCGCCATGTTGGCCCCGACGCTCAGCCCCATGATGCCAATGCGGTTGTCAGCGACGATGCTGTCCTGAGCCTCAAGGAAGTCCAGTCCGGCTCGCACATCATGAATCAATTGGTTGGGATCTGTCAGCAGTTGCTCGCTGCTGACCGAAGCAGCAGCGCTGCCACCGTGGGAACGAAAATCAATCGCCAGGGTTGAGATCCCTTCCCGCTCAAAGATGGGAAAGAGCTGATAGAAGTCATTTCGATCCCGACCAAATTGATGCAGCAGCAAAACCGCCGCCCCGCCGCCAGGCCCTCCCGCACTCTGCCATCTTGCGGCGAGGCTCAGGCCATCGGCTGTGGACAGAGTCACCTGCTCAACCGTTGGACCAGGGCTCGCGTCATCATCGTCGCCAGTGGCGGCAGAATCATCGTCGTCATCAGCGCCCAGGCCTCCGCCAGTCGAACCACAACCACAACAGAGCAACAGCAACAAGCAGAGCAAAAGGCGCGACAAACTGACAGGTGACATGGGCAACTCCGGTACGAGGTCCTGATAGTCAAACCCTAACGCGTCTCGGCTCTGTACGTCACCTTGCGCACACTCGGCAGAAAAAATCCGTGGTTCCGGGAACCTTCCTCGTCGCTGCGAGTCCAACACCACAAGCAACCCGGAGGTCCGCATGTCTTTGTTCTGTTTCGTTCACCCTGAGTACGGCCGTCTTGTTGGCCGAATGTTCACTGCTTCACTGCTGCTCGCCATGCTGTTGGGCAGTTACCTGATCAGTGCAACCCCAGCATCACAGGCCCAGAGTCCGCCACCGCGAGATCAGGTTCAAGTCCCCTTTACCGCCGCTGAGATCCCGAGCAAGGCCCGCAAAGTGGTCAACTTCGAAGAGGTTCAAGGCGGCAGCATCAGAGTCGAGCAGGACGGGGCGCTGTGGGAGCTCCCCCTGCTCCATACGGAAGTAGACGCAGAGATCTCAGGACCCATCGCCGACGTTGAGCTGCGTCAACTGTTTGCCAACCCGTTCTCTCAACCCATCGAGGCTGTCTACCTGTTCCCCCTGCCCGACCGAGCGGCGGTCAACGACATGATGATCCAGGTTGGCGAGCGCCGCATTCTGGGTGAGATTAAAAAGCGCGAGCAAGCCCGCCAGATCTACGAACAGGCCAAACAAGCGGGCCAGGCCGCGGCGCTGCTGGATCAACAGCGCCCCAACCTGTTCACCCAACAGGTCGCCAACATTCAACCCGGCGAGACCATCGAGGTGACCTTGCACTTCGTCGAGAGCATCAACTACCGGAATGAAGGCTACGAGTGGGTCTTTCCGATGACCGTCGGGCCCCGCTACATCCCCAAGCAGGGAACCGGTCCGGGCCATTCTGCTGGTGATGAGGACAGGATCTCACCGCCCTATGCCTCAATACCAACCGGACATCGAGTTGATCTTCAGCTCAGCCTCAACGCCGGAGTCGCAATCCAGGACCTGCGCAGCCCCTCACACCGCATCCTGGTGGACGAAGAAGATGAGCATACAGCCCACATATCCATTGACTCCCGGGATGCAGCACCCAACAAAGACTTCATCCTCCGCTACGACGTCGCTGGCAAAACGCCAGAGGCGGCGGTGCTGGCGCATCGCAGCGGACTCGGCGGCTACTTCATGCTGATGATCCAGCCCCAGGCGCCCGAGTTCCTGGATGAGACCAGCGTCACACCCAAAGAAATGGTCTTTGTGGTCGACACCTCGTGCTCCATGTCGGGCTTCCCGCTCAGCAAGGCTAAAGACGCTATGCGCCTGGCCATTGCCGAGATGAACCCACAGGACAGCTTCACGATCCTGGACTTCAACGATCAGGTCTCAGGCCTCAGTCCACTGCCCCTGCCCAACAGTTCCTACAACCGCCAGATGGGCAAGCGCTTCGTCGATAGCTTTCGAGGCTCCGGAGGCACCCAGATGCTGCGCGGCATCAAGGGCGCCCTCGACCTGCCCAACGATGACCGACTGCTGCGCACCGTGCTGTTCATGACCGACGGCTTCATCGGCAATGAGGAGCAGATTCTGGCGGCCATTCACCAGCGTCTCGGTGACAGCCGCTTGTTCTCCCTGGGCATCGGTTCATCAGTGAACCGTTTCCTCCTCGATCGGATGGCCAAGGTCGGCCGCGGAGAAGCTCGCTACCTGCGTCCGGACGAAGACGCACAGGTAGCGGTGCAAGAATTCTACGAGCGTATCCGCAATCCGGTCTTTACCGATATCGAGCTCGATTGGCAGGGACTTGAGGTCGAACAGTTGCAGCCCGATCCACTACCGGATCTTTTTGCTGGCCAGCCCATCGTGCTGCTTGGTCGCTACAACCAGCCGGGCCGAGGGCAGCTCACCATTCGCGGCCGGGTGGCTGGCAAGACCGTCGAGCAGCGCATCGATGTGGTGCTGCCAAAACGTCAGGACCAGAACAGCGCCATCGCCTCACTGTGGGCACGCAAGTCCATCGAAGAGTTGGAGTCCCGCCAGCGCGGACGACCCACTGCAGCGGTCATCGACGAGATCACTGAGCTGGCGCTTGAGCACCGCCTGATGAGCCAGTACACATCCTTTGTCGCAGTCGAGGAAGGTCGCAGCGACACCGCTCCAAGGCCGCCAACTAAAGTCCATGTGCCCGCCGAACTGCCCGAACTCATGAGCCCAATGAGCCAGGCTGGAGCAGCGGCCCACCAATCCATGAACTTAGGGCGCGTCCTCCGCAGGGGTTCGGCAGCCGCCCCACCGCCGGCCAGTATTGAGTCGGCCCCCCTGGCGAAACGAGACAGCTCCAAACAAAGCGTCTTCCACCAGTTCCTCAAACAAGATTCCGCTGCCGAGCTTGAAGCCGCAGAGCCAGCAATCAGCAACTCTGCTGCCGCCAGTTCCCACGGCGCAAGGACCAAGACTTCACAGCACTGCAGCTCGATTCAGCTGCTGCTAGTGGACGCGGGGAATGGTTCGCACCACAAGGCCGGCGCGCTTGAACGCCAGCTCGATGCCACTCTGGAGCCGATCACGCGACGCTGGTGCAAGGACCAAAGCCGCTATCCAAACGGTGGCGAGTGGCATATTCGCCTGCGGCTGGACGGTCAAGGCGGAGTCCGTGAGGTCATGGTGATTCGCGACAGCCTACGCCATGGCGCCCTGCGCAAACTCCTGAACGACCTGCGAGACAGCGGCCAACTGAGCCTGCTCAGCGCGGGCAAATCGGTCGAGATAAACGTCGTAATCCGGTTCAACTCAACGAACTAAAGGCGACGAGGGCGCAGGCCTGAGCGGGGGTGGCCCGATGTGGTCACTCCCGCTCTCACTTTTAAAAAGCTAAGCGCAGCTGAGCCGACCGGGCAGGGCTAACGGATGGCGCCGGCCTCCCGCAGTTGCGCAAGTTGCTCGGCGCTATAGCCTAGCTTGGTCGCAAGCAGTTCATCGGTATCGGCACCCAACAGAGGGGCCGCTTGGTAACCGGCCACCGGGGTTCGGCTGAGGTGATAAGGCGAGCCGACGCCCTGGATCTCACCAAGCACCGGATGCTGCATCGAGATCAACATTCCAGCAGCCAAGGTCTGCGGGTGGGCGAGCGCCTCATCAGGCCGCAGGATGGGCCCGGCCGGAACCCGGATCTCTTTGAGCATCTCGATCCAACAGGCGCGGGTACGCTGCGAAAAAATTGGCGCCAGAGCGGCGGCCAGAGCGGCTCGATCCTGGACCCGCTGATTGTTGGTCGCCCAGTGGTCCTGTCCCCGCAGGGAAGCGAAGTCATCGAGGCCGAGCATCCGCTGCCACTGAGCATCGTTACCTGCGGCAATCAGTACCCAGCCGTCACTGGCCGGCATGGGCTCATAGGGAGCTACATTGGGGTGAGCATTGCCCAACCGGGGACTGGGCTGGCCCGACATCAGGGTGTTGCCAGCGACGTTAGCCAGCCAGGAGAGGTGACTGTCGAACAGAGAGATGTCGACGTGCTGGCCGACCCCGTCCCGCTCAGCGGCCCGCAGCGCAGCCAGAGAACCAATGGCGGCGTTAAGTCCGGTGGTCAGGTCAACAATGGGCACGCCGACCCGAAACGGCGGTCCTTCCACCGGGCCGGTCAGCGCCATCACCCCACCATAGCCCTGGACGATAAGATCGTAGCCGGGTTCCTGGCTCAAAGGCCCCTGCTGACCAAAAGCGGTCACCGACGTCATCACCAGGGCCGGGTTCTCCGCACGGAGCGTCTCAAAGCCCAAGCCCAACGCATCCAGCTTCCCAGGAGGGAAATTCTCCAGCACGAGCTGAGCGCGAGCAGCCAGGGCCTTGACCACCGCCACCCCCTCAGGCTTCTTGAAGTCGACACAAATGGACTTCTTGTTGCGATTAACGCTCAGGAAATAAGCGGACTGACCCTGCCGCTCGACAGGCCCCCAGGAGCGGGTATCGTCACCCCGCGAGGGGTGCTCGACCTTCCATACTTCGGCGCCCAGATCAGCAAGAATCTGGGTGGCATAGGGTCCCGCAAGGATGCGGGTCAGATCAAGAATAACGACACCATCGAGAGGCGCCGGGGCCGAGCCCTGAGTAGCTGCTGACATGGCGGTCATGCTAGCAGCCCATTGATGACACAAGGGGCTATCTCGGTCAGGCGGTCCACCGCACCAGAAGGAAACATCCCACCCTCAACCGAACCCATCCTCCTCAAGTAGCCCTCCTCCTTCGCCGCAGAACCTGCCAAACTGTTTGCTGCTCTAAGTGGGAGGCACACGGCACGCAATGAAGAAAGGCGCACTCCAGGCCCTGCTGACCGGGCTGCTGACCCAGCTGCTGCTGGTATCGACAGCGAATGCTCAAGAGATCTGCGGCAACAGTCTGGACGATGATGACGACGGCCTGTTCGACTGCAACGACAACGACTGCGCGGCCACCGCCGACGAGGACGGCGATGGAGCCTGCGACGTCACCGACCAGTTCCTAGGCAATCCGTTTCAGTGTGGTGACAGCGACGGCGACGGCTGCGACGACTGTGGCCCCCCCGGGCTCACTTTTGACCCCAGCGTAGATGGCTTCGACACCGACGGTGATGGCATCTGCAACGTTGGTGACGACAACGACGATGGCGATCCCTTCCCCGATGCCCTGGAGAGCGACTGCCTTACGGACCCGCTCACCTTCGACACGGTACTACCGGACAACGACTTCGATGTAGACGGTCCGCCCGCTCCCCTGACCTGTCCCATGGCCGACACTTCATCCTGCGGCTGCGATGCCCTGGACGACGACGACGACAACGACGGCGTGCTCGACGTCGATGAACTGTTGTGCGGCTCCGACCCGATCCGCGCGCCGCAGGACCTCGACGGCGACTTCCTGCCCGACCTGGGCCCGCCCGCTGCGCCGTGCCAGCCCGGCGGCATCCTCCCCTGCATGCCGCTGGATGCCGATAACGACGGCATCTGCGAGCCGGCAGTGGACACCTGCGTGGACGCCGACGGCGACGGCGTGGGCAATGGCAACCTGGGCAACTCGGGCTGCACGACCCAGATGACCGACTCCGACGACAACCCCGCCACCGGCGGCAGCGTCTGCGGAGACAGCGACAACGACGGCTGCGACGACTGCAGCCTGGGCAGCTTCAACCCCGGTCTAGATGGCCAGGACAGTGACGCTGACGGAGTCTGTGATCTAAGCGACAGCGCAGTAAGTGACCCCAACAGCTGCGGCGATAGCGACGGCGACGGCTGCGACGACTGCAGTTCCGGCAGCTTCAACCCGGCCGGAGACGGCAGCGACAACGATGGTGACGGCCTCTGCGACAGCGGCGACCCCGATGATGACAACGACGGCTGGGATGACGTTGACGAGCCGCCCTGCGGCACCGATCCACTCAACCCCGCCAGCGTCCCAGGCGACAGCGACAGCGATGGCATCTGCGATCTCCTTGATGGCTGCGGATCCGGGGACGGCGACGGCGACGGCATCTGTGACGACGTCGACACCTGCATCGACGGCGACGGCGATGGCGTCGGCACTTCCACCAGCGCGAGCAACTCCAGTGCCTGCCTCACCACCATGCTCGACAGCGACGACAACTCGGCCACCAGCTGTGGCAACAGCGACGGCGACAGCTGCGATGACTGCATCTCTGGCAGCTTTGCGCCGCTGCAGGATGGTCCTGACTTTGAAGGCGACGGACTGTGCGACGCCTCCGATCCGGACGACGACAACGACGGCATCAGCGATACCATTGAGGGTAGCGGTGATGAGGACGGCGACGGCATCCCCAACGTCCACGACGACGACTCCGACGGAGATGGCATCAGCGATGCCATTGAAGGTAGTGGCGACGCAGACAGCGATGGCACCCCCAACTTCCTGGATCTGGACAGCGACGGCGACACCATTCCGGACAGCGAAGAAGGTTCGGCAGACCCGGACGGCGATGGTCTAGGCAACTTCGTCGACACCAACAGCGACGGCGAGAACAGCAACGACACCCTGGACTACAACAACAACCAGGACCTGGACGGCGACAACATCCCCGACTACCGGGACATTGACGACTTCGACGGCCCCAACTCCGACACCGACTGCGACGGGGTACCCAACAGCATTGAGCTGGACTTTGGCAGCGACCCCAACGACCCGGACACCGACGGCGATGGGGTCGCCGACGGGGTCGAGTGGGCCATCCCTGCCTGTGACTACTGCGACCCCAACTCCAACTGCGGCTGCACCACATCCATGAACCAGTGCACCTCAGCGCCCATGGACAGCGACGGCTCGGGACTGGCTGATGTATTTGACGACGACGACGACGATGACGGCATTCCCAGCGCAATAGAAGGCAACGGCGACAGCGACGGCGATGGCATCCCCAACCACCTGGATCTGGACAGCGACGGCGACGGCATCGATGACAGCGATGAGGGCGACGGTGACAGCGACGGCGACGGCATCCCCAACTTTCTGGATGAAGACAGCGACGGCGACGGCGTGCTGGATGCCGACGAGGACCCCAACGCCGACAGCGACGGCGACGGCACCCCGGACTTCCTTGACCCCGACGACAGCGACGGCGGGAGCGGCGACTTCGATGGTGACGGCCTGAGCAACGCCGATGAGAACGACGCTGGCAGTGACCCGGCCGATGACGACAGCGATGATGACGGCATCCCCGATGGAATCGATGGAACCGGCGATGCGGACGGCGACGGCATCATCAACGCCCTCGATCTGGATAGCGACGGCGATGGGATCAGCGACGCCACCGAAGGAATCTCCGATAGCGATGGCGACGGCATCCCGGCCTTCCTCGACCCGGACAGCGACGGCGACGGGATCCTCGACGGGGAAGAAGACGACGACGGCGATGGACTGAACAACGCCATCGAAGACAGCGTCGGTAGCGACCCCAGTGACGACGACAGCGACGGTGACGGCCTGAGTGATGGCACCGAAGGGATAGGCGACAGCGATGGTGACGGCATTCCTGATCTCCTCGATCCCGACAGCGACGACGACGGAATCAGCGACGAAGTGGAGGGCGACGGCGACGGCGATGGCGACGGAATTCCCAACTTTGTCGACCCCGACTCAGACAACAACGGCATCGCCGATGCCGACGAAGACCCCAGCCTGGACAGCGATGATGACGGTGTGCCCGATCCCTTTGACCCTAACGACAGCGACGGTCCGGATGCCGACTACGATGGGGACGGATTGACCAACGGAGAGGAAGTCGCAGAGGGCAGCGACCCCTTTGACACCGACAGCGACGGCGATGGCATTACTGACGACGTAGAAGGGCTCCATGACAGCGATGGCGACGGGCTTGCCGATGCCATCGATAACGACAGCGATGGCGACGGCATCCCCGACCAGGTCGAGGGAAATACCGACAGCGACGGTGACGAAACCCCCAACTACCTGGATCTTGACAGCGACAACGACGGGATCAGCGACGCGCAGGAGGGCGACGGTGATGACGACGGCGACGGCGTCCCTAACTTCCTCGATCCGGACGCAGTGGTGGACAATGACAGCGACGATGACGGCCTGAGTGACGACGAAGAGCTCAACCTGGGAACTGACCCTGACGACCCGGACACTGACAACGACGGCCTGCTCGACGGCCAGGAATCCGCCGAAGACAGCGATGGTGATGGCCTGTCCAACCCGCTGGACCGGGACGACGACGGCGACGGCATCCTGACCGGCTTCGAGATCAACTTCGAGCGGGACTTCGATGGCGATGGAGTTCCCAACCACCTCGACACGGATAGCGATGATGACGGCATCCCCGACAGTGAGGAAGGAATCAGCGATGCGGACGGCGACGGCATGCCCAACTTCCTCGATCTGGACGCCGACGGCGACGGAGAGGAAGACGCGCTAGAGGGTGTCGACGATGTTGACGGCGATGGCCAGCCAAACTACCTGGACGGCGATGACCTCGATGGCCCACTGGGCGACCCCGACGGGGACGGGCTGAACAATGCGGACGAACAACGCTGGCGCACCGACCCCCTCGACCCCGACACCGACGACGACGGAGTCAACGATGGCGATGAGGTTCTGGCCGGGACCAACCCGCACGCCGGCTGTACCTGCAACCTCAGCAGCTCAGCGGCCCAGCTCCGCCCGAGCCAGTTAGCGATCCTGCTCATGAGCTTAGTGCTGTGGCGACAGCGGCGAGAGGCACCTGGCCGGAGGCGACTGAGCGGCTTCGCGTAGAGGCTGCTACCTTCCACAGGTGGACCGCGAATCCAAGCGCGCTCTGTTCTGGAGCGCCCAATTATCTGGCCTGGCGCTTGCCTGGCGTTCCTGGCTGTCGCTGCGGTTCTGGGGCCACGAAGAGGAAGACTGGGCGAATCTGATCCACAGCGCACGAATCAGCGAAGCGCTGCAGTCGGGGACTGCCTTCGGCGCCGAGTTCAGCGAGCTGATTGACCTTGAGCACATGCCCCTGTTCACCTGGCTCTGTGCTGGCCTGACCCTGCTCGTCGGAGATCCGCGTAGCGCTGCCCTTATGGTTGCCGGCACCATGGGAGCCTTGAGTGTAGGGCTCGTGACATGGATCGGCTGGCGCTGGCTGTCACCACTTGCCGGCCTTACCGCCGGATTGCTGCTCTGCTTCCAGCCAGAATCAGCGCTCTACGCAGCCACGCCGTTGCGCGAGTCAACCTACGCGGCGCTCATGCTGGCTGGAGTCGCACTTATCGGCGAGCGCCGTGGAGTGGCTGGCGGTCTGACCCTGTCGCTGGCCTTTTTGTGCCGCTTCAACATCGCCTTCTCACTGCTACCCGCGCTGGCTGGCTTGGGCCTCTGGCAGCTCCGCAAGAGGCAGGCTAGCGAGGACCAGAGGGACGCCCAGGCAGCACTTACTGGGGCTGCCCTGGTGACCATCACGGTGCTGGCCTGGGTCCTCTACTACCAACAGCACTCCGAAGGAGGAGACTGGCGGTTCTGGGCAGGTGTCATGGACCGCAATGCGGGCAATGCAGTCACCGACCTCTTTCCCATGGAGCGGCTGCAGGCGATCGCCCTTGCTGTGTTCGGTCTGTGGGGCTGGATCGTTCCAGGCCACTTCGGCTGGCTGACTGCCCTACTGGCTCTGTTCGCCCTGACCCGCTTTGGCAAGCTGCCACGCCAGGGCTACTCGCAGGGTTTCTGGCTGCTGGCAGCTGGGCTATCTACCTTCGCCCTGCTCACGATCACAGCGCTGGTCAGCGCCTACCCCCCAAGCCACAACCTGTACTGGAAGTGGCTGTGCCCATCAGTCCCCTACCTGGCCCTGCTGGCCGGACACGGCAACGCAGAGCTGGTAGCACGACTCAAGAGCCACACACCACAAGGCTCGGCACCACTCATAGTGGCCATAGCGCTGGTCTTTGCGACCACCGCACCCAGCTACGTGCACCACACCCGCAGCCAGCTCAGCCTCAGCGACGAATACGCCGGCAACCAGGTACGGCTGGCACGCTGGGTAGAGCAGCACTGGCCAGCCGGGGCAGCAATAGTTGGCAGCGACGGCGAGATCGCTCAGCTCTATCTGACCGGCCGGGGCCAGGGCACCCGCAGCCTCGACTGGCTGAGAGCTGCACCTGCCGACGACCCAGCAGCCCTGGGCCGCTGGCTCATTAGCGAGCGGGTCGCCCTGCTGCTGTGGTTCCATGAAGAATGGACCGGAGCTCGAGAAGTTGCCGGTTTCCTGGCCGAGGCCAAGCAAATGGAGCTGGTGCCAGGGCTCATCGTCGAACGCATCGGCCAACTTGAGCGCAGCGACGGCGCTGGCTTTACCGCCTTCCAGGTGCTGGGACCGGATCCGCAGTTCCGACCAGGCCAGCCAGCACCTCTCCTGACCGGTGGCGGCGGCCAGCAATGAGCGACGACACCGCCCAGAGAAACACCGACCGAGTGCTCCCCGGGGCACTGCTACTAGGTCTGTTGGCGGTGGCCTACCGCGCCTGGCTGAGCCGCCGCTACTTCGGCGCCGAAGAGGAAGACTGGGGCAACCTTGGAATCACATTTGGCACCCTCCAGTCCAACTTCAGCTACGTCGAACTGGAACACATGCCCTTGTTCACCGCACTGGCTGCCCTGGCGACAGCTCTGACCGGCGACGCCGAACTCGGCGGCGAACTGGTCGCCATCGTCAGCGGTGCGTCCGCGGTGACTCTGGTGGCCTGGATTGGTGGCCGCTGGCTGTCTCCTGTCAGTGGATTGCTGGCCGCAACACTCCTGATCTTCCAGCCCGATGCGGCACTGTACGCGGCAACCCCGCTGCGGATCTCTACCTACAGCGCCCTATGCCTGCTTGCGGTTGCAGCCATCGGTGAGCGCAGGACGCTCATCTCTGCACTCGCCCTGTCCCTCGGCTTCCTGTGTCGCTTCGACATCCTGTTCACCGTCGTGCCCGCCCTGCTCGTGTTCACCGGTCTACAGCGCTTCGTCCAGCGCGACAGCGCAGCATCAGGTCGGGGCACCGCTGCTGGCTACTCCAAACGTGAGTTGCTGTGGTGCCTGACGCCCTTGGGGCTGGTGGTAGCTAGCTGGTCGGTGTTCTATCGCAGCCAGACGGGAAGTTTCGCGTTCTGGGCCGGAGTCGCACAACGGAACACCAGCGAGTACAGCCATCTCTCGCTGAGTAGCCGCCTTGGCCACGGCATCGACACCCTCTGGGGCGTAGCAACCCAGGTCATGCCAGACCACATCGGCTACGCGGTCCTGCCGCTGTTCGCCGTGGGACTGGCGCAGCTACTGAAGGGTCGCGCGAACTGCCCCAGGCAAGCCCTCTGGCTCAGCACCTACGTGGGCTGTGCGCTGCTGTTCTTCGCCGCAACGGTAACGCTCAGCGCCTACCAGCCCGACCACAACCTCTACTGGAAATGGCTGAGCGCACTGGTACCCGGACTGCTCCTGCTGGCTGCCCACGGGGTAGTGCGGCTGCTGGCGGACATTCTCGAACCGAAAACCACTGCGCGGCTGCTGCTCGCCCTGACCCTGGGACTCGGACTCAGCGTCGCGACGGGGCTGGACTGGAGCAGCCAGACCCGCAGCCAATTGCAACGCTCGGATCGCTGGTACGGCACCCAGGTCCGATTGATGCGTTGGATCGAGGCCAACTACCCCGCAGATGTGGGGATCGTGGCGGACCTCATCCCCTCCACCTTTGTCGCTCGCCGCGAGCACAGCATGCGATTTTTCTCCTGGTCCCATCCGGAGCTGCCCCACGACAGCCCGCAGCAATTCGGACGCTGGCTGCTGGAACAGGACATCGCCATCGTGATCTGGTTCCGGGAGGACTGGGTTGGAGCGAGCCAAGCAGCGCCCTACCTTCACGGCGGCTGGCCGACAGCTGCAGGGCCAGTTCGCCTCAACCCACTGGCGCGCGAAGACGGCTACGGCTTTATCGCCTACGAGGTGCTTGGCAATTCCCGCCTCACGCGCCCCACCACCATCAGACCACCCGCCAACGCCGGCGCCGTCAACAGGAATTGATAGCGCCCATCCACAAGCCTGACCGCAGGCCCCACCTGCAACCATCAACCTGAGCATCGGGCCCTACTCAAACAGCCAACAAGGCGCCACCTCAACAATGAACTGGGTTGCCGGTGGAGTGAGGCCAGCAGCTACCGCTGTCCTGGAACCGCGCTGGGCGCGAAGTTCTGTGCTGCGAATCTCAGCTGCCAGCAGCGCCCCCTGATGGGCCGTCCCATGCACCTAACAGCGGCTACCCGCAAGCAAGCAATGGCGGCTCTAAGAACAGCTCTGAGAAAAGGATCTGAGCCGGCCTCTGGCTGACCCGGAGCGAATCCCCTAAAATCTGCGCCTTGCTTCTCGACGGATTGGAGTCCCGCTGTGTTTCGCAGTCTTCTGGTCGACAATTGGCTGAGGTTCTTCTTCAGTCCCTGTCTCGGCGCCCTCGGCGGTCTGGTGGCCTGGGCCCTGTACAGCGCCTCGGCGGGCCTCATCGAGTCGCCGATGCTGTCGGACGCCTCGCAGTTTATGTTCATGGGCTTTGCCATAGCGGTAGCCTGCAACCTGCTGCCCAGCATCCAGGACGGTCAGGGCTTCATGCGCACCTGGCTGTCCGGCTTCAAGGCCGGCGTCGTTGGTGGCATCTTCGGCCTGCTGGTCGGCCTGCTCATCTACCTGGTCTCTGACCTGGCTGATATGCAAAGCTTCCTCCCCCGACTGATCGCCTGTCTTCTGGTCGGCACTCTGGTGGGGCTCTCCTCACGCATTACCTCCCTGGACCGCTACACCGGCCTGGCAACCCTGGGAGGCTTCCTGGGTGGACTGCTGGCAATCCTGATCTGGGCCATTCTTGAGATGGCCGCAGGAGCGGTGACTACCGCCTACGTTCCGTTACTGGTACCGATGACACTCGGCTTTGGCATCGGCGCGACCACCTATTCGTTGCCTTCCTTTGTATCAGGGGGAAACCTGACGGTGCTCAGCGGTCAATTCCGTGGCCAAGCCAAAAAGATCCAGGCCGACGACATCCTCATTGGCAACAACAAGCGTCAACTGCAGTGGGTGCTTCCCAAATGGGAGGGGGTGCAAGACCCTCATGCACGCATTGAGGTCAAAGCGGAAGGCAAAGGCTACAAGCACACCATCCGCAACCTGTGCACCAAGAACGTCATCGTGGTTCGTGACGGCAAGAAGCACCGCATCAAGGCCAAACAGACCATGCCCTTACAGGACGAAGATGTGCTGGTCTTTGCGACCGGGCGCAACTACGTCAAGGTTCGCTACAACCAGAACACCAGCAAGGATTAGCCCGATGAAAGGTCTGCGTTTTGCGTTCCCACTCCTGACCAGCCTGCTGTTCTGTGGCATGGCATCCGCTGAAGACGAGCCTGCCGCCAGCGAGGACAGCTGCAGCTACCCCACTGAGTTGCTTTGGCACAACGAACAGGACCCCGGAAGCTTCCGCCTGGGGGTAAGCGTACTCAACCAGGACCAGCAGCAGATGCCAGGTCTGAAAGCCGCTAACTTCAAGGTCTTTGTCGATGAGCAGGAGGTGGACCGAGACAGTAAGTCCTTCCGAGTACAGCAGAGCAAAAACGTCTTCAGCGAGGCCGAAGCTGCGGGAGACGGCAGCGAAGCCAAGACAGGCGTCGACCCGGTTCATTACGACCTGTACATCGCAGTCGACCTGACCGAATCCATGGCCGAAACCATTGAGATCAAAGGACAAAGCAAGCCGCGCACCAAGATCAACTTCGTGGCCAACCGAATCCACGAACTATTCGCCAAAGAGAAGCTGTTCGACGCCAACGACCGGGTTTACCTGTCGGGCTTCACCTCACGTCTCGAGGCCGGCTTTATGGGCGAGACGACCGCCGACCGCAAGGCGCTCGCCGATGGTCTCCGGGGCTTACTCCGGTTTACCCCCCAGGGAAGCGACGCAGCCCTCTATCAGTCCATGGCCTTTAACCTCAAGACCATCCGTGATGGGGCTGAATTCTACAGCGGTAAGGACGAGCGCCGCCAGGCTGTTCTCATCGTCATCACCGACAGCTTTAACGGCATGCAGATCAGCGGCAAGCGGCGCATCTCCCGGTGCCGGGACAACGACGGCTTAAGCGAGACTATTCGCGATCAGGTGCGTGCCACGACCGAAGCCACCCAGGGCAATTTCAAGCTCTACATGCTGGCCATCGGCTCACCAGAGGAAACCCGCCACTATCTTCATGAGGGCAAGCTGAGCAGCCGCTGTAACATCCGCAGCACTCAACAAGAGGTCGTCGATAAGCGTTCGTTTAAGACCATCACCTCAGAACTTCACAAGGGTAAAGGCGGCTTTGTTGGTCACCCCGATCCGCTCCGTCTATTGAGCGTCGTTCAGAACCAGTTTGAGAGCCTGCGCAGAGCTTACGAGATCTCTTACACCGCCCCGGAAGGTGTCACGCGCCCCAACAAGTTCAAGGTGGCAGTCACCATTGGCGAAGAGACCTGTAGTGACGAAGTGACTGAGGCCTCTGGCTTCATCCGCCAAGCAAAAGCCCAGGGCAAGACCAAGCCCCAGGAGATCGCTTTCTTACTCGCATCGCTGATCTTCGCGTTCTTTTTCATTCCAAGAAGCTTCGCCAACCTGTCTACTGTATTTTCCGGCTCGGGAGAGTCCAAACCGAGCCCGCCCAAAGGCAAGAAGAAGAAAAAGAAGCGGCGAAGGAAATAGACCCATGTCGAGAGAGAAGCGGGGAGAGGGAGTCAACCGGCTGCTGCGTCGCGGTGCCGGGCGCGCCCCCAATATCGGCCTCGACCAGCTCCCCCGATCCATTCAGCGGGTCGCTGAGCGAGAACAGGGCGTGCAGAGCCAGGCTGCCCAGGCTGAAGGCGCAATCAGCCCCCGAGCGGCCTCAACGCCCAGCCATCAAGGCGGACCCGACCTCCGCGGCGATCTGGTTCGCAAGGTGGTCGAGATGGCGAAAATACACCGCCATCGCGAACTGGTAGAACTGACTCGGGACGAAGCTACGAACAGCAACACCAAGGGCACTTCAGAAGCCCAAGCCGGTGCCAGTCTGGACGACTGGTACGCTCAGATGAAGGCGAGCGGCCTCTCTGAGGTCGAGATCGAAGAACACATGGCTCAGCGCCTTCGAGCGGTCCGTAACAGCATGCTGGAGTTCCAGCACCTTCGCTCGACGACAGGAGACTCCTGAGATGTCAAAAGCAAAACTCATGCCCCTACCCGCAGCGGAGGCCCCCTCCGAGAGCGCTGTCGCTGTCGGCCCTGAGCCAACCCAGCTCGGCAGCCTCGGCGCCTTTCAGATCTCCATGGAGGGTGATGCAAACGGCGGCACCCTGAGCCTCACTCCGCCAACTGGCGAAGCCCTCCATCTGATCATCCAGGGCGACTGCCTCAAGCTGGACTTTCGCGGCCCTCGGCTCGAAGTGGCGGCTCCCGATGCAGCCATCGCCTTTCGGGGGCGAAGCATCGAGTTACAGGGCTCAGAACGAATCCGTCTGGAGAGCGACCGGGAAGTCGACATCCACTCTGGAGTCGATGTCGAAGTGCGCGCCGACCATCATGTCAATCTGTGGGGACACGGAGTTCTCGTCGGCGACTGATCGAGCGCTCTGTCAGGGACGAAAGCACTACTGTTGCCGCCGAACTGAGGCGAGAGTTGACGCCAGCGCTACAGCAACTAGATTGGTGGCTGCACCTTCACCTTCGGCCGTAGCTGGCCGCCCGTGGAACGCTAATGGCCTCTGCCGAGCAATCATCAACGGATCGCCTGATCGCGCGCCTTGAGCGCGGCGGTACAGAGGCGGCCCGTCCCCTACTCAGTCGCCTTGAGACCCGGCGCCAAGCGGGAGTGATCTCGCATCCGTCTGGTCCCTCCCGAGGTCGAGCCAACCGCAGCAGCTATGGATCGCAATCAGCAGTCAGCAACGGCATGCTCGATCGACTCATGCGCCGCACTGGACTGAGCGCGCGCCCCAACGAGTTTGGACTGGCGCTGAGTTCGCTGAGCAGCGAGTTCGTGGCCGCGGTACCTCCCTGGCTGGCACGCAGCGAAGAAGTCCCAGCCGGAGAGTCGCCGGTGCGCCGCAAACGCAGTCCGGCCTCATCTCCGGCACCGGTCATTGCTGGCTGGGGTGCAGTGGTTGGAGTACCAGGTTCCAGCCCCATTGCACGCAGCCGTCCAGGAGCACTCAGCAGAGCGAGCGGGATCTCACCGCCGGCGCTTTCGGCACCGAGCTATTCAGAAGCCGGATCGGTCACCACTGCCCCGCCAGCAGGACCACTCCGACGCAGCGGGACATCGCCCGCCAGCCCCTGGTCGGCAGCTGGCTCATCGCCCTCCAGCCCCTGGTCGGCAGCTGGCCCATCGCCAGCCCAACGACGCGCGACCCGCGGGCAGCCCCTCTCACACACGGTCGCCTCCATTCAACGGTCCAGCGCTATCGGAACTGCGCTGGCCACTAGTACTGCGGCCAGCAGCCCACGCTCTGCTGTCCGCCAGTCACGCGAGCAAGGCAGCAGCCGCGAACCCGGGCGAGGGTTTCGGGTTGCCAGAGCCGCTGCTCGTCTCGCCAGCACCGGAATTGCCTGGGGACCAGATCTCGCGCTGCCCTCAGCGCCCTTGCCCAGCGCGACGCCGATAAGTGCAGAGCAACGGTCTGAGCCAGCCCGGACCGCAGCACCTGCAACCATCGCCCTCAGCCGCTCTACCGACACTGATGCGGCGAGCCGGAGTGCAGCGACAGGGACCCCTGCCAAAGCGCCATCAGCGACCGCACCATCAGCGACCACCGAGACAGCGCGCAGAAGCGCCATGGCCGGGCCCCGGACTGCGCTCAGTTCAAGCCCTATGGCACGCGCTATCCAGCGCAGTGCAACCCGAACCGAAGCCAACCTGTCGGCTCGTAGCAGCGTCGGTGCAGCCCGACGAGCCAGCACCCTGGCCAGCACTTCCCTAGCACTCGCTGAGCCGGCTCCTTCAGCCGAGACCACGCCGACCAGCGCGATCAGCACACCCCTGACCCGCCAGAGCGTTGCTCCCGAAGTGGCCAGG
This sequence comes from Deltaproteobacteria bacterium UBA6601, assembly GCA_002433485.1. GTDB lineage: Bacteria > Myxococcota_A > UBA796 > UBA9615 > UBA9615 > UBA6601. The sequence continues at coordinate 42,997 of DJIF01000092.1, forward strand.
ACTGCGGGCATTCCGAGTGCGAACAGACCGGTGGCCGGTAGCACCAGCAGCACTGCAACTCAACGGAGCGCCCCCACCCCCCTCGCCCGAGCACTCGGCAAGAACTCCGGATTGCTGGCCTCGATTCAGTCCCGAGCAGCCAGTGTTGAAACTCCCCTGAGCAACACTCAAAGCGGCAGTCTGGGCCACTCAACCAGCCCCCTGGCGCGCAGCTTCGCTCGCTCCCAACCGGCCCTGCCGCTACCACAGCCATCCCCTCACGGCTTCATCAGCACTGCCGCGGCCTCAGCCCCTCAAGCCGAGGCACCCCTTCGCCGTAAGGGACCAGCCGGACAGCAGCAAGCAAGCCCATCGAGCACTGCTTACAGGGCTTCGACAGTCCCAGCCAAACGGCCTACTTCGATGCCTGCTGCGAGCCATCGCCAAGCTCAGATTGGCCCATCAAGTGCAGCACAAGCCCCCCCCTCCTCGCGTGCACTCGGCAGAGTTGGTAGCGCAACTGCTGCGACTCTGGCGACAAAAAAAACCCGCAGCCTGACGACGCCGCTCTCCGGCAGTCCAGTGGCCCGCAGTCTGGCCAGAACAGGCAGCGAGTCCGGGGCCGGCCAGGCCGGCCTGCAACGGACCCGATCACTTACAGCCAGTGCCCAACTCGGCACCCTTCCTGCACTGAGTCGCGCTGCCGAATCCCCGGTCGGCCAAGCCGCACTGGCCCTACCCATGCCCTTGAGCAGCGCAGCGGCAGCTCAATCGCCAGCAGCCAGGACACAGGCTGCGCCGACCGCGCGGTCCCAAGCAAGCAGCGGCAGCCGTGCGGCGCGCTCAATGGAGCAGACTACAGGCCCAACCCGCCCCACCGCCAAGGTCAGCAAATCATCGCTGGCAAGCGCCCGGTCTCCCCTCGCCAGGGCCTTTGAGCGCGCCGGCGAGAGCGCTTCTGGCGCGGGATTTCTGACCAACAAGCCCACACCTCAGCCGCAAGGAGTTGCCACACCAGGGACCATTGCCCGCTGGTCAGTTGGCTTTGACGCCAGCCTGCCCAGCATGCAACTCAAGTCGACCAGCGAGGTTGAACCTCAAATCAGTGGGCCCGGTCGCGGCTTCACCCTGGCTCGCGACGCGCACCGAGCTGCACCGAGATCCGTCGCAACTACGCAGCACTCGAGCCTCCCACACAGCCTGACCCTCAGCACCCCAGCGCCCGCGGCCCGCACTCCTGGACCGGGGGCTGAGTCAAGCGCACCTGGGAGAGTAACTCTGCAGGCTCCTGCCCCAGCTCAAGCAGGCTCTGTGCGCCGCTCGGCATCGATCCGAGCCAGCAGCAGCACAACAGCCCAGGCTCAAGGCGGCAGCTTCGCAGCAGCTTCTTCAAGTGATTACTCAGCGGTCAGGACCGCGCTGTCCAGGCAACCAACAGGAACACCTGCAGCACGCGCGCTGCAGCGCAGCAGCAACCGCTGGACCGTGGCAAGCGCGGAACCCAGCACCGCTCAGATGAGCCCTGCCGGACTCGCACGCAAGCAGTTCCAATCAGGCCCGACGCTGGTCGCCCCAAAACTACAGAGCGCAGCTACCGAAATCGATCGTCACCCGGACTTGGACAGCGCGGCTGCGGTCAGCCACAGTCCCGGCCGCACGCTGCGGGAGCTACCGCTGCTCGCGCGCAGCCTGCAGGCAGCCAGTGCCGCTACAACAGCCTCAGCACCTTCAACGCCGACCCGACGCGGCATGGCACTACGGCGCCAACAACACGGGCCACGAACCAGCCGAACCGGGCTCGTTGCCCTGCCGCGGGCTCACCGCAGCGCCCCAACCGACGAGTTACTGCAACGAGTCGCCGAGTTGCCTGGGAGAGAGTCCGTCGCGGCAGGTGAGCAGGAAGGATTCATCACCACCGAGGCCATGCTGCCCAAAGCCCGCCGCACAGCAAACGCCGCAAAGGAGCGGCACATGAGGGCTGCCGTAGCAAGAGCCAGCACCGAGCCATCAAACACAGGCCGTTCAGCAGTGACGCCAGGTCCGGAGCGAACCCTGGTCGACAGCACCCAGCTGGAGAACCTGGTTCGCAAGGAGCTCACCACCCTGAGCGCCCCTCGTCCTGCGGTGGATGAAAGCGAGATCATCGCGCTGGCGCGTCAGGCTCTCGCCTCAGAGGCAAGCACAGGCGTCGCACGCAAGGGCACAGCAAAAGCAGCCGGGTCCGGCGGCAAAGATCAGAAGGACCTCGATGACCTGCTCCACCGCCTCATCCGGCGGATGCTGGTCGAAGAACAGATCGGCGGCGAGCGAAGCTTGAAGACTTAGGATGAAAAACAGCGCTCGTAAGCAATGTAGCCCCCAGCGCCATCACTTACAGCGGCCGTCCACCAGAGCATAGAGGGCGTCGAAACTGGGGGGCTTCATCTGCCAGCCGTCAACACCTAGATGCACAGTTATGGCTATGCAACTGGCAGGCTTTGATGCCCATGTGGGCGGAATGGGATAAGGCTGCTCCCTGCCCCTTGCCGCAGCGGCTTCCGGCGCGCTACCCAGATAGACAAAGCGCAACTCCGTGCCGCCTGGTTCAAAGGCTGCCTCGGTCCACCGACCAGAGTTGCCGCCATCGGCGCATTCAGGCTTTCCGCCCTTATCAGGCGAGAAGGTAGGCCGCATCTCACCCTGGCTGCTCAAGCGAGCTTGGCCATCCTGCGCTGAGCCATCCTCTCCGCGCAGCATGATGCAGACCCGATGACGAACACTACCGGTGGAGATCGAGCCCGAAAAATTCAACTCAAGAATGAGCGGAGCGGCCGGGTTCTGCCCCGGCGGGAGAACCCGAATCGAGAAACCTTCCATGGAGTCCCCGCTAGCCTTCAGGACCTCGACGACCGCGGCGTTCATGACCAACTCTCGCAGCTTCAAGCCCAGATCGACCTTGCCGTCGACGAAGCTGAGCCCCGCCACCTGTACCCCATGCAAGCGAGTGCCAGAGGGGTCAAGGAAATCCAGCTGCCAGGCGCCACTTGCATACTGTCCCCCCGAAACAGTCAGGGGCTCCGCAAATGCCTTGCGGCCCAGGTGAAAACCGACCGCATGCTGCCCACCGACCCGGTGCCAGACCCAGACATCACCCACTGCGTCCGCAGCCACGACCTCCGCACCGGACGGGCTAACAGCTGCAGCCTGCTCTCCCTCCGCGAGTTCCCCTGCGGGCCTGGCCTGGAGCAAACGCGCACCAGAGATCTCGATCTGAACACTGCGTCGTAAGTAGGTCAGTTCATCGCTGGTCAACAACTCAGCGCCGTGAGGTGCCATAACGAGACTGACAGAAAACGGCGTGCCGTCGCCCCAGAAGGCTTCCCAACCGCCATGACTGCGTGGCATGGAGAAGCTGAAGTTGCGCCCCTCACCCCTGGCCTCCAGCCGCACCCGCGGTCGTCCAGAGCCCTCCTCAGGCACCCACCAGGCCACCGGCGACTCAATGGTGTGATCGGTAAAGAACTCAAGGGTAGTCAGTTGCAGGAATTCAATGCGCTCTTCCATCCCCTCCAGAAACACTGGGGCGCAGAGTTCTGCTGAGCTCCAACCCTCACCACAGCCGACAATGGTGTACTCGTAGGGGTTGCCCTGAGGAACGAGATCTGCGTCGAGAAGCATGGCCGCCGGCTCCGCCGACTCTTCGGGCGGAGCAAAAGGGTCAGCCAGCTGAACAAACAAGAGAACCGCGACCAGAAACAGCAACACCGACATCAAGACCACAACCAGAGGCAGACCGCTGGTCTTGGTGGCACCAACCTGAGTCTCGCTCTCCACGTCATCCCAGTTGATGGGACCCGTAAGGGCAGCGCCATCAGGGACGCTGTAACTGGAGACCGCATCCAGCTGCTCGCCGGTATGGATGATGTGCTCATCGCGCCGAGATTTTCGACCCGAAATCAGCACCTCCGGTGCCTTAAGGCAGGGCTCGATCTCAATCACAAAGGTGGGCTCTGAGATCGGCTCGTAGCGCTCGTTAGCGAGCATCTCCGAGGGAGCAATTGCCTGCAGCGAAGTAAGCGGAATGGGCTGAGATGACTTGTGCTGAGCGAAGACCTGAAACAGAAAGGTTTCTTCCTCGATCCCGGGGTATAGGACCAAGCCTACTTGAAAGGGCACCTTATCAAGGTCATAACCGAGCCGAGCCAGCAGCAGCGGCAGTCGAATGTTGTGGGCGAGCGGGTCATAGACATCCCCAACCTTGAACTGCTGAGGCGCTACTACTCGAACCAGACCGACGATCTTCTCTTCGCCGCTGGCCGGAAAGGTGCGCGCCATATAGCCAAGGGCCACCAGCAGCTCGGCCTCTTCTTTCTGGGTACTCGCACGATGCGCACCGATAAAGCGCACCCGCGTCACCACTACGTGGTTCTGCGCGTCCTGAGTACCGAGGAAGACACCCATCTGGTCCTCACCGGTCTCTACCACGCGGGCAGCCATCTGCTCCAGAATCGGCAACACCGGCCCTTCATTGACGTCCTCGCCCAGCTGCAGCCACTCGGCTGCTTCCCGACGAACCACACCAATCTGCTGCACCTCGTGCTCGACCACCGGAATCGCGGCCTGAGACGCCGAAGCAGCGGCAACGGCCTCGCCTTCTTCCACTCCCTCAGCCTCTAGGACTTGAAATCGCCACGGGAGCCGCCCCGACACCTCCCTCCTGGGGATCGCCCCAAACAGCCTGACGCCGGCAAGCAACGGAGTGCCGCCATCGCGATTCACAAAAAATCCAACCGAGGTGTCCTCAGTGCCCACTCGCGGGGCGAGCACCAGGGCAAACTGGTAGGGCCTATGAAAGTCCCGATGGGTAAGCAGATCGTATCGACTCAGGAACACCGCCATGTTGGGGTGGGTGTGATACCAACCAAGGAGCAGCAGTTCCTCACCGGCCTCCCGGCTCATCGCCTCCATCTGATCGATGAGATCGTCCCACACCGAGAATGTGAACTTAAAATGAACTGGCGAGCTGTCTTCATCCCGCGCAATGGCGATGTGGGTAACCTTGATGGTCTCGTGGTCGGCGCTGCAGGTCCCCAGCAGGATGCCGGCCACCTCCTTGTCGGTAGCAATCGAGCGCTGTCCCTCAGACTGGAGGGTCAGCGCGACCTGCCAGTCCATGTAGAGGACTGGCATCTCCTGAGATATCTCAGATTCAGGAATGGCGCCGACGTAGTAATGGGCACCGGGAGCGACGAAATTTCCGGTGCCCCAACCGGTATCAGTCTCCATAAAGATGGGCTCGTCGGAGCTACTCATCAAAAGACCCTTAGGCGCGCTCGACTCTCTTCTTGGGGCTCCTGGTCGGCAGCGCGCTGCAATTGACAAGGTGCCTGGGATCTCTGAGACTTCTCCTTGATATCATGCTGTCTCGCGTCCCGACAAGACGCCATAGTCAGCTAGCCCGACTCCAGTTGAGATTTTCATGGATCGCATTCGCCTCACTTTGGTCAAGGACGGCGACGATGTGCGGCCCTACGACTTTGACACGCAACGCATTCAGATCGGCGCCGATGCGGATCGCGGCGACAATCTTCTGATCGAGTTGCCGCCGCGCCTGCGCCACGTTCGGGCCCGGATTCTGCGCAGCTCCGATTACGTTGAGTTGGAAGTTCTGACCGGGCCGGTTTGGTTGCAGGGCAGCCGCATGGAAGGTGGCGATGTCGCCGAACTCAATGCTGGCGACCAGCTCATCTTCGGCACCCGTAAACCCCGCGGCGTTCGGATGCGCTTCGAGTACGCCACAGAAGAAGAAATCGTCATGGACGACGTCGCCGACTGGAGCCTCTCGGCCTCGGCGCCGAAGCGCACCAAGTCTGCCGAAGACGACATGCTCTTCGAAGAGGAGATTGACGAATATGAGGGGCTGAATCCCTACCAGAAGGTCCTCAAGTGGTACCGCAAGCAATACGCAAAGTTCGCCATCTGGCGCACCAAAGCTGCACGCATCAAGTACTGGATCACAGTCGGCAAGATGATTGTGTCGAAGGCCGGCAAGCTCGCTGCTATGGGAGCTGGGATTCTTGCCATCGGTGGCGGCTACTGGATGCAGATTCAGGCCAAATTTGAGGCCCAGGAGGCCCAGGATCTCGCCGAAGAACAGATGCAGGCCTCGATGGAAGGCGAGAAGAACGCCATCAATGCCAGCCGGGAGCTGGAAGAGATGCTGCGACAGTGCGGCTGCGACAGTGCGCAGGGCTCAGATAAAGGCGCGATGTCGGTGGCCAATGCGGTGCTTACCCGCTTTGGCGAGCTCGACGAGACGGTCCAGCCAGAACGCAAGTACATGATGCCCGACAAAAAGCAGCGCTCACTGGCCAGCATCATCTCAGTGATGATGACTCGAGCCAGAAACAGCCGCAGCTCGCTCAACAACACCCTTGATCGGGTTTGCAGCCCGACCCGTGACAAGGAGCGCATGGATCTGGTTCAAGCCCAGGCTGCTCAATATGGAATTCACGAGGCCTACGCCTTCATTCCCTTTGTCGAGTCCCTGTGGTGCGAATTGGCAGTGAGCTTTACCGGGCCGCGCGGGATGATGCAGTTCACCCGCGCAACCGCCGAAGAAGCCTTCCGCAAGGTTGACGTGACCCAGTCCAAAATCCCCAACTACGACTGGACCGCTCACAACAGCTGGCTGCAGACCGCATCCAAGCCCTACAACGGCTACTACGGAATGCTGGCGAAGTGTCCCGAGAAGGTGAAGTTGGACTACAAACGGAAATTCTACTCCAGCACCCCGCCCAATCCCGAATACGGCAGGCGTCTCGACCCGGCAGACCCACGGACCGACTGGGAGTGGTCGACCAAAGCCGCGTTCTCCTGGCTGGAGACACTGGACCGGTTCTACCGGGACAAGGGCTTCACCGACCTCAACGCCATCATGCTGGCGATGACCGCTTACAACCAGGGGCGTGGTGAGGTGCAGACCTGGATTAAGCGGGCCATGAACCTCTACAGCGTCAAGAATGAGGCGGCGCTGACCTATGCCCAGGTGCACGCTGGAGGGCTGGCCAAAGAGATTGAGACCAAAACCAAAGAGAAGCGCCGCCAGATCAAAGAGGGTCGCGACTACGCGCCCAAAGTAATGGGCTACTACCTGTACGCAGCGGAGAAACTCGACGCCCGCGGGTGTCGCTAAGCCAGGCGCCGAAGGACCAGCTCAGCCCTGGTGGACAAAGGCTAGGAAGTCGTCCGACCCACCTTCCGGGAAGAGCAACATTACGCCCATTCCCAGCTCTGCCGGTTCACCCTCGGCGCAACTCCAACGAACCTCTGCCTCAAGGGGAAACTCAACTCCAGTAACCGGGTGAATCACCGCAAAGTCGATGCGGGTACCCGGCGGAGAAGGCCGGGAGGTAGCGATAAACATGCCGCCTCGCGAGACATTGAGCGTGTATAAGGCCAGTAACTGGTCCCGGTCCCGCACCCGCAGCGGCAGACGGACACCGCGCCTAGGCTCCTTTTGATCGCGCCGGCTCAGCTGAATGGGTGCATCGCGGCGGTGCTCAGGCGCTTCGGGATCGCTCGGCAACTCTTGCGAGCTGACCCGAACCTTATCCAGATAACTGCCCCACTGGTCTCTGAGCGCCTCATCCATCAGAAAGAACCGCATGCCAATGCCAGGCACTCCGCCGACAAAGGCGGCCTCTTCCGACAGGACCACGCGCTCTACCGTCGCCATTACCCGCAGGGCCCCCCCGGGAACCGAGGCTACGACCTGTACGAGTTCGCCCAGGGGCAGCTTGTCCATGCACTCGGCAAAGACTCCCTCGGCGCTGACATTAACGACGACCCTGGGACGCTCCACCTCCTCATGACGAAGCAGCACATCGAGCTCCACCTCATAGCGAACACAGTCCTCGGTGCCGTCATCAGGTGCAACCTGGATATTGCCGGTGCTGAGAAATTCGGATTCATCATCGACCATTGCACATCACCCGCAGCCTAGTGGCCCAAATCGGCAACCAGGGCTGCGCATTTTTGCATGCCGGGACCGACTCTGCCTGCACCCCCCTTGATTCTCCTGCTGATGACCGGTAGACACGGTGCTGCCCAGCAGCCAGGGCCCCGCAGCTGAGAACAACGAGTACGAGATGAGCACCATCCAGGTCGAGCAGTTATCAAGGGACTATGGACCGGTCCGGGCGGTGAACTCCATCAGCTTTGTAGTGGAGGAAGGCGAGGTACTCGGATTTCTCGGCCCCAACGGTGCAGGGAAGACCACCACCATGCGGATGCTCACAGGTTCCCTGGGCCTGAGCGGCGGACGAATCGAGATCGCTGGCTTCGACATTGCCAGACAATCGCGCAAGGCCCGCCAACAGATCGGCTACCTGCCAGAGCGCCCCCCCCTCTACCCCTCCATGACGGTAGAGGACTATCTGGACTTTGCTGCCCGACTACGCGGGGTGCCGCCAAATCGGCGGGCAGAGGCGGTCACAAAGTCCCTGGTGCGAACTGATCTTGGCACGGTCAGAGGCCGGCTCATTCGACACCTGAGCAAGGGGTTCAAGCAGCGGGTCGGCATCGCTCAAGCCCTGGTTCACTCACCTCGCGTGCTGATTCTCGACGAGCCGACCTCTGGACTTGACCCGGCTCAGGTCGCGGACATCCGCGAACTGCTAGGTGAGCTTAAAGGGGAGCACACCGTGGTCCTGTCCACCCACATCCTCAGCGAAGTCGCAGCCACCTGCGATCGGGTCATTATCATCTCTCAGGGACACCTCATCGCTGCGGGCACGGAAGCTGACCTCCGCTCAACTCTGACCCGGTCTCAGCGCGTCGAATTGTTATTGGCCCGACCCAACTCAGCTACTGGCGAGACCTTGGCCAGCTTGGATGGTGTCATCGAGGTCGAGGAGCGCGCTGGTGGGAGCTTTCTGGTGACCACTCAAGGCGGCGATGTCCGCGAAGCCCTCAACGCGGCAGCTTCAGCCTTCGGCCTGCTGGAGAGCCGCCCCCATGGAGGGCTTGAGGAACTCTATCTTGAAGCGCTCAGCCAGAACGCAGCGGGAGAAACTGAGCGATGATGACCTTTCACGTGGCCCGGCGCGAGCTTCGTCACTACCTGCGCTCCCCATTCGCTTATCTGGTCGGCGCGGCTTTCCTGTTCATCGCCGGCGTATTCTTCGGGTTGATCCTGGACAACTACATCCAGCTCAGCAGCAGCGCGCCCATGTACGGTGAGCAGGGCTTGACCATCACTCAAGGCATCATTGAGCCGCTCAGTTCCACCCTGGGCCTGATCCTCATTCTGTTCCTACCCACCTTAACCATGCGAGTGCTCGCCGAAGAACAGCGCAGCGGCTCCATGGCCCTGCTGTTAAGCGCACCCATCTCTTCCACCGAGATCGTGCTGGGCAAGTGGCTGGGGCTGATGACCTTTCTCCTGCTCCTACTGATGGTTGGCCTGGGCTACGTACCGCTGCTCCTATTCATCTATGGCGATGCGCCCCTGGCACCCCAGCTAAGCGCGCTGCTCGGCTTGGTGCTACTGGCTGGGGCCGGCTCGGCGGTAGGTGTGATGACCTCCTCTCTATCGGACCAGCAGATCGTAGCCGCAGTGCTGTCCTGGATGATTCTGCTCGGCGCCTGGATTCTCAGCTTTCTGGACAGCCTTGAGGGGCCCATGGGAGCCATCGGCGCCCACATCGGCCTGATGATTCACTATGAGAGCTTCGGTCAGGCCTTGATCCGCTCCAACGACATCGCCTACTTCGTCCTGGCGACGTCCTTCTCGCTATTCGTCGCAGTGCAGCGGGTCGAGAGCAACAGGTGGAGCTGAGATGTTGTTCACCATCGCTGCACGACTCCTGGGAGCAGCAGGCCTGCTCTCTATTGCGCTGTTCACCACGCTGTACCTGTTTGCCGCCGAGACTCCTGGCCTCAACTGGATCGCCCTCGGCGCCGCCATCGGTCTGAGCAGTTGGGTCTACCTCGACTGGCCGCTGGTGAGTCGCCTGTTTGGCTCCAGAGGAGGCCGATCGGAGGCCAGTGCCTGGCTCCTGATTCTGATGGTTGCAGTCATCGGCGCCTTGCTTCTTCACCTCGCCGAGCGAGAACCTCAACGCTGGGACCACAGCGAAAACCAGATGCACAGCCTCAGCGAGCAGGGTGCCAGCATCGTGAAGCAGCTCCCCGATGATCTGGAGTTCAGCCTGCAAGCTTACTTCGTGACCCTCGGGGATCGAATTCAAGAGAGCCAGCGCCAGCGCTTCAAATCCCTCACCGAGGCGACCCGCGCCCTGCGACCAGAGTTCAAGGTTGAGTTCATTGACCCAGAGACTCAGCCGGCCCGGGCAAGCCGCGATCAGATCAGCCGAAATGCCACCGTGATCATCACCGCCAGCAGCGGCGACTCAGGAGAGCCGCCGCGCAGCGAGCGCCTCTCCGAACCTGACGAGAGCGCGCTGGTCGCGGCTCTATTGCGGCTCAGCAACGCGGAGCGCTCCGCAGTGTATGTAGTGTCCGGGCACGGTGAGCTGTCCTTGACGGAAACGGGCCCACGGAGCCTGGCCGTTCTGGCGGGCCGGCTCACTGAGTTGGGTTTTGCGGTCCAGGAATTGGACACTCTGCGCGGCGGGGACATCCCCAAAGACGCTCGTGTCGTGATCCTGGCTGGACCGATGATCCCGCTAAATGAGGGCGAGGCGGGCATGCTGCGCCGCTTTGTGGAAGCTGGCGGCGCGCTGCTCATCTGCGCTGAACCGAAACTTCCCGGGGAAGGTCCCGAGCGCACTGGCCTGACCGGTCTTGAGTCGATACTCGCAGACTGGGGGATGGAAGCCCTGGACAACCTGATTCTCGACGAGGTCATGAGGCGAGCCCTGGGCGACGCCACATTTCCCATCTCAGAGCGCTTCGCACTGCACGAGATCACCCGCAACCTACAGCTACCCCTGGTACTTGGCACTGCCCGCTCACTACGAGTGCTAAAGCAGCAAGGACAGCAAGCGACGCAGGTAGAGGTCCTGGCCAGCACCTCAGAGGCAGCCTGGGGCGAGACCGACTTCAACAGCGAAATCTACGCTGTGGACGAAACTGACGACCGCGGACCAGTCGATCTGGCGCTACTGGCGGTGCTCCCTCAAAACGAGGCTGGTCTCGCTGGGCAGGTCCTGCTGGTCGGGGATCGAGACTGGCTGAGCGATGGGCTGATCACTGAATTCGGCAATCTGGACTTCGCCATTCGCGCTGTTGGGCATCTTGCTCGCCGCGACGAAGTGGTCGGCATCGCGCCTCGCGCTAAGAGCCAGGGCCACCTGACCATGAGCTTCCTGCAGGAACTGCTGGCGATCCTGACCGCGGTGCTGCTGATCCCGGGAGCCTTGCTGCTGTGCTCCGGCATGCTCTGGGCCTGGCGGCGCAACCTCTAAGGTCGACCTGTTTAGCGCTGGCCGCTGCGCCGAAAGTCGCTGCCCTTAAGCTCGACGAATTCACACATCTCACAAAGGCGCGAGTAGATGCGCTCACCGACCTGATCACGCAACGTCTTGGCCGGTGCTCCGGGGTTCATCCCATGCTGAACGCGGCCAGCATAAGCAGGATTTATGGCGGCGCGCTGCTCATAGTCGGTGCGGGGCGAGAAGTTGGTGGTACACAAAGTGACCCGTCCAGCGTTGTAACGCCTGCTGATCAAATCATCCAGCACAGTCTCTTCCCACTCGGTACCTCGCCCCTTACCAAGTTCATCAATCACCAACAGTTCAACATCAACCAGCGGCAACATGACCGCAGCGTCCCCCTGGTGTGAAGAGTACGCTCGCTTCAAATCGTTGAGCAGGTTGCCATAATCCACAAAGCGGCAGGCCACCCCCTTACGCAGGGTGAGCTCGCGAAAGATCCCGACCACCAGATGGGTCTTGCCGGTGCCCACCGGCCCCCAGAAGATCAGGCCCCCGCGAACTGCCGGATACATCAAGGTGAAGTCTCTGGCGAGAGTCCGAGCAGCCTCTTGCTCAGGCGTCCGTGCCTCAAAGCTCTCCAATGTGGCGCGCTGATAGCGAAGACCGATACGCGCCGCATTGAACAACTCCATGCGTCGTCGCACCCGCTCGCAGGGACAGGGGCAATAGAGTTCATAACCTTGCTTGTCGCGCTCCATCCGACCGCCACGACCAGCGCAACTGGGGCATACCCATGCAGTATTGGCAAACTCCGCCACGCAGAATGCACCGCTGGAGCGAATCACCAGATCTGGCTCAACAAAAGCCTTGTCTACCAGGCCGCCGTCCACCGGAGTTTCCAATCCATCGCTCATGGTCACACTCTCCAGTATCGATCGGGATCAAACAGGGGGTCCCCTGCGCGAAGCCGCCGCCTGCACAGCTCCTCCAAGGTCTCTTCGAGGGCATCGAGGCTCATCGAACCCACCGCCTCGCCCAGCTCATCCAAGACCTCCTGCCTAAGGCGTCTCCGCTGCTCTTCCGGGCAAGCCTGCCACAACGCCTCATAGTAGCGCCGACCAAAAGACAGCAGAGTGCTGAATAGCGCCGGCTCTGCCAGCCGCGCTGCGGCAAGCCCGGACAGCTCTTGGACCAGCTGCTCCAACACAATCGCGACCGGTTCCTGCTGCCCCGTCAAGGCCAGGGCATCGGCAAGATCGGCTTCGATACCGCTGAGAACCACGCTCAGGCGGCCGGCCTCAGCCGCCTCAACAGCGGCATCGTCTCGATGTTCGCCAACAGCTCGAGCGGCAGCTCGCTGGCCCTCCTTATCGACGTAGCGGCGGAGCGACCGAAGCGGCAAGCCGCGAGGTGGGTTCTTGCGCGCCTTCAGCCGCAAGCCGCGCTCATGGACCACCCGCAGCACCAGATCCAGGGGATAGCCTGCCTCCCACCAGCCTTCAATGATGTGCTGGTCCATGGACGAGAGAACATGACCCTCGTCCCTGAGATAGAGAACCAGCTCTTGAATATGGGCGGCATAGTGACCCAGCCCGAGATCAGAGCGAACGCGACTCACGGGGAGGGAGCCCTCCTGTAGCGGGGCAGACAGTTGCATGACATCCTCGAGCGGGCGGGTAAGTGGCCACAGGCCACCCTCTCAGAAGGCCGGGAGTGTAGCAACTGGCGACCCTTCTTGCCCCACTTTGTAGCGCGCGATAGAGTCCGGCGATGATCCGCAGCTTCTACCCCCCCCTCCCCTCCCTGCCCGGACGCCACATGTCACGACTGTTCGCCCACCTGCTGTTCTCCGTGGCCCTGTTCGGTGTCTCCGCTCCCATCGCCCTGGCTGAGGATGGCGCGAGCACCGAGGCAGACGATACTGAGCCGCCCCCCCCAGCCAGCGAAGCAGAGACCGGCCCGAAAGACGAAGTTGAACTCGATGAAGAGCTGGATGAAGACTTCGATGCGGTGCTGGAAGAAGGTGTCGATAGCGAAGGAATATTTCAGGACTACCGCGATGAGCTGCGCGGCGAAGACCCCATCGAAGAGGCCGATGCCTGGAAGAATTACCTCGACGCCTATCCTCGCTCCCTGTACCGCCTTGAGATCGAGACCCGCATCGAAGCCTTGGAACAAGCCTCTTTTGATGACCTGGAACTTGAAGACCGCAATGACCAGCAGCAACAGGCAGATGAGTCCAACAGCGACGCAAAGCGGGCCGACCTGGACATCAGGGAGCCCGCCCTACTGGGAATGAATGCAAACACCCGCCGCAGAGTTGACGTGGGGATCCTGTGGGGCTTTCAGGACTACTTCAACTACGAGGTCGGGGTCGAGTGGGCCTTCAAGCGCCAGTTCAGCGCCTTTGGCACCATCCGACATAGCGGCAAGGGCTTCGGCACCGCGGTTCAAGCCGGCGCCAAGTATGCCCTGATCAAGGACACCCGCACCGGCACCGTGCTAAGCGGCGCCTTCTCCATCAACCTGGGCTATAGCGCACTGGAGCAACTCAACTTTGTGATCCAACCCTGGATTGGCTTCGGCTGGATCGCCAACGATCTGATCCAGCTGCAGACCTCCCTGGCCATGGACCTCCGGGTTGACCGCTTGCGAACGGCCGTTCTTTGGGACTTCATGGTGCTGATCTCAGCGACCCAGAAGCTCGGGGTATATTTTCAGAGTAAGCAGCGCCACAGTCTGGTTCGACCCGAAGGTCAGCCAGTTCGCTACCTTGGGTTCCATCAAGCTGGCGTCGGAGTCAAAGTACGTCCGACTCCCCTCATTGAGTTGACCGTGGGAGCTAACATCCCCTACGGCTGGAACCACTGGAAGGACTACCGTTACTTCGGCGTCCATGCCGGCCTGGTGTTCTACTTCAAGAAACAACCACTCGAATGAGCCAGATCAGAGCCAGTTAGCCCGGACCTAGACCCAGGTGGGCAGAGCTTTGCCGCGAGCGTCGGCACACTAAAAAACTCGCAGCGGAATTAAGGCTCAGCTTTCGTCAGCGCCCTCTGAGTCGCTGGCTTCTTCACCCATATCGAAGGAGATACCGCCGCCCGTGTAGTACCACTTACGGAAGGTATCGATCTCTTCGCTGTGGTTGTAGGCCCAACCGGCCGCATCCGGGTTCAAGTAGTCCCCAATCTCGACCCGCCGATAGAAATCATCCGGATTCTCGTGAATGTCAGCCCAGGACAGAACACCGATGAGCATGTCAGCTAGATCCGTCAGGTGAACCGTCAGGTCATAGGTGTTGTCGTTGACGTAGCAGACAAAACCATCCTTAGGGCTCACATTGGGGTGCCAGACATCACTCACCGCATAGATCTCCGGCTTCACTACCGGGTACGCCTCACTGAGGTAGATGTCAAAAGACACCTCTTCACGGATGGGGAAGTGATCAAGCGGGAAGTCCTTGAGCCGTACCTTGCCGCTGGTTGGCTTACCCAGGGTCGGTCGCTTGAAGGTAAACCGATACTTGTAGGGCAGCGCCTCTTCGCCCCAGGTGAAGTCCAGCGGCTCTACCACCACCTCTTCCTGGCTGACCATGAAGTGCTGGAGGTGGTCCCACTCGACCTGAAGGCGGCCCATGACGAACTTGGCGTCACCGCTTGGCTGATTCTTCTTCTTGCCCATGTCGTTCGTCCTGTCGCGCCAGCGCATCCAACAAGCGCCGCCGCAGATCTATGGTGTCAGGCCGGAATATGCTCCATGACGAGACGAATCTCGTCACCCTCCTCAACCCCTGCATCACCGAGACTCTCATTAGGCTGCAAGATGTAGTGCTTACGCCCACCGGAGCGGCGGTCGGGCACCGAAATCTTGAAGGAGCGTGGTTGTCCCTGCTCATCGGTCATGTTCATCTTGAGCTGGCGAGCCAGAAAAGGAGCAAGCTTCGATGAAGGCACGCCCCCACTGATTTTCACTGTGCGGTTGGTTCCGCCGGTCGGCTCCTTGAGCCGTACCTTGATGACATTGTCGCTCATCGTCGTCCTCAGCTACTGGCCGCGGGGTCCCCGTATCTGGTGGAGAGAAGCCACAGCAGGTCACGTTACGTAGGCGCGACTATATACCAGATTAAGATGAAATTTCACGCCGGCAAAAAAGCCTGCCTCTCGAGTAGCTCAACTCCGCCGCATACCTTCAAGATCCCGCTCGCGAAGAGCCTGGTAGCAGCGACGACAGCGATTCTCGAGAAGATGTACATAGTCCTTGAGATAGACGGCGTGGCACACCTGGGACACGTTGAGCCGATTGTGGCAGACCACATAGTTATCGTGATCCCGGTTGATGACCTGATTGGTCAATAGGCAGACCAGGTCCTCAGGCTCGGTGGTGTAATCAACGTCTTCTTCCACCTCGGTGTCTTCCTCTTCGTCGCCAAAGTCCTCCTCAGGCTCCTGCTCGGTAACCACGTAGTGGCTCAGCGAGAGGGCTCCCAGACCGCAGCCAACCAAGCCGCAGAAAAAGGCCAGACCCAACTCCAGCGGCTGCCAGGCTAGAGCCTCACCACCGGCCGTACCGCGCAACATGGCAACCACCATGGCCATACCAAAGGCACCCAAAAACAGCGCGATGCCGCCGCCGCCCACCATCAGACAGCCGCCCCGGCCACGCCCGAGAAACATCTGCAGAGAGGCAGACGAAAGCATGCCAAGTACCATCGGCGGAAAGATCACCAGACCCAACAGGGTCGAGCCGTCATAGAAGACCACCAATCCCCACAGAATCGAGAAGATTCCCAGAATCAGTGCGCTCGGCAGGTACTCGCCGGGACTACCAAGTTCACGCTCAGCCATCGCCGCCACCCATCACCTCAGCCTCATCTCCAGTCAACTCAATCGCTACCCTACCCTTCCCCCCATAAAGGAGGAAGATCTGCAACTTGGGAAAGCCCAGATCGGCCAGCGGGCGATCCACAAAGCGCTCCATCACCCGCAACGCCCGCTTGTAGTCTGGTCGCGCTTCATTACCGCACTGACGGCAGCTGAGGTCGAGGTTGAGCCCCCTGCGCGGGTAGAAGTACTCACCTCGCCAATTACAGCCGTGACAATAAAGCTCATGGATGAGATCAAAGCCCAGCCGCAGCGACACAGCCTTTACATCGACCTCGAGCAACTCAGCGGCACGCTCAAGCAGCTGCCGGAGCGTGGTCCCCGTCGCGGTAAAGGCGGGTTCCTCGTGAATTTCACCCCAGTGCTCGTGGCCCGCACAGCCTGCGACCCGGCGACGCAGCTGAGTTTCCAAATAGGGATCAGCCCCACCAAAATAAAACTGCGCTCCAAACGGCATCTCCAGCTGCTCGGGCGGAGAATCCATCCGGGCATGATGAAGGAGCTTGAGCGCCTCCTGAGCCAACATGGCACCGCTCATGGCCGCAGAAAGGGGCGAGGTTGGCTGCCGCTGAATCTCCTTGATGGCCTCGGCCAGCGGCGCGCAGCTCGGAGCGTAAGGGAGATGCTGCTGATAGCGCATAGCGTCGTCCATAGTGCACTCATAGCAGGGCCCACCGGCGGGATCCCAGCAGGCTACCCGCCAGCTGAGCTCACCAATACCGGCATCCAGCCATGGCTTACCAAGGGCGGCTGCAATCCGATTAAAGCCAACCCTGGCATCCACCGAGTCCACCACCGAGGTGAGGACGTCCATGCGGCGATAGACCCCCATGCCAATGTCGTAGCGAATGTCCCCACTGATAGGCCGCAGCCGCAGCTCGGGGTCCATGAGCGCGAGACGCTCAGCGGCCACCTCTACTTTGGGACGGCCGACATCAGTGGGCCGAAAAAGCACCGACTTGGCCAGGTTGCTGAAGTCGATATCGTCAAAGTCGGCAAACCACAACTCACCGACCCCGAGCAAGGCGAAGTTCTTCAGCACTTCGTTGCCGAGGGCGCCCGCCCCGGCACAGAAGATTCGGCCTTCACGCACCACATCCTCGCGGAAGTGAGCCATAAGCTTATAGATGGCAAAACGATCGTCGGAGTCATACTCCATGCGCCGAAAGTCACGCTCACCAAAGGTGAGGTCGACCACACCGTCAGCATCCACCGTCAGCCCCTCGTCGGGGTCTTCAGGGATCTCATTGCCCTCGTCATCCAGGGCTACAACGATGATCTCTTCTTCTTCGTCGCTCATCTACCTCACGTCCGCTTCGATTCGCGGTGTCAATCGGCCCAGGCCTACTCCTCGTCGACCTCTTCGTAGAAGATTCCGCGAATGTTCTCGCGGTCCTTGCCGGCCGCCTTGCTGGCACCTTGGAGAGCCTTGTTCATCCAGTCGAGCCGCAGATCGAGCTTGTCGGACTTGGGACGGTTCTTCTGGATCTTGGTGACAGCTTGCCAGCTGGTCTTAAAGTGAGGAGCGAGCCCCTTCTTGGAGTCCTCCTTGCGGACCCCACGCAGGAATAAATGCGAGCGTTCCATGAGGGCACTGAACATATCGCACAGCGCGCTCTCCGCAATGTTCTCACTGACCAGGCGCGACTCAGCAGTGACCAGGGTCTGCAGGTACAGGTGCGCCCGCACATCCGCGACCGGCTTCTGCTCGACCAGGAAGGACTTCATCATCAGCTCGATGCTGGCATCAACAAACTCCCGTAGCCGGTTGCGTAGATTGGTGATGTCCTCTGGCTCGGGTGCGGTCGCATGACTGACGTACCGAAGGTCAACACTACCCTCGACCTTGTGACCGTCACTGACCCGAATCCGACCCACCTCAACTGCCGACTGGACCTCCTTCTCGTTAAAGATAATCTTGAAGCCCTCAACGGTACGGGTCTCCTGCCTTTCGGTTGAGTTGTAGGCCTGCCGCTTGCTGGCGGCATCGTCATTCTCGCTGTAGGTCAGGAAAACCATGTACTTGCCTGGCTTGTCCGGAACTACTTCGGAGCGCGCTCCGTCGGGAACCACAATGTCATGGCCATCCAGGTCAATGGCATAACCTTCGGCGATCTCAATGCAGTCGCCTTCAGCGGTCTGGACAACCTCAGGCTTAAGGCCATGAACCACACCGGCACCGTGCAGATAGATGTTTTGCAGGCGGCGCTTCCACAAGTGGTACTCCTGCTCGTCTCGCAGGTCGATGTCCGAAAGGCACATGCCCTCAAAGGGACGCATTCTCTTGTTATGTACAGCTTCCATCTTCTCTCTCCGAACTCGGCTCAGCCGAGGAGGCAGACCCTACCCAAGGCAGAGTTCGCGGTCACGCCTCCCGCAGCGGTCAGCACAAGACCGTTATGGGCGACTTCTTCGTCCTTGAAACAAATGACAAAATTGAGGTGAGCGGGGCGCTCATGCTGGAGGATTCGCACCACCTGCTCCAGAAGTTCTCCGATGCGATCCCGATAGCGCCGCAGCAGGGTATCGCGATTCTCGAGCACCACTGTGAAGTACTCCTCACGAGAAAACCGCGGGGAGACCAACAGATGCTCACCAGCATGAGTAACAAAAGGCAGCGAGGTGGCATCAGCCAGAGCTTCGTCGGGCCGTGACAGGGCACAGTTGCCAAGCTCCATGGGCTGAGGCCCACGCCTGGGGGTGATCTCAACTTCAAGCCCGGTAAGGGTCTTGAGTACCTCCTTGAGACCATGTTCTGTACCTCGCCACTTAAACAGCTCAACCGCTCGCCGCAGGAAAATACGACGACGAGTTACCGGGATGCGCTCATCGAGGGTGAAGTCCAGCCAGGACGCCAGCCAGGGCAGGAAGCGCGACTCCATTCGTACCGGGTCAACCACCAGGTCACGACCGGAAACTCTGCTGTCCACCGGCTGGGAGAGGGTCTGAAAGATCAGCAAAAAGCGCCGCAGGAAGTCAGCCCGGGAGACAGCTCCGCCACCGCTGACCTCATCCTGAACACCACGCGAATACATCTGCGGCAGAAACTGCCCATAGCCGCGAGTCGCAACCAACAACGAGACCACATCTCGAGGCTCGAGACTGGCGTGACTGATCACCCTGCCCTCGCGGGAGAAGTGGACTTCATCCACGCTGTTACCGAGTCGAACGATGGTAGGTGCCGTGCCGCCGCGGGGACGGATCTTCACGCCGATGATGCGACCTTCCAGTTGCCGTTTGACCTCAGATACGTACTCGACCTGACAGGGATTGCCCAAGACATGCCGAACAATGGCCAGGCCATCTTCAGCGGCAAGCTGTTCCTTGAGAATCTGGGTGAGGGTGTCGAGATGCTGCACGAGTTCGCCTACTCCATCCAATCCCAGCACTGAGCCACGAGTTCCACCCTTGAACTAATCCAGGTCGACCATGACGGTCGGAGAACCGGCCAGATAGAAGAGCTGAACCGGTCGTCCACGACGCGGCAGGGAGCGCTGAGCCCCGGCAGGAGCCCCTGGACGCGCGGCACGCAGGACCTGGCAGTCCTCAACGTGACGGATCTCAGCAATCTCCTTGAGGATGTGCTGCATGTCCTGGCTACGGGGCACCTCTCCAAAAGGCCAGCCTGTGCCCTGCACCCCGCCGATATAGGGGTCCAGGAATCGGGTAATCCAGGCCTCGGCCCGCTCGCGCACTCCAGAGGGGTTGGTGCCCGGCTGAAGCAGGCAGCGCATATCCACATGAATGGGAATCAGCTCGGCCATCTGCACCCGCACCTCGGTATTGACCAGACAGCGCGCTGCTACGTACTCCTGAACGGCACGCAGCAAGCCGATCTCTTCAGCGTCGGGGATCTCACCAGTCTTGGGGTCCCGCTTAGGAAGTACAGCCAGCCGAACCACCCAGGGGTCGTCCTCCGGATCCTTGAAACCATGACAGCGGGCCAACATCCCGGAGGCCTCAGCAGCAATCACCTCGAAGTCCTCGATGGTCACCGCTCGAGTCCGCCCGGTAAGGGCCTTGGGCGCACGTCGCGTCAAGTCCTCAACGCTCTCTACGTCGCGTCCGCCAGTAGCGGGGAACGGATTAAAGACCGTAACTTGACTACCAAAACTGGGACAGACCGAGATGCTCTCTGCTGGGACATTGCCCACCCGGCCGTCGGTGGTGAAGTAATGCTCCACCACGATGTTGTGGGTTCCGGCCTTGGGGATGGCGCCGTGCACTCCATCACCAAAACGAATACTGGAACGTACCGGGTCCATTGCGTAGCTGGAGTCATGCCGACCAGCATCCCGAAGGTCATCATCCAGACTCAGTTGCCAGTGAAGTTCTTCCTGCTGGTCGCCTTCCTCTTCGACCCGCACCGACACAAAAGACTCCTTGTGGAGATCCACGGGCAGGGAGTTGAGGACCTCAGTGTGAGGAATCACAGCAGGCTCATGGAGCAACTGCAGAGTCTGATTGGGCACCCCATAGGCACTGAACTTCTCGAGTTCTCGGCGCTGCAGATTGCACACCTCTGCCGCATTCAGCATGACATGGGTAAGGCGTGGGTAACGGATCGGCCCGATGGAGCCATCTGCACGCCGCACCGCGTCCGGCAACTTGCAGCGAATCCAGCGAATGGAATCGTGCTTTTCCTCACCGCCGAGTTGAGGGATCATCAGGCGCAGGAAGCCACTACCCCGGAAGTCAAAGCTGGTGGGGATGTAGCGCATCGTCCGCCACTGCTGACCGTCCAGATACTCCCATTGTGCAGTGCGCTCACTGCCCCGGATCGGCTGACCCGTCATGCGGAAGTAGACGCTGAACTCGGTGCCCAGGGGCAGGTCCCGGTCAAAGGCCAGATACACCGAGCGGCCCTTCTCGTGGGTCTCTACGGGCCGCAACCACGGGAACTGGGTGATCTTCTTGCTGCTGATGGAATGGGAGACCAGCGGCCGGATCGAGGTAAAGCGTGGGTTCGGGATGTTCTCATTGACCCCAATGGCCTCAAAGTCATGCAGCACATGCCGGTACCAATCCTCGCCTTCTGGAGCTTTACGCCGCCTCCCGCCACCGCGGTGTTGAACACGAATTCCGAACAGCTGGGGGAAGTAGTGGACGTCCTGCTGGATCATGATGGAGGACTTCTCAGTTGGGGCAGAGTCCCCCTTCTTAGTGGCCTTGGCTGTCTGCGTCTGACCGACGTTCACTTCCTCCTTGTCGGTCAGGTCGCTGTGGCACAGCACCATGCGCAACCAATAGGTCTCATGACCATTGATCTCGACCGGCGTGATCCCCTTGAATTGCTTGGGCGGCTGAAACCCAAGCCGAACCGTAAAGCACTGATCCTCATCGGAGTAGGTCGGCTGCATATCAGCAAAACAGAACTCCTGGAACTTATTGCCGTCATCATCCTCCAGCTTGACCGGATTCCAACGATTCTTGGCCCGGTACTGAAGCTTGAAGGAGTAGCGCCTAAGATCGTCCTCAAGACCCCACTCGCCAGCCCGGGGATACTTGTAGTTCTTGAAGTAATAGTTGAACTCAAACAGCACCCGCTCAACGGTGTCCTCAAACACGTCACTGCCGATGTAGAGAGCGTGATTCTCGGCCGGACCAATGTTGAACTCGCTGTTGGAATAGGGCTCAATTGGCGGACTCTCCAGCGAGACCTGCTCAAGACGATTGATGTCCGGGCCCTTGAGGAGTTCCATCTTGATCTGCCGCTCAAGGGATACAACCAGTTCGCCCTCATCGGTAATCGCGGCCAGATCTACGGCGCGGCTCCGACTCGCCTGAAAGCGCGGCGGCGCCGCCGCATCAGCAGGTAACGGACCATTGATCCAGGCATCCAGGCCGCGCACGGTGAGGTTTCGCTCAGGCAGCTCGGCCCAGCGCCCATCTTCGGTGAAATAAAACCACTGCAGACCGGGCACATAGGTCGGTGCCACCCGCAGCGACAGCCGCGGAAAGCGAATGATCAGCGCCTCTCGGGCTCCAGGGCGAATCGCCTCGGTGAAGCTGAACTCCAGGGTGTTGTCACCAGCGAGAGTGACCAGCAGCTCCATGGGATGGGAGTCGCCACGCCGTGGCCGGAAGCGCCCCTTGGGGTGCTCGCGAATCAACTCCAGGTAGTACTTCTCGAAGTCGAGTTCACCGCGAACCCAGTACTGGGCGAGGTTGCGCCCATCATCACTGACCAGCTGGGCCTGCTCCTGGGACCACTTAGCGATAGGCAGCTGCGGGTCGATGCCGGCAACCGCAAGATTGCGCGAGTCGGGCCACTCCTCCCAGGCCCCATCGACCCGATACTGCCAGCGGAAGAACTTCTGCAGATCAAAGAGCTTGCCGGTCTCATTGCCCTTAAGCTCGATGTGGAGGGTGACCTCCTCCTCCGTATGCAGTCGCTCTAGCAGGTTATGGCCGATGTAGAGGAACTGGTCATAAATATTGGCCCGCAGATTATTCCGGTCCGGGTCCGGCTCCAACAGAGCGAGACCAGCGCTGTCCCCGGCTTTCTCGCCCAGCTCATAGACCGGTGGCTGTTCGGGGTCGGCCTCCATGATCCGCTCAATGGCGAGGATCTCGCGCGCCGAGTCCGAGTCACCCTCGACCCGAATTCCAACGATCCGCTCCAGCCTCGGACTACAGACGGTGACATCCCTACAGGTCAGGAACTTGATCTCATCAACATCCTCAGTCTGCTCGGTGGCAACCTCTGTCAGTCGGGGAACCATGACCGGAGCGCGTCGGTCGTTGAGCTTCTGAAAGGACACCAGACTGGTCGCGGGCAGCGCAGCACCCTGTCGCTCACCGATAAAGTTGAGAAAGTGAATGTAGGTGCTGTCAGGAACCCGATTGAGGCGATAGATGACCATCTCGGTCATCCAGGCAAAGAGCTGTACCAGAGTGATCCCGGGATCGCTGTCGTTGTAGTTGGTCCACTCAGGGCAATAGACCGGGATCAACTGTTTTGCGCGCTCGACGATCTCGGCGTAGGTGAGATCGTCAAGATCCGGCGACTCAATCGGCATTGAAGAACTCCTGCAACTGGACCAGATGCACCAGGTTTTGGTGATTGTTGGACTTACGCACCGTGTACTCGATGAACAGACGGACCTGATTTTGATTCTGCGGATCAGCTTCGGCACGCACCGAGTCAACGTCGATGCGCGGTTCCCAGCGGCTCAAGGCTGCACGAACCATGCTCTCGGCCCGATGCCGGGTCCCAGCCGAATTGGTCGCGAAGATAAGATCCTGCAGTGGGCAGCCAAACTCCGGCAGCATCTGGCGCTCCCCCGGCTGCGTATTGAGCACAATCTGGATGGACTCAGCGATGTTCTGCTCATGAACAGAGAGGCCGACTCCCGCACCGTCCTCTCGAGGACGCACGGGAAAGCTCCAACCTCGACCGAGAAACTCCCTGCTCACACTCTCTCCTCAAGTAAGCTACGGCAAAGCTCAGCGAAGCCCTTGCTCAACTCCCGGAAAGAACGCTGCTTAACGCCCAATCCAGGGAGCAGAATTGTGCTGTAAGACCACGCTCTCTGCAAGGGCCTGCAGGGCTTTCAGTCGCCCTTGCCCTCCGTATTGGCACAGAACTCAAAGTCGGTCACATAGCCCATCTTGCCAATGGAGTGCCGAGTTGCGGTCACATAGTAAGAACCACTGTAGTCGCCAAACTGCTTCAGGGTCACGGTCGCGCCTGGCTTGATGTCAGGATTACCGCGACAACGACCACTGCCGGTAAGGAACTGACTCGCCGCACCGCCGAGCAAGGCAGCTGCAAGGTCATTAGCTTCGCCCTGATTGGCCACCGGGTAGCTGGTGACGTAAGCCTTGCTGCCACCAAAGGCAGCCTCCGCCAGTTCGATGCCAAACTTCTTGCCGCAGCCCTTACTCAGCTTGCCCTTGTCTGCTTTGCCCACAATCTCTTTCTTCTGAAAGATGTCCCAGCCGCGCACCACGACCTCGCCGACCTGGCCCAAGGCATTGAGTCGCATACGCAGGTCCATCACCTCGATTCCCCAGGTGAGCTCGACCTCCTTAGCGCCACCGGCCGCCGGCTTCACAAAATGGAGCTTCTTGTCCAGCACATAAAGTTCATAGTGATTGCGTCGAGCCAGGTACTTGAGGAACTCAGCATCGCTGAGGTTGTTCTGCAGGGTGTACTTGTGTTTCTCAGAGGTGGAATCAACCTTGGTCTGGAGTCCCAGCTCGTCGGCAATGGACTTCACGATGTCGGAGTCCTTCTTATCCTCCCAGAATCGGATCGCGGTGCCACGCTTGAAGCGATGAAGGCGATCCATTCCTCGAACGGTAAGACTGCCCGGGGCTCCCTCGGGCCAGGCAGGCTCCAGGCTCACTGCCTCGCCCAGGAACAGGGTTTTTACTTCATCGGCATAACCGAGATCCACAGAGATGGCGTCACCAATGGAATGGCGCTTGCCGGAAAGGACGCCGCGCGAGGCGTCGTCAAAGCGCAGCGCGCACATATCGAGTTTGTCGACTTCCAGGTCAATGACGATGGACACCACTTCCGTGCCTTCACTGGCCTTGATGGTCTCATCGTCGATGGTAATCGACCAATCGACGTACTGGTCGGCGTCGGCCATGGTCCTCTAACCTCAGCGGATTCGCGGCACCCGCAGCACCGTTCCCGGGGCTACGTTGCGCGGATCCTCAATGTTGTTGGCCGCGGCGATGGGTCGCCACAACGCGGCGTCATCGTAATGAGAATAAGCGATCGACTGCAGCGTATCGCCCGGCTGAACCCGGTAAGCCTTCTCGTGGTCGGGCGACTGCATCTTGCTGCGGTCCGTGAGCATCTTCTCCGTGGCGAACTCGCTCAGGCTCACCTTCATCTCTGCGCGAACCGGCACACCTTCCGCGTTGAACATCTTGTAAGTGGTGTTGAAGGAGGTCAGCACCCAGACCAACTCATGACTGCCCTTGACCGTCATGCTACCGCCCCAGGTAAAGGTCAGCTTGGGCGGCTCGTGGCTCTCCCCGTCCACCAGGCAGAGGTCCTCAAGCTCGCGCGTCTGATCGCGCACATCATCACCGGCCTCGTAGGTGTCGAAGAACAGGGTCATCTCCAGCTTCATGGCCCCGCCGCCCTTCCACTCGGTCAGGGGCACGTCGTACTTGTGTTCGCCGTCGGTCTTTGACCAGTCTGAACTCTTAGACAGCGAGTACGACTCTGGGTTGAACTGCACCTCGATCTTGGTGCCGGTGGCCGACGGCTTACTGTTCTTCTCCACCTTGACGACAGTGAAGTAGGCCTTCTGTGGACTGCTCATCGCGGGCTCCTGTTCGCGGTGCTACACGGTGGGGGGTTGCGGGTCAGGACTTAGACTCAGTCACGCCTGCGTGATTGAGGGTCAAGGTCTCGATCGCCAGCTCAGAAGAGCCAGCGTTCAAGCCCGGAGCCTCCCACGACTTAGGCCAGGCATCCTTGAGGTTCCAGATCCGTAAGGTGGTGTCGTTGTTCCGATCGAGCATCGTGATTTTGACGTTCTTGCGACAATCAAGTGAGGCGCTCTCGCTCGCAACGGTCTCCCACCAGTCCCAGAAGAAGGTAGCGTCACCGAGTCCCTTTTTGAGCGTCACCGGCCCCCAGCTCACCCGCCCGGGGAACTTATGGGTGCGAGAGTTCAAGCCGCCCTCTTTGATCTCAAACTCCTCCACCTCTCCCTTGAGACCGCTCACCTCGGTAAACATGCCCTTAATTCCAGAGTCACCGGCCTCCACCAGAAAGTTGAAGCCTGCGTAAGGATCATCGCCGTAACTGCTTACCGGATCGTCGGCCATGGGAGACTCCTCAATCGACGATTTCGTCGCCGTAGGTGAGCTTTAGGTGAACAAATTCATTGGTCTGCACCGGATTGACCCATACGTCTACAACCAGAGTGCCGGCATCGATCACGGACTGGGGGTTGTTCTCGTTGTTGCAGACCACCACGAAGGCCTCGCTGGGGATCTCTCCTTGCAGAGCGCCCTTCTCCCAGAGATCCTTCAGGAAGTAACGAACATCTCGAGCCACACGCTGCCGGAGCGACTCGTCGTTGGACTCAAACACCGCCCACTGATTGTCAAACTCAATCTGCTTGCCGATATAGCCGATCAGACGGCGCACGTTGACGAAGCGCCAGGTGGGATCTTCACACAGCGTCCTGGCACCCCACACCACTACGCCCTTACCTACCCGGGTGTGAAGCAGGTTCACTGCCTCACGCTGCAGCATATTGGTGGGTTGCTCATCGATGTGCTGGGCGAGGTCCAGAATTCCCTTAACCTCTTCATTTGCTGGCGGCTTCATAACCCCGACAGGACCATTCTCATCATCGGATCGGGCAAAGACTCCAGAGACTGCCGCTGTTGGAGGCACGAGCATTCCCTTGAGGTCCTGAACCCATGGCCAATACACACCAATAGACGACAGGGTCACCTCCTGGCGAGCTAGAATCGCGCGGCTCGCAGCCAGCGCATCGAGGGTCAAGGCCACTTCAACGGGAACATCCTCTCGGCGCTGCCACCGCTCGGCTCGGTACCAGGGGACCAATGCCTGGACGGTCAACTCGTCATCGCTCAGCTCAAACCCCTCAGCCCGCGCCCGCAGTCGCTCTTCCTGCTGAAGGACGCTGAGAGGAGGAGCACCGCTGGCGACAAAGAAGCGATTGCCGCTGGCTCGACAGAATCCGGCAACCAGTGCCCACAACCGGGGCAGCAGGTGGACCTGACAGGTCCACAGCTCTGGCAACACCACCTGGTTGATGACGCCATCACCAAAATCATCAAGGCGCTCCAGAGCCCAGAGATGGAAGTGCAGGATGGCGGCGGCCTCCCGCTGTTCTGCCAGTTCTACCGGGTCCAACTCCGCCTCAGCTCCCTCGAGCTGGCTGGGATCAAAAGGAGGCACATAGAAGCTGAGATCGATGAGGTGGAGATCTGACCCGCCATTCCGAAAGTACATGCGCGCCAATGCAGGATGCCGGGTACGATACTCACCAGCGAACTGCTCCTCTTCCCAGCGGGCCATGCGTCGATAGCGAAGAGTGAACTGACACTCGGCGCCGTCCGGCGAGCCGGGCAGCTGCTGCACAAAGGCTCGCTGAAGCTCCAGCTCCTCATCCTCGCCAAAGGGCGCCGCGCTGCGCCGCACCCGCAACAGACAAGCGACATCGGTCCGAACCCTGGTGTCATGTCTTGGCAGCCGGTCAACGGCACCAAAGACCAGGCCTGGTCTCAGCTCAAGGGCATCGCTGTCGCTACCGATGAAGTCCATGATTCAGAAAATTCCGACGTTCAGCTCGAGAAGCTTTGGTTGATCTTGCGGTTGATGGAAGCGATCTCCCGGGCCCATAGGTGTCGCTCCTTGTGGGAGAGGTCCATGATTTGCTCCGGGGACCAGTGAAAGTGATAGGCGATATAGGCTACCTCCTGGTGGAGTCGATCCAGGGGGTAGCGAACTATTCCCCCAGGCTGCCAAACTCCTTCTCAAAGGCGGCGCCACACTCTGGGCACTTCACCTCGACCGAAACCTCATCTTCGTTAATCCGGTTGTAGAGCTCTTCCAGGTAGCGCAGATCCGCTGCGAAGAGATTCTCCATAATCCCGGTGTGAATGCTCTCAATACTGCCCAGCCTGGTCACCACCCGGGAGAGCAGAACGATGATCATGTAGGCCTTATTGCGAGAAACTCGCGGGTCCGTGAGGGGAACGATCTCATCCTTGGCGTTAGCGAGACGCATGACGCCCTTACGATGCAGATTGCCCTCTTTATCGATGTAGCCCTTGGGCAGAGTGAACTCGTATTCAGTCTTCAGTTCCATGTTCAACCTCGCTCGCTAGAGCGCTCCTTCCTTTGCGATGAACGGATGTACACCGCCGCTCAACTCTTGCTGAATTCAGCCCACTCCACTGCAAGCTCGACCTTCTCAATCGCCATATCGCTGGACCCGGCGGTCAAACCCGGCCCCTCCCAGGAGACCGGCCAGGCCCGATAAAAGTTGTAGCGAGCCTGCTCCTCGCCTTCCTGATTGAGAAAAACCACCGCCCCGCTGCGACGCGAGTCATCACCGTTGATGATCTCCTGACGCCACTTCGCCAGGTCCTCGTTCTGAGATAGGCCGCGCTCCAGCACGATGTTATTGAAGGTGACCCGTCCCGGCTTGCGCCGAACCGACTTGTCGCCGCCAAGCTTGAACTCAATGACGTCCTGCTTGTTGCCGATTCCCGAGACCGACTTGAAAGAGCCGGCAATGGCATTATCAAAGTCGAGCAGGAAGCGGTACGCCGGCAAGTAGGCGTGGGCGGGGCTGGTCGAATTGTTATTGTTATCGGCCATCGCCTACTCCCACTCACTCCAGCCCACCGCCAGCTCGAACTTGTCGAGGGCAACAGCAGAGCTATCTGCGCTCAGCTCGGGACCCGACCAGGAGCAGGGGTATGCCTCGAAGAAGTTAAAGCGACGCACCTCCTCCTGCTGCCCATCGATCAAAATGATGGAGCCTGAGCGGCGGTCGTCCTCACCCTTGATGACCTTATTAATCCACTTCAGCAGATCTTTGTTGTTGGTCATGCCCCGCGACAAGGTGACGTTCTCGTACTCGATGTTGCCTGGCTGATGAACCTTGTGGCGGTTGTCACCGTGGGTGACATCTCGCTTTTCGATCTTGATGCCGCCGCCCGAGATGGCGTTAAAACCGGCAACGATCTTCTTTTCGTCATCTTCGTCGGACTCAATTTCCAAATAGAAATTGTGTGCGCCGTACAGAATTTCTGTGACCTGCTCTCGGGCCATTTCTCTACTCCTTGGGGGCCCGCGCTTGAACGGGAAGGCCGGTTGGAGTCAGCCGACCCGAAGGTCGGCAAGGGGTGCAGCCCCCTCCCGTCTCAGACTAATCAAAAGACGGGAGGAAGGCCACGAAATCAATGCCCTGCTAGGAGCGCTTGACCTGCTCGACGGCGAGCTCGATCTTCTCAATCGCCATGCCGGACTGGTCACCGGCAAAGTCCGGCACATTCCACTTGCACGGCCAGGCGTTGAAAAACTCATAGCGCGCAGCCTCAGTGACACCATCGTGGTCGAGGATGATGACTGCGCCGGAGCGCCGATCAATCTCGCCCTCCTCGATGGCCTTACGCCAATCCCAAAGGTCGTCGGTGGCGGTGTAGCCGCGCTCGAGGACGATGTTGCTGTAGGTGGTACGGCCGGGCTTCTTGCGCACGCGCACATCGTTGCCCTGCTTGAACTCAATGACTTCAGTCGTCGAGTCCATTCCAGAGACGGACTTGAAGCCGCCTACGATCTGCTTGGCGTCACCGGTGACACCTTCGATCTCAAGGTGGAAGTTAAATGCTGCGTACAGCGTCTCAGTTCCCTTATCAGCCATTTTTTTCTCCGTTTATTGGCAGATAGTGAGCCGGACTCGCGCCCGGGATTTCACTCCAGCACCACGCTGGGGCGAGTTAAGTTCTCCCCCCGGAAGCCCGGGGGGAGATCATTGTATTCAGGTCGCCGAAGCGATCGAGGGATTTATTCGCTGACGCGTGCGCCACCGTCCCACTGCCCAATCTTGAAGACCACAAACTCAGCGGGCTTCACCGGGCAGATACCGATCTCAACGTTGACATAGCCAGCGTCGACCTCCTCAGTCGGATTGGTCTCCTCATCACACTTGACGTAGAAGGCCTCATCAGCGGTCTTTCCAACCAAAGCACCCGAGGACCAGACCCGACTCAGGAAGGCCCAGATGTTCCTCTTGAGGCGCGCCCACAGGCGATGGTCGTTGGGCTCAAAGACCGCCCACTGGCTGCCCAGCTGGATGGTCTTCTCGATCATGATGAAGAGCCGTCGCACGTTGATGTACTTCCAGCTCGGATTGCTCAAGGTTGACAGGGTTCGAGCGCCCCAGACCCGCACACCGCGACCACCAAAGTCACGGATGCAGTTGATGCCGCGCACGTTGTAGGCGGCCTGCTCCCGAGCATTGATGTTGTAGGCCAGGCCCTGAATACCGGCGACGGTCTCATTGGCTGGAGCCTTGTGGACTCCTCGAGTGCCATCAACCCGCGCGAAGATGCCGGCCATGAAGCCCGAGGGCGGCACCGTAACTTCGGTAGCAAAGGTCTTGTCCTTGTCGTTAAAGGGGTTGGCGACCTTCAGCCAGGGCACATACATAGCGCCGAAGCCCTTATCAGAAGCGGGCAACAGCCCCTCCTTCTCGATCTCCTCGCCCTGCATGCGCTCCTTGGGACCATCAATGATGGCAAAGCAATCAAAGCGCTGCTCACAGTACTCGAGCACTTCCTTCTGCTGATTATGGCTGAGACCCGGACCAGCGAGGATCTGGAGATCATTCTCGAGATCATCAAAGGCACCCAGACCCTCACGGGGCTGAGAGGGATTCACCAGCGGCACATCGGCACTCTCCGCGCAGAGCAGATAGGGGTAGGCGATACCGCCACCATTCTTGAAGAATCCAGAGACGCTCATCACAAAGTTGAAGACCTCGGGAACGTTGAGGAACTTCAGGTATGCATCCTCAAGGGCTTCAGGATCGCTGCGCAGGCTGGTGTTGCCGTACAGTTCGATCTGCAGCGTCTCGAAGAAAGCGCGCATAAAGTTGTTGAACTGGGTCGGGTTGGTGACCTTGGTCGGACCCACCGCGAAACGGGTCAAGCCGCCAGCAACCTTGCAGTCAGACCCGCCAAAGGCAGAAACGACGTCAGGTACCGAACTGGGAGCATACTTCTCAATCGCCCCCGCTGTGCTCAGCTGATCAATAAGCGAGGCGATCGCTGCACGGTCACGGGTGATGACAGCACCCTTAGCGTCGACGTTGGCCGCCGAAGTCTCGACTTTAGCCTTGCCCATCTCAACCGTCGCGGTGTCACCCTTAACGGTCACCTTGGCCTTAGCGCCAAACAGCTTGCCCCAGGTGTTGAGATCGGCAACATCGCCACCGCTCAGACCGAGGCCAGCAATCAGGCCACCCACATCATCGACCTTGGCCTTGGCGTCGGGCGCCATGCTTCCAGACAGTCGCTTGAGCTGGGCCTCACCCTTCGAGTTATTCCAACGGACCTCAGAGAAGGCCGAGATCGGGATCACCCCAAGGAAACCAGCGTTTGACGTCGAGACGGCCTCGAGCGGCTTGCTGCCAGACTCCATTTCCTGGATGTAGACACCGGGTGTCTGATAATTGGGCATGAAATATCACTCCTTCTTTAGCTGAATAGGCCGCAGGGCAGGAATGTCCTGGGGCCGAAGGCGCCTCCGCGCCGGTTTGAAGTCCATATCCGCAGGTCGAACTCGTCTATGGGGCGGCACCATTTCGGGCCGAGGCCGTCTCGCGACCAGTTCACGCCTGTCGGATTCCCTCTCAAATAGGGCCGGGTCAGGGACCCAGTCCACGTTACTGCGCCACAAAAGGAACCACGAGACGGGGAGAAGTTCTCCCTGCTCGCCTTCCCAGGGACCGGAAAAATACCTAATCGGGCGACTTGTTGCCAGTCCACCGGCCTTTTCCCGCTGCAGTGTCTCGAAGCGCAGTGCGCGAACACTGCCGCGTTCACTGACACGCTCGCCCCAGCCTTCCCGATCCACCGCAAAAGAAGCGGCTCCCACCAGACTTCGGTCAAACACTGAACGCCGCTCGGCGCGGGCCGCAATTCGCTCCTCGAGCGGTCCTTGTTCCTCAGCGGAAACGTCGTCAATCACGCCGAGAAATCCAGCTTTGGGCCCTTGAGGCTGACTCCAGCGCTGCCCTTGACGTCTACCTTGCCATCGGACTTCAGCTCCAGCTTGCTGCTGGCCATCTGCTTGCAGGAGGCAGAAGCTTTGAGCTCCATGTCGGCGCCAGCCTCCACCTTAAGGGTCCCGCCCACCTTAAGGACAATGTCTTTACTCGCGGTGAGCTTGATCGCCTTGTCTTTGGACAACAACTCAACCTTGGTCTTGCCACCCTTGCTCTCTACGGTGATGTGCTCCCCGCCGTTCTTGTCATTTGCCACCAGGTGGTGACCAGAGCGCGAATAAAAGATGCGCTCATCGTTGTTGCCATCGGCGTTATCAAAAGGTGGCTTGGACTTACCGTTATGCACCCCACCGACCACAACCGGCAGATCAGGATTGCCATTTACAAAGCGCAACAAGACCTCGTCCTCTTTCTCAGGCAGGCAAGCAAAGCCCATCTCCTTACCGGCCATCAAGGTGCGCACCCGGGCCCAGGCACTCTGTACATCTCCACTCGGACGGACAAAACGAACCTGGACCCGATACAGACCTTCAGGGTCCTTGTTATCAACGACGGTTCCAACCTGAATTCCGATCAGGCGCTGGCCGAGACTCTCAGGACGAAACAACTGCACGCGATGCCCCTCCGCTGCGGCCAGACCTCAATTGAGGCTTACCGTGGCGCCCTTCACCGTGACTCCGCTGCCGCCTTGCACGGTGGCCGATGAACCGGCCGAGGCTTCCAGCGCAGAACCAGCCTTGAAGGTAGCGTTGCTGCCGGCCTTCATCTCGATGTCCTTGGCCTCCACCTTGAAGTTGGAGTCAGCCTTGATGTTGATGTCCCCTTTAGAGGTAATGGTGATGGTCTCCTTCGAAGAATCCATCTCAATCACCAGGCCGCCACTCTTATCAGTGATGGTGATCTTTTCGCTGCCGGACTTGTCGTCCACCTCGATGACATGGCCGCTGCGCGAGACAAAGGTGCGGATGTTGTTCTCACCATCGGCATTATCGAAAGGCGGCTTCTCTTTGCCGTTGAACAAGCTGCCGATGATCACCGGGGTGTTGACATTGCCGTTCACAAAGTCGAGCAGGACCTCATCGTCCTTCTCTGGATAGATCACAAGGCCCATCTCTTTACCGGCCATTGGAGTGGCCAGACGAGCCCAAGCCGACTTGGTCTCATTGGGTAACCAGGGATACTGAACGAGGATCCGGCCAATACCTTCAGGATCCTTGTTGTCGACAACGATCCCCTCGATAACGCCGACCGTGGTCGAAGCAAGTCCGGGGGACCAGGGCTGTCGACTCATCTGGGCTCCTTAAGGGACCAAGCAACGGGGCGGTGTGCCCGAAGGACGGCTATCTAAGCCGAGTGCAAGAGAGCCTGTCAACAGCGATCTGGCGAGACGCGACGGACCGCAGTCCCACGCAGGATCAGGGCAGTTCAGGCCAGACCGTGCGCAGGTAGGGGCTCATGGACGGACAGGCCTCAACTGGAATGGACTCTCCCCGGGTCGACAACAGCACCGAAGAGAACGCTGCCGGCTCAGGCAAGCGACTGGCGCGCCCCAGAACATTCACCGCCAGGGTTCCCGCCGCGCTGTTGGCCGTCTCCCAGCCGGGCACCGTAAGAGCAACCGCCAGTTCAGAATTGTCCAGCCGGGCGTTATAGGCCGCCCTATCGATATGGTGATAGTAGCGATGGGTGGAAGCATGCAGAGCCTTCGAGGCGACGTCCGGATAGAGGTGATACGGAGTGAGCTCTTCCTCAGCGAGCTTGGCCAGCACCGCCGGGCAGCTGGTAACCGGGTCGTTATCACTCTGCTGCCAGAGTCCAGCCACACCGGTCGGCAATAGGCCATTGCCATGGGTACCCCGCTCAAAGAACCGACTGACGTAGGTCCACTCGGGAGCCTGGGCACCAATCTCTGGATCGTCAGCAAAGGCTTCTGCGCCAAAGAACCGCTCGGCCGTGCCATCACCGCCCGCCAGTTCAGCGGTCGGCGTCTGACGGGGTAGGAACTGACCTCCAGGTGGAGCAGTACTCAGGTCAGCCGCATCGAGCCGCACCAGGGAGTGGAGAGCGCGATAAGAGCTGTCGCCACCGAAAGCCCTCAGCGCCGCACCGTGCGACTCCTGGCACACATAGCCCCACCAATCGTTATCGGGAGGAGCTGAGGCCGGGCCGGCCGCTTCAACCTCATCCACATAGACCTCAAGCGACTCCATGGTGGCGAGATAGTCGGTGTAGGTCGCACAGCTCACCTCAAGCCCGGCCCCGGACTGCACCAGTACGACTTCAAGGTACTCATCGGTCTCGCCGGTCGCCCGGGTGATGGTCGCCCGATGCATCAAAGCGCTCACTTCAAAGGAGCCGCCCCACAGATGGGTCGGCGCCGAGCCCTCTGCCACATCAATGGGTCCCCAGGCACTGTGCAGGGGGTCACCACCCGCGCAGCCGGCCAAAACCATGCAGATCGCCGTAGAAAGAAAAATCTGGCGCAGCGCACAAGCAGCCAAGGCAAGGCCTCCATCAGGTCGGACCGGGTTTGCCCCGGGGTAGCAGGAGCCTGGGATTCTAGCAAGATTAGCGACGGTGATCTCGATCCCACGCCAGCTCTTTTGTGACTCTCTTCAAGACAGTCGCCGCGACACAATGGCAAGGCGCGGCCAGGGATGCCAGACTGGCGACTGTGAACGAGGCCACCTACCAGACCGCAGCAGCCGCGGTGCGCGACCCCGACAATGCTCACCAGTGGCGCAGCTACATGGCGCTGGTGCGGTCATTCTTCCTCAAGGACGTCCGCATCCGCTACGCCGGCTCGCTGATGGGCTTCTTCTGGACCGTCGTACATCCGCTGCTCGAGCTGGTGACCTATACCTTCGTGTTCACCGTGATCATCGGAGTGTCCTTTGACGAGGGCTACAGCACCGGGACCAACGCCCTGTTCTTATTCTGCGGGATGATCCCCTGGCTCAGCGTCTCGGAGTCCATGAACCGCTGCACCAGTGCATTCCGCGACAATGCCCCGCTGATCAAGAAGCTGCGTTTCCCACCATCGGTGCTATGCACCTACATCGTTCTGGTCGAAGGGTTCAATCAGGTCGTGCGCTTTGCGCTGCTGGCCGCGGCCGCCCTGCTCATCAGCCACGGCCTATCCTGGCACCTGGCGCTGATCCTCCCGGTGATGATGCTGCAGCTGCTGTATGCCCAAGGCCTGGGCATGCTGCTAGCAACCACTCAAGTATTCTTTCGAGACATTAAGCACCTACTGGCGCCCGCGCTGATGATCTGGATGTTCATAACCCCCATTTTCTATCCAGAGTCCCTGTTTCCACCCAAATTCTCGCCGGTCCTGATGCTCAACCCACTGTCCCACCTGGTGAGCATCTATCGGGAGCTGATCCTCAACCACCAGCTCCCGCCCTGGGGTTCGGTGGTGATCTTTGCGACCAGCGCCGCTTTGACCTTCGTGCTCGGGGCCTTCACCTTCCACCGCCACAGCCACGAATTCCCGGACCTGGTCTAGAGGGAGCCAACAAGGTGCAGCCTCAGCCCAGCAGCGCGGGTGCCTCCTCGCCCTTGTTGGCAGGCACTGCGGCGATATGCTCTTCAACAGCAATGAGAACCTTTGTCCCCTCAGCCCGCAGCCTGACCTGGCTGCTGACCGTACTGATGCTGGTAGGACCAGGCTGCAGCGAGCAGCACCCAGCGGCGGCTGACGACGACGACTCGGCGGCGAGTATTGGTGACGACGACGACTCGGCCACGAATATCGGCGACGACGACGACTCGGCGGCGAGCCAGCCGGCCCCAAGCATCCGCTTTGTCACCTTCGCGGCGACCATGACCGGCACCCCCGAAGCAAGCTCACAGGACGGGGCTGAATCGACCCTGGTGGAGGGTCAGTTCCAGTTCATTTACTGGTCGGACATCGACAGCGCGGACATCGTCTGCCGGCAACGCTTCAGCTTCGATGCTGTGGCCCGCTTCGGCGCAGCGCAGGCGTCCCCCTGTGAGGGCTGCGGCGGACAGCTATCGATAATGGCGGTCTCCAGCGACGGCGGTCTGCAGGACGACAGCTGCCCGGTTCTCGATGAGAGTGTCGACCTGTCCTTCCTGCTCAGCGGCAATGATGTAACGACCCCAGCCGACTTCCGCGAGCTCTCGCTGGTGGAATTAAGCCGCTTTGTCGACGGGGACATCCTGATTGGCAGGGCTGGACTGGGAGCTGAAGAAATCCGCCAGGGTTATCTGGACTCTGGCCTCGACGCATACTGGATCGCGATGGTGGGTGCTGAGGGCTGGCTCGACGGTAGCGCCGCTCTGACCAAAGCCGCCAGCCCCTGGAACAGTAGCAACGAACTGATTCCCATGTTTGTGGCCTACCGAAACCCACAGCACAACCCACACGGTTGGGCCCTGGACGGAGACTGCTTCCTGGCGACCTTGTGGGCAGTGCGGGTCGGCGAGTTCCCTGGGACGACCCCCCTTCCGTGAGTCCTGTAAGCCCACCGGGCGAGCGCTCTGCGAGCGGGTCATGTGGCGAGCAAGCCCCCATCTCGCTATTCTCTGATCCAGGTCCTGAGCAGGGATCCTGACGACTAAAAGCCATGAACCTTCCCGCAACCCAACCCGAGCGACCTGACCTAGAGCCCGAAGCACCCGTACAGGCAACTCGTTCCAGCGAGGTCGCGGTGGTCGCAGACGGCCTCGGCAAACGCTTCGACATCTACAATTCGGACCGTGGACGGATCTGGGAGTTCTTTGGTAACCGCCAGCATCACGTCGAGTTCTGGGCCCTGCGCGACGTCAGCTTCAGCATTCCTCGCGGTCAAGCATTTGGAGTGGTTGGTTCCAACGGAGCTGGCAAGTCGACCTTGCTGCGACTGCTCTCAGGGATCTCCACCCCGACCGAAGGAAGTCTGGAAGTTCGCGCCGGCCGGCCTGGTCTGTTGGATCTGGACATGGCCTTCCATCCAGACTTCACCGGCCGGGAGAACATTGGCCTGAGCTGCTCCATCATGGGCCTGCCAGAAGAGCGCATGGAGGCCATCTATCCAGAAATCGTCGAATTCGCCGAGTTGGAAGACTTCATCGACTTCCCGGTTCGCACCTACTCCACCGGTATGCAGCTGCGACTTGGCTTCGCCATCGCAGCCCACATGAACTACGACGTCATCTTCATCGATGAGGTCCTCGCCGTCGGAGACCAGTACTTCCAGCGCAAGTGCATCCGCAAAGTCGAGCACTTGCTGACCGAAGGCAAAACAATGGTGCTGGTAAGTCACGACCTGCACGCCATTCGCGGGCTCTGCGATCAAGTCATGTGGCTACACGCCGGACGCATCGTCCACCGGGGGCCGACCGCTGAAGTCATCAACGCCTATGTGGACGTCGCCCGGGACCGCGAGGGAAGAATCCGAGCGCGCATCTTTGGCGGGGCAGAATCGGCCCATGCCCGGGCCATGGAGCGCCGCGTCGCAGAGGAGAGCGGTGCCGCCCAGGCCCCTGCCGAGGCCAGCCCGAGCGAGCCGCCTAAAGCAGCCCTGGGCACGTGGTTCTCTACCACCCAGGACCCTGAACTGCGGGGCATTCTGCAGCGCGTCCTACACGTTCCTGATGCAGCAGCTGAATCGCAGCGAGCAGAGGACATCGCCAACTACGAAGAAACCCACGGCGAGCGGCCAATCATCACCGGCACCGGCGAGGTCCGCATCCTGACCGTCCGTACCCTGGACGCTCTGGGCCAGGAGCGGGAGAGCTTCTCATCCAATGAGGCGCTGACCGTTGCCGTTACCTTCAAGACCCTGACCCCAATTGAACGGCCCATCCTCGGGGTAGCGCTATTCCGCAACGACGACCTCTACGTGTTTGGGCCGAACACCCGCTTCGATGACGTCAAAGCAATGGACGGCACCTACGACGGTATCTACACCTACTTCCTTCACTATCCGACCCTGCCGCTGCTGGCCGGAATCTATCGTTTCAGCGTGGCGCTCTACGACAAACATCACTTAAAGCCCCATGTCTGGCACAACCAGCTCTACGAAATTCGGGTGACCGATGCACCCGAACACCACGGAGTCATCGACCTGCCCCACCACTGGGGCCTGATCCGCCATCACAGCGGCGACCACGAGGACCTGCCCGGATGAAACAGCGGGTCTTCCTCATCGGTAGCGGGCCCCTGCCCGTCGACAACCCTCGAGAAATGAGCTTCCCCGCGCTCCGTACCCGGCAGTTCCTATTGACTATGCTGGAGGCCGGTCACGAGGTAACACTTGGCTGCCTCATACCGCGCACAGCCGGCGGCCAGGGCGGCAGCGGCAGCACCGAAGGCACCCTCAGCGAGATGCAGTTGCAGACCTCAACAGGTAAGGCCAGCTACCGCTACGCCGTAGTACGCCCCGACGAGCCCGGTCGCTTCCTCATGCTGCGCGACCTGCGCGGCGCCATTTGCCCCGATGTCACGGTGACCGCAGGTCCCTTTCTGCCCATGGCTGCCGGAGCGCGAGCGGCGGGGGACGAGCCGCTGTGGATCGATGTGCCGGGCGATCCCATGAGCGAAGCCCAAGCTCGGGCCTTTCGCGCCAGACTTCCAGATCCCATTCATCGCTATCGCGAGATGTTCGGCTGGGCACTGGCCCGGGGCGATCGATTCTCAGTCATCTCCAAGGCCCAGCGTGGCCCCCTGGTGGGTGCGATGGGCCTGGCTGGTCGACTGACCGGAGAGACCGTCGGCCACGAGTTCGTAAAGGTCATCCCCGGCTCGGTAGAAGGACTGATCGACTGGGACCTTGGCACCGCGGAGAACAACTCCCCCCTGCCGCTCGATTTTCCTGACCTGGGAGCGAGGGACTTTGTGGTGCTGTTCTGCGGTGGCTACAACACCTGGCTGGACGGTGACACCATGCTCGATGGTCTGCTGCGGGCCATGGACCAGCACCCCGGCATTCACTACGTTTCTACCGGCGGGGCCCTCCGCGGCCATGATGAATCCAGCTACCGCAGGTTTCGCAACGGCGCCCTGTCCAGTGACCACAACCGGCGCTTCCACTTCCTCGGTTGGATCCCCGGCAACAACGTCCCCGCGGTCTTTGCCCGGGCTCAGCTCAGTTTGTTTGTCGACCTGCCCTGCTATGAAGCGGAATTCGGTGCCCGAACCAGGGTGCTGGAGTCTCTGGAGCGGCGAGTCCCGGTCGCTGCGACCAACTTCTGCGATCTCACCTCAGAACTGGTGGACACCGAACTGTTCCACGAGCTCCCGAGCCGCAACCCGGAAGCCATTGCAACCCTGCTCGTCGAACTGGCCAATCGCCACCAGCAGGGCATCCCGCTGCGCCTCGGGCAGGGCAGCGTTCCCTGGCAGGACGTCAGGAAGCGTCACTCCATCGCGACCACAACAGAGCCCCTCATTCAGTGGCTGCGAGCTCCAAAGCGCTCGCCTGGGGGGGTTCCTATCGATTTCCTGGAAGACTACTGGCAGGAGCTTGCGCGGCTACAGGACCGCCTCGAAGAAGTCTGGAAGAGCCCCACGTGGCGCTATCTCGGTCGCATCCATCGGGTGATGTCAAAAAGTCGCAAGAACAACGACTGAAAACCAGCCTCACTAAGCGCCGCTGTCCCGCTTTTGATCCAAGCCAATAGCGGACCACTCACCAGTCATGGTGGCGTCGGCCAGATCACGGATGTTCTGCGCAGTGCGCTCAGCGGTCTCACTGGCCGCCCGGGTATTCTCCTCCATGCGCAGCTGCACCTGCACCAATCCAGCCTGGACCTGAAACCAACGAGCAAAGGGCATGCTGAGGCCAAAGCCGATAAGACTACCGACCAGCGCAGCGACAAAAGGCTCATACCACTCAGGATGCACCCGATAGCCAAGCTTCCAGTCCCGCCACAGGTAAAAGATCACCCCTGAAGCACCGCCAAATCCACAGACCGCGGTAACCACAAAGGTTCTAGCCATCTCATACAGCTGCTGGGCCTGCGCCCGCACCGCGTCGATGCTGCGCTCTACGTCAGGCTCTGATTCTGCATTTCCGGTCATCAACAAGCCGCCTCTGGCAGAGAAGTCTCCGTAACAGACAAAACACGGGCCCTTAGCCTATCAGTCCAGCCCATCAGCGCCTATCCCCCCGTCGTCCAGTAGACCCTCAGTCTGTCGGGCCATCTCTTCATAGCGCTCGGCTTCCACCTGCCACTTAGGCCGCAAATCACCGTGACCATCACGCCATAGTTGCCGCTCCAGACTCTCGAGGAGTTCGTCCAGACCGGTGCGCTGCAAAGCAGAGACCGCCAGTCCCCCATGTTCTCGCTGCACCTCAGCGAGCTGCTCGGCGTCCAGACGATCGATCTGATTGAGTACCAGCTGAACCGGTACTTCACCCATGCCCAGCTCCTCGAGGACCTGCTCGACTACCTCAATGTGCAGAGCCAGATAAGGATCTGCGCCATTCACCACATGAATTAGGAGGTTCGCGTCGACCAGCTCCTCCAGAGTCGCCCTAAAAGCCTGCAAGAGGTCTTCTGGAAGGTGCTCAATAAAGCCCACGGTGTCGGTCAAGACCAACTCACGAGTGCTCGGGAAACGCAACTTGCGGGTAGTGGTGTCGAGGGTGGCAAACAGCCGATCTTCGGCCCGCACCTCAGAGCGGGTAAGGGCGTTCAGCAAAGTCGACTTGCCTGCGTTGGTGTAGCCGACAATAGCGACCACCGGAACACCCCGACGCGAGCGCTTGGAGCGGCGCAGTTCCCGCTTCCTGCTCAGACCCGCCAACTCCTTGCTCAGGCGGGCGATGCGGTCGCGCGCTCGACGATTATGAATCTCAAGCTTGGTCTCGCCCGGACCCCGGCCACCAATCCCGCCGGTGAGCCGCGACAACGACTTTTGCATCATCGATAGGCGTGGCAGCAGATAGCGAAGCTGAGCCAGTTCAACCTGCAGCCGACCATCTCGAGAGTGAGCATGCTGAGCAAAAATATCGAGAATCAGCTGAGTCCGATCGATCACCTTGAGCTCAGTGCGTTCGGCAACGGTCCGACCCTGGGAAGGGCTTAAGTCCCGATCAAAGACAAGCAATTCAGCGTCAAGATGCATGGAGCGCACCA
The DNA here is from genome assembly GCA_002433485.1 of Deltaproteobacteria bacterium UBA6601. Lineage (GTDB taxonomy): Bacteria > Myxococcota_A > UBA796 > UBA9615 > UBA9615 > UBA6601. Next base: position 84,082 of record DJIF01000092.1, read on the forward strand.
ACAACTGCTCCAGCTTGCCCCGACCAACCAGGGTCCTCGGGTCGACCTTCGGCCGGCGCTGAACAATGGTGTCAATGACCCGTAAACCAGCGGTGTCGGCGAGCCGTTCCAGCTCGGCCAGACGACGCGATGCACCCCGATCACCGCGTTCTTCGATGCCCACCAGCATGGCTCGAGGCCGCGTGTCACTGCGGTCCTCTGCGCGCCAGGACTGCGCGAACTCTCCCTCCAGCGCGTTGATGAGCTCATCGAAAGATTCTCGAAGTTCATGAACACGGAGCGGCCCTTCGACCCGCCAGGGTCTGACCGCGGCCGAGTCTTCGGCAGCCATGTCAGTATTCACAGCGCCTGGCGGTAGCAAAGTGGCGTACTCAAGGGTGCCCGGCAGGCCGGCATCACCTACCTGGATGGCAGCCACCAGATCCAGACGCAGCAAGCTCAGATCGGTGAGGTCATCATCGGAGAGCGGCTCGCCTTGAACGTGAGTATGCAACAGGCGGAGGCCCCGAAACCGCCGCGAGCCAGCACGAGCACGACCAAGCTCAGGAATGTACAAGGCGCTGGCATCGCCAACCAGGACATGAGAGACGGCACCGGCCCGATCCACCAACACCCCGACCTGCCGGCCAATGCCAAAGGAAAGCTCACAGAGATTGCGCGCCAACTCTGGAGAGAGGATGTCCCTGGGTGCCAGACGGCGACGATAGAGGTGCCCGAGCTGACGAAGCTCAGAGGGCTTAAGACCCTGGACATTGCCATGAACGTTTTGCAGGAGATTCTCCAGGTTCGGGCGAGAGGCGGCCGACAAGGTACACCCGCTGATACAATTTTTCAGGTGGAACAGAAACTAGGGAAATACACCCTCCTTAACTGCATCGGCGAAGGAGGAATGGGCCAGGTCTACCGGGCCCGCATGGACGGTGCCCACGGGTTCGAGAAAGAAGTCGCTATCAAGCGGCTTCGCTCAAGCCTACTGCGCAGCACTGCGGCCAGCTCCAGCGACCCCCAGGCCCTCATCAACGAGGGCCGCATCGGCGGCCAGCTACAGCATCCCAATATCGTCGAGGTGTTCGAGCTCGGTGAGCATGAGGGCTCGCTGTTCATCGCCATGGAGCTCATCGATGGCATCCCTCTTAGCCGGGTACTGCGGCGCTTTCGCAGCGACTCCATGTTGATTCCTGTAAACGTCGCCCTGGACATCGCGGCACAGACCTGCCGCGGGCTCAGCTACGCCCACAACGTGGAGAATCGATACGGCAAGCATGCGCCGGTTGTGCACCGCGACCTCAAGCCATCCAACATCATGGTCACCACCAGGGGTGTGGCCAAGATCCTCGATTTCGGTCTGGCTCGCACCGACAACAGTGAGATGGCCACAACCGGCTCGGGACTGGCAAAAGGCACCCCCCTATACATGTCGCCCGAGCACCTCGAAGGAGTCCGCCCCTACCCACCCCAGGCCGACATCTTCTCCTTCGGCGTGATCCTCTACGAACTGGCGACCGGCAAGCTGTTGTTCGGTGCGGGCTCAATTCCCGAGATCATCGGTCGGGTTCAGTGGCAGGACCTTAAGAAGGCTCGCACTGAAGCAGACCAGGCGATACCAGGCCTGGGCGAGGTGCTCGACGAGTGCCTGGCCCGCCCCATCGAGCGGCGCTGGAGCGACGCCCACGAAGGTGCACGTCTGCTGGAGAGCATGGCCCGTCAAGCGCGCCAGATGACCAGCACTGAGGACTTCGTCCAGCGCTTTCAGGAGGGCCGCTACGCACGCAGCGCCGGAAAAGCCGCCAAGCCCCGCAGTAAGGGTTCCTTCGGCGGCTCCTCAGACTCAGCCAGCAAACAGCCAGACAGCAAAGAGCAAACCCTCAGCTACGCGGCAATCCCCGGTCAGGAGGACTTTGACGAGGCCTATTACCGTGGCCGTCGCAGGCGACGCACCCTGCTAATGGCAAGCCTCTTGCTGGCTGCAGCCACCCTGATTGGTGGAGTCGCTGGATACGTCTACCGCGCTACCCTGGGGGTGAGTCTGGCCACCGAACGGGCGGAGGCCCTACTCAGTGAAGGAGACCTTGAGGGCTCGCTAAAGGGATGGCAGGAAGTCCTCGCGCGTCATGGTGGACGACCCGATGCACGCATCGCAATCGCCGCCATCCGGGGCAGAGAAGCGGGCGGCTCAGCAGAGCTGAATCAGCTGAATGAGACCCTCAAGCGCGTTTCAGACGGCAGTCTGGCGGAGTTTGTCCGACGGCAGCGCGCCTTCGCCCTGCTCCAGCGCAGCTTCGGCGACTACAAGCAGGCACATGGTGTACTTCGCGAAGCTCTGGATCGACTCTATCAGCGACAAGGCCCTGGCAACGAACAGCCGCCTCCTGCAGTGCTGTGGGAGTCTGCCGAGCTGGCCCTGGTCCTGAACCGGCCAGAAGAGGCTAAACGCGCCTTCCAGGAGCTCAGCCGGACCCTGCCGCCAAGCGTCGCCGCCGATGCGGCCGATGGTTACGTCCAGCTCATTGAGGCCGGTCACGCGGGGCTGCTCCGACTGGAGCTGCTGTGGCGCGATCGACTGATGGTCAAAGAATGGGGGGAACTGCCCAACCTGCTGAGCAAAACCTCCCCACAGCAAGACTGGCTGGAGCTGCAGCGGCTTTCCTGGGCGCAGCGGGCACTCACTGAGGAACACCACGAGCTGGCTACCAAACTGGCCGCTCTGATCAAGAACCACCGCAACAAACGCAGTCGCTACACCATCGAGGCCGGCGCCCGCGCAGGCCTGGGTCAAGAACAGCGCTCCAGGCGGGCCCTTGACCGCGCACTCAGCGGTGCCCCGCGGCGTGCAGCCCGGGCCGCCAGCCATGCCCAGGTAGCTCTGGCCGCAATCCGTGGCGGCTGCTCCGAGGACTTCATCGACCAACAACTGGAAGCGCTGGAAGAGCTGGTGTCGCCAAAGGACCCTGACCTTGACCATTTACGAGGACTGCGCTCCGGCAGGGTGCTGATGCTGTCGACCTGGCAGGAAGGAGGCCGGGTCCTGAGAGATCTTCAGCTCGACCCGAGTAGCGGGCAGCTCTACCTGCCAGGCCTACAGCGAGGAGGCCCAGGCGGCAACCGTCTCATCCCGGCAACCAGCTTTGCCAGAGACAATCGCAGTCGCGGAGGCAGCTCCTGGCCCTTCGGCCCAAGCTTTCATCCCATCGACGGAACCCCGCTTCAGCAGCTCTACCACCCACTTCGCTAGTAGACAGGACGCCGCTCCAGCTGGGGCGGTCCTAGCTCGCCAGTCCCGCTCCCCGATCGGATAGCGCACCCCTCTCGAGGCTCCTTGAGCGCTGGCGTCCGGTCATCGAAGAACGCGCCAACTGAGCGGCCATCCGGGCCGCTGAAAACATCCCTTCAGGACGCGCCCGGCCCTGCCAGGCAATATCTCTGGCAGTGCCATGATCGACACTGGTGCGGAGCAGCGGCAGCCCGGCAGTGATGTTGACGGAGCGCCCTGCATCCAGCGTCTTTACCGCTACCAAACCCTGATCGTGATAAGCGGCTACCACTGCATCAAAGTGGCCGGCCAACGCTCGCGCAAACACCGTGTCGCCAGGATAGGGACCGCTCGCCGCAAGCTCCTCCACCGCCAGCAACTGCAAGGCAGCAGCGACAACGCTCTGGTCTTCAGCACCAAGACGGCCGCCCTCACCGGCGTGAGGGTTGAGACCAGCCAGGGCGATCCTCGGTCGTTGGATTCCTCGCGCCTTGCGCACCACTTCCGCTGCCCCCCGGGCGGCTCGGGCGATGGACTCCTCAGTCCAGGCACCAGGGACCTCGGCGAGGGGCACATGCAAGGTCGCCAGCGACACGGTTAAACGCCCACCAGAGAACACCATCACCGCCTGCTCCTGCGGTGCCCCACAAAGAGCTGCGAGATAGGGCGTGTGCCCCATGTAAGGGAAGCCCTCGGCGATCAAGTCCGCCTTATGCAGGGGGCCGGTACAAAGAGCATCAAAGCGCCCATCGAGGCAGCCGCGCACGGCAGTCGCGATCTCGCCAATCCCAGGGAGGTGACCCCAGTCAGGATCGGCATCAGGATCTACCGGAACGATGGGAAGTTCGTCTGGGGCGCCCCCCACAAGCTCCGCTGCCCGCTTCCAGAGCTCCGGGGGTCCGACCAGGGACAGCTCAAAGTCCGCAGCGTCACCGAACTCAAGCCAAAGACGGATGGCAAGTTCCGGCCCGATGCCCAGGTAGTCCCCCGGAGTGACTACCACTCTCGGCCGCACACTCACCGGAAGACCTCGACATGGGCACTGCGCCGCTGCTCGGCGGTCCACAACTCCAACTCTCGCTCCATCGCCGCTTCATTCAGCTGCCGCCCAATGGTGGCACGTTGCTCTTCAAAGTCGGCCTCGCCAGGCTCGATCTCCTCAGCGACCCGCAGCAGAAAGATGGCCCGCGGGGTATCGACCCGGACCGCCTCGCCAACCGCCGCCGACTCCAGGGCACTGACAAAGGCTGAGCTCAGATCGCGACGCTTGAAGACCCCGGCCTCACCGCCCTGCTCGCGAGTCGCTGGATCGTCGGAACGCAAGCGAGCGACCTGGGCAAAATCCTTGCCCGCCCGCAACTGCTCAAGCAGCACATCAGCCTCGCTGGACAAAGCCGCAACCAGCTCGTCATCTGCGTCCCGCGGCAGAGTCAACAAAATCCTTTGCAGCCGCCAGGCCGGCTCTCGGGCCTGCTCAGCCTGGGCGCGATTAAAATGGGCCCGAATGTCTTCATCGGTGACGTTGACCCGCGACCGGATCTCCAGTTCCATGAAGCGATACTGGCGGATCTGCTTGCGCATCTCCTTGCGGTAATCCTGCGGATTCATGCCCTGCTTCTGTAGCTGCTCCATCAGCTGGGGAACAGACAGCTTGTTCTGCCGCGCCACGTCGCTGATCGCAGACTCAACCTCTCGCTCGCCGACCTCCACGCCGCTGCGATCCATGGCCTGCTCCATCAGCTTCTGGTCGATCAAGCCATCCACTACCTGCTCTCTGAGGTCCTGCCGGGCTGCGGCCCGCTGCGGACCATCAAGACCCTTCAGCTCCTGCTCCTCAACCAGAGTCAGCACCTCCTCAACATCCGAATGGAGGATCAATTCCTGGTTGACTACAGCGACCACCTGGTCGACCAGTTCCCCGGCTTGCGCAGGAGCGCCAGTAAGGACAGACCATAAACCGGCCACAAAGACCACAAAACTCCTCACCATCTCAACTCTCCGCTCCCGGCCGCCCCCAGTAAGGCAGCCCCAGGTGACAACAGCGCAACCGCTCCACAGCACGCTCATCAGTCTCTACCTCAAAGGCTTCACTGCGTTCAGTCAGCCAGGCCTTGAAGCGCAACTCGGTGAACTCATCTCGCAGCAGCCTCTCAACTGCTGCGCGGGCCTCATCATCGCTCAAGGCCTGTCGAGGGCGCCGCTCAATGAGCTGAAAAATGTGATATCCGAGCGAGCTCTGCGCCGGACCGGCCAGCGCCCCCGGCTGCAGCCCATCCACCAGCTCAGCTAGCTGTGGAGGGGCAGAATCCAGACTCATCCAGCCCATGTCTCCGTTGCCGCCGTTGTGACGCAGGGCCAGCTCCTCGAAGTTGGCGCCAGCCAGCAGCTCTGAGTGCAGGCGTGCGGCGCTAACACGATCGGAGAGAAAGATTTGCCGCGCGCGGATCTGCTCGGGTCGAACCAGAGTCTCGCTGAGGCGGTCTCGAGCAGCCTCCAGTTGGGCCTCACTCAGCTCTAACTGAGCAGCCAACTCGGCGCGCACCCGCTGCTCGGCATCACCAAGCAGCATCCGCCTACGGACCACCTCCTGATAAGACTCCATGCTGCCAAAGCGCTCGCTCAGTTCCCGCTCCAGGGCCAGCTCGCTCAGTTCAGGGGGCTCTTGCTGGCGGCGGGCGCTCAGCTCGGCCGCCAACTGCTCGTCGGTGACCTGAAGCTCCCGGCTGCGGGCTTCAACCAGCAGGATGGTGTCCACCATGAGCTCCGACAGCAGGCGGCCCCGCAATGCCTCAAAGCCAGAGCCACTGCGCGGGAATTCGCCCGCCGCAGTGCG
>DJIF01000095.1 GCA_002433485.1 Deltaproteobacteria bacterium UBA6601
CCACCGGCGACGACGATGACTCCACCGGTGACGACGATGACTCCACCGGTGACGACGATGACTCTACCGGTGACGATGATGATTCCACCGGCGACGATGATGATAGCGCTGCTGGCGACGATGATGACTCGGTGGGCCCGGCTCCCTGGACCTTTGCTGAGGTCTACGCGATTACCAGCGCCCGTTGCGGCTGTCACAACTCTTCCAACGGCTCTGGGGGGCAGAGCCTGGGTACCACGGCGCAACAGACCTACGATGCCTGGGTCAGCGTTCCAGCGGTCAACGGCACTGCCGCAGTCTCCGGTATAAATCGCATTGAGCCGGGCGATTCAGCCAACAGCTTTGTGATGAAGAAGTTGGATGGGACTCAGGGTGTTTTGGAGGGCAGCAGGATGCCGCTGGGCCCCCCACTCGATCAGGAAACTCTGGACGGGATTCGTAGCTGGATTGATGCCGGCGCCCTCAATAACTAAGCCAGCTGTGGTTAAGTAGCGCCTCAATTGCCTTAGCCTGGGAGCAAGATGGCCCTTACCGGACAGCAGTACCTTGACTCGCTCAGTGATGGGCGGGAGGTCTGGTTGGGGGGAGAACGGGTTGCTGATGTCGGCCAGCACCCAGCCTTTCGCATGGCGGCCCGTTCCATTGCCAGGCTCTATGACACCCTCCATGAGCCCGAGCACCAACGTGTTATCGGCTGGGAGACCGATCGGGGGATTCTGAGCCATCGTGCGTTCCGGGTCGCGCGCACCCGCAATCACCTCAAAGAGCGCGCGGCAGCGATGCGTCACTGGGCCAGGCTGCACTATGGCTTCATGGCTCGATCACCCGACTACAAGGCTGGTCTGGCGGTCTCTATGGGGGCCAGCCCGGACTTCTTTGAGCCCTTCGGTGACAACTGCACCCATTGGTATCAGCGTCTTGCCGATGATGTGTTGTTCATGAATCACGTGGGTGTCAACCCGATGGTCGATCGGAGCAAGCGACCTCATGAACTGCCAGACATAAACGTTCGGGTGGTCGCTGAGCGGGACGATGGCTTTGTGGTCAGCGGCGCCAAGATGGTCGGCACCGCCGCTGCCTTTACCCACTGCAATCTGGTGTTCAGCTTCTCACCGGTGCCGCTGGACGCCGATGACTCTGATTTTGCGCTGATCTTTGTGGTTCCTTCCGCTGCCGCAGGACTGAAGATGATCTCGCGGCCGTCCTACGAACTCAAAGCGGCGGGAAGCACCCCTTTTGATTATCCGCTCTCATCCCGTTTCGATGAGAACGACGCCACGCTGGTCTTCGACAAGGTGTTCATCCCCTGGGAGAACTGTCTGGTATTTCGTGATGCTGACCGGGCCAACCGATTCTTTACCCATGCTCAGGTCACCCAGAATCTGATGTTGCACGGAGCGGTGCGCTTCGCGGTCAAGATGGAGTTCATGACCGGGCTACTCATTAAGCTGGCTCAGCAGAATGGCACCATCGGTATGCGTGGGGTGCGAGTTCGGGTGGGCGAGGTGATCTCGTATACCCAGATGTTTGCGGCCCTGGTTCGCGATGCCTGTGCTGCGCCCGATCCCGGGCCCAACGGGACGGTTGCCCCTGCTCATCGTTCCATCTTTGCGCTGCGCTCCCTGGCACCGATGATTTATCCCAAGGTGCGTGAGATCATGCAGCTGGTGGGCGGTGGAGGCTTCATTCAGCTGCCGTCAAGCTCAGCGGATCTGCTCAGCACCGAGCTTCGCCCTTATATCGATCTGTTCTACCAGGGCACTGAGGCCTCAGCGCTGCAGCGGATCAAGCTGTGGAAGTTGGCATGGGATGCTATCGGCACTGAGTTTGGCGGGCGCCAGGAGCTGTTTGAGCGTTGCTACGCCGGCAACATCGACAACGTGCGACTGGAGAATCTGTTCCTGGCCGAGCACAACGGCGACTTAGAGCGTCTCACCGGAGTGGTCGAAGAGTGCCTCGGTGACTATGACCTGGGTGGCTGGCAGGTCAGCCCCTGGAAGGACTGAGGGCGAGGTCCTTACCCTATTGTTGGATGTCGGCTAGCGCGGTACCAGCTTGCGCAATTGACCCTCATTGGTAGCCACATAGAGCTCGCCATCCAGATCACGGCCGAAGGTCGTCCAGGTGCCGCCGAAGCTGCCGAGCGCGGTGATGGCTGCCGGTTGGCCGTTGTTGGTTGGGAGGTCAAGCGCCCACAGCGCGCCGCTGATGTGGTCACCGAAGATGTACTTGCCCTTGAGCGCCGGGATCGCTGAGCCCCCATAGAAGTAGCCGCCGATCACCGCTCGACCGTCACGTCGAGTGTATTCATAGATGGGGGCTTCGAAGTCCGTTCCATCTCGCCCCTGAGCCTGCTCAGAGCAGCGCTGGTGTGCGATGCTGCTCTCGCGAATGCACCAGCCGTAGTTGCCGCCGCGGACTACGAGGTCGATCTCCTCAAGGGCATCTTGACCGACGTCGGCCACCACCATCTGGCCGCTGGGGCTGAAGGTGAAGCGCCAGGGATTACGGAAGCCGAAAGCCCATACCTCTGGCAGGTGCCCGCCATCCAGAAAGGGATTGTCGGCGGGCAGACCGTAGGGCCGGCCAGCGCTCGGCTGGTCGGGATCGATGCGAATGATCGAGCCGTGGTAGTTGGTGGTGTCCTGGGATCGATTGTCGGGGTCGTTCTGGAAGCCGCCATCGCCGAAGGCGGTGTATAGATAGCCGTCTGGCCCAAACGCGACCTGACCACCGTTGTGGCCCTCCTGGGGTTGTTCCAGCTCGAACAGAATCCGTTGGTCAACGGCCTTCATGGTCTCAAGGCTGGTGCCCTCGATGCGGTATTCGCTGATTACGCTTTGGCCGCCATCCCGTGTCGCTCGGAGGTGATAGGTGTAGAGCTTGCTGGTATTGGGATAGTCGGGGTGGAAGGTGAATCCAACTAGACCCTTCTCCATGTACGCTGAACCGATCCGCTTGACCTGTAGCAGGGTGCCGCTGGCGCCGTCGCTGAGGCGATGCCAGACCAGTTGCCCGCGGCGCTGGGCGATCACCAGTACCGGGTCGTCTGCGTTGCCGGGCAAAAAGCCGATGTCGGTTGGATTGGGTGCCGAGAGCTGGCGCTCGCCGGCCATGATGGGGGCCAGGCTTACGGCGATCTGTGGCCGCTCCCGGTCGAGTCCTCGAAAGCTTGGCTTGGCGGTGACGCAGCCGCTGAGCAGAACGCTTGAGAACAGCACAATCAGAATGGCTCGGATCCGCATAATCCCTCCTCCTCATCGGCTTTGTCAGCTGCGCTGATCGCCGCGAGTACCTACCTGCTGCGAGCCTATCAGAAGATGGCTTAAGACAGCCTCATTGAAGTGCTCAGTGGGTGCGCAGCCAATCCATGATGAGCGGGGCGAATTGGGCGTTCAGGATTGGCACGTGACCGCCTAGAGGCAGGCTCCACAGGGAAGCTCGGTGGCCGGCTGTGCATTCGGATGCGAAGTTGAGCACCTCGGTGTCCGTTCCGCTCTGCGTTCGGGTCAGGTTCAGTTCGGCAGCTTCACTGGGGTTGTTGGCGTTGCAGCCCGCTCGTCGGGCCCAGCGCTCGGTGAGCTCTACCGCCCCGGGATAATTGAAGCTGCCTGCATAGGGGATGGTCGAGTCCAGCATTCCGTGGATTTGCAGGACACTGACCGGCTGCTCAGGACTGCAGTCCCCTTCGTTGGGATAACCAGAGCCAGCCAGGCTGACGATGGCTCGTACCCGCTCGGGCAGCTCACAGGCCATGCGATACGACATAAAGCCGCCGTTGGAGTGTCCGGTGAAGTAGACCTTGTCGTTGTTGATGGTGGCGAAGGAGTCGATCTCTTCGATCAGGGAGTGCAGGTATCCCACATCATCGACCCCAGAGTTGTAGAAGTCGCAGCAGCCTGGCGGCCCATTCCAGAACCGCCGCCCGCTTAGATCGATGGTTCCGTTGGGTAGAACCAGCACAAAATCGAGCTCTTCCACCTGCCGACCCAGCCCGAACAGAAAGTCCTGTGCCAATGCGTTGGCCGAGTAGCCGTGCAGCAGAAAAACCACGTCCATCGGCCGATTGGCACACCACCCGACCGGGCCCAGCAGGGTTGCAGGTCGATCGCTCGGCCCGATCTCGAGCTCGCTGCCCATGGGCTGGCAGGGCTCTGCTTGAGGGCTGCTTTCAGTTGCGTTGTCGGTACCTGGTCCCGGCATCTGGGCAGGGCCTGAACCCGTACAAGAGCAGCCCGTCAGCGCCAGGGTCAGCGCCAGAGTTGCCTTGTATCGGTGCATTGTGGATCTGCTGTAGGGGGGCTTCGACTTCATCGCTATGCACGATACAGTTTGCGTCGTGGAACTCTTCATCGCCAGCTGTTGTGTGCTGCCAGAGCCGGACTTTGATGCGCAACCCCTGGATCAGGCGCTGCGGGCGCAAGGAGTGGTGCCTACGGTGCTGGGCTGGGATGATCCTGCCGCAGCCTGGCGGCAGGCTGAGGCAGTCCTGATCCGCTCGACCTGGAACTATCCGCAGCACCCTGAGGCCTTTCTTCGCTGGCTTGATTTGGTTGCAGCCCATGCTTCGATCTGGAATCCGGCCGAGGTGGTGCGCTGGAATCTCCACAAGGGCTATCTGTGCGAGCTTGGTGATGCGGGGGTACCGGTGACACCGACTCTGCTGCTGCCGCGACATAGCACCGCTGAGCTGCCTGTGCTGTTGGCTGCTCAGCAGTGGTCGCGAGCCGTTATCAAGCCGGCGATTTCTGCTGGCTCCTACCGAACCTTGCGCGTCGACGATCCAAACAGCAAGTCGGCTCAGGCCCATCTGGAGGGGCTGTTGCGCGACGGTGATGTGCTCATTCAGCGCTATCTGGACTCCGTTGAGGACTATGGTGAGCGGGCCCTGGTGTGGATTGATGGAGAGCTCACCCATGCAGTGCGTAAGAGCCCGCGCTGGGCCGGCGAGGATGAGTCGGTCTCGGCCGCTCTGTCGATCACCGCTGCTGAGCGTGCGCTTGCTGATGCGGCACTGGCAAAGGTCCCGGGCGAGCTGCTCTACGCCCGGATTGATGTGGCCCCCGGTCCTGCTGGCGCTCCGGTGCTGATGGAGTTGGAGCTGATCGAGCCGTCGCTGTTCTTTCCTCAGCATCCCCCTGCGCTGACTCGCTATGCCAGTTCAGTTGCCGCTCGGCTGCGCTGATCGAAGCTGGCCTCAGGCTACCGCGGGCTCGCTCGGCGCGCCCGGCCCCGGTTGGCCGTGCTGCCCGCTTCCGCTGCGGTGCTTCCAAGCCTCAAGCCAGGCTCCAAGCACGCCTCTGGAGAAGGTCTGACGGTAGGTCTCATCATCGAGCAGTTGGCGGTGAACCTGGCCCAGCGCGTGATACGGCAGGTGTGGCAACTCGTGGTGGAGGGCGTGAAAGCGAGAGCCGAGCGGTGAGATCAAGCCTCCGACCAGGGCGTGACCGGCAAAGGTCGTTGCATCGTGAACCTGGTCCAAGCCGCTCATTGGTGCACCGTCACTGCGGTAGCGATGAATGACCAGAGTACGCCACTGGTTGAGCATTAGAGAGGCGGACATCACGATCAGGCGCTGCAGGTGAACAAAAAGGGCCAGCCAGCCCAACCAGGTGGCCGTCAAAGCGGCCCAGATGAACAGGAAGCAGGCAATTTCCTGCCAGCGCCAGATCTTGCGTTCTGCGCCTCTTGGCGCCGGACGGTCGTAACCGGCGTTGATATCCACCGTAGAGAACTTGCGGACCAGGTGGGCGCGTAGTTTGGGGTGGAGCAGTGATAGGGGAGCCAGCAGACCGAAGCGAAGGGGTAGCAGTAGCGGGACCAGGCCGAACCCGACAACCGACTGCAGCATTCGTAAGCGGGTCCAAGAGGCGATGGGCGCATACTCTGGGTCGCGCTCTGTTCCGTAGCTGTACGCGCGGTGGTGATCGCGGTGCGCCAGCATCATCATGCTCGGTAGCAGGATCGGGATACCTATCAGCAGATTCCAGGCCAGTGAAAAGCCTGGCAACTCACGCTCGCTGCGGTGACTGAGTTCGTGCATGAAGTAGCCGACCCGCAGGAAGATCAACGTATCGGCCGCAGTGGTCAGCAGGTAAGCGGGCGAGCCCAAAGGGAGGGTGCAGCTGTAGGCAAAGAGAGCCCAGGCCAGGGAGCCACTGAGCAACAGGTCTAGCCAATAGATCCAGCGGCGAGGTGGGTGGGCGCGGGTCAGGGCTCGACGCTGCTCTGAACTGAGCATCCAGTGGCGCTTGGACCCTGAGCTCATGGCTGCTTCCTGGTGGTCTGGATCGGAATGCTGGCGCCGTGCGCCAGTACCTCGACCCGCTCTGCCGTCAGGCCGAGCTCAGTGAGGGCGGAATTGAGGATCTGTCGACCGTGGTCGAGCGGCTCATCGCTGAGATCAAAGGTCCCCCAGTGCATCGCAAGCATGCGCTCTGCACCAAGGTCTAGGAGTGCCTGAAGTGACTCTCTGGGGTTCATGTGCTGCGGCTTCATAAACCAGCGCGGCTCGTAGGCTCCCAGCGGCAGGACCGCCAGGTCCAGGCCTGGGAAGACCCGGCCGATGGCCTCGAAGCCACCGAAGTAGCCGGTATCGCCAGAGTGGTAAAGGCTACAGGGCCCACGCACTACCCAGCCGCCCCACAGGGCTTTGTTGGTGTCAAATGGACCGCGCTTGTGCCAGTGCTGAGCGGGTACCAGGTGCACTTCAGTGCCCTGCAACTCAAGCCCTTGCCACCAGTCCAGCTCAAGGCGCCGCCGGCACGAGCTGGGGAGGTAGCGAGACAGGCCAAGGGGGGTGATGAACAGCAGCTCGTCGCCGAAGCGTCGAGCAAGAGCCCGGAGCGATCCCCGACACAGGTGGTCGTAGTGACCGTGACTGATAAGTACTGCCTGGATCTCGGGGAGTTCGTCTACTCGCATGGGAGCGCGGGCCTTGCGGGGCAGCAGCCCGCCGATGCGCCCCAGGACCGGATCGATGAGGACCGAGAGTCGGCCGACCTGGGCCAGAACTGAGGCGTGCCCTAGCCAGGCGATGCGGCCGCCCTCGGGGAGCTTCAAATAGCGGGTCGAAGGATGGCTGAGAACCTCAATGCTGGGCCGCTGCCGCTTCTCTCTGGCGAAGGGATTTGCCGAGCGACGCCAGCGCAGGAAGTCGGCAAAACGGTCGCTTAGCGGCTCAGTCCAGGGGTTGATGAAGTGCTCGCCCCTGCGGTTTTCTCCAAAGTAGATGTGCAGAGCTTCCGGCAGTTCGTCGCTGGTCACCGGGCAGGGCAAAATCTCGGGAACTGCAGCTTGCTGATCCTTCTGCATCATGGGGCAGCCTAACAGTTTATGGTGCGGAGACTTGGTGCCAGGAGTCCCTGCCGGATTGGCTGCTGTAGACTTTGCTTGCTGCTGGGCTGTGAAGCTGCAGTCGTCAGCGGTGCGTGGCGCGATGAGCTGCGGCAGCTTGCCGGGTAGCCCCCCTGCGGTTCTGCCCAGAGCCAATGGTGCTGGGCTGCAGCTCTACCAACATTCGGCCTGGGAGTTTTTGTGCTGCCTGCTATATAGGGACGGTTCGGGGCCTGAGAGCGGCCCCGCAAAAAAGGGATTGGGAGCTCTTTATCATGGTACGAAATCTGGTTCAGCGCGGCGTCGGTGGGTTCTGTCTTCTGGTGGGTATGATGCTCTTGATCGGACCTGCGCTGGCGGCCTGTCCGGCCGACATCCCCATCATCGACCACCTCACCTGCTCCAACGTGCTGACCTCTTCGGTCGACCACACCCAGCCGACCCGCCTTGGCGGGGAGTGCGCTCTGGGTGAGTGCTACAGCTGTGGAGCGCCTCATGATGAGCAGGAGCAGGAGGCTCCCGAGGCGGTCTACACCTTCCGCTGCCAGGCCAGTGGTAACGCCTACCTCACAGTCACCGACATGCCCTGCGATCTGGACATCTATGTGCTTGATGCGAGCTGTGATCCCTACGATGGTTGTGTCGCTGGGTCCACTGCTCCAGACACCGACGACTCGGTGAGCTTTCAGTGCACGGCAGGCCAGACCTACTACGTGGTCATTGAGGCTTACGGAACAGCCCACCTGCCGATCTCGAGCAATCCTTGCACCGATACAGGTGATGAGAACGGCACGGTCTACAGCCCCAGCTATACCCTTCAGTTTGACCTAAGTCAGAGCTCAGGATGCAACGAGGACTGTGACGATGGCCTCGATAACGATCTGGACGGTCTCTCTGACTGCCAGGATCCCGACTGCGGCATTGATGAGGTCTGCTGTGACCTCGACGGTGATGGCGTTTTTGGTGCGCAGTGTCCGGGTGGGACCGATTGCAATGACGACCCCGCTGCCGAGGGTGCTGCTATTCAGCCCGGAGCCGCTGAACTCTGCGATGGTCTGGACAACGACTGCAATGAGCAGATCGACGACATCGATGCCGACGGTGATGGCTTCATCGCAGAGAGCTGTGGCGGTGATGATTGCGACGACAGTAAGGCGACAGTCTATCCGGGTGCACCTGAAGACGGTGGCCTTGTTGAGGGCTACGACAACGTTGATAACGACTGTGATGGTGACGTTGATGAGGGCACTGAAAACTTCGACGATGACGGTGATGGCTACAGCGAGACTCAGGGTGACTGCGATGATGCCAACCCTGAGATTCATCCAGGCGCTGTTGAGGTTCCAGGCAACCAGATTGATGACGACTGTGACGGGGACGACCAGCCCATTGCCGGTGATGATAATGACGCGGGTGACAACGGTGACGCCGGTGCGGCTGATTCGCCGGGCCCGGTTGCGCCGGCCAACCTTGGCTGCGACTGCAGCCTGATTGCTGCGGGAGAGCGCTCTGCTGTGCCCGCGCCGCTGTTGTTGCTTGCCGCCCTTGGACTGTTCGTAAGGGCGCGTCGCCGAACCTCGCTATAAGCCTGAGTCTCGACGATGCGGGTTCTATCGTCGTTGCTTTGTCTCAGCCTGGCGCTCAGCCTGACGCTGTCCTGTTATCAACCTGGCACCCCTGGCGGGAGCGGGGCTGGAGGTGGAACCTGGCCGGGTGCCGATGACGATGACTCCAGTCCGGTCGATGACGACGACACAAGTCCCGCTCCTGATGACGATGACTCAGCGCTGCCGATGGATGACGACGACGATGACTCGGCTTTGCTTGGCGATGATGACGACAGCGCGGCTGAGTCGATAACTCTGGCTCCTCCCTCCGCCTGTCCCTGCGGCTTTGGCCAGATCTGCGTAGCGGGTTTCTGCCAGTTCGTCACCACCTTCGCTGTGGGCCTCCTGGAAGCAGCTAACAGCGGTGATGCTGAGATCCCCTCGGCCATGGCCTGTTTCTGGAATCCGGCGTACATCGGCTCAGTGGTGGTCAATGAGGACAACTGTCAGGTCCGGGTCCTGCCGACTCAGGAGCCGCCTGAGGCGCTGCTTGAGCAGCATGGCGGCACGGTAACCGTCAGTGGTGGGCAGACGGACCCGTTGGCTTTTACCCACTCAGGGCCATCTGGCTGTATGGCCAGCAACACCACCGCCGGCGTCACTGATCTCTTTGAGCAGGGCGATGTACTGGAGTTTGTTGGTAGCGGTGGGGTCAACCTGCCAGCCTTTTCAGTCACCCTGGTTGCGCCCGGTCCCATTCAGGGCTCGCCAGGCTCGGTAACACCGGGCAATCCGGTTACTGTTGCCTGGAATGGTAGTGGTGCTGATTTTGTCGAGGTGACTCTGGCCACGGAAGACAGCGACAGCGGCTACGCCTATGCGGCCAGTTGTCGATTTTCCGATAGCGGCGCAGCGAGCTTTCCGGCCGAGATAACCGCCTTTCTTCCTGAGCAGCATCAGGGCTTTGAGGTAGCCATCGCTCGCAGTGAGGTCGAGCACCTTGAGTATCCTGACCTAGGTCTGGTGATTGAGGTGGTGGCGCAGACCTCGTGGACCTCTGAGGTGGGGGGCGAGGGGCTGTGATCCAGACTGTTGGACGCTGGAAGCGACCGACTATAAGCCTGCGAGGAGTCGATCAATGAGCAGCGCCGTGCAGGAGCCATGGACTGTTCGGCTGAGTCGGGCTCCATGTCGGTTGCATCAGTTTGGCGCTGGTACGCCCCGCATCCTGGCATTGCACGGTTTTTCTGGCAGCGGCGCCGACTTTGAGGGCCTGGCGCAGGTCAAGGACCTGAGCCTCTGCTGTCCAGACTTGCCGGGTCATGGACTTAGCCCGGTGCTGCCGATGGCGAGTTCTCAGTGGCTCGGTGGGATGGAACTTTGCGTTGAGCATCTGGCCGAGCTGGTCGCTGCTGAGTTTGTCGCTCGGCCCTTGCTGCTGGGCTATTCAATGGGCGGTCGCCTGGCGCTGTCTGCTGCCCTGCGCTACCCGGACTTGTTCTCCAGTCTCGTGCTCATTGGAGCCTCGCCAGGCCTACAGGACGATTCCGAGCGGAACGAGCGCCGGGTCCTGGATGAGCAGCGCGCCAGTAGCATGGAACAGGATGGCCTGGACGCCTTTATGGCGGCCTGGGAGCAGCTTCCTTTGTTGCGTTCGCAGCGGCGCATGGAGCCAGAACTTTGGGCGCGCTTCTCGGCGCGACGCAGGACCGCTGATGTGAGCGGTCTGGCCTGGAGCCTGCGGGCCATGGGGACTGGCTCGATGCCCCCCCTGTGGGAGCAGTTACCCCAGCTGCAGCTGCCGGTCTTGCTGATCGCAGGGGCTGAAGATCAGCGCTATCTGAAGCTGGCAGAGCAGATGTCTCGCAGGCTGCCCAGCGCTCGCTGTGAATTCATTCAGGGCTGCGGCCACAGCCCGCACCTGGAGCGACCGGAGTCGGTTGCGAGCTTGCTCGAGCAGCTGCTTGCCTGTCTGTAAGGGTTGCCTGTGCAGGCTGTGCCGCCATTACCAGTACCGACTTTTATCCTGGCCGCCACTCTTAGTCAGAACTCCTGTAGGGCGGGGAGGTCTGAAAGTCTTGCTCACTATGTTGACGCTTCCTACATTTAAGCTGCCCCGCAGGTCCATCTAGAGCATTGACAGCTACCGGGTTGACGGCTATTGAGGGTGCGCTTTCTATGGTTTGCTGAAAGCAAGATCTTGATTCATTACATGGGCCTTGGCTCGGATTCGGTTGAAAACACTGTGAGTGAAAAACCAGCAAGTGCATTGGTAACGGGTGGCGCTGGCTTTCTTGGCCGGCACGTAGCGCGTGCCCTTGAGTTCAGCGGCGCCAAGGTCACTGTGGTAGACGATCTGTCCTGCCGAAATTCGACCTTTGATGCACCGGAGCTGCAGTCTCCAGGCATCACTCTCATTGAGGGCTCTACCCTTGATGCGGGTCTGATGGAAGAGTTGGTCGCCCAGCACCAGACCATCGTTCACTTCGCTAGCATCGTTGGGGTTGAGAAGACCATCTCTGAGCCGGTGATCACCGTTGAGAATCTCGAGGGCACTCTCAACATCACCCGTCACCTGACGTCCAGCCACAATGTGCTTTTCTCGTCTTCGGCTGATGTGTACGGTGTCCACTCGCACATCCATGACGGTCCCATGGGCGAGGATGACCTGCAGGTCTTCGAGCACTCGGCCATCAACCGTTGGGTCTATCCCAAGGTTAAGTCCCTGGAAGAGAATCTGGTGGCCAACTCGCCGGCCAGTAGCGCCATCGTTCGCGTGTTCAACAGCTATGGGCCGGGCATGGATTTCCCTCATGGCAAACGGGTGGTCCCGCAGTTCATTGACCGCTTGCGTCACAATCAGCCGCTGCAGATCTCGGGCAACGGCCGCCAGCTTCGGAGCCTGTGTTACTACGAAGACACGGTCAGAGGCTGTCTGGAGGCCCTTGAGCACGTTAGCAGTGGTGCCAATGGCAGCGTTCTGACCGTCAATATTGGCTCTGACCACGCTGTTGAGGTGGTGGAGATTGCTCAAGAGCTGGTCCGCCATGCAGTGGACTTGGGCTTGGTGAGCAACCCGCCGCCGCTGGAGTTCGGTGCCCGACTCTACAGCCAGGACTTCGATGACAGCTGGAGCCGCACCCCTGATCTGGGGCGGGCCAAAGCGGTCTTGGGGTTCTCTCCGCGGGTCGGCCTCGATGATGGCCTACGCCGAACCCTTCTGTACTATCGGGAGGCCTTTGGCCCCGCCGCAGGTAGCTACACTGCAGCCAACCTGCAGCCAGAACCCGTCGTCCGCGCTCTTTGAGCCCAGCCCCGCGCGGCGTGATCGGACCTGTGGCTCGCGGTTGCTGAGGGCAGCGCGACTCCATGAAAGTCCTCCTCGTCTCCCAGTACTATCCACCAGAGACGGGCGGCCCGCCCAATAGAGCGCTATCTCTTGCTCGAGGTCTGGCGCTTCGCGGTCATGAAGTCACTGTGGTTGCCGAAAAGCCAAGCCACCCCGAGGGCGTCATTTACCCGGGTTACGGCGGCCTCGGGATTCAGGTCTCTAAGGACGACGGTGTACGGGTGCTGCACACCTGGGTCTGGGCATCGCCGGACAAGCGGCCTCACGTCCGGATTCTGAACCATCTCTCATTCATGATATCGGGACTCGTGGCCAGCAGTCGGGCCGGCTCTGCCGATGTGGTGCTGGTCACTTCACCACCTTTATTTGCCGCTGTTACCGGGCTGGTGGCAGCACGCACTAGGAAGGCTGCCTTGGTGCTGGATATCCGCGATCTTTGGCCTGAATTGGCGATCAGCCTTGGGCAGTTGAACTCAAAGCCTCTGCGCGCAGCTGCACGCTGGCTTGAGCGGGGACTGTACCGCTCCGCTGATGCGGTGACTGCGGTGACAGAACGTTTCTGTGCCGAGATCCGCGGCCATACCGGGGCGACCACTCCGGTGGTGCTGGTGCGCAACGGGACCGTCCCGGAGCAATTTGCCGCTGCCGACCAGCGTGAACAGCTTCGCGCTGAGCAGGGCTGCCAGGATCGATTCGTGGTTGCTTATGTCGGTAACATTGGGCTGGCGCAGGGGCTCGATCACCTCATCGATGCGGCCGAGGTCCTGGCCGGGTCAAATGCATCGGTAGAATTCTGGCTGGTGGGCACCGGTCCTGCGCGGCCAGGGCTGGAGCAAAGTGCGGTCGAGCGGGGATTGACGAACGTGCGCTTTCTGGACCGTGCCGACCAACAGCGCGCGGCCCAGCTGATGAACGCAGCAGATGCGCTGGTCGTGTCCTTGTTGCCTGGTCCTACGCTTGAGAAGTTTGTCCCTTCCAAGCTCTATGACGGACTCGCCAGTCGTCCACCGGTCCTGCTGGGGGTCGCTGGCGAAGCTGCAGAGATTCTGCATGCATCCGGGGGCGGGCTTCCCTATGAGCAAGGTAACGGTGCCGCGCTGGCCGCGGTGATCTCCGAACTGCAGGGCGATCCGCAGCGGGCTCAGGAGATGGGCAGCGCGGGGGCCGATTATGCCCGCGCTAACCTGGCTCGGGCGGTTCAGGCCGAGCGCATGGCAGAACTCCTAGAAGCCCTTGCCGAGGGCCGTATCAGGCCCGAATAGAGGGGCTGATCGAGGACTGGCAAGCTGGGCTGAACACTGCTATTGAGGGCCGCAATGAACAGCACCTTCGAGTTCAGCCGCGCCTCGTACCGAGCCATTCTGGAGCGGGCGTGTGCGTTGGACTATCGGATCTGTAACTTCCGCAGCTTCGTGCCGCCCGCGGAGCAGCCAGTGTTGCTGCTGCGCCATGATCTGGATCACTCGATCCGATCCGCGGTGGTGCTAGCCGAGATCGAAGCAGAGCTGGGTCTTCAGGCGACCTACTTCGTTCAGGTCGGTTGCGACTTCTATAATCTTTTGTCGTCAGAGAGCCGCGCGCACATTGCGCGGATCACTGAGCTGGGTCACGAGATCGGGCTGCACTACGAAGCACCGCACTACGTGGGCGCTGAGGGCAGGCAACGACTGGCAACCAGCATCGCCCTGCTGGCCGATCTCGCTGGCCACCCCATTCGGTCAGCATCGCAGCACATCCCGATCGACAATGACTTCCTCGATCTGAGCGGGTACATCGACCAGGAAGCCTACGAGGCACGCTTTACCAAGGGGGCTATGACCTACATCTCGGACTCCCTGATGCGCTGGCGTCAGGCGACTCCGCACGATCTGCTGGATTCACGCAGCTCGTTCCAGTTGTTGACTCATCCCATGAAGTGGGTTGCTGACTTCTCGGATATGGATCAGGCCTTAGCGTTTGCGCTGCACGATGAGCAGCAGTTTCTGGCGCAGCGGAGCGCCCAGATTGCGGCCTACTACCGGGACCTGCTCAGTCGGCGCGCCGAGCTCGACGCCGCCTTTAAGGCCAGCCGGCGCCACCAGGGTGAAGCTTGATGGAATCTACCGATGTCCTGGTGCTTGGTGGGGGTGCGGCAGGCCTGGCCTGCATGGCCGGGCTCAGCGAGCAGCGTGAGGCGATGTTGCTGGAACGGGAGGACCAGGTCGGTGGGCTGCTCCGCGTCTATCCGGCCGGCGACTATGTGTTCGACACTACCGTTCATGTGTTGTTTTTCCGTAACCCACAGCTCCTTGAGGCCTTACTTGGTCTGCTGCCACAGGGGGTCCATCGCTTCGAGCGGAAGAACCTCATCTGGCAAGGTGGCGTGACGATTCCATATCCGTATCAGTTCAATGCTCACGCACTGCCCGACAAGGTTCGAGATGCCTGCATTGCTGGCTTCCTGGACAAGGCCGCGGTCAAGGGGGATCTGGATGGGGATTTTCGTGGTTGGCTGCTGAATCAGTTTGGCGCGGGTTTCTACGAGCATTTCTTCGGACCCTACAACCGCAAGCTCTACGGAGTGCCTCCTCAGCAGCTTGAGGCAGCCCCCCTGTTGTGGTTGATACCGGCTGACAATGAAGCAGCGATTCGGGAGGGAGCCACCGCGCCCCCCCAGAATCCACCGGTGACCCATTGCTTCTACCCGCGCGGACGGCGCGGTATCCATTCTGTTGCCGCAGCGCTACAGGAACTGGCTCAAGGTCCGATTCGGTGTGGTCGTGAGGTGGTTCGCATTGAGCCTTCTCGGCGCTGTGTGACGACCGCTGATGGCCATCAGGTCAGCTATAAGCGCCTGGTAAGTTCGCTGCCGCTGCCGGTCCTGCTGGGCCTGATTGAGGGGCTGCCGCCGGCCTTGGATTCGGCCATCGAGCGACTCCGAGCCCAGTCGGTCACCATGTTGCACATTGGGGCACGCCGCAGCGGGCCTGCTCTCGCGGCTCACTGGACCTATTTTCCCGATTCTGAGCTGCCCTTTTACCGGATGACGCGGCTTGAGCAGATCACCCCCGACATGTGCCCTGTAGGTGCCTCAGCGTTGATGCTTGAGTGTCCGGGAAGTGAAGAACCGGACCGCCAGGAGGTGCTTGCTCAGCTGACGCGCATCGGCGCCCTTTGCGACCCAGGCGACGTTGAAGAGTATCGAACACTCTTGATTCCCTATGCCTACGTGTTGTTCCTCAAGGGCTTCCGGGAGGTTGTTGCTGCGGCAATGGACTACCTTGACGAGTGTGGTATTCAAAGCACTGGGCGCTACGGTGGTTGGCAGTACCTCAACATTGAGCGGACCATCGAGTCGGGTCTCCAGGTAGCTGGTCGATTGACGCCAGCTGGGGCCGAGCCCAGCAATGCTCTGCAGCAGCTTGGAGTGAGATGAGTCTGAAGCGCGTCGTGGACCTGTCTCTTGTACTCGGCACCAGCCCGGCCTGGTTGCCGATTCTTGGGGTAGCTGCGGCCGCTGTAGCTCTCGACTCGCGGGGGCCTGTGATCTTCAGTCAGAAGCGGATGGGCTGGCGAGAGCGCGCGTTCACCGTCTACAAGCTACGTACGATGGATCCCTCCCGGGCCGCTCAGGAGGGGATTCTGTTCGATGGGTGGACCTATGCCGATGACCCGCGGGTGACGCGGATCGGGCGGATTCTGCGCAGGTATCGGATCGATGAATTGCCGCAGCTGGTCAATGTTCTGCTTGGCGAGATGTCGCTGGTCGGTCCGCGGCCCGAACCCTGGGACATTGCTCAGACTCTGGGCCAGGAAATCGAGGGATATCATGTCCGTCATGAGGTCCTGCCCGGCTTGACCGGGCTGTGTCAGATCTCGCCAATCTATTCGGACCTGGGCACCATCGAGAAGTCGGCGGCAAAGGCCCAGCTTGATCTTGACTACGTCGCTCGGCAGTCGCTCCTGCTTGACGCATCGATTCTGGTCAAGACTGTAGGGGTCATCTTCGGCGGGCGGGGAATTACTTGATGGCCGAGTTGCCGCGGGTGGTCTTTGTCGGCGCCATCGAGGGCTCTAAGCTGGCCTTGGAGACGCTCATTGAGCATGGCCTGGTGCCGGTCGCGGTTGCGACCCTGCCTCTGAGCAAGGCGCACCGTCACTCGGACTTTGTTGACCTGCGTCCACTGGCCCAAGCGGCTGGCAGCCAGGTGCTCGAGATCAGCAACTGCAACAGTCCAGAGGCCCTCCAGAGTCTGCGCGAACTGCAGCCGGATCTGATCTTTGTGATGGGGTGGTCGCAGATTTGTCGGGCCGAGTTCCTCGCGATTCCAACGCAGGGTTGTATCGGCTACCATCCGGCCCCGCTGCCGGTGAATCGAGGTCGGGCGGTAATTCCTTGGACCATCCTTCAGGATCGCGAGCAGACCGGCTGCACCTTGTTCTGGCTGGATGATGGCGTCGACTCAGGGGACATTCTGGCCCAGCAGTGCTTTCCCGTGTCAGCAGACGAGACTGCAGGGAGCCTTTATCGAAAGCATCTGGATGCATTGCAGAGCATGCTTGCGGAGAACATCCCGCTGTTGCTGCAGCACAGGGCGCCCAGACGGGTTCAGGATCATAGTTCGGCAAGCTGGTGTGCGCGTAGACGCCCAGAACATGGTCTTATCGACTGGCAGCGCGACGCGGCTGAGGTCTGGCGGTTGGTGCGTGCGGTAGGGGAACCCTACCCTGGCGCCTTTAGCTACTTTGCGGGACAGAAGCTGACTGTCTGGAGCGCCGATTGGGTTGGCGAGGCACCTCACAGTGCGGTGCCGGGCCAGATCGTAAGCATCGATGCTGAGGGTGCCCTGGTGCAGTGCGGTGACGGCCTGCACCTGCGGCTCATTGCGGTGCAGTTGGAAGGACAGCCAGTGCAGCAGCCCCTCGGTGTTCTAAAGCGTCATGAGCAACTAGGTCGTTAGCTGCTGGCGGTGATTCGATTCAGGTTGGACCTGTCCATTTGCCGCTACATTTGCTCCAGCAAAGCATCGCAAACTGCGGCAGACTAAGAGTCTGTTACAGGACTAACCAATAAAGCCTAAGTATCTGCAAGAACCAAGGAATCACGCCATGATGACCCTGATCTGCAAGCGAACTTGAAGCACCTGTAGCAAGGCGGTCGCCTTGCTCAAGTCTGAAGATATTGAGTTCACCTACCGTGAGTACAGCAAGGTCCCATTGACAGAGGAGGAGTTGACTAGCCTCCTGGTCAAGCTGGATCGACCCGCTTGTTCACTGTTGCGGAAGCGGGACAAGGCCTACAAGGAGTTGGGCCTGACCGGTACGGAGAGCGACGCGGTCCTGGTGCCTTTGATTGCACGCTATCCGACCCTGCTTGAGCGACCAATTGGGGTGGTGGGAGATCGAGCCGAGGTAGGGCGCCCGCCGGCCAACCTGCTCAAGCTGATGGAAGTCTGAGGGGCTACTTTTGAGGCTAGCCTTGCGGCTCGACCGCAGGCGGCCTGGTGATGCCGCCACTGAGGACTACCGCGAGTCCCGCTATGAGTAGCGGGCCCCCCAGCCAAACCGACGGTCCCGGTACTTCTCCCAGCATCAGCCAGGCCAGCAGAGCCGCGCCGATGGGTTCTCCCAGCAGCACTGCTGCGACCACCTCCGCACCTACCCAGCGTAGT
>DJIF01000009.1 GCA_002433485.1 Deltaproteobacteria bacterium UBA6601
TTGATTTTCCCTCGCCAGAACGAAATCAGCCGGTGACCCTGAGGCCACCGGCTGATTGGTGAACGTTGTTGTCCTCGACTCCCTTCGCCGAAGCTCCGGGCCATCCAGGATAACTTCCCTTCTCCCGAAGGAGTTGGGTGCGTAGCGTCTCGTCGTCCCCGCCGGGACTTCGTTTCGCCGCGCCTGTGACCAGCCTCTTCAGAGTCTTCCAGGGCGGGGTTTTCCTGCGGCCGGTGCAAGCACCAGCGCCATCCTTCCCCGTATCGGACCGTCGCCCGACTGTCATGTCGCCTGCCACCGCGGTCACCCGCTGCAGCCACTCTCTCGGAGTCAATGGGTTCTTCAGGGTCTACACACCCAGCAGTAGTAGCCTATTGGTTTGCTACCTCAGCTCCAGCCTTACGCCTCTCAGCGCGACTCTTGCCGCTTTCCCGCTGGATGCTTCCCGATGTCGTTGCCGACACCGATAAGCTCCCCTCGTAAACTTCACTTCTCCCTCAGAGCACCAGGCTTCAAGCCTGCCTCCGAGCAGCTCTGCGTCCATCGAAGTACGCATCACCACGAAGGTCCTCTCGTGAGGTTTCTTGCCCCTTCAGCGCATCAAGAGCAAAGCGTCCACTCAACGCGGGTTTACCTCACCCGCTACGTTCCGCCTGCGTCGTTTCTCACGACCTTGACGGTTTACTCCGCTTTGCCCCGCCCCCGGATTGTTGCACCAGGGTTCACTCATGGGGTTTCTGCCCTCCAGGGTAACTCCCGCAGCGTCGAGGCCGACCTCATCTCTGAAATCGACGTCCCTCATGGTGTTGGCGAAATGACGACTGCTTCGAACAGCGGCAAAAGCCGAGTCATCTCGATGCACCTACAGGGATTCACTCCTTCGCTCCGACCGTAACCTCCTGTTTCCGGTTTCCCTTCCACAGGGGCTCGACCCCCTCATGGGCTTTCTCTTGTGGGACCACTGCGCTACCCCCGTCCCGAGAGGTAAACCCCTCGTTCTTCTGGGCAGCCGTTCGGCCCCGTCACAGTTCCTGATTTGAAAAGAGCAACAACGTTCGAGAAGGAGAGTATTCCCCCCCTCTGACCCTGGCAACAGGCAAAAACACCGATATCCAACACCACAGAAAAAAAGCTGCAATCACAAACACATACAGAGCTTCTTTGTTTCACTTTCTACAGCATCAGAGGACCTGATCAAGACCCCCAATAAAACCCCTCCAGCAGACCTCAGAAAAGATCCTTGCAGTCCCGAAACGATTGCGGGTGACAAGCATCTGCAAGACCCCAATAAGACCACTAAATGAACCGCAGAGTTTGTTGTAACTAACTGAAAATACAACGGTCGAAACCGACAACAGCAAAACTCAACAAACAACCACCGCTCAGTGAGTGCCAGTGCCCGGCTCAGGGTCGGGGTCGGCGCAGCAACAAGCTCGAGGGATTGATAACCTTGCTGGCCATGAGCGAGGACCAGACCCCACCGGCGGCACCATCTAGCCCGACCCTCACGGCTGCCGAACATACCGAAGCAGGTGGTGCTCCCAGTAGCGGCCAGCGGCGCTTTGGCACCTTCGCGGGAGTCTTTACCCCAAGTGTACTGACGATTCTCGGCGTCATTATGTACCTTCGGGTCGGCTGGGTAACCGGCCAGGCCGGTCTGCTCGGCGCAATCTTGATCATCCTGCTGGCGCACCTGATCACCATCGCCACCGGACTCTCGGTGTCGAGCATCGCCACCAATCGAGAGGTCGGCGCAGGAGGCGCCTACAACATCATCAGCCGCTCACTGGGAGCGCCGGCTGGCGCCGCCATCGGCATTCCATTATTCCTCGCCCAGGCGCTGAGCGTGGCCTTCTACATCGTCGGCTTCACGGAATCAGTGCAGGTGTTCCTGGGCGGCCTGGGCGTCCAGCTCAGCATTGCGGCGGGGAAAGCGATCAGCAGCGTGCTGCTGGTGCTTCTATGCGCCATGTCTGCACGCAGCGCGGCGCTGGCCATCAAGGCCCAATACGTGGTGATGGCGGCGATCGGTTTATCCCTGCTGGCCATCTTCAGCGGAGGCAGCAGCGCCCCCCCCACTGAGCTGCAGTGGACAGGGGCAGGGACTGAATCATTCTCGGTGGTGTTCGCGGTGTTTTTTCCTGCTGTGACCGGAATCATGGCCGGAGTCGGCATGTCTGGCGACCTCAAAAACCCCCGCAGATCACTCCCCATCGGCACCATGAGCGCCATCGGGGTGGGGTTGGTGGTCTATCTGGCTCTTCCGGTCTGGCTCGCAATGAACGTGAGCAGCGAAGAACTGGTTAACGACAACTACATCCTCTGGCAGCTTTCGAGCGTGCCCGCGCTGATCTTTCTGGGTGTATGGGGTGCGACCATCTCATCGGCCATTGGCAGCATTCTGACCGCGCCGCGCACCCTACAGGCCCTGGCTGGAGACGGCCTCGTGCCCAGGGTGCTGGGTCGCATGGACCGAGCGGGCAACGAGCCGATCGTCGGACTTGCTATCACCTTCGTGCTGGCTGAAGCAGGGATCCTGCTGGGAGACCTCAACTTCATTGCTCCAATCCTGACGATGTTCTTCCTGGCCACCTACGGCCTCACCAACCTGGCCTGCGGTCTGGAGCGCTGGGCGTCCAGCCCCAGCTTCCGTCCCGCCTATCGCTTACCGGCGGTAATCAGCCTGGTTGGAGCCCTGGCCTGCTTCTATGTAATGAGCATCATCAGCCTGCCGGCAATGCTCGCAGCAATGTCCATCAGTGCCTTTATCTTCCTGCTCATCGAGCGCCGGGACCTTGGCACCACGTTCGGTGATGCCCGTCACGGCATCTGGTCAGCGCTGGTCAGATCGGCTCTGTTGAGACTGCGCTCAGCATCCTTCCATCCGGAAAACTGGCGACCCAACCTCATCGTCCTCGGCGGTAATCCGATCAAGCGCCCCTGGCTACTGCACTTCGGCAGCGCCATCGTGCAGGACCGGGGCATCGTCAGCTACTTCCATTTGCTCACCGGCGCTGTGCGCGATCGAGCAGCCGACCGCAGACGCCTGATCGAAGAGATGGAATCGGAACTAGCTGAGCGACTACCCGGTGTCTTCTACCGGGTCGATATCGTTGCAGAGCTGTACCAGGGCGTGGTGTCTGTCACTCAGAGCTATGGGCTCGGCAATGTGGAAGCCAACGCGGTGATGCTGGGCTGGCCCTCGCAAGAAGAGAACTTTCAAGGCTACGCCGACATGCTCCGGGACCTCAGAGAGCTCGACCGCTCGCTGTTTCTGGTCGCCTACGACAATACCCGCAAGGTCGGCAACCGAAGCCGAATTGACATCTGGTGGGGCGGGTTCCCTGGCAACGGCAGCTTGATGCTGCTCCTGGCCTATCTGCTAACCGCCAGCGAAAAATGGCGCGGGGCCCAGGTCAATGTCATGACCGTGGTCGAGAATGAGCTTCAAAGAGAGGCTTGTCTGGACAGCCTGGCTGGCGTCCTCGAAGCGGCCCGTCTACAGGCTCAGGCTAGAGTCCTGCTGCGCGGTGAACGAGACGTTCGCGACATCATGAAGAGCGAGAGCGAGAACGCTGACCTCGCCATTCTGGGCATCGGCCTACCCGATCCAGACGACAACATTGAACGCTACTTCGCCCGCATCAATCGAATGCTCGAAGCGCTGCCTACCACCATCATCGTTCACAGCGCCCGCACTTTTGACGGCGAACCGGTGCTGTTCTCACAGGCTGAGGAGTCATCATGAAAAGCTTTCGATCACGACGCACCAAAGGCCTCGTCCAGTCCGACATCCGCTACATGAGCCGCGAATGCAACAAGGTTGGCGGGATCAACCTGGGTCAGGGCATCTGCGACATGCCAACCCCCGACATCGTCCGCGAAGCGGCGATCGCAGCGATCCGTGAGGGCAGCAACATCTACTCCTATGCAGAAGGCGCGCTGGAGCTGAGGGACGCAATCGCCAACAAACTGGCCCGCTACAACGGTCTCGAAGTGGACCCCCAACGAGAACTGGTCATCAGCGTCGGTGCCAGCGGCGCCTTCAGCGCGACCATCAACGCGCTGCTCGATGTCGGCGACGGGATCGTGCTGTTCGAGCCCTATTATGGATATCACCTGCACGCGTCCGAGATTGCTGGACTGAAACCCAGCTTTGTTTCGCTCCAGGCACCTCACTTCCGTTTCACTGAGGAGCAGTTGACCGCTGCTATCCGACCCGAGACCCGTGCCATCGTCGTCTGCACCCCCAGCAACCCCTGCGGCAAGATGTTCAACCGCAAGGAACTGGAAATCATTGCCACAGTGGCCAATCGCCACGACCTGTTGGTGATCACCGACGAGGTCTACGAATACATTGTGTTCGATGGCAGACGACACATCAGCCCCGCCAGCCTGCCCGAGCTGCGCGAGCGCTGCATCAGCATCACCAGCCTGAGCAAAACCTTCGCCATCACCGGCTGGCGCCTAGGCTACGTGGTGGCACCAGAAGCGATGGCACACGCCATCATGCTGGTCTCAGACCTCCTCTACATCTGCGCACCGACGCCCCTCCAGCATGGCGTGGCAGCAGGTTTCTCGGCCCCAGACAGCTACTTTGAAAGCTTGCGGACGGACTATCAGGACGCTCGCGACATGCTCTGCGAAGCCCTACAGCGCGCCAGCATGGAACCGATCGTCCCACAAGGCGCCTACTACCTGCTCGCCGATGTAGAGCGCATGGGCGAAGCAAACGCGCGCGATGCTGCCATGACCCTGCTGGCACGAACCGGAGTTGCCGCAGTCTCCGGTCACTGCTTCTACCGGGGTGACGGTGGCCAACAGCTGCTGCGCTTCTGCTTCGCTAAGGAGCGCAGCGCCCTGGAAGAGGCCTGCCGGCGGCTAGCAGCGTTCCGCCCGTAAGGCCGACCGGCGTGCCAACAAGTTCACCATCAGGCTCGTCCTGCTACGTTTACAAGCTCCTTTAAGAGGGCCCCGCAAGGTGATGCCATGACCAATCCTGCGCTCCACAATCAAGACCTGGAAGTGGCCGTAGAAGCCGCGCAGGCTGCAGCCTCAATTCATCGTGCGGGTCACAACCAGGACCTAGCGGTAAAAACCAAGAGCAACGCCATTGACCTGGTAACTCGGGTCGACACCGAATCGGAACAGGCCATCCGCGAGATCCTGGGAAATCGGTTCCCAGAAGACACCATCCTGGGGGAAGAACAAGGTCAACGACAAGGCAGCTCATCACGCCGCTGGATCGTCGACCCCCTGGACGGCACCCTCAACTATGCCCACGGCTTCCCCTGGTACTGCGTCAGCATTGCTTTGGAGGTAGAGGGACGGACCGAAGTCGCGGTGGTGTTGGACTCAGCCCACAATGACCTGTTTACCGCTCAAAGAGGGGGCGGCAGTCAGCTCAATGGCGAACCGCTCCAGGTAAGTAACTGCTCGGTCCTGAGCAAGGCCATGCTGGCCACGGGCTTTCCCTACAAACGCGAATGGATGATGGAGAATGTGGCGACCTTTGCCCACATGATGCCCAGGGCGCGAGCCATCCGGAGACCGGGCGCAGCAGCTCTGGATCTGGCCTGCCTCGCCGCCGGACGTCTTGACGGCTTCTGGGAGATCTATCTTAAACCGTGGGATGTCGCCGCCGGGGTGCTCCTGGTAGAGGAAGCTGGAGGCATCGTCAGCGACGAGGTCGGAGCCCCCTACCTGCTGGGCGGAAAGACCATCATCGCCTCCAATGGACCGCTCCAGGCCGCGCTACTGAAAGCGCTCGCAGAACAACCAAACTGACCGCAACAGGCTTGCCCCAACGGCGCGGGCGAGGCAGCATCCCTGGATGCCGATGCTCGATCACACCCGCTCACAACTCGGCCACCTCACCCGGGCCGCTCTGAGCTGTGTCCTACTGTGTGCCAGCTCCGCACCTGTTCTTGCCAATGAGCAACCAGCAACGGCGCCGGCTGGGGCTACATCACCGCTAAAGGCCCTAAAGGAAGCGGAGCAACAGGGTCTGCGTCGAGTCGAGCCCATCGCCGCTATTGAGTACCCAAAGCTACTCATCACGGGAGCCGAAATCCACACCGCTGCTGGCGCCCCCATTACGGACGGCTACCTGCTCGTTGAAGCCGGTCGCATCAAGGCAATTGGGTCAGGACAAGCACCCCCGCTCGAAGGGGCCATCCATATCGACGCCAGCGGCAAGATCATTACGCCAGGACTCATCGACACCCACAGTCACCTGGGCGTATACGCGGCACCATCGAGTCGCGCCCACAGCGACGGCAATGAAGCCACCGCGCCGGCCACCGCCGGTGTCTGGGCCGAACACTCATTCGGCCCACAGGACCCGGGCATTCAGCGGGCAGTAGCCGGCGGTGTAACCACTATTCAGGTACTGCCCGGCTCTGCAAACCTCATCGGCGGGCGGGGTGTAGTACTGCAGATGGTGCCACGGCGGGGCAGTCGAGCCATGCGTTTCCCAGGCGCACCAGAGACCATCAAGATGGCCTGTGGCGAGAATCCCAAACGGGTCTACGGCAGCCGCAGCAGCGCGCCCTCTACACGAATGGGCAACATCAGAGCAACGCGTAGCGCTTTTCTCGCCGCCAGCCGCTTCCTGGAGCGATTAGAACAGCATCAAGCCAGCAGCGAAGGGGCAAAGAAAAAATCACGCAAGCGGCGGTCAAAAGACAGCTCAAAAGAGAGCGGGCCCGACCGAGACCTGGACCTGGAATCCCTGGCCGGGGTTCTACGGGGCGAAATCCTGCCGCAGGTTCACTGCTACCGCGCTGATGACATGCTGTCGATGCTCCAACTGGCCGACGAATTCGGCTTCAGCATCCGCTCCTTTCACCACGCCACCGATGCCTACAAAATTCGCGACATCCTGGCTACCAAGCAGGTCGCCGTATCCACTTGGGCGGACTGGTGGGGGTTCAAGCTGGAGGCCTACGACGCCATCCCGGAGAGCGCGGCGATGATCGCTGCCGCCGGCGGCATCGCCGTCATCCACTCCGATTCCTCTATCGGCATTCAGCGCCTCAATCAGGAAGCCGCAAAGGCCTGGTATGCCGGCCTCAACGCCGGCTTCGAGCTGAGCCGTAATGAGGCGCTGCGCTGGATCACCTGGAATCCGGCCTGGGCACTCGGAATCCATGAGCAAACCGGGAGCCTGGAGGTGGGCAAACGAGCCGACCTGGTGATCTGGAGCGGCGACCCTTTCAGCGTCTACACCCGCGCGGAGAAGGTCTTCATCGAAGGCGTCCTGCGCCATGACCAGGCAGACCTCCGAACCTGGTCAGACTTCGAACTCGGGCAGAGGAACAGCCCATGAAGGCCTTAGCCAGACTTACCGCACTACTGACCCTGCTACTGAGCCTCCTGGGCTCAGCTGTGGCCCAGGAGGCTACAGACTGCACAGTGATCATCGGGAGCCAGGTGGAGATGGCCACAGGCAGCTCCAGCGATGCCCTCGTGGTCATAAAAGGCGAGCGAATTGCTGCGGTCGGCAACGCCATCAACGGGCTGGAATTGCAGCCAGGAGTTGCCCCAACGGCGCGTTACCAGGGCGGCACCTGCCAGACCGTCGATGCAGTTGGATCGATACTTACAGCGGGGCTCATAGAAGTCAGCTCAGCCCTTGGACTGGTGGAGATCGGACTGGAACAAAAGACCCGTCACCACGAATGGGAGGAGGGCCCCAACAACCGCGCCGGGCTGCGAGCATCGGATGCCTACAACCCTCGCTCCTCCTTAGTTCCCGTTGCGCGACTCGGCGGTTTGACCTCGGCTTTGGTGGTGCCCACAGGAGGCCTGATAAGTGGCCAGAGCGCACTGGTAGATCTCAGCGGCAACAGCCAGCAGGAGGCCATCGTCCTGCCGTCCGCCGCAGTACATGCAAACCCACACAGCGGTTCTTCCCGCGCGGCCGGACTGTACCTGCTCCGCCAGGCGCTGGACGACGCCCGTTTCCTACTCCGCAATCCCAGCGCCCACCAGCAAGGCCGCAGCCGTGACCTGTCAGCCCCTCTAGGAGCCCTGCGAGCGCTTGCTCCGGTCATCGAAAACAAAATTCCCCTGGTGCTCAAAGCGGACCGGGCAGCTGACATCGAGGCGGCCCTTCGCCTCGCCGAGGAACAGAACCTGCGGCTGGTGATCTCGGGCGGCGCCGAAGCGTGGTTACTGGCTGACCAGCTTGCCACCAGCAAGAGCGCTGTCGTCATCGACCCGATGGTCTATGGCCCGGGCTCCTTTGATCAACTCAATGGCAGACCAGACAACGCGGTCCTACTCGATCAGGCGGGAGTCAATGTCATCATCAGCAGCTTCTCCAGCCACCGCGCAGGAACCCTGCGGCAGAGCGCGGGCAATGCGGTTCGAGCAGGCCTCAAGCCGAGCGCCGCGCTGTGGGCCATAACCGGAGCCCCGGCACAGGCCTTCGGGATGCCCGACAGAGGCGAAATCCGAGCCGGCGGCATGGCGAATCTGGTGCTCTGGAGTGGCGATCCACTGGAGCTGAGCTCAGTCCCCCAGCGAGTGTTCATTCGAGGAGAGCAACAAGCACTCCAATCACGGCAGACCGAACTCCGCGAGCGTTATCGGAACCTGCCTGGCTCGCCAATTGAGCCGCCGCCGCTGCTTCGCGGCCAATAACACTGCCCGCAGCGGCACGCCGAGGGCCCACTTCAATCGAACCCTGGCATCGGGCAACAAGGGTTCCTTCTCATCAGGGCTTCTCTGTGGAATCCTGTGGACCATGAAGCACCCAGCAATCATCTTCAGCTGTAGCGTTCTGTCCCTCCTGCTGGCACCGCTCCTCGGCATCCTCCTGCAAGGCTGCTGGGAAGGCTGGCAACAACAGGACGACGACGACACCTTGCTCGACGACGACGACACCTCGGTCGACGATGACGACACCTCGGTCGACGATGACGACAGTTCAGCCGACGACGACGACAGCACCCCACCGCCACCAAGCTGCAGCGACGACGTCCTTGAAGAGAACGACAGCATCCCCACTGCCGCAGGTCTTACACTGGGAACCACAGGCGGCCTGATTGCCTGCCCTGAAGACTCCGACTACTTCGCGGTCAGCGTCCCGCTTGAACAGCAGCTCATCGTCAGCACCGCCTTCGCCCATGCAGCAGGCGACATTGACGTTGAGGTCATTGCACCCGACGGCGGCCAGTTCTATGGCAACAGTACCGACAACAACGAAGAGGTGATCACCGAGGCGAGCACCGGCACCGGGCTGTTCACGATCAAGGTGCACCTCTATTCCGAGAGCGACGCGGTACCTGGCAACAACTACAGCCTTACCCTCAGCAGCCAGCCCTTTGTTGGTGGCGACGACGACGATGACGATGATGACGACGCCAACTGCATCGGCCCCCCCAATGTTGCGGCCAGTGTCAGCCTGATGGACGGCGCCCAAAACCCGACTACATTGCTCTCAGTAGGCGATCCGCTGACGATCAACGTTGAGTTAGAGCACCTTAGCGGCAGCAATTGGACCAGCCCCTACCTCAACAACTGCTTGTTCCTATTCCAACTGATCAACCCCGAGTATCCTGGTTTCAGCCAGACCATTGGCCGGTTGGATTGCGTCGGACAAAGGCAGTGCACCGACCCCAGTGCAAGCCCACTCTCTGAGGGCTCGGCCTGCACCCTCGATTGTGGTGCGGGCCCCTTTACTGACAGCTACACCCTGGCGCCCACCGGATTCGCTCCCGACCGCAACGGCAACTACGTGGCTCTTCCCTCGGGTAATTATGAACTTCTGGTCCAGCTCGACCCAACCTCATGGCTGACTGGCATCCCTGACCAGACCTTCCTGGTGACAATCCGCGAGGGAGCGTTGGACAGCGAGTGCAGCGACAACGACGACAATGACGGCGACGGGCAGCTGGACTGCAACGACCCTGACTGTGCCGGCGTCGGCCCCTGTCCCTGAGCGAGCGCAACCGGACCGCCACCGCAACCAGGGAGAAGCCCGTGAGCTACGACCTCAATAAAATCAAGGCACCCCACGTCGCTGGCATGGCGATGCAGGCCTTCACCCTGGCGCTCGAGAACGCCGGGCTCCGCGCAGCGCTGCTCCCCAAGCTGCTGCGCGACGCTGGCTTTGAAGCCTTCCGTGATCGACGTCTGTCGGAACAGCCCTCGGTGGTACCGCAGATTGCCCGCAACCAGAGCGTTCCTGACGTCGCTCTGACAACAGAACGACCAGAGGGTCCGCAGGGCAGCACGCCCGAAGGGAGCTTCGACTTTCTCACCTGCCACGACTTCACCACCGCCTACCTCGCTGGCCAGAGCAGCCCCGAGCAAGTAGCGCAACGGGTTCTGCAAGCCATCGACCAGGGGGACTCTATGAGTCCACCGATGCGGACCATGATCGCCAGCCACAAAGATGACGTCATGGAGCAGGCACGAAACAGCGCAGATCGCTACCGAGACGGCAAGGTCCTGGGTCCGCTCGATGGAGTCCCCATTGCGGTAAAGGACGAAACCGATCAGTTCCCCTACCCCACCACTCTGGGGACCTCGTTCATGAACAACCCGGTTGCGGCCGACTCAACGGTGGTTCGCCTGCTCCGGGAAGCTGGTGCGCTGCTGATTGGCAAGGCCAACATGCACGAGATAGGGCTTGGGGTTACCGGCCTTAATCCACACCACGGCACCGCTCGCAACCCCTACCACCCAGACCACCACACTGGCGGCTCGTCCAGTGGCTCAGCTGCAGCTGTCGCCTCAGGGCTTTGCCCGATCGCCATTGGCGCCGACGGCGGTGGCTCCATCCGCATCCCGGCGTCACTGTGCGGAGCGGTCGGCCTGAAAGCAACCTACGGCCGCATCAGCGAGCACGGGGTCCCGCCCCTTTGCTGGAGCGTCGCCCATCTCGGCCCCATCGCTGCAACCGCACGAGACTGCGCCATCGCCTATCTGACCATCGCAGGCGAAGACCCCAACTACTTAGCTGGTGTCGGACAACCGGCCGCCCATACCAACGATTTCAACAACCTTGACCTTAAGGGCCTGAACATCGGCATCTACGAACCCTGGTTTGAAGACGCCGAGCCCGACATCGTGAGCAGTTGCCGCGAGATGATCGACCATCTCACTGGGCTGGGCGCACAGGTCATCGCCATTGAGATTCCCGAGCTTGAGCTGGCCCGACTGGCACACACCGTCTCCATTACCGCCGAAATGAACACCGCGATGGAGAGTCACTACCTGGAAGACAGCAGTCGCTTCGGTCTCGATGTGCGAACCAACCTGGCGCTGGCTAGAACCTTCACCGCCATCGACTACGTGCGCGCTCAACAGGCCCGAACCCGCTTCAGCGCCATACTCAGCGGGGTACTGAGTGAAGTTGACGTAATCGCCTCTCCCAGCACCGGCATTACTGCGCCTGCCATTCACCCTGGCGCGCTCAGTCACGGCGAGAGTAACCTACCGGTCCTCGGTGAGCTGATGCGCTTCGCATTCCCCGCGAACCTATCCGGATTGCCCGCCATCAGTTTCCCCTGCGGCTACAACGCTCAAGGGCTACCCATAGGCATTCAATTCATGGCGGCGGCCTGGCAGGAGCACCTGCTGCTGCGGCTCGCCCATGCTGGCGAAGCGGCGACGCTCAGGGCGGCCCCCAGAGTTCACTTTCCACTGCTCTAGGAAGCCCAAGGAACGGCCCATACACAGAGCCTTCGGCCCGCTGCAAGTCCCTGCTATGGTCTCACTCTTGAACCGCAACCTGGAGTGCACATGTCCAAGAACAGCGGCCGCATCCTGCGCAGCTCAGAGCTCACCGAGCTGTTTCGTCACAAGGAACTTAGCCGAAGGCGCTTTGTAGCCAGGGCCGCTACCATTGGTGCGGGGCTACCGCTGGCCGCCGCGCTGCCCGGCTGCACCACCTCCACCGAGCCGGAGCCTACCGCACCACCAACCAACTATCTGGTAGGGATGGCGAGCGGTGATCAATACACATCCACCCTGCGAGCTGCTCTCAACGAGACAGTAGGCAGGGAACAGCTTGGCTTCATAGAGACCGGCGAGACCGTCTACCTCAAGGTCAACAGCAACTCGGGCGACTACTACCCCTATTCAACCCGACCCAAGATGGTGCAACGGCTCACTGAATGGGCCTTGGAGCAGGGGGCTGGGCGAGTAATCGTCGGTGACCGCTCTTTCTGGGGTGATCCCAACACCTACAACAACCTCGTCGCCAACGGCATCGTGGAAGCTTCCGAGGAGGCCGGAGCGGAGCTGGTGGTGTTCGATGATGACAGCGTTGATTGGGTGGAATTCAGCGAAGACGACAACCCCGACTGGATCGGCGGCTTCCGCTACCCACTGCCGGTGGTCGAAGCGGACCACATCATCAACCTACCCGTCGTCAAGACCCACTTCATCAGCACCTTCACCATGGCCCTCAAGAACCTCATCGGCCTGGTCCATGCCGACGACCGGCGGCGCGAAGGAAACCTTGATGTACACATCACCGCAGGCAACAAGCTCTATCGCCAGATCGCCCAACTAAACCAGCGCATCACCCCAACCCTGAACATCCTCGACGGCTGGGAAGCGGTGACCCGAGGTGGCCCGACTATCGGTGGCAACAGCGAAGAGGGAGAGCCAGGCCTGCTGGTAGTTTCGACCGACCGCATCGCCACCGACGTAGTCGGTCTGGCTATCCTCAAGCGGTTCGCCCACTCCAGCGAAGAGGTCCATGACTTCGACATCTGGGAAAATCCTCAAATCGTGGAAGCAGTCGAAGCGGGGATTGGCATTAACGGCCCCGAAGACTTTGAGATCAGCGCTCCAAGTGTGAGCGACCTCGAAGACTACCTGGACCTGATTGTCTGAGATTCGCATAGCATCAGGGACCGTTTTCGGTCATGATCCTTAAGGATTGAAACAAGCACGAGCTGTACTCTGTAAAAAGACAGAGGTTCTGGTGACCACCGGAACCGCTCAGTTGCTCATTCCCATACAACCAAGCAGGCGACCTCGTGGATAGCATGCTGTCCCAGTACGGGACCGTGCTGTGCTTGCTGCTCGTCGGGGTGCTCTTTGGTGCCGCACCGCTCATCATTAACTTCTTGATATCACCGCGCAGCAGCGGTCGATATCGTGACCAGATCTACGAGAGCGGGATGCTCCCGGTAGGCTCTGCCTGGGTCAAGTTCGGGATCGCCTACTACCTGTTTGCGTTGATCTTTGTTGCCTTTGACGTGGACGTAGTCTTCCTGTTTCCGGTCGCCCTCATCTACGACGACCCACAGCTGGCCGCAAGCGCTGGCAAGTGGCGGGACTTCACCGAGATCGGCATTTTCGTCGGCATTCTCAGTCTGGCCATCGTCTACGCCTACCGAAAAGGAGTGTTCCGATGGCAGTAGAAGAGCCGGACTCCAAGCTGCCCATCGTCGACTCCGAAGCGGCCCAGCCAGAGCAACGAGCCGGCGGCGGGGGCGGGGGCTTCCAGCTGGCTATTCTTGACGACCTCCTGAACCAGGCTCGAGCACGCTCGCTGTGGC
Source organism: Deltaproteobacteria bacterium UBA6601 (assembly GCA_002433485.1). GTDB lineage: Bacteria > Myxococcota_A > UBA796 > UBA9615 > UBA9615 > UBA6601. Next base: position 13,530 of record DJIF01000009.1, read on the forward strand.
CGCTGACCTTCGGCCTCGCCTGCTGCGCCATCGAAATGATGGCCGCCGGGGCTGCACGCTTCGATCTGGACCGCTTTGGCGCCGGGGTCTTCCGCCCCTCGCCGCGACAGGCCGATGTGATGATTCTCGCCGGCACCATCTCACGCAAAATGGCGCCGACCATTGTGGCCCTATGGGACCAGATGCCCGCTCCCAAGTGGGCCATCGCCATGGGTGGCTGTACGATTTCTGGCGGCCCTTTCAAGTACCCCGAGCAGTACGCCATCGTCGAAGGTGGCGACGAGTTGCTGCCCATCGACGTTTACATTCCAGGCTGCCCGCCCCGTCCAGAGGCCCTCATCAACGGCATCCTTCTGCTTGAGGAGAAGGTGAAGAAAGGACGCCGCTTTGACGGCTGAAGGCATCAAGTCCACGCTCCGCGGCCTGGTTATTCCGAACTCCCTGCTGGACGGAACAGACCGGGAGCGACGCGGCTTCGATGTTGAAGGGGAGATCAGCCCAGATGCCATCGTTGCAATTGCCAAGCTGTTCTTCGGCGCTGGCTATGGACTGGAGTGCATCACTGCCGTCGACCAGGAGGACTTCCGAGAGCTCTGGTACCAGTTCAACATCCTAACGGGCGCTCCTCAGCGGCACCTGCTGCGGATGCAGCTGGACCAAAGTGATCAGGTGCCCTCCATCAGCCACATCTACGGGAGCGCCCGGTGGTTTGAGCGCGAAGCCTTCGACATGATGGGAGTCCAGGTACTGGGTCACCCCAACCTCAAGCGACTGCTGTTACCTGAGGACTCCGACTTCTATCCCCTGCGGCGGGACCAATGCATCGACGAAGAGCTCCGCAAGACCCGAGAGAACCGTCGCACCAAGCGTCTGGCTGCAGCGGAAAAAGAACGGGCCAAGGCGGATGCTGAGACTGCAGCCCTCGGCGCCGCTGAAGGTAGTCGTGCAGAAGCCACTACGACCAAGGCTCCAGCTCCCGTTGAACAAGTCACCGAGGCCTCCGCCCCGACTGGTGATCCGCAGGCTGATGCGCCGACCCAGGACGCGGTCCCGGTGGTCGATAAGGGCGGGCATAGATGAGCGGGCCCTCACGCAAGCTGGCGGCCTACGCGGAACACCCGCGAACCCCGGAATTCGCGGAACTACGATTCGGCAATCTGGAACCCCACCTCATTGAGGCTCCCGACGATGGCACCTACTACCTGAACATGGGGCCCCACCACCCCTCCACCCACGGTGTACTCAGACTGGTGCTGCGGCTTGATGGCGAGAAGGTGATCGACTGCGAGCCGGTCATCGGCTACAGCCATCGCGCCCACGAAAAGATGGCTGAGCGGGGACTCTACAGTCAGTTTCTGCCCAACCCCTCGCGGATGGATTACCTGGGGGGCATGATCTACAACGTCGGCTACTGTCAGGCAGTGGAGCAGGCCTTCGGCATCTCGGTGCCCGATCGGGCGCGCTGGATCCGGACGATGGTCTCCGAGTTCAACCGCATCTCATCACACCTGCTGTGGTTCGGCGCCTTCATCATGGACCTGGGCGGCTTCACGCCCTTTCTACTGGCCTTCCAGGACCGCGAGAACATCCTCGACCTGCTCGACTCCGTTACCGGTAGCCGCCTCACCTATTGCTACGCCAATTTTGGCGGAGTCACCCTGGACCTGCCCGACGACTTTGCGGGCCGCGCAAAAGCGCTGATAGAGACTCAACGCACACACTTTGAGACCTACAAGAAGCTGGTCACCGACAACACGATCTTCCGCAGCCGGACCGACGGCATCGGCATTATCACTCCCGAACAGGTGCACTCGTACGCAATGACGGGGCCCTGCGCGCGGGCATCTGGTGTGGACTACGACGTAAGGCGGGCAGAGCCTTACAGCATCTACAGCGAGCTGGACTTTGAGGTGCCAACCCGCACGGAAGGAGATTGCCTGGCTCGCTACCTGGTGCGCTTTGAGGAAATGGAACAGAGCCTACGCATCATCGAGCAATGTCTTGAGCGGATGCCAAGCGGACCCATCGGCCCCGACAGGCCGCTGATCCGGGTCAAAACAAAGCCAGGCAGCTACTACTTCACTTGCGAGAGTCCCCGCGGCCAGCTCGGCTGGTTCCTCCTCGCAGACAAGAACCCTGAGCCCTGGCGACTGCACGCAAGGACCCCATCCTTTTGCAACCTAAGCGCCATGATCGAGGTCCTGAAGGGCACCATGATCGCCGACACCATCGCGATCCTGGGATCCATTGACGTGGTCATGCCTGAGATCGACCGGTAGCGGCCAGATGCCAGCACTGATCGCCGCTTTAGAAGGGATGCTCGGCACCTGGCTGACGCAGTTCCTGCTGGGCTTCACCGCGCTAGCTGCCCTCATCACCCTCAATGCCATGTTTATGGTGTGGTTCGAACGCAAGGTATCGGCCTGGGTACAGGGCCGACTCGGCCCCATGGAACACGGCCCTCAAGGCACCCTCCAGACCCTTCTCGATGTGATCAAGCTGCTCGGGAAAGAACCGATCATCCCGGCCAAAGTGGACCGAACCACCTTCATCCTCGCCCCCGTGGTCGCCTTCCTTCCCGCCCTGGTGCTGCTCTCCCTGCTGCCGTACAGCGAAGACCTGGTGTTCACCAATGCAGAGTCGGGAATCCTGTTGGTGTTCGCCTTTGGCGGAGTCTCGTTGATGGGCGTATTCATGGGTGGCTGGTCGTCCAACAACAAATACGCGCTGCTCGGCGGGGTGCGCGCAGTCAGCCAGAACATCGCCTATGAGCTGCCCCTGCTGCTGTCCACCATGGCGGTAGTCCTAAGTGCAGGCACCCTCAACATCAGCAAAATTGTCCAAGTCCAGACGGCAGGTGGCTTTGGCTGGTTCTTTATGTACCAGCCGTTGGCACTGATCATCTACATCATCGCTGCAACGGCGGAGACCAACCGCGCGCCCTTCGACATTCCCGAGGCCGAATCAGAGCTGGTAGCAGGCTTCCACACCGAATACCCGGCCATGGGCTTCGCGGTGTTCTTTCTGGCGGAATACACCTACATGTTCGTGGTCTGCGGAGTCGGGGCCGCGCTATTCCTCGGCGGCAACCACGGACCCTGGCTACCGGGGCCCTGCTGGTTCCTGATCAAGGTCTACTTTCTGCTGTTCCTGATGGTGATGTTTCGGTGGACTTTCCCCAGACTTCGCTTTGACCAGCTCATGGATCTGGCCTGGAAGCTACTCATCCCTTTGTCCCTCGCCAACCTCATGGTGACCGCTCTGGTCATCAAGCTCGTGTAGGTGCACCCGTGACCGAAGACAACGACCAGCAAAGACGCGAACATGGCGGCATCGTTGCCGGGTTCGGCAGCCTCCTCACCGGACTGAAGATCACCACTGGCAAGATCTTCAAGCCGAAGGTGACGCTCGAATATCCCCACCAGAAAGTGGAGATGAGCGAGGCCTTCCGTTCCTGCATCGCATTTGTTCGCTTCGAAGACATCGACACCCACGACTGCATTGCCTGCGACGCCTGCGCCATCATCTGCCCGTCGGATTGCATCACGGTCACCGGCGACCGCATGCCGGACTCCAAGAAGAAGCGTGCAGACCGCTTTGACGTGGACTTCTCTACGTGTTCGCTGTGTGGGCTCTGCCTCGCTGCCTGCCCAACGGACACCCTTAAGTACTCGGCGGACTTCGACGACGCCGGCTACCAGCGCGGCTGGGTTCAGGACCTCCTTGAGCCCTTCGACGATCCGCCCATCGAAGAACTCGCCAAGACCCTGACCGCCCGGGAGGAACGGAAGAAGGCCGAGCGCAAGGCTGCCAGAGAAGCCGCCAAAGCAGCAAAAGCAGCGGCCAAGGCAAAGCAAGAAGAGTCCGGCAATGCCTGAGCTGAGCCCCGAAACCTTGCTGAATGCGGCCCTGGGCCTGCTCATTGTAATGACCCTGGCGGGAGCCGTGTTGGCGGTGACCCTGCGCAAGGTGTTCCACAACCTGCTGGGCTTCGGCCTCTCCGTCATCGGCGGAGCCGGGGTAACCCTGATCCTCGGTAGCGAGTTCGTCGCGCTGATGCAGTTACTGATCTTCCTCGGCGGAATCGCAATTGCCATGGTGTTCGCGGTCATGATGTCGACACCTAACGAACAGGCCGAGGAGCCTCGCAGCGCGGGCGCGGTAATCCCAGCAATCCTGCTTGGCCTTGGCTTCACCGCACTTATCTGTTGGGCAATGCTCGATGGCAACTTCCCCCAGAGCAGCCCCTATGTGGCGGAAGCCTGGAGCGTCAAGAACATCGGGTTGCTCCTACTGACCGACTATGAGCTCCCCTTTGAGGCGATCTCTATTCTGCTGTTGGCGGCCATCATCGGCTCGGTGCTGATCGCGCGACGCACCCGGGAACCTGAGCCCAGCGAGGAGGCCGACCGTGGCTGAAACTCTGGGCAGTTACCTGTTGCTTAGCTCAGCACTGTTCGCGGTCGGGCTGTTTGGAGTGCTGCTGCGACGCAATCTGGTGGCCATGCTGATCGGCGTCGAGCTGATGCTCAACGCGGTAATCATCAACCTTGTGGCCTTTGCCCGATTCGCCGGCGCGGACCCTGGCAATGGGCAGGTCTTTGCCTTGTTCGTGATCGGCGTGGCTGCAGCTGAGGCGGCGGTAGGCCTCTCCATCATCCTCACCGTATTCAAGGCGCGCGGAGCCATCTCGGTGGACCGGCTTGAGGAGCTGAGCGGATGAGCCTGAGCCAGTGGGGCCTGCTCACCATCGGCGCGCCGCTGGTCACCTTTGTGCTGTTCCTGTTGGGAGTTGGCCGCAGGCCCACCTTGACCGTCGCCCTCTCGCTAACCACCGCGGCCCTGGCCTGCGCTGGTACCTGGGCGATGGCCATCACTCTGCCTGAAGCCGGTTATCAGGCCACCACACCCTGGGCTGCAACGGCCGACTTCTCCATCCATCTCGGCATCCGACTGACCGGACTGAGCACAGCGATGGGGCTGGTGGTAGGGACCATTCATCTGCTGGTACAGCTGTACTCCCTGGGCTACATGGCCACAGACCCGGCACAAGCCCGCTACTTCGCGGTCCTGTCGCTGTTCGCATCGGCGATGCTGAGCGTAGTCTATGCGGCCGACCTGATCCAGACCTTCATTGCCTGGGAGCTGGTAGGGCTTTCTTCCTACCTGCTGATCGGCTTCTGGAACTTCAAGCCCAGCGCCGCTCAGGCTGCCAAAAAGGCATTCATCATGACGCGCTTTGGTGACCTAGGACTGTTCCTGGGCCTGGCGCTGCTGATGCTCAACATGCCGGTAGAAGCCGGTGGGGCGCGCAATCTGCTGATCGCGTTGATCCTGGAAGCAGTCGCCAACAATGACCTAGCCGGCAACCTCTTTGGCTACGACCAGCACACCGTAATCGGCCTGCTGCTGCTGTGCGGCATCGTCGGCAAGTCGGCGCAGTTCCCACTGCACTCCTGGCTTCCCGATGCGATGGAGGGTCCAACGCCTGTTTCCGCGCTGCTTCACTCAGCAACCATGGTGGCAGCAGGGGTCTACCTGTTCGCTCTCCTCCAACCGCTGTTCCTGGCCTCATCGATCACCTCCACCGTTGCTCTGGGAATTGCCTCCTTCACCGCGGTAATGGCGGCAGGGGTCGCCATGGTCAACCCAGACATGAAGCGGGTCCTGGCATGGTCTTCCATCAGCCAACTGAGCTTCATGCTCATGGGCCTGGCGGCCGGCTCAGAGGTGGCGGGATTTTTCCATCTGGTAACCCACGCAGGCTTCAAGTGCCTGCTGTTCCTTAGCGCCGGAATCTTCATCCACCTCGCGCACAGCGGCGACCTCACCGAGATCGGCCGCAAGGTCGGCTCCAGGTCCCGCGCAGCGAGCCTGGGCCTGCTGGTGGGTGCCGCATCACTCGCTGGCGTGCCAGCCATGGCTGGTTTCATGTCTAAGGAGGTCATCCTCGCCCAGCTCCACCAGCCCGGTTACGAGGGTTTCTATTGGCTGGCTCTACTGGGTTCAGCCATGACCGCCTACTACGCAACCCGGATGGCTGCCGTGATTCTGCGCTCAGACTCGGCAGCAGTCTCTCATCACCGCGATACGGAACAAACCAAGCAAGAAGTTGACCACGACAGCAACCACCAAGGAGGACTGGCCGATTCCATTATGGCGATGACCGTCGTAGGGCTGGCGCTGGTGACCCTCGGCCTGGGCTGGCTGGGCCCGCAGCTGGCAGGCCACCTTGGCCTCGACGCCGAGCTGGTGGCCATTGATTGGGACTCGATGGGAGTTGGCCTCGCCGTAACAGCACTCTTAGCTGGCGGGGGCCTGGCCTGGTACGACTACGGCAGGACTGGAGCCTACCGCGAGGGCTTCCTGAGTGGCCTGCCAGCTATCGAGGCGATGCTCAAGGACGGCTGGCACATGGACCGATGCTGGCGCTGGGTCAGCGACAAGATCATTGCCGGCCTGACCCTTAGCGCACTGTTTATTGACCGCCGGGCCATTGACCGAAGCATCGACGGTGTCGCCGATGGAGCCCGTAGCGGCGGCGTTCTTGCCGCATCCCTGCAGAGCGGCCGCCTGCAATGGTACCTGTCGCTGACCCTGGCAGTGCTAGCTGTAGCCCTGATCCTGCTGGAGTGGAAGTGATGGCCTGGCTGGACTCCCACCTGCTGACAAGCATCCTGCTGTGCCCGGTCATAGGACTGGCGCTGACAGCGCTGATTCCGGCATCCCGGACCGGGGCGATCAAGTTGTCAGCCGCCATCGTATCGGGCATCTCCTGCGCCCTGTCCATCTTGCTCTGGCAGCGCTTCGATCCCTCCACATCCCGGCTCCAATTCACCGAGCGCATGGAGTGGCTGCCGGATCTGGGAATCACCTACATCGTAGGCATCGACGGTCTCTCACTGCCAATGGTCCTGTTGACCGGCATCGTGTTCTTCACCGGGGTGCTTACGATGTGGGAGCTGGAGAACCGGGTGAAGGAATACTTCGCCTTCACCATGGCCCTGGTGGCCGGCGTCTTCGGCGTCTTCATCTCCCAGGATTTGTTCTTCCTGTTCCTGTTTTACGAACTGGCGGTCCTGCCGATGTATCTGCTGATTGCGATCTGGGGGAGTACGCGGCGCGAATACGCAGCGATGAAGCTGACCCTGTTCCTGCTGGCAGGCAGTGCCCTGCTGTTCCCAGCGCTGATTGGGCTGAGCCACTATTCAGGGCTCAACACCTTTGATCTGACCCTGCTCTCTGACGCCAACACCGACTGGGGTGGCATGGGCATCATTATCTTTCTATTCCTCTACCTCGGCTTCGGGGTGCTGGCAGGCATCTTCCCATTCCACACCTGGTCGCCTGTCGGCCACGTAGCGGCCCCGACCGCGGTATCAATGCTGCATGCCGGGGTCCTCATGAAGCTGGGCTCGTACGGGGTCCTGCGGGTAGGCATGCAGGTCATGCCAGAAGAGATGGTGCGCTGGGCCCCGCTGATCGCCGCTCTCGCCGTGTGCAACATCCTCTACGGCGCCTTTGTTGCGCTGGGTCAGACCGACCTCAAATACGTCATCGGCTACTCCTCTGTCTCCCACATGGGTGTCGTTATGCTCGGACTCGCCACCATGAGCGCTGCAGGAATCAGTGGCGCGGTCTTTCAGATGTTTGCCCACGGCATCATGACCGCCTTATTTTTCTCCTCCATCGGCCACATCTACGACCACACGCACACCCGCGAGATCAGCCGCCTTGGCGGCCTGTTCACCACCATGCCGAGGGCCTCAACGGTATTCATCATCGCGGGCATGGCTGGCATCGGCGTACCCTGCCTGGCCTCATTCTGGGCAGAGCTACTGGTCTTCATCGCAGCAGTTAAGAAATGGCCTTTGGCTGGCGCGCTGGCCATCTTCGGCCTAGTGGTTTCGGCGTTGTTCGTACTGCGCGTGGTGCAGCGCAGCTTCTTCGGCCCGGAACGCGATGACTGGAAAGACATGCCCGACATGGGCAACTTCATGGCAACACCCCGAGTCATCCTGGCGGCAGTGCTGCTGCTGTTCGGCTTTGCCCCCTTCCTGATGCTGGACCAACTGGCTGCCAGCGTAGACGCGCTGGTGCAAGTGCTGGAGGCCTCGCCATGAGCGGCATCTACCTGAGGTTCCTCCCTGAACTGGGCCTGCTGGGACTAGCACTGGTGTTGTTCTTTATTGCGGTCGGGCCCGGCCAGGAAGCTGACGAAAGAGAGCCTGCTGACAGCCGTCGCAAGCGCCTGATCCGCGCTGCGATCGCCGGTGACCGAGTCGCTCTGGTTGGTGGCGGCGTGGTCCTGATACTGGCGATTCTAGCGGTCCGGCAAGCGGGCCCACTGTTCTTTGGAGCCTACCGAGTCGCGCTCTTCAGTCAGGTGATCAAGATCATCCTGGCCGCTGGCCTGTTCTTCAACATCTGGCTGGCCCAAGAGGCCCAGAGCCTGGCGCCCAGAGAGCGTCCGGAATTGATGCTTTTCCTGTCGCTTTCGACCCTGGGAATGATGATGTTGGTCTCAGCTGACGAGCTCATCTCATTCTACGTCGCCCTGGAGATCGCCGCCTACAGCCTGTACATCCTGGTCCCGCTGACCCGGGGCCACGGTGACCACAACGAGGCCGCCTTCAAGTACTTCCTCTATGGGGCGGCCACCTCAGCGGTAGCGCTGTTCGGCATGAGCATTCTGTTTGGCCTGGCTGGCAGCAGTTCCATTCCACAGATCGCTACCGCTCTATCTGCCAACCCATCAACACTGGCGGTCACAGCGCTCCTGCTAACGCTAGGAGGAGTGTTCTTCAAGCTGGCCGTATTCCCCTTCCACTTCTGGGCTCCAGACGTCTACCAGACCACCAGCCACAGCGTCGCCGCCTTCATCGCCGGAACCAGCAAGGTGGGCGCGGTCGCCGCGCTGCTCAGGTTGCTCTTGATGGGGCTGTCCCTGGACCAGCTGTATTGGCTGCTCGGAGCGCTCGCCTTACTCTCCATGAGCTACGGCAACCTGGCGGCCCTGGCACAGCGCGATTTCAAACGTCTACTGGCGTACTCAGGAGTGGCTCAGGGGGGCTACATCCTGTTGGGGCTGGCGGCACTGGACTCGGCTGCCTATGCCGCCGCCAGCTACTACGCCATTGCTTATCTAGCCCTGATGCTGCTGTGCTTCCTGGTCGTAATCGAGCTGGGGCGGACCCGGCACGGCGTGCGCGCGGACGGCAGTACCGATAACAGCCTGCCAATCGATGCGCTGGGCGGGCTCTATTCGCGCTCCCCCTGGCTGGCGCTGGCCCTGATGATTGGCTTGCTAGGACTGGCGGGGGTGCCACCGACGGCGGGATTCTCAGGCAAGTGGTTCCTGTTCAAGGCCATTCTCGACCAGGGCGGCTTCTGGTGGGTACTCATCGCCGGCATCAACAACACCATTGCGGTCTACTACTACCTGGTGGTGCTCAAGGCAGCCTATGTGACTCCTGCTGCGGACGGCGCCACCGCCATCGAGACCTCCCTGTGGCCCCGCGCGCTAACCCTTAGCGTCGGCCTCGGAGTAGTCGTGCTCGGCATCGCACCGCAGATCATCATGCCGACCCTCCAAGCGGCGGTGAGTGCCATGATCGGAAGTTAAAGTCGGCTACCAGATAGGCTTGCGCGAGAGCAGGCGATCAAGTTCCGCTGGCACCAAGGCACGCGCAAAATAATAGCCTTGAGCAGCATCGCACCCCAGCTCGCGCAATTGCGTCAGCTGCTCCCTACTCTCAACACCCTCGGCAGTCACCTTCAGCCCCATACTGCGACTCAGCTCTAAAATGGTGCCGATGATCTCCGGACAGTGTTCTCGGCTGATCCGTCGCACAAAAGACCGATCGATCTTCAGCACATCCACGTCGAAAGCGTGCAGATAGTTGAGTGACGAGTAGCCGGTCCCAAAGTCGTCGATACAGATCCCGACACCCTGACCCTGCAGCTCAGCCAGGACCTCTCGAGATGCCTGAGCATCTTCCATAACCACCGTCTCGGTGATCTCAAGTCTGAGACGCGCGGGAGGCAGACCGACACGACCTAGCAGATCCACAACGCTGGACGCGAGATCAGCACGGCGGAACTGCTTGCTACTGAGGTTTACGTTGAGCTGCAAGGACTCAAAATCCGGGTGATCGGTGCGCCACTTTGCGGCGGCAGTGGCCGCCTCCTCCAACACCCACCAACCCACCTCCTCGATCAGACCGGTCTCTTCAGCAACTTCAATGAAGTCTCCCGGAAGCAACAGGCCGCGCTCCGGATGCTGCCACCTGAGCAGCGCTTCAAAGCCTGTAATAGAGCCCGTCTCCAGCGAGATGATGGGCTGATACTGCAGCACAAACTGCTGCTCCGTCAGTGCCTGACTGAGGTCGTTCTCCAGCTTGAGTCGTGCCACTGCATCCTCATGCATGCTCCGATCAAACAGACTGATTCGTGCCCGCCCCTCAGCCTTAGCCGAATACATCGCGGTGTCGGCATCACGAATCAAATCTTCTGGGCGACCATAGCCCCCGGAACTCAAGGCAATGCCAATGCTCGCTGAGCTGGTCACCTCCTGCCCACCCAGGGCAAAGCTCGGCTGCAGTGAGTTGCGGATCCGACTGGCCACGGTGCGCGCTTCACGAACCTCTTCAATATTCTCCAGCAAGACCACAAACTCATCGCCGCCCAGGCGGGCGACAGTGTCTCCCGGGCGCACCGACAGCTCGATACGGCGTGCCACCTCAACCAATAGTTCGTCCCCTAAGAAATGTCCGAGGCTGTCATTGACCACCTTGAAGCCATCCAGATCGAGAAACAAAACTGCAAACAAAGACGATGGTCGGCGCCGCGCGCGAGCCACCGAGTGAGCCAGGCGGTTCAAGAACAGCGCGCGATTAGGCAGACCGGTGAGATCATCGTGAAAGGCATCATGGAGGAGCTGTTCTTCGTAGCGGCGCTGTTCGGTGATGTCGGTCAGAGAGCCAGCCACACGAACGGCCTGGCCCTGTTGATCGCGGACTGCCAGACCTCGAGCCAGCACCCAGCGATAGATGCCATCGCTATGAGCGAGCCTATGCACATGTTGGAACGAGCTGTCGGGGTCTCGCTGATAGCGACTCAGCTCACTGCGCAACGCCGCCATATCCTCAGGATGAACCCTTGAGAACCACTCATCCATACTACCGATCAGCTCCCTGGCCCGCAGCCCTACGATGGCTGCCCAACGCGGTGAGAAGTAGGCGGTGCCATCGCGCAGGTCCCAGTCCCACAGCCCGTCGTTGCCCCCACGAGCGGCCAGATTGAAACGCTCTTCACTGCGCGCCAGCTGGTCCCCTCGCTCTCTAAGCTCGTGCAGGTCCCGCTCTCGCAGATCACTAACCAGCAGGATCATCGCACTGAGAACCAGTTGTACGAGCAGAGCCCAGAACAGATGATCTGTGCTGGCGGATGGATTGGAAGACAGGATTGCAGCCAGCACCACCAGGTTGGCCAATGCCACCAACATCGCGGCCCGCAAACCGAAAAATACCGCGCAGAGCAAAGTGCCGCCCAAGGCGAGGCTGCTGCCGGCCAGCAGCCGAACCGGGTCCGGCTCGCCCAGACAATAAAACCAACTGCCACCCACCAGCACCGCAGCACTGACAAAAACGGCGACGCCATGGCGAAGAGTCCGCGACAAACCATAGGACCCCACTAGCGCCAGCGCTGCGATGCCATAGGCAACGGCGAGTCGTGCCGGCACGGCCTCTTCGCTCGCCAAATCCCAGGCGAAAGCCAGGCCCAGCCCAACTGGCCCGACCACCAGCAACAGTGAAGACAACAAACGTACCCGGCGCCGCTGGGCCAGACCCTCGACACCCGGCGCCGGCTCCACCAACCAGAGCCAGAGGGCAGGCAGACCAGAGACAACCGCAAACCGACTTGCGGGCAGCCGCAGGGTGGTCAGCCCATCCTCTGCCACCACTTCGACCGGTTCTTCGACGTCCTGCGATTCTGCCCGCGTCAAAAGCGTTCCTCTCTCGAGCTGACAATGCCCTGCCAGGGCACGACACCTGCGCTCGTGGAAAGCTTATTATCACTCGACGGCGCGCTCCGCGCACCTCCGGGGCCCGGCCTGATAGAATGTCCGGGTGTGGTGCTCTGGCACCAAGTCTGTAGACCGCCAGGTAAAAGAGGACGTGACCGACACCAACCTGCGAATCCTGCTGGCCGATAAGGACCCCGCCTCCGCTAGCTGGCTGGGCAAAGCGCTGAATCAGGCCGCTAATTTCACCTGCAAGGTGGAGCAGTGCACGACACTCACTGACGCCCTGAGTCATCTCAGCCTGCAGAGACCCGATGCCGTAATCGTGACCCTGGACCTGCCGGATGCGCCTGGCCTTAGTGCCATCGAAGGAATCCGGGCCAGCGATCTCAACATCGCCCTGGTGGTTCTCACCGACGAAGAGAACGTCGAGCTGGAGTTGGCGACCATTCAGTCCGGGGCCCAGGACATCGTGTCGAGGAGCATGTTCGACGGCCGACTATGCGCGCGGGCCATCCGTCATGCCATCGCCCGCAAGGACACCGAGGCACAGCTCGCCTATATGGCCCGCCACGACCAGCTTACCGGTCTCGTCAACCGCTCCCTTTTTCACGACTATGTGGATCAGGCATTATCGCGAACCTCGCGAAGCGAGCGGATCATGGCCCTGCTCTACCTGGATCTGGACCGCTTCCAACACATCAATGACAGCCTCGGCACCGCGGCGGGAGACACCCTGCTCAAGAGCGCCGCAGAACGACTAAAGAGCTGTGTCAGAGCCGGCGACACGGTTGGCCGACTGGGAGGAGACGAGTTTGCGGTAGTTCTTGAGGGGCTCCGCAACACCCGCGACGTTGCGCGGGTCGCAGAGAAAGTCCTCGACGTAATGAGTCGACCCTACGAGTTGGGAACAGAAGGACTCGAGGTAACCCCTTCCATCGGCGTGGTGATGTCAGGAGACGACCACGGAGACAGCAGCATGCTGACCAAGTCAGCAGACACCGCCATGCGGCGAGCCAAGGCCGAAGGCGGCAATAGCTTCTGCTTCTTCACCCCTAAGATGCAAGAAGCGATGGCCTCACGAATGGTGCTGGAACGCGAGCTACGGGGAGCGATCCAACGGGACGAACTGCTGCTCCACTATCAACCGCAGGTGGACATCGCCAGAGGGCGCACGACAGGGGCCGAGGCCCTGGTCCGCTGGCAGCGTAACGGCAGCGGACTGGTTCCCCCCAACCACTTCATACCCATCGCAGAAGAGACCGGCCTCATCGAGCCCATAGGTGAGTGGGTGATCGGCGAAGCATGTCGCCAGGCGGCCTCCTGGAATCTTCAGGGTCTGCCCCCCCTGTGCGTATCGGTCAATCTTTCGGTCCGCCAGCTTAAGCCTGGGCGCCTCAACAAGATTGTGCAGGACGCCCTTGACGACAGCGACCTGCCGGCTAACCAGCTGGAACTGGAGGTCACCGAAAGCCTGCTGATGGAAGATGTCGAGTCCGCCCGAATCGCCCTGTCCGAACTGCGGGACCTCGGCGTTCGCATCTCGGTGGACGACTTTGGCACCGGCTACTCTTCGATGAACTACCTCAAGCGCTTCCCCATCAACACGCTAAAGATCGATCAGACCTTCGTCCGAGAAGTACCCGATGACCCTGACGACACTGCCATTACCTCAGCGATCATCGCGTTGGGTCATGCCCTGCGTCTGGATGTCGTAGCAGAGGGCGTTGAGACGGACCCGCAGCTGTCCTTTCTCCACGAACAGGGCTGCGACCGCGCCCAGGGTTATCTCCTTAGTCGGCCCAAGCCGGCACTTGAATTCGCAGAATGGCTGCGGGACCGCAATGAGCCAACAGGCGAAGACAAGGCCTGAGCCAAACGCGGACCAAACAGCCTGACTTCAGGACCCGGTTCTGCTCCCAGCGGCAAACTCTGGCTAGCCCTTTCATGAAGGGCCTGCGTGACTAGGCAGGCTTTCTTTAGCCGGCCGCGGCGAAGACCCGCCGCAGCGTTCCAAAACCGCGCTGACGATGTCGTTCATGGTGCGCTCCTGAATCCTGCGCAACAGACCCTGATGAATCCGATACTTGGCCTTGATGAGATTCTCAAAGACCACCGTCGCACCACCCTGCGGCCGCGTTTTGACCTGCCAGAATCCATCGTGGCGCTGCTGGCGGCCTGCTATGAGGCGCCACTCCAACCGATCAACGCCGTTGACCTGACGGTGGTAGCGCGACTCGACCCGCCCCACAAGAAAGAAACTCTCATGGATGGAGACGTCCTGAAAGCCGCCCTCCATGGCGTGGACATCGACCTTTTTGACGTGACGCAGCAGATTGCCCATCGCAATCGGATCGGCCATCACCCGATAAGCACAGTCACCATCGGCAATTACGAAATCACCACGCCGCAGGCTTCCTTCAGCAGACCGGATGTCCTCCCAAACCACCGGTGGTGCTGCGAGCGCCGCCGGAGCTCCAGCAAGAAGTAAGCCCAACACCCCCATGAGAAGCAGTTGCTTCGACCAGCTAGAGCACCAAGAGACTGAGTCCTGCACCAACATCGGAGCTCCACGGGGCCACTGCCTGAACCGGCGCAGTGTAACCGAGTCTGGGAGCTGGCACGGTGTCTGGTCATCATTCTATGCCCTTGCCAGCCAGGTTCCCGATTGCTAGACCGCCAGCTATACTGTCCCGCCACTGCAGCACGCAGTGAAACGTCTCTGTCCTGGGAGGAACCTGCCGTGAAGACCTGGTCCAACTCGCTCTACCTGATGCTTGCTGCGCTGTTTACCCTTTCGGCCTGTTACGAAAACAGCACCGGCTTCCCTTCTGACGACGACGTAGACCAGGACGGCTACGCCAACACCGTGGACTGCAACGACAACGACGCAGCAATCCACCCCGGCGCCACCGAGACCTGCGACAACGTAGACCAGGACTGCGACGGCACCACCGACGAAGACACCGAATGCTACGACGATGATGGCGACGGCGAGACCGAAGTGGGCGGCGACTGCAACGATGCCGATCCGCACCAGTTCTCCACCGCTCCCGAGCTCTGTGATGACTTTGACAACAACTGTGACGGCATCGTCGACAACGGCGACGCCTGCGACAGCGATGGCGACGGCGACGGCTTCCCGTCAACAGTCGACTGCAACGATGGCAATGCGCTGGTCTACCCGGGGGCAATCGAGACCTGCAATGGCCTGGACGATGACTGCGACAACATCACCGATGAGCAGACCACCTGCTACGACGATGATGGCGACGGCCAGACCGAGCAAAGCGGCGACTGCAACGATGCCAATGCCAGCGTCTACGGCGGTGCTACCGAAGCCTGCGATGGCCTGGACAACGACTGCGACGGTAGCATCGACGAAGGAGCCACCGGCTGCGACGACCAAGATGGTGACGGCTATCCCAGCGGCCCCGACTGCGATGACAACAACGCCAGCGTTAACCCGGCAGCAGCGGAGACCTGCAACAGCGTCGATGATGACTGCGATGGCACCACCGACGAGGGCACCGACTGCTACGACGACGACGGCGATGGAGTCTCCGAAAATGACGGCGACTGCGACGACACCAACCCCAACAGCTACGGCGGAGCCAGCCCAGGCACCGAGATCTGTGACCTCCAGGACAACGACTGCGACAACGACGTGGACGAGGGTCTGGACTGCGCCAACATAGATGGCGATGGGGACGGCTTCACCACCACCGACGGCGACTGCGACGACACCAACGCCTCAGTGAATCCAAATGGGGTGGAACAGTGCAACGGCCTCGACGACAACTGCAATAACAACATTGACGAGGGCACCAGCTGCTACGACGACGATGGCGACGGCCAGACCGAAGACGACGGTGACTGCGACGACAGCAATCCAGCGGTCTATACCGGCAACACTGAGGTCTGCGACAGCGCTGACAACGACTGCGACGGAACGGCCGATGACGGCCTCAGCTGTTCCAGTCAGGACAACGACGCCGATGGCTACACCACCGCCGATGGCGACTGCAACGACAACGACTTCTGGATCAACCCAGGAGCTTCCGAATACTGTGACGGGGTCGACAACAACTGCAACAGCATCGTCGATGATGGCACCGACTGCTACGACGACGACGGTGATGGTTACATCGAACTCGCCGGCGATTGTGATGACAACAATGCCGCGATCGGCCCCCAGGCAGCAGAAGATCCCTCCAATGGCATCGATGATGACTGCGATGGCTCGGTGGATGAGAGCCAGGTCAGCTGCGATGCGCCCGAGATTGAACCCAATGATGACTGGAGCACTGCGGACTTTGTGGACGTGCCCAGCGACCTCGACTCCTGCGGTGAGATCGGCACTGCCGGTGACGACGACTACTTCCGGGTCGTGCTTGGTAGCTACACGATCCTGACCCTGGACGTTGACGCTGCCGCGGTGGGCTCCGATCTGGATAGTGTGCTGCGCCTTTATGACGAGGACACCGGCTTTTTGGACGGCCACGACCAACTCGCCTATAACGACGACTGGTTGCCGGGCGATTGCAGTCCGTCAAACCCGAGCAACGCCTGCGATTCGTTCATCACCAAGCTGCTCCCGGATGCTGGGACCTACTACATCAAGCTGGATGACTACAACTCCAGCGACGGTAGCGGCGCCCACACCTACAACCTCGGGTTCTCCATCAGCACCCCATGCGAGCAACCCGAGAGTGAGCCTAACGACAACCGCAACCAAGCTGATGCGCTGGACACCTTCGGCGAGACCGTATGCGGTGAGATTGATGGTTGGACCGACGACGACAACTTCCAGTTCTTTGCCAGCGCTGGCGAGATCTGGGCCTTTGACCTGGACTCCTCGGACTACGACTCAGGCCTAAATGGACGACTCAAGCTCTGGGATGATGCGGGCAACCTGTTGCACGACGAAAACCCCTCTGGCGACGTCGATCCCTACTTCGACTACCTGATCGTCAGCTCTGGCTACTACTTCATCGAGATCGAAGGAGTCTATACCGCCACCGGCCCATACATCCTTCACGCTGACTACGTGAGCCTCTAGGCACCCTCGGCCGTGACCCCACAGCTATCGAAGAACCTCAAGGCCAACCTTGGGGCTCTGCTGTCCCGCAATCCGTCCCTGGCCGAACGGGTCTGCCTGTCGGTTGAGAATGACCACGTCCGCGGCGAGAGCGACGGCAGCGTGTCCTATCGCTACCACCGGGAGTGGTTCCCCCTTGACCTGAGTACCGAGCAGATCGGAGAGGCCCTGGATGGGCTGGACAATGAGCAGGACATCCTCGTGTTTGGACTGGGCACAGGCGACCTGCTTGACGCCACCCTTAAGCGCTGGCCGGAAGCTACGGTGGTCGGTTGGGAGCAGGACCCGTGGCTACTGCGGGAAGTGCTGGAGCGTCGCGACTACAGCAAGGCCATCATCTCAGGCCGGTTGATCCTCGCCATGGGCATGGATGTGCTCGACTTTGTGCCGGCCATCAAGCTAGGCGCCGGGCTGGCTTGCCACCCCTTTCTCGCCCAGGTCTACACCGACGAACTGCGTCTGCTGCAAGAGGGGCGGGGGGAGAAGTCGGCGCTGGTCTGCGCAGGTGGGCTCATGGTCGGCGATGTGGCCGAAGCCCTTCGAGCGGAGGGATACAGCACCGCAACCTGGAACATCCATCGACTCTCTGAAGAGGAACTGCGCTACGCCGCCCAACGTCTGCAACCATCACTGGTGGCTGCCATCAACTACAGTCATGGTCTAGCTGAGGCCTGTGAAGATGCCGCGCTGCCGCTGTTGGTATGGGAGATCGATCCCAGCACTGATCGCCTCAAGACCACCCCGAGCACCAGTACTGCGCATATCTTCACCTATCGCAAAGCGAACCAGAGCGACTATCGGAATGCAGGCTTCAAACAAGTAGAATACCTACCGCTGGCAGCCAACACTGAGCGTCGCCAGCCCACCGCGATCAGCGCCGAAGCCGAAGACCGCTACCGCTGCCAGATCAGTTTTGTGGGCAACAGCATGGTCGAACTGGGCACCCAGCACCGAGCTCGTTTTGTCCAACTTTTCCATGAAGCCAATGGCTCCAGCCCAGATGCTGAAGGCGACGCCAACGCTTTAATTCAGGCCGTTCTGACCGAACAGGCCAAGGACTGGTGTGACTTTCGAGTTCCTGAACTGGTGCAACAGATGATGCCGGAGTTTGCCCAGAAGATGGCGATCGGGGACCCAGCCGACCATCCCATCACGCTGCTCTCGGAGATGGCCGCCGCTGACAAGCGCCTTAGCCTGCTGGCGCCACTCGGGCAGGTAGGAGTGCGACTCTGGGGCGACCAGGGTTGGCAGGACTTGGCTGAATTCGGCTGCCGTTACATGGGGCCCGCCGGTCACCGCGAAGAGCTGAACCGAATCTACTCAAACAGCCTCATTAATCTGGATATCGGCCGCATTTACCAGAGCGACATCGTGACGATGCGTGTATTTGACGTGCTCGCCTGTGGGGGGTTCATTCTCACTGAACACTGCGAGGCACTGAGTGAGGTCTTCGACATAGGCAGCGAAGTCGAGAGCTACAGCAGCATGGATGAGATGATCCAGAAGATCGAACACTACCTGGAGCACCCCGACGAAGCCCGAGCCATCGGCGAGCGGGGTCGGCAGCGAGTACTTCGCGACCACAGCATCGCCAGCAGAGTGCGCTATATGCTCAGCGCCGCCGGTCTGCGAGACGCTGCCAACAACTAGCCGACAACTTCAGCCGGCAAGGTAGCCGCGTACCTGAGACCTGGATTCACGGCCGACATCAGCGCCGTCAAGCCAAACCCGATACCAACGGGCGGTCTGCTCCACACAGCCCCGCCAGTCAACGCTGGGCTGCCAGCCCAAATGTTCCCGGGCCTTACTGGAATCAAGCCGCAAAATGGCCGTCTCAGCAGGGGTCTCAGGCTGATCTTCGACCACCGGGCAAGGCGCACCCAGCGCTTCCGCCAGGGCAGTCGCAAGCTCCACAACAGTGGGCTCGCAGCCCACCCCGGGAGAAAAATTCCAGCCGCCCACGAAGCTCTCGCCATCATCCCTGGAATGCAGCGCCTGAGCGAGCAGCAAATAGCCACCCAGCGAGTCGAGAACAAACTGCCAGGGCCGAACCGCCGTGGGGCATCGCAGCGACAGACTCCTGCGGTCCTGAGCGGCTCTTACCGCATCAGGCACCAGCCGATTAGCAGCCCAGTCACCACCTCCCAGAGTATTACCGCTGCGGGCAGTCGCAATCATCAGGCCCGCAGGAACGGCCCAACTGGCGCTGGCAGCGGTGACCAACTCCGAACACGCTTTGCTGGCGCTGTAAGGATCTGCGCCCCCCAGACGCCCCCCCTCAACGTGCGCTTGAGACTGCGCATCAGCATAGACCTTGTCGGTAGTGACGTTGACCAACACTCGTACGCCTGGACTGTGGCGAAGCGCTTCAAGCAGGTGAACCGTGCCCATAATATTGCTGCCATAGGTGCCGATCGGATCTGCATAGCCGGCAAATACCAGCGCCTGAGCCGCGAGGTGGAAGACCACCTCCACTCTGGCCTTTTTCACGACCTCCGCGACCGCCCCATAGTCGCGCACATCTACCTCGCAATGATCGAGTTCAGCGTCGACCCCGGCCAATACAAAGTGGCTGGGTCCCTGCGGTGGGGGTAAGGACAAACCGGTTACCACAGCGCCCAGCTCGCGAAGAGCAAGAACCAGCCACGAGCCCTTAAAGCCGCTTGCACCAGTTACCAGGACCCGGCGGCCGCGCCAGAAGTCCGGATCAGGACGATGCACTCAGGTCTCCCAAAGCGCCCAGGGGCGATCGCCAGAGTCCCACATGCGATTGATCTCAAGGTACTCCCGATAGGTATCGATACTCTTCCAGAACCCCGAGTGCTGATGGACCGAGAGTTGGCCCTCCTCGGCGAGTCGACGCAGCGGCTCCTGCTCGAAGACACAGTCCTCGCTGAGGTACTCGAGAACCTGGGGCTCCAGCACAAAAAAGCCACCCGAGATCCAGGAATCCAGCAAAGGCTTCTCTCGGAAGCGCTCGACTCCACCCTGACCATCAGTCTCCAGCACGCCAAAGCGAGACTGAGCCTGCAGACCAGTGACGGTCGCCAGACGCCCGCTGGCACGGTGGTGCGCCAACAGAGCCTCAAGATCCACATCCGCTACACCATCCCCGTAGGTCATCAGGAAGGTTCCGTCACGCAGATAATCACGCAAGCGAAAGATTCGGCCGCCGGTATTGGTCAGCTCTCCGGTCTCAGCGAGCGTCACCTGCCAGCCGGCAATATCGCTCGGCGTATGCAGGCGTACCGTATCCGCGCGATCACCATGCCCGTAACGAATGGTGAGATCGGCCGTTTGACGACGGTAATTAAGGAAAAAATCACGAATCACATGGCCCTTAAAACCAAGCGCCAGAACGAACTGGTCGCAGCCCTGATGGGCATGAATCTTCATGATGTGCCATAGCAAGGGCCTGCCGCCCACCTCAACCATGGGCTTGGGACGAAACTCGGTTTCCTCCTTGAGGCGAGTCCCCTGGCCCCCGCACAGAATCACTACCTTGCAGTCTCGCAGCGCCATGGACCACACCATAACAGTCCCAAGCCTGCCCCGCTGCCCCAGCGACCCTTCAATGGCAGCGCCCTGTATGCTGCGCCGATGCATGCTGAGATAGACCAGGCTCTGCAAGTTCTCGTCCGCTCTCGGCCGCACCGGGCGATCGAACTGCGCAACCGCATCGAGGCCGGCGGCGCTGACTCAGGCACCTTGTGTGAGCTGGCCTCCGAGCTGGCCGCGCAACAACAAGCTGACCCAGCCGCGACCATGTTTATGGCGGCCATGCTCGCGGATCCCGACTGCGTGGCCGCCCACAAAGGCCTGGGACTGCTGTTGGAGAGCGCCGGCTTCTTAGCCGAT
Source organism: Deltaproteobacteria bacterium UBA6601 (assembly GCA_002433485.1). Classification (GTDB taxonomy): domain Bacteria; phylum Myxococcota_A; class UBA796; order UBA9615; family UBA9615; genus UBA6601. Next base: position 34,514 of record DJIF01000009.1, read on the forward strand.
GCTGCGGACTCGTTCGCCAGCGCTCTGCGCCTGCAATCAAGTAGCGAACACCACTACCTGCTGGCTCGCGCTCTCCACCAGAGCGGTGAACGAAGTCGGAGCACCGACCACTACGAAGCAGCTCTACGCCTGGATCAAGACAACGTCGATGCCTGGTACAACCTCGCCATCTTGTATGGCGAAACGGAGCGGGTCGAACAGGCCATCAAGGCCTTGCTGGAGGTTACGCGCCGGCAACCAGAAATCGCCCGTGCCTGGACCAGCCTGGGGGCACTCCAGAGCCAGCAAGGTAAAGACGAACAGGCCGTCGATAGCCTCTCACGGGCCGTCCAACTGGAGCCCCGCAACGTGCTGGCCCACGCCAACCTCGCCGACGCCCTCAGAATGCAGGACCGCATCGAAGAGGCCCGTAAGCAGGTCGACAGAGCCCTGCTGTTGGAACCTGCCTCGGCCCTCGCCTGCTCCATCGCCGCACGGCTCGATCTGCACGACGGCCAACCTGAAGCAGCCAGAGATCGACTCGAGCTACGGCTCGAAGCAGGCGATTGCGGCATCCTAGAGGGACGCATCCTGGTGGATCTGGCCATGGCCTACGACCGGCTTGGCAACTACGCCCAAGCCTTTGAGGCTAACGCGCAAGGTCAGGGCTTGCTCGCGCAGCAGCCTCCGGCATCCTCGTTTAATCCTACGACCTACCCCAGCCTGGTCGCGGCGCTCGAGCAGTGGACAGCTCGCCGCTCAAGGGCCCCGAGCCAACCACTGAGCGACGGGCCGACACCCAACTTCCTGATCGGCTTCCCCCGCTCGGGCACCACCCTCACCGAACAGATCCTTTCGGCCCACCCAGCACTGACGAGCCTCGATGAAATACCCCTGATTGAGCAGCTCAGCCAGGCCGCAACGCAGCTCACCGGGCTCACCTACCCGGACTGCATCGATGCCCTGCAACAGCGAGACATTGAAACCCTCCGCGAGCAGTACTGGCAGCTGCTCGAACAACAACAACAGCTCGACCGCCACCAGCCTCTCCTGGACAAGCTGCCCCTCAACATGGTCCACATCGGTCTGATCGAACGGGTCTTCCCTGAAGCCAGACTGGTAGTGGCGCTACGCGACCCACGCGATTGCTGCCTGAGCGCATTCATGCAGGACTTTGTCCCCAACCCAGCGATGATCCAGTTCATGTCAATGGAGCGCACCACGGCGCTCTACCAGCAGGTCATGGGTCTATGGCTCAAAAACAGAGCTTCCCTGCGTTGTCCCTGGCTTGAGACCCGCTACGAAGATCTGGTCGACGACCTGGAAGGCACGGCGCGGCGCCTGCTGTCCTTCCTCGAACTGCCCTTTGACTCTGCTGTACTGGAGTACCACCGCCACGCTGCGGCCAAGCGCATCTCGACGCCAAGCCACCAGGACGTCACCAAGCCCATCTTCCGCCGAGCGCTGGCGCGCTGGCGTCGCTACGAAGAGCAGTTCGCCCCATTTCAGGAGGGGCTCGCTCCTTTCGTTGAGGCCTTCGGCTACCGCTCCTAGCGCAAACCTTAGACCTCAAGCCAGGCGACCTTGAGCGGACTCTGACCATCAGGGCTCGGAAAATCAGCCTCGGGCCGAATCCTATCCAGGCTGCGCAGCTGCCGACCCAGCTTACGCACCCCCCGTTCCAGACCAGCTACCCAGTCATCCCAGAGCACCCGCGGAGAGTTGTTGGTCACCATCATCTGACCACCCTCGGCAGTGGCCAGCAGAGCGGGCTTAAACAAGCTCATATAGTCCCGCACCACATCTACAGCACCAAAGGGACTCTTCGACCAGGCAGGTGGGTCTAAGAGCACAAGATCAAAGCGCCGCTGCTGCAATCGGACATAAGACCGACGCCGCGACGCGCGTCCCTTGACCGGTAGGCCCGCCAGCTGCCGGAGAGCCGGCAAGCAGTCGGCCTGGAGGGTGGCAAAGCACTGCAGGTCAAAGCCGTTGCGCGCTGCATTGGCCCGACCGATCTCAAGGGCGGAAGCGGAAAAATCCAGGTTCAGGACTTGTCTGGCACCTCCTTGCATGGCCGCGAGGCCCAGGCCACAGGTATAAGCGAAGAGGTTGAGCACGGTTTTTCCGAGAGCCGCCTCCATGACCTTCCTACGCCCTGCTCGAAGATCCAGAAAGAGCAGTGGGTCAGCGCCACGATGTCGAGGGCGAACGTCATACATGAGGCCCAGCTCACGACCCACGAAACCCGACTCTTCGGTAAAGTCAAAAAAACGCGCAAAGCTACCAGCGCCGCCGTCGCGATGATTCCAGACGAACAGCAAATCCTCGTCCAGCGCCTCACCGGCCAGATCAACAATCACACCGACATCAGATTCATCCAGGGACCTTTTCCAGGTCTGCGCCAGCAGCACCGATCCATAACGATCCAAGGTCAGGCCGGGGACGCCCTCAACGGCACCATGCAGCAGCCGAAAGCAATCGGTATGCTCAGCAACGAGATCCCGAAGCAACCAACGCCTGCGCTCCAGTGCCCCACTTAAGAGTTGGCCTAGTCGGCTCGATGGCTGGGCGTTCAGGGACAGGCCAGCTCCTCGGGCACACATTCATGGAACTGAACCGGGGCTGCGCCCGCCGGAACAGCCACAAAGTTGACCACCAGCTGGGTGGTGTCGCAATCGCCACACAGTTCAAAGGCGTGCCCAAAATGATTTCCATCATCACAATTGGCAAACCACAGCACCGAGCTCTGCGGAAAGCAGGCGTTGCCCTGACGAATGGTCACCAACACGGACTCCTGACCCCAGTCGTGCTGAGCCAGCGGATCCGTCGCAACACCGGCGCACTCCGCTAGAAACAACTGCCAGTCCGTCGCGCCGGTGAAAGTGTAGTCCCCTGCCGGGCACGATGACATCGCCACCGCGATGGAAGGCTGACGCCACGCCATTTCAACACAGCTGGCACCGGCCACCCCCTGCACATTGCAGTCCAGAGGCGGTGGCGGAGTGCTGTCGTCATCATCGCCGACGGGACTGCTGTCGTCATCATCGCCGACGAGACTGCTGTCATCATCATCTGCAAGGGCACTGTCGTCATCATCATCAAGAGCCATGCCCGGCTGACCAGAGCCCGCACAGGCTGCGCTCCCAATCACGACCAGCAAAGCCAGCAAATGCCACAGTAAAGTACGACGGGGTGAAATCATGGCCTCTCCCAACAGCATGTCCTTCTTCGCCTGGTGCGAACGGACCATCAACCAGTTAGCTATCGACAAATATAGCCACACAAGCCGTTCTCAGGGCAGAGTAATCGTTGACCCGCACCGCTATTCCAACTAAAAACAAAGGTACTGTGACTGTTATCTGGCTTTGCTGCGCCCGCTGGTCAGCAAGCGGAACCCAGTCCGGGAGGGAATTGCTGATGTCTCGAATCCTGCCACCGTGGCTGATCCTATTGCTGCCCGTAATGCTTGTACTGGGCTGCGCCGATACAGATGTGCCCGGCGCTAACGGATCCACCCCACCTCCTGAACTGGCCGACGACGACGAGATCCTGCCGGCATCAATCTCCGGCCGTGTTATCGCCATCGATCGAGAAACCGGTCTTGAGCTGAGCCAGGAAGATTACGAGCAACGGGCCGGCTTGCTGCTGCTCTACCTCCTGGAAGATCCCAGCGACCTCACCCAGGTGGTCGCCAAGCGGACCCTGGCCGGACCGGGAGATTGGAGCATCGAGAACTTTGAGTTTGAAGGTGAGATCCACGCTCTTGCTATCGTTTCCGACGACTCCCCGATCATCGGCTCAAACTCGCTACAACGCCGCTATGCCTTCAACCCGATCCGGCTCGCTGGACGGCCCGTGGATGGCATCGACATCGTCATTGACCTCCCCGACGACTGGACTGCCAGCGGTGGGCCAGAGCCCGGCGGCGAGGGGTCTAGCAATGGTGGCAGCGGCAATCCGGGGGCTCCCGGCGATGATGATGATGGAGGCAGCGCACTGCCCGGCGATGACGACGACGGCAACCCGTCCGGCGATGATGACGATGGCGGCGGCGGCAACGACGATGACGACAGCACCCCAGAGGACGAGGTCTACCCAGACCCGACCACTCTATCTGGAAGCACCGTCACCAGCAGCCTTCCCAACGAAGCCATCGTAGTGACCAGCAACTCTGCAGACCTGAGTGACGGACCCTGGGGCTACACCGTGACCTCTGGCTTCGGTCCGTTCAGCATTACCGTTGCCAACTCTCACGGAAACACCGGACTGTTGGCCTACCACGACACCGACGGAAATGGCCTGTTTGAGCCAAGCGACACCATCGGCGTGCCTACTGGTAACCCATTCGACTTAGGCGTTGGTGACATCAACGGGATCAACATCGAGATCCCCGCCAGCGTGCCGATAGCCCCGCCTGCTCCCACCGCCTATACGCCCATCCTCGGTGAGCTGAGCTTCGGCAACTTCAACCCGGCCGGCGACATCCTCGTCTTTGCCAGCTACCAGACCACTGCGGGCGCGCCCTATAGCGGCATTGTGATGAACTCTCCTGGCAATTTCGGCCTGGTCTGCCCCAGCGATGCCGAAGATGTTCTCGTCTGGGCGGTATTCGACGCCGATGGCGACGGCAGCTACGACATCAACGTGGACCCCTTCGACTCCTTTGGACCGGTCGATGTGCAGAGCGGCGAGCTCAGCAACGTCACCCTCGACCTGGGTGGCGGTAGCGCACAGGGAACCGTTAGCGGACTGGTGAGCTACAACGGGCCGGTAAATCCCGACGATGTGCTCTACATCTCCATATCATCAGAGCCACCCCAGCCAACCACTCAGCCAGAGCTGAGCATCGTGGTGTCCAACCCCAACTTCCCGGTCATGTACACCTTCTCCGAGATGGACAGCGGCAACTGGTGGGTATCGGGATACATGGACATAGGAGGCAACAGTCCACCCTCCAGCACTCCTGGAGGCAGCATTGAAGACATCATTGGCTCCACTGGTGTAATTCACCTCGCTCCCGGCGAGGAAGACACCAGCAACAACTTCGGGCTGGCCAACTAACAACCTTTAGGCGTTAAAGCCGCATCCTAATGTGGGACGAAGGCCTTATGCGCTTCGTCTCTGATACTCTTGTCCGCAGGCCAGCGGCAGATGAAACCAAGCACCAGCATCGACCTGCAGAGCGCAAAATCCCTTGCTGAGCTGCGCGCAGCGGCGGTGGACCTCGATCTCGGTGAACTCGCCGATGAGCCGATCAGTAGATGGACAGGCAGCACCAACGCCAGCCCGCGAACCGTCGACCTCATCCAACGCCTTGTCTCCAAGGGTCTGTGCTCAACGGTCGCAGACCTTGTATATAGCGAGGAGGTGCACAAGAAGTTGTTTCAGACCGGTGGCCGCAGAGCTGAAAAGAGTCTCGTTCAAGACCTGCAGGAGTGGCTGCTGGCCGCCATGGCCGAGGGCCGCCCTGGAGTCGAGCTAGCAGAGGCACCGGGCGAGTCTAGCGGCGCCCCGATTCTGCGCCCCGGCATCTCCGAGAACCAGCTTGAAGAGTGGGCGAAGAGCCATCGTATTCAGCGCTGGCTCGACAACCCCGTCAGCAGCCTGGGCGAGCGCCTCGCCCGCCGCACCGACACCTGGCTTTGGCAACACGACGCTGAAGAACAGACTCTCCGTAGCATTCTTACAGCGCCTACTGCAGCCTCAGCCTACTGGCCACAGCGCGGTGCCGTGCCCAAAGCAGTCCAGGAGAGTGTCATTCAACTGCTGTTGGATAAGGCAGGGCTGGTTCGCGCTGGGCAGACCGAAGAGCGACACCGGGAGCAAGCCCTTGAGCGACCCCAACGAAACCCGGCACTGCTGGACCTATGGGAGCGTCTGGTCGAAGCCAGATGCCACCTTGTAGAGCGCTGCCCACCACTGCCCAAGCAGGAACGTGGTCGTTCCTCCCTGCACTTTGAGATCAGTCCGGCCCGGGTCATCTACATCGAGGAGAACTCTGCCTGGTGCAGCACCCGAGGGGAATCGCGCATAGAGATCAATCCCAAGGCCGAAGACCCTGCCCTGGTGGCGCGCTGTGGCTGTGAAGAACACGAGCGTTTTCGCTGCAGTTTGTGCATCTCGGCACTGGACGCACTGCTCTACCAATTCGGCGACCTCAGCGAAGGTTCGCTGGCCTCCCAACTGGTAGAGATCCTCGATCAACCCCACTGGTCAAGAGCCCTCGAAGACTTCGATCAGGTGCTTCGAGCGGCACTGCCAGGGCGCAGCTCAAAAGCGCTGGACTATGAGCTCGGCTGGCGCATTCGAGTCGGCGATGAGCCGCGCTACACCATCGAGCCGGTCGAGGTTCGACCGCGCCTCAGCGGTGAAGGGGTTAAGACTCGCAAGGCCGACCTGGCGACGCTCCGCGCGCAACCAGAGCTATGCAGCCTACCGGTGGACCGCCGGGTCGCAGAACTGCTGCTGCCCGATCCGGAACAGGGCTCAACCCAACACCGAGGACTTTCCGACACCGAAGCGGTTCATCGCGCCCTCGACCTGTTAGTGGGACATCCCCGTGTTTTCCATGGCAGCCGCGGCTCAGATCGACCGATCAGCGTTCGCCGGTCTGAGCTAGCACTGCACTGGAATGAACTGGATGATGGCGCGATCACCATTGAGACCACCATCGACGAGGAACCCATGGCTCCCGATAAGCTGGCAGCCGCCGCCCGTGAAGGAGTCCGAGGGGGCTGCCTGGTTGAACTGGAAGCAGAGCCTGGCGTGATGCGAGTCACGCCGATCCAGCCAGGAGTGGTCGGTATCCTTTCGGTGCTTGAGCGCAGAGGCAACACCTTCGCAGTAGATGCCGGCTCGGAACTGCTGGAGCGGCTCCACGCCTTCTCCAGGTTGCTCCCAGTCCTGCTTAGCGAGAGCCTTCGAGGCATCGAGATGAAGGCGGACAGCCGTCCTCTGGTCCAGCTGGAGCTGCTACCTGATGGGGAGCTGAAGATTTCCATTCGGGTCGAACCTCTAGCCGGCGTCGAAGCCTGGTTTCCGGCGAGGGGCCCGCGCGAACTGTATGGCGACTCCCTTACCGGGAGGGTGTTCTGCCGTCGGGACTTCGCCGCTGAAGAACAGCTGGCAGGAGAGATCCTCGCCTACCTGCCCAATCCCGACCCCTTCGACCGAGGTCAATACGATCGAACCCTGCACGACCCGGACAGTGCACTCGACTTCCTCGAGCAACTCCAGGCAGAACCCACCTCAGTTAAGGTGCAGTGGTCAGACTTCGGGCGGCGACGAGTGCGACGAACCGCAAGCATGTCCTCGCTCAGCATGAAGCTCTCCGGCATGGAGCACTGGCTGGGGCTTGACGGCACCCTCGAAGTAGAAGACTTAAAGGTCCCGGCGAGCGAGCTGATGGAGTCCATCTGGGCCGGTCGACGCCACGTTCGGGTCGGGGAGAGCGGCTGGATCCGGCTGGACGATGACCTCATCGAGAAGCTCAGCGCCCTATCCCGACTCATCAGCCGCCGCGGCGATGAACTCGGTGTATCCAAGCTGCAAAGCCTGGAACTGCTACGCCTGGAAGAAGAAGGCCTCAACCTGAAGGCCTCGGTACCCTGGAGGATGCTCGCAGATCGGATTCGCCGCGCCAGCGAGACCAACATCGAAGTTCCTACAGAACTGCAGGAAACCCTCCGCAGCTACCAGAAGGACGGCTTCTGCTGGCTCTCACGACTGGCCCTATGGGCGCCTGGGGCCTGTCTTGCCGACGACATGGGCCTCGGCAAGACGATCCAGGCACTCAGCCTACTGCTGCAACGGCGCGAGACAGGGCCAGCACTGGTGGTGGCTCCAACTTCAGTAGGCTTCAATTGGATGCGTGAAGCTGAACGCTTTACACCTGAGCTCCGCGCCCGCATGTATCGGGGCTCAAGCCGCGCCGAATTGCTCAAGGAGCTCAAAGCTGGCGACCTGCTGATCACCAGTTACGCCCTTGCTGCGCGAGACCAGGAGGTGCTCGCTGAGCAGAGCTTTGCCACCCTGATCCTCGATGAAGCGCAGGCGATCAAGAACCCGGACACCCGCCGCGCCCGCGCCATCCACAGCCTAAAGGCAGAGTTCACCGTCGTGCTCACCGGCACCCCGATCGAGAACCGCATCGCCGATTTGTGGAGCATCTTTGCCGCAGCGACCCCAGGGCTGCTGGGCACCCGAGAACAGTTCCGCAAGCACTTTGTGCTGCCGCCCCAGCGACATCCGGGGTCGACCCGGGTGACCCGCGAAGCTCTGGCGCGGTCGATTCGACCCTTCCTGTTACGACGGACAAAAGAAGAGGTCGCACCAGAGCTGCCGCCAAGAACCTCAACGGTCCTGCATGTGTCCCTTTCGCTGGCAGAACGCAAGCTTTACAACGAAATGCGCAGCGCGGCGGTAGCCGGACTCCGCAATCAGGCAGCAGAAGACAACGGAGAAGTCCGGCGCTTCCAGGTCCTTGCGGCCCTCACTCGACTCCGCCAACTGGCCTGCCACCCCCGCCTGGTGGACCCAGCCTCAACCCTGACCTCCTCAAAGCTACTGATGCTCCGTGGCCTCCTGCATGAACTCGAGGAGCAAGGCCACAGAGCACTGGTCTTCAGTCAGTTCACCAGCCACCTCGAGCTGGCCCGAGAGATGCTGGATGGGGTAGGCATCAGCTACCGATATCTGGATGGATCTCTGTCTGAGCCCAGACGTCGCATGGAAGTCGACGCCTTTCAGGCTGGCGAAGGCTCGGTCTTCCTGATCTCCCTGCGGGCTGGAGGCACCGGTCTGAACCTGACCGGAGCAAGTTACGTAATCCACCTCGACCCCTGGTGGAATCCGGCGGTGGAAGACCAGGCCGCCGACCGCGCTCATCGCATCGGCCAGACTCAACCCGTGACCATTTACCGACTGGTTGCCAAGGACACCATTGAAGAAGCCATCGTCAGCCTCCAGGAAAAAAAGCGAGAGCTTATTGCCTCGATGCTGGACGGCAGTCACCAGAGCGCGGCCATGTCCCTGGACGAGCTGCTGGAGTTGCTGTCCTCACATCCTCCACTCGCCATGGACGACAGCGAACCGATCGATCTCATGGAGAGCGAAGACGCCGACGCCTGGTGATCCACAGGCCCAGTGCCAGCAGCAGGCTGAGGTCGAGCAACTCGCCGGACTGGCTGGAAGCTGCTTGAGTGCAACCGCATTCGGGGCTTGGCGCCGGCAGAATCTCCCCTGAGTCCTCAACACTGTCGTCATCATCCGCTTGTTCGGCGCTGTCGTCATCATCACCTTCTTCAGCGCTGTCGTCGTCGTCTCCAGGCAGCGGATCCAGGGGGTCCAGGACATTAATGATGCCGTCATCATCATCATCACCCAGACCATCGGCCCCGTCGGGGATGCCATCACCATCAGTGTCCGGGTCAAGCGGGTCAGCTCCCACCTCCACTTCCACTCCATCCTCCATGCCGTCCTCGTCACTATCCGGCGACAGCGGATCGGTACCCAGGTCGAGCACTTCCTGGCCGTCCTCCAGACCATCGCCATCGGTGTCAGCGAGGTATGCGTTGGTCCCTAAATCAGCCTCTTCACCGTTGCTCAGACCATCCCCATCAGCATCGGCCGAGGGGCCATCGGAATCGTCAGGATCCAGCCAATTAGGGGTCCCGTCCTCATCGTCATCGCCATCCCCTTCAACCGAGTCAGCGCGGCCATCACCGTCCACATCGAGATCACGGAAGTTGAGAATCCCGTCACCATCGAGATCGCCCTCACCCTCCTCCTCATCGAGAAAACCATCGTCATCGGAGTCGAGGTCGTAGGCATCAATCACTCCGTCGCCATCCCCATCCTCTGCTCCCTCAATGGCATCAGCGATGCCATCTCCATCAGCATCACTGTCCAGGTAATCGGGCACGCCATCCTCATCAAAGTCGCCGTCACCCTCCAGCAAGTCGCTCAACTCATCGCCATCACTGTCCTCATCAAGATGGTTGTCGACACCATCCCCGTCGACATCAAGGTCGTCGAGGCCGTCACCATCCACATCCTCGCTGCGCTCGCTCTGGGTTGAGATGCCGTCACCATCGTCGTCGCCATCGAGCGCATCGATCAGGGCGTCGCCATCGCTATCAGGTGGGATGGCCGAGTTGGGTATCTCCGTGCCATCGTCCAGTCCATCGCCATCGCTATCGGGATCTTGAGGATCGGTACCCAACTGGGCTTCCTCCCCGTTGCTGAGCCCGTCGCCATCGGCGTCCGCCCCAGGACCATCGCCATCATCCACATCGAGAAAATCCGGAATGCCATCCAGATCCAAATCACCGTCACCGTCGTCGCTGTCTGAACTGCCATTGCCGTCGGAGTCGGTGTCCAGATAGTTCGGCACCCCGTCGCCGTCGGGATCGCCCAAGCCCTCATAGCCATCACCAAAGCCATCGCCGTCCGAGTCGCTGTCCAGGTGATTGGGCAGGCCATCCTGGTCCATATCGCCAGCTTCTTCATCGGCGGTCGGCAGGCCGTCGTCATCATCATCGTCATCGAGCAGATCTGCCAGTCCATCGCTGTCGCTATCAAGCGGCGCCGCAGGATCACCACCCAGCTCAAGCCCATCGCTCAAGCCATCGCCATCGCTGTCCTGGTCAACCGGGTCAGAGCCAATCAACACCTCATCAAGGTCAGAGATGCCGTCGTTGTCGTCATCAGCATCGATGCAATCGGGCTCGCCATCGGCGTCTGAATCAACGAAGCTATCCACCAGGGAGCCGTTGCAGTTCGAGTCAATGGCATCGCATTGCTCAACCGCGCCAGGATAAATGCTGGCATCAAGCGGGTTGCAATCCACCGCATCAGGAAACAGGTCGCCGTCACCATCTGGGTCCACACAGTCGGGCTCGCCATCGCCATCGAGATCATCAAAGCCGTCCACCAGGTCGCCATCGCAATCGGAGTCAATGGCGTCGCACAGCTCGGCCGCTGCAGGATGGACGGTTGAATCCAGAGGTTCGCAGTCGTCCGCATCGGCACTGCCGTCCCCATCGTCATCGGCATCGCAGACATCACCGTCACCGTCCGAGTCGTTATCGAGCTGGCTTGGGTTGGGAGCCAGCGGACAGTTGTCGTTGCCGTCATCAACCCCGTCCCCATCGTCATCGGCATCAACGCAGTCGGGCTCACTGTCGCCATCGAGGTTAGGGAAACCGTCCACCAGTTCGCCATCGCAGTTGGAATCCACTCCATCACAGAGCTCTGGCGCGCCGGTGTAAACACTGTCATCCAGCGGTGCGCAGTCGGTCTGATCCGGGTCACCGTCGTTGTCGTTGTCGAGATCGATGCAATCGGGCTGGTCGTCGCCATCAACGTTGGCAAAGCCATCTACGAGATCGCCATCGCAGTCGGAATCGATAGCGTCACAGAGCTCAGTCGCGCCGGGCACGACCGTCGGGTCCTGGTCATCGCAGTCACCGGCTGCCGGACTGACGCCGTCCTGATCGAAGTCATACAACGGCACATCACCGCCACTGCTGGTGTTCACAAAGAACGGCGAGCCAGTAAACACGGTGTCGCCCATGAGGGTTCCGGTCCAGCCGTTACCGGTATCATCAGCAGCCGTGGCCGAGCCCGGGCTCTCGTCGAGATTCCACAGCGCATACAGACCCGGCTCCAGACCGGTCAATCCATAGTGCATGGTCGCCAGCAGCTCACTCTGGCTGCGCGAAACACTCCAGACGCGCACTTCGCCGAGGTAGCCGTGTAGAGGATCCGAGGTCATGTCGGTGCCGTTGTCGGTATCGGCTCCGACCCGCCAACTGCGATTGGTGAAGTCCGGGGCAGGAGGATTGTTCCAGGTGGTAATGAGGTTGCCGTTAATGAAGAACTTCAGCGCGGCACTGTCTCGGGTTACCGCCAGGTGGTGAGGAGTAAACGGCGAAACCGTGGAAGAAAAGCAGGCGGCCTGTGAGGTGCTACAGGTGTCACCCTCCCAGACCGTGTCATCGTCGATCTCGATCTGCCAGGAGCCCTGGTTGTAGCCCACATAAAAAGCATTCAAACCGACACCAGGCTCCATCACCTCGATGACGCTGTTCCAGGAGGTCACCGTGTTGAACTGAACCCAGGCCTCAAAGGTGAAGTCGGCACCTGGATCGAGGGTCCCGAAGTCAATGTAGTCAGCGGCACCATCAAAGTAAGCCGAGTTATCCAGGGCCTCAGCGGTCGCTGGAACCAACAGCAACATCAGGGCCATCATCAAGTGAAATCGAGCCATTTTCATTCCTCCAACAACCCACAGTATGAACCGGCATCCGCCCGGACGCACGCGACTTCCGCCTCAGCTCAGGGCTCGGGCGGGGACAACGAATCGACTTCTCTTTCATCACATGGGTCTGCATCGTGGCGCCCCAGCAATACAGTCCGAGTGCTGCCCAACGGGTCGGCAACCTCACCAAACTGCACCCAATCCTCAGCCACAAGGGGAGCCGGCAGCCCCAGCTCAGCCCGAGCGGGATCAGGTCCCAACAACAACAACTCAGGTCCATGCGAGCCGCGCTCACCGTAGCCGGTGTCCGCGGGCGACCAGACCCCACCGCCCTGAAAGTCTAGCCGGCCCGGGCCCAGCAGACGAAGAGCATCCAGATCGGCCCGATAGTCCCACCAAAAGCGGTTACCACAGCCACCGAGGATAGGGCGCCCGTCCAGCTCAGCGAGGCGCCCGAAACGGCACCCTTTGAGCCGCTGCCAGAGCGCTTCTCGGTAGGCCTGCTGGGAATCAGCCTGCTCATCGTGACGCACCCAGCCCAGCTGCTTCACCGAGCTCGCCAAGCCCAGACCCCGAATACGCACCGGAGGGAGCCTATCGGTTGCCGCCATCAGTTCGCGCTGTTCATTCCAGACCGCGGGCGAGCCAAAATGAAAGTCCAGGGCAACCGCGGCACCGCAGGACAGGGCCAGTAAAGCCACCAGAACACGCAACAGGTCCGGCAGGCGACGCCAGCCCAGCGCCGCAACAATAACGGGCGCGGGTGCCGCCACCAACACGAAGCGTTCATCGAGGACCGGCAACACCAACAACAGAAAAGCCAGCGTGCCCAGACCTGTCACCAACAGCAACGGCCAACCGCGCCGATCTCGCAGCAGCCACCAGCCCACAAGGACCGCCAACAAGCCGGCGAGCAGGGGTGAGTAGACTGAACTTATTGAGCTGAGAACATAGAATCGAAACCGTTCGCCCTGGGGTCGCTGTAGGCCAGCCCACAGCTCTCGCAACGGAAAGCTCACAAGCTCAGGAAGAGCCTGTTCCAAAGCGGCAGGCATGGGCGAAGCGGGCGGCGCCGACTCAAAGCTCTCGGCCTGCATGGTTCGGTAGGAGTTCTCGGGACCGCTGGACCAAAGAAACAAGCCGCTGACCAGCCCCACTAACGCCAACGCAGCCAATAGAGCGGGGAGCCGTCGGCGAAGCCTGGCGTGCAGGGGAAGCGCCGGAGCAGTGGATGATTCACATAAGGCGCTACCGAGCAAAAGCGGGAGGCCAAAGGGCAGCGCCGACCACTTCACCAGGGCCGCCGCGGACATCATCAGGCCAGCAAACAAACCAGCCCGAACCGGCCTGCAGTCTGCATGGGCCAGAAACAGTGCCGTGCTCCACCAGATGAAGGTCGCCATGGGGAGGTCGTAGTAATAGCGAGTCGCAAAGCCATGCAGGGCTGGCAGCATGAGCGCTGCGATAAAGGCCACCACCCCGACCAGAGCGTCACCGCTCAGGCTGCGCGCCACCGAGCCGATGGCCAGCGCGGTCAGCAGCAACCACACGGGGCCACTCAGCAACACATACTCCGCTTGATGCCCCACCAGTGCCGAGAACGGCAGACTGGCCAGATGCAGCAGCGGGGGAAAGGCACCATCAGCCGACACCAGCAGGTCAAAGGGCTGCAACAAGGAGCCCTCGCGGAACGCCTTGAGGACCCGCAAGCGCGCAACATGTTCAATGTATGGCGCACCATCGCAGCCGTACATCTGGATCCCGTCACGGACCACCCTTAGGACCACCAAACCAGCGAAAAACAAGCCGCTGACGCAGGCCACCGCAAAGGGCATGAGGCCGACACCCCTGGCTATCATGGTGATGGCTCCTGGCGATACGAAGGACAGGGCATGGCCAGCAAGCAGCTTCCCTGAAGCCCCAGGCCAGCGCTTCCGCCAAGCTCGAGCCGCACATCCCGAGAGTTCTCCGGTCGATCCAATCCACATTGAGCTGACAGAAGGGCAGTCCAGGCCTCGACATCCTCAGCTCGATGAAGACGCAGCACCATGCCGTTACTAAGCCGCAGGCGACGCAATTCTCCAGGCAGTATCACCTCCGCCAGCGCGGGGACCTGCTCGACCACCGCAATAAGCGGCGCAGATCCGGACCCACTAGGCTGCAGGCCGCGCAGTTCAAGATCCAACAAGGTGGCTGAAGGATACCAATCCACTCCACAGCGGCTGGTCGCCTCAAGGTAAGAGAACGGTTGCTGACCAGCCACAGCCACCAGCTCATCGGCAAGGGCAGCGAAAGCCTGCACCGGGGAGCCGGCCGCGGCATGGCTGGAGCTGAAAACTGCTGGCAGGCTGGCCGCCAACAGCAACAAAGCCAGCACCCAACTGCCCAACCATCGCAGCCTGCCCCCAGCGGGATCCAACAACAGAGCCCAGCCCAACAGGCCTGAACTGAGCACCGGCAAGACCATCGGAAAGATGTGCCAGGGACTGGCCGCATAGCCCGCAAGCGCGAGCGACAACAACGAGAACAGTGCCCAGCCGACAGCAAACAGCAATGCGGCGCGGCCTCTATGGTCCCGAATCAGAGGCAACAAACCCAGCAGCAGAAACCAGAGCAGTCCCCGGCCGCCGGGAAAATCAGCAAGTTGCACGGGGAGGACCTTCAAGGCAGCCAGTGAGCTGCGCCAGGCAGCACCGTGGGACATGCCCTGATCGCCCCGCCCATGGGCGAGCATATCCTGCAGGGCAGGCACATTACTGAAGGCATATGGGAGCAACACGAACAAGGCCAGCAGCACCGGCATCCACGGCCAGAGACCAGAGCCATCGTCTTGCTGGGAGTCGCTATAAAGACTCCCCCACAGCAGCGTCACGGTCAGCGTCGCTGGAATGGCGCCGACCGCCAGCGGATGGGAGACCGTCGCCAGCGCCCCGGCGAGCAGCAGCATTCCAGTCCAGAGGCGCCGACTGGGGCCACTGATCGCAGGCGAGCCCAGGGCAACACTGCAAAGCCAGGCGGCCATCGCCCAGTGGGTCGTGAGGTAGTTGACCGGGTAGTCGCGGCTGAGCGCGGCCAGATCTGGACTCACAGCAAGCACCAGCCCCCAACTAAGACCCAGCAGCGGCCGACCAAGCAAACAGCCCAGCAGACCTCCCAAGGGCGCCAGCAAGGCATGAAACAGCGCCTGACGGGCCAACAGGTCGGCCAGAGAAGAGGCGCCTATCGCGAAGGGAGCCATCAGGTAATCGCCAGCTACTCCGAACCACGCCAGCCCAACCGGATTGCCACGCCATGGCAACTGTTCAAGACGCGCGATTCGCACCAAGCGCTCCAGCGCATGCACCGCATCGGCAGGAAGATCCGCAAAAGCAGAGGCCTCCACGTGAAAGGGAATCGCGACCGCCCAGGTCACAGCGGCAACTGCTCCATAACTCAGCTTGCCTCCAAAGAGGCTCTTGCCCAGGCCGTCTTGCACAGACCAACGATACCCGCATCGGCAGAGGCTGCGGGACCGGGTCGCCCAGCCCTACCAAAAGCCAGCAATCCGACGCCCGTAAAGCCCAGCCCTGGAGCCTCCTAAACAGGCCCGGTCCGCTCGAGCCCTGAGCGTGCTTTAATCGCGCCGTGGACAGCAAATCTGCGCCAACCAAGTCCCTAGGCACCGCGACCTGGGCAATGCTTGCCAGCCTGCCCGTCTCTGTTCTCTGCGGAATCGTCGCCACTCGACCCTATGACGGCGGGCTGTTCCACCACGCACGCAGCGGCTCCGACTGGAGCCATCACTACATCCGCGTGCTTATGGCTGGAGAATTGCCAGGCCTCTCACCCACTGCTGTTCTGCAATGGCTGGTGGAAGGAGACCACGACTTCCCGCCACTGATCCACGCTCTCGGCGCACCAGCCGGCCATCTGATCGGCCACGGCGAGCACAGGATCGCGCTGCTGGGACTGCTGTGGGTGGTGATCCTGGCGCTGGCGGTTGGATCGACCGTACGCAGCTTGTCAGGATCCACGCGTCTGGGTCTGGCTGCATTCTCAGCCACTGCCCTTTTGCCGCCCTTTCACGCCGCATCCTTGAACTACTACTTTGATCTGCCCATGACCGCACTGATCTGGTGCTGCATCGCAGCTTTAATCGCCGGACAGGAGCGCTGGCCGCTGCTGGCAGGGACGCTGGGCGGAGTCTTCCTGTTCCTGGCCGGGCTGGCCAAGTGGTCGGCGCTACCGATGGCCCCACCGCTGCTGCTGGGAATCCTGCTCTGTCATCGACAGGGGCAGGCAAGCGCGCTACAGAGCTGGCGTAGTCGGGTGAAATGCGCGGTCGCCATGGGTCTGAGCACGCTGTTGCTGCTGTCCGCCTGGTGGCGCCTCAGCACTCGATCCTGGGACCGTATGATGCACATGACCTACGGCACCGCACTCGACCCCGACTCTGCCTTCGGCATGAAACAGAGCGCGCTGCAGGCAGTGCTTGGCATCATCGACGGTCTGCCAAAGTTATTTGACCCGGCGCGGCATCTCAGCACCGAGCCCTTCGCCTTCTATTCGATCCGCGGGGTGTTCTGCTTCCTTTCGCCGCCCCTGACGATCCTGCTTAGCGCGCTGTTCATACTGTGGCTGCTCCGCTCTCGAAACAGCTGGCGGCTGCTGGCTTGTACTGTAATAGGCTACCTGTGCTTATTCACCGTGGTGATTCCGACCCTCGATGAGCGGTTCCTTTTGACTCCAGGACCGGTACTGCTGATCCTTTGCCTGATCGCCTGGGCGAGGCTGTCCCCACGCACCGCGGGCAGCGTGGCCCTGCTCTATATCGGCGCGTCGCTGTGGGTCGCCTGGGACTTTCATCACCAGCCCGACAGCGGTGATGTCGGCGAAGGGGTCGGTCCCGAGCCGGACATCAATGGCGAATTTCAACGAATCTGGCGCGAGGTTTCCCTCGAGCGCAGCGGCATCGGGCTGCAATCAGCCAGCGACGCTCAATGGGGCTGGCGACGCATGGATGACGAACAGCCCATCTATCTGCGGCTGCGAGAACCCATCTGGCGAGAGCTAGGACGCTGCAAGGCAAGCGCCATCCTGGTCGAAGAACAACTGACTCGCACCGGGCTGGCAGAAGGCCTCTGGTGGGCCTATCGCAACGAGCTGGCACGGCTGCAAGGGGAACACGCCTTCCACAGCATTCAGGGCTTCTCAGACCGGATCAACGACGTCTTTACCGGCGACAGTCTTGAGCTGAAGGATTTGATCTGGGAAGACCGCGTCGCCGCGCTGTCCAGCTATGACCAGACTCAGCCCGGCCTGAAGCCGGCAGCCCCCGGCGTGCTCGCCAGCGGCTGGGAACTGCGCGCTGTGATCGACCGGGGCCCCACCGAAGGCACCAGTCATCTGGCCATCTGGACTCCAGTCGGTTCCAAGCTGTGCCAGCAATGGCAAGGCGGCCGTGGCCGCATCGGCCCGGCCCTCCGCCACGGCGAGCTAGAATCCAGGTGATGTACGGACCCTTAGCAGCGGTGCTGCGCGGCCCAGTGCTCGCCCTGCTGTGCTGCTGCTCCTTCGTCATCGCCCGATTCATCGGCGGCAATCCCCTTAGCAACGACGGTGGTGACCTGGTCTACATACACCACCTGGCGCGACTCCAAATCGCCCAGCGCTGGCATGAGTGGTTGTCAGGTAGCCTGAGCCTGCGACAATTTGCCCAACAGATCGACGGCGATTTCCCGCCACTGCTCCATCTGGCCACGCTGTTCATGGGCACTCTGATCGGACACAGCGCCGAAGCTGCAGTCCTCAGCGGCCTGCTATGGCTGAGCTTACTTGCAGGCTCGGTGGGCTATATCAGTACCAAGTTGAGCCGCAATGCACTGGCGCACCGAGCCCCGGGGAGCCGAGCCGACCGAGCCGCTGGCAGCCTCGCCGCCACTGTTGTCCTGCTGATGGGCGCGCTGCAGGGCTTCTCCCTCAAGTACTACTACGACCTCCCCATGACAGCTCTGTTGTGGTTCGCTCTGGCGACCCTGCTATGGGGCTGGCAGCACCGGCCTGTCGTCGCGGGCTGCCTGTCGGGCATCCTGGCGACCTGCGCCGCGCTGACCAAATGGACCGCCCTGCCCTTCGCTACAGCCATGGCTCTGGGCCTGGCGCTGTACGCTCAAAGCGGAGCCAACAGCCCCAGCCAAGCGCGCCGGCGACGCCTTAGCATGGCTATTGCCTGCGGGGTGGTGCTGCTGACCAGCGGAGGCTTCCTGTTACTGGTCCACGCAGGCCAGGCTGAAAGTTCCCTGTCGGTCATGAGCGGGACCTTTCAGTCGCGCGCGGGAGCAGTCCTCGACAAAGACCATCTCCTCGCGAAGATTCGCACAAAGCAACAGAACCCCGACCCCTTTCGGCTGGCCTGGAGTTCACCTGAGATGGGCGATTCTGAGGGACTATG
>DJIF01000010.1 GCA_002433485.1 Deltaproteobacteria bacterium UBA6601
CGCTTCATTTAAAGCCCAGCTTTGAGATGGCCGACAAGCCCTTTAAGGATGAAGCGATTCGCGATATCCGCTCCAATCAAGGTCTGGTTGTAGCGACCTTTGAGAATGAGCCTGGTAACGCCAACCTGTTCTATGACGCTTTCCCTGGCGCCCTGCACTTTCTGCTGGAGACAATTCATTCCACGGAGGCTGAGGTTCCCTATCAGGAACTGCTGCGTGGCGAGGACTTCTTACTCTCCTGAAGGTGCCTCAGGAGCTTGCTCTTGCTCCTCATCGCCGACTACCGGCATGCCAGCTCCCGGGATCACCAGACCCAGTCCCCAGGTGAACTCTCGACTGCGCTGTTTGAGTTTGGCCCAGGTTTGCTCTGCGGGGGGATCCGGCTTGCGATCGGTCGGTCCATTAGTGATGATTTCGAGCTGGGCGATCTGCTCGCTGATCGCCTGTGCAAGTTCCCGGTGACCTGCTGCTGAGAAGTGGATGTTGTCGGTGAAGAAGCGACCTTCAGGGATGCCGAGCTCAGAGGCCTCTGCGATCACTGCATCGCTGTCGATCATCACTACCTGCTCTTCACTGGCGACACGGGAAACCACCGTGCTCAGCTCTGTGGAGGCGCGCTGGAAGGGCGCCATAGCTGGACTTAGGTCCCGGGCCCTGACGAACGCTTGAGCGGCCTGTTCTGCAGAGCTGTGGATCAGGCAGGTACCTTTCAGGAAGTGGAGCATGGCATAGCTCTGGGAGATGGCCTCAGCTTCTCTAAGCAGGCTCAGGGGCTCTACGCAGGCTTCTCGTGCTGCCGGAGAGCCAAGCTCTGGCGCTTCAGCTGGAGGGATCGGTCCCCAGGCATCTGCTGCACGCATCTGTTCACCGTTGCCTTCGATGCTGGGCATGCGGCGGGCGTCGATGAAGCGCTGCCGCATCAGCTCATCGGCCTGGGTCAGGAGTTCCTTGAAGCGAGCCTCGCGGCGCGATGAGATGGTCTCGAAGTGCATCGAAAACACCGGCGGAAAATCACGTAGGTTGCTGGCCGGGGCGGCGAGCAGTACCTCTGTATCTTGGTCCTTAAGCCGTTGGACTACTTCTTGAAGATTGCGGTGGAAGATCTGGGGGAGGTATTGCTGCTGGATCTTGACGAAGTTGATGTAACGCTCCGTGCCAACATCGATGATGTTTTCATCCTGAGGGATGAAGGCTACTCCTTCTGAATTGCCAAGGTGTACAGGCTTGGCGCTCTCCAGTATTCGGTCTCGCAGCAGCCGAGCGCCCTGGAAAAAGTTGAAGCGATTGAGCCAGCTCTCCAGGGAGCTGGCCGGAGTCAGGTCATCGAGAAAGCTGCGGTGGAAGAAGTAGTAGCCCTGGTCATTGTGACCGGCGTAAATCACCACCACATCGGGATTGAACTGTTCCAGTTGATCCGCCACATCGACCAGCTGAAAGGAGCTGTAGGTTCCGACTCCAGCGTTGATGATGTCGAAGCTCAGCTCAGGATGGCGCTCTGCTAACAGTTGTCCGACCTGCTCGGCGAACACCACGCCCTGTTCCCGGTAGGGCCAGCCCTGTACAGAGGAGCCGCCCATGAAGGCAATGCGTACGGAATTCTCGCCCCGTTCGGCGGCAAAGCTCTGTTCTCGAGCGAAGAACCAGTCGCCCTCATGGAGCCTGCGGTCGGTGCGAAAGACCGCCTCTTTATCAGCTTCGCTTTCATCGAGCTGGAACAGGGGATTAAAGCGTTCAGGGAGTGTGAAGTAGAGGTACTCGGCGGCCTCTTCGACCCCGGGAAGTGGGTAGTAGATGGTGCCCCAGATAGTGGTTACGCTGAACTCAAGGATCAGCAGTACAGCAGCTGTCGAGGCACAGGAGAGGCCAAGTCGAGAGGCCCAGTACCAGAGCAGTCCCTGCCTGCCATGCGGTGGGCGCGTTTCGATGGGCTCGCTACTCAAGCGGTCTAGCTCTCTGGAGTCCACTCGGAGGCCACCGCCTGGGGTGCCTGACCTGCGCTCTCAGAGGTGCCGTCGACGTTGAGGAAGTCGTGCATGAAGCGCTTTAGAGTCTGCCGATGTTCGCGCTCAATCATGTTGAGTCGATACTCGTTGATGACCTTTACTTCCATCTCTTTCCACTCTGCCCAGCAGGACGAGCAGGCAATTGACTGGATCTTCTTCCAGTAGTCGTTGCTGAAGGGAATCTCCTGCATTGGGCTCACGGCAGCGCCCGTGGGAGAGGTCTCGGCATCGTTGGTTCCGCCGCACTTATTGCAGGTGAAGTTGCTCATTTTGCTCGCTCCGGTGCCTGGTGAGGGGCGTATCCTAGCCTACCCATCGCTGGCAGTGCCAGCAAAGCGAAAGGCCCTTGCAGCAGACTCCTTCAGGACGCACACTTGGGATCCTATGCACTGCATTAAAAGCCAACTTCATTTGTTGTTTTGCTCTTTGGCCCTGAGCGCCCTGATCGTGCCCCTCCATGGTTGCATTCTGGTGCTTCCCGATGATGACGATGACAGCGCTCCAGTTGTAGATGACTTCGCCGACTTCATTGAGGTTGACGCGGGCTGTGATGTTGATGGTTGGTGGACCCTTACCGCGAGTGTTTCGCACCCTGCTGGAGTCGACTGGGTTCAAGCGGTGTGGGTCGAGGTGGAGTTGGTCTACTACGACTCCGCTGACAATCGCTTCTTTGACGATTATCTGGGCTCGATCTCTCTGGCTGCTGCCGGTGGCTCAGAATGGTTCATTGAGCTCAGTCCTCTTGAGACCTTCCTGGACTGTAATTATCCAGGCGAGTACCTGTTTCGGTTCTTCGCTGAGGACCTGGATAGCGACTTGACCAGCTTGGACTTCATTAACTGAAGAGCTTCGTTCTACTGAGGCTGGAGGTCTGGAAGGCGCATCTCCAGCCAGCTTCTTGCAAGGTTTTCGGATCCTATTGCCTGGCAGGGTAAGTGGACGAGCGCCGCTACTGTTGCTCCTTTTCGTTGGGCTGGAAGTCGTTGACCAGGCCCAGCGGCGACTGGTTGTTTGCTGACCCAGGTGGCCTGGTCCTGATTAATGATCTCCAAGACCCGAACCGTCGCGGCCTGATTACTCATGGCTGAGTAGTAGGCTCCAAAGTCGCCGAACACGAAGCAGGTGCCTTTACCGCTATTCCACAGTCGCTCGCCACCGGGTCCAGGAGCTGCGATTTTGACCTCTTCAAGCAGCTGTCCTGAGGGCTTCTTGGCGGTTAGCTCGAGCCCTCCTTCCACGCCCTCGAAGCGGGCAAACTGACCCGCCTCAATGCTGACCATTCCGTTCGGCAAACCCTCAATGGCGATGCTGGTGTCGAAGCCGTTGTAGATGTTTAGGGTGTTTGGCTGACTACAGCCATAGCTCAGGCCGAGCAGGGTAGCGAGTAGTAGTGGGAACAGGGGATGCACCCCTGCACTCTAGCTGGTTTGAATCCCGTACCGTGGGCGTCCAGCGTAAGATGCCTGCTATGTACAGGCTTTGGCTTCTTGTTCTGCTTTGTAGCGCCATTGTGCAGCTTGCCCCACCCGTTTTACAGGGTAGTCAGGCGCTGGCTTGTGGTGGCTTTTTCTGCTCTTCCATTACCCTTGCCCCTATCGAACAGACCGCAGAGAGAGTCCTGTTTGAGGTCAACAGCGAGGGCAAGCTGGCTGGCACCGTTACGGTTACGGTGGAAATCTCCTATACGGGCTCTCCTGACGACTTCAGTTGGGTTTTGCCGGTCAGTGATCTGGTCGGTGGGCTTGAGGTGGTCCCGCGGCAGGCCCTTCAGGTTTTGGATTCAGTCACCAGTCCGCAGATTTTGCCTCCACCAACGCGCTGTACGCGGCCTCTGTTGCCGCCGTTTTTTCAAGATGAGGCGGTGGCGATTCGAAGCTCTGCCGAAGACGGTTCGCCTGGAGTAGAGGTGGAAAATCTTGAGCGGGTGGGTCCTTATGAGCCGCAATTGGTCTCCTCCCAGGATCCTCGGGCGCTGATTGATTGGCTCAACGAAAACGACTACCTGATTACTGCGGAGATGGAGCCGGCAGTTGCTGACTATGTGAGCGCTGGAATGAAGTTCCTGGCCATGAAGCTCGCGCCCGACGCTGAGGTCAGTGATGTAGCGCCTATATCGATTACCTATCCGGGCGAAGAACCCATGGTTCCTCTGGTGCTGACCTCGGTAAGTGCTGAGCCGGAGATGGGAGTTCTGGTCATGATCGCTGCCGGTGAACCTTATGAGTCCGCCAATTACGCCAACCTGCGCGTCCCCACCGAGATGGTTCAGGCCGAGCCGATCAGCGGCGTGAACAACTACTACCCGCTGCTGTCCTGGCAGATTGATGAGGGGGGTGGTGAGGTGATGATCATGGAATTTGTTGGCTCCAGCGACGATGTCAGTGCCCTGGCTCAGGGCAATTGGGGCTGGAATGAGGAGCTCTTTGAGTCCATCACCTTTATTGAGGATTTAGCTGCTCGTCAGCCCCTGATTTCAAGGCTTTACAGCCGGGTCTCTGCCTGGGAGATCAACTCTGATCCCAGTTTTGTTCCGTCGGGGGCCGCAGCGCTCTCGAGAGTCCATGATTTGAGCGATCGACCCGAGGTGGAGGTCTGCGCCGGTTCGCCCCGAGATGTGCCCTGCGGCTCGCTGTACTGTGGCCGTGGCGCAAGCTGCGCCCGCACTGCGGAAGGGGAGGGTTGCGAGTGCCCCGAGGGTTCTTTGGCCCGATTGGTGACTGCTCCCTTGCTCACCGGTGCCTTGACGGAGAACACGGTGATCTGCCAGGACGCCAGCTACGACTTAATGAACTCGTTGGATGCACAGAACTTTGCTGGAGGAGCAGATCCCTGTGGAAATTTCGACTGTGGCTCAATGGGCCGATGTGAAGTCCTGGGCGGCTTCCCTACCTGCCGTTGTGACTCTGGTTATGCGGCAGTAGCGGTGAGTGGGGAGCAGATGCTCTGTCTCCAAACGCAGGAGAGCTATGGGCCGGCGCAGTTGCTGTGGACCGAGGGCTCTGGCTGTTCGTGCAGCGCGTCCTTTAGTGCGGCAAGGGGATCCAGTGGAGGCTTGGTTCTGCTGAGTCTGGCTTGGTTCGCTGGTCGACGCCGTTGGCGAAGGGCCGCTGCACCCTACAGGAATCGACCAATACCGAAGATGAAGTGACCAAAGGGCCAGGTCTTGCGTCCGTCTTCCGGGTTAATGACTGCGCCAGCACCGCCCTCGAAGGTGATCCTGAAGCCATCTGAGAATTCGATGTCCAGTCCACCGAAGCCTTGCAGCCCTGGATAGACCACGACCTGATTGTTGGTGTCGTAGACGCTCTCTCGCACCGTGCCGATAAAGAACTCACCGCCACCGCCCAGATAGGGCTGCAGAGTTCCGGTGAGGAAGCGGTACTTGGCGCCGATACCAATCTCAGGAAGCAGAGTTGCACCTTTATCGAGGTCGGTCGTTGTCATGCCAAGGCGGATGTCCAGGTTGAGCCCTTTCAGCATGCGAATGTCCATCACTACCGCTCCACCCATGTATTGAGGACGCGCTTCATTGCCGTTGGCGCAGCGTCCTGCCTCATCCTCTTCATCAGGGCAGCGGTGTAGTTGGAATAGCTTGAAGCTTGCCACAGCCCCTGAGCGATACCGTGCCTCTCTCAGCAGCTCCGCTCTTCGTTTGTCCTGTTTAGATAGGGCTTTCTTAAGGGCTGGGGCAGGTTCGGTTGCCTTTTCCGTAGCAGTGGCTTGTGCGTCATTCGCCTCGGCCTGAGCTTGCGGTGACGGGGCGGTCAACCGGTCCCATGTGCCGCTTCTGGGATCGAAGGAACGTAACTCAATGACTCGTTTTTCGGTGGGGTGAAGGCGGATGAGAAAGAGATCGGTGAGCAGGTTCTGGCCAGCCCGATCACGGAGGAGCGCAGTCGCCACCTGGGCCAGCGGCCCATCGGGGCCGTCCAGGATGGTGCGCTCCAGCCCCTGCTTGCTGAACAGCAGCATCTTGCCGCCGCTGTCCAGGCGGTAGACAAAGCTCTGCCATTTTGAGTTGCTATCCAGTGCCTGAATGATGTGAATTCCGGGCAGTAGCTCGCGCTCAATGGCTTTGTTTACATCCAGCTGCTGTCCGTCGAGCCAGAATTCGACAAAGGGGGTGCCCCGCAGGTCACCAAAGACCCGCGCCTTAGGTGCGGCGATGACCTCCTGGACTGCTGAGAGAAAGGTCGCCTGGGGTTCGGTTGGGTAGGCAGGGTTCCAGGGCTGAGCGGGATTGATCGCAGCGCTCTGGCGGAATTGACCGGCTGCTTTGTCAATATCCCCGAGCAGGTAGGCGGCTATGCCTCGGTAGAAGGGCAGCAACGCAAGTGACTCTCGGGACAGAAATTCCTGTTGGCAGGGCAATCGCTGTGCAGCCAGCGCAAACTGCTCCAGCGCGCTGGCGGGCTCCAAATCATCCAGCAGGCTGATGCCTTGTGCGGTCAGATGATCCAGTTCGGTTTTTCCTTCTGGAACCTCACCAATAGCCAGGGGCACCTGTTCTTCGCATTCCAGCCGGGTGCCGCTGCCACTGATCTGGAACTCGGGACTCTCGAGCCAGTCGGACAGCGTTAGTAGCCGAGAGGGGAAGGGCTCTTCTCGAGGCAGCCGGGCATCAAGGACCGTTCGGCTCACTTCGCTGCCATCCTGCGCTCCAGACGGGCCCCAGAGTGCTAGGGCTCGGGAGGTGGTGGCTCGTTGCTTGGGGTTGTGGTCGTCGGCCAGTGTTGGAGCCGCGATCAAGGTCGACAGGGTCAGCGCCCAGAGGATCCAGGCTCGAGTTCCGATTGGCTTGGTCCGTGCCACCTAGTTCCACTCCTCAGTGGTGAAGTTGTACTTGCCCAGTTTAAAGGTCTTCCCAGCCTCAATGGTTACTTGAATGGATTTGCTCGCATTGATTCCTGCTGTAGCGCACTCCAGCCGGACTTCGTGCTCCCCGGCGCTCAATTCGAACGGCAGCAGTGGTGTCTTGCCCACCTGAGTGCCATCAACAAAGACAACAGAGGAAGGCGATGAAGCTCGGACTCCGAGTTTGCCGAATTCGGGCTCGTTCAAATCATCCCCCTGTGCCCCCTTAGCTGTCCTGCTGTCAGGACCTTTTGCTGGCAAGTTGGCTTCTTCTCGAGCTGTCACTGTGGGGCTACTGATTCGGGCTGGAGTTGGCTTTCTTGAGGGCGCCGCAGCAACCGGTTGCGCTGTCGCAGTGGAGCTCTTGCTCGGTTGTGAGGGCTTGAAATCTTGTGCAGCGTCGTTCTTACCCTTGGTTGCCGGTCCTGTTGGCAGGGCTGTCGGGGCCTGGGTGCTCTCAATCTCTGTCGTATCGGGATCCGAGTCCAGTGCGGTTTTTGCTTGCTCTGCGAACTCGGCGGCGGTGGCTGGCTGTTGGGCTGGCTCTCGACTCGCGATCACCCCAAGGATGATGAGCAGCGCTGCTCCGAGTACCAACAGCAGTCCTCTTGAGTGTTGCTGTGGCTGGGGAGTCCCTTTTGTCTCGCTGGCTAAGGGCAGCAGCGTGTCTGCGAGGCTTGACTCTTCCAACTCGGCGACCGGCATGGTCGCGTCCATGGCCTCATTCAGGTACTGACTTTGGAGCTTGTTGATCTCGGCGTCGGCTGCGCGCCGAGCAGCTTCGACCGCAGCGTGACTGGTGACACTGAGGTCGGCGGCACTGATCAAAGGAGCGAATTGGATCTCTTCGCTGCTGTCAGCAGGGTTCTGATTGCTGTCATCTTCGAGCAGTTTGCTGCGCAGCGTGTACATGAAATTTTCGGTAGTCCAAGCGCTCTCTTTCAGTCCACTGTCAAGCTTGATCAGGGCGCGCTGCAGGGCCCGGGCACTGGGAAAGCGGGAGGCTGGATCGCGCGCCAGGCAGATGGCCAGGATCTCTCCTATGCCGGGAACCAGCCTGTCGAGGCTGTCGATCTGTTGATCGACTTCCGCGCGCGAGACCGCGAACAGCACCGAAGCGAGCGAGTTACCTTCAAACAGGATCTTGCCGCTGATCAGCTCGTAGATGAGGCTGCCCATGGCGAAGATGTCCGAGACTGCGGTCAGGTTCGGATCGCCTGCGACCTGTTCAGGAGACATGTAGTGGGGAGTGCCCTTGGTGGTGTCTACCAGGGTGGTCTTGAACAGGTTGGTGTCGGCTTTGGCGATGCCGAAGTCCATGATCTTGGTCACCCCATCGCGACCCACGATGATGTTGGCGGGTTTGATGTCCCGGTGCACGAGGCGGACCTCAACTCCTTCGAGACTCTCGAGAGTATGGGCATAGTGCAGTCCCTCACAGACCTGCATGGCCATGTCGAGGGCGACCCTGGTCGGCAGTTCCAGCTGGTAGCGCTGCGCTAGCTGCATGACTCGATCTAGGGTCCAGCCGTCAATGAACTCCATGGCCAGGTAGTAGGTGTCGTCTACCCGATTGAACTCATAGATCTCGACGATGTTGGGGTGCTTTAACTGACCCCCAATACGGGCCTCGTTGACCAGTGCCTTGAGGATCGCGCTGTCTCGGGTGAGGCTGGAATGCAGCCGCTTGATGGCCACTTGTTTGGCGAAGCCCATCGGTCCTGAGCGAACCGCTCGGTACACGGACGCCATTCCGCCTTTGCCAAGCAGGTGAGTTAGCCGATAGCTACCAAATTTTTCTTCAACCAGCGGGCGGTTCATATTGCTTGCCCTGGCGAGTTTTCAGGAACTTCTGGAGCCACTGCCGGCGCTGTCGTCGTCATCGCCGTTTGCGCTGTCGTCGTCATCGCCGTTTGCGCTGTCGTCGTCATCGCCGGTGCTGTCGTCGTCATCGCCGGTGCTGTCGTCGTCATCGCCGGTGCTGTCGTCGTCATCGTCGGCGCTGTCGTCGTCATCGTCGGCGCTGTCATCGTCGTCGTCCGCGCGGTTGTTGGGTCGGACGTAGCCGCAGCCTTCCATGCGCAGTCGGATACCTGGAGACAGCTGTTCTTCTTCGGTCTGGTGATCGTCACCGTGGGCCTCGATGGAGAAGCACATCAGCACAAACATGAGCGATAGGGAGAGGCGCCTTCGCCAGACTGGGGGATTGGAGATGGTCTTCATCTAGGTCGTAGGGATCCGGGTGAATGAACTGTCGAACTATACCCCGCTTCGAGCAAGTACACTGCCCTTCATCAGTGGACCCCGTTGCTCCGGTCCTACTGTGAGAGGTGATCAGGTTGCAGTCAGCGGCAATGAATTTAGCGCGTAGAGTTTGCAGGTCAGTCCCTGTCTTGTGGCTGGCCATTGGCCTGCTTGGCCAGGCTCTGTGTAGCCGGACCGCGCTGGCTAGCGACTGGCAGCAGGAGATATCCCGGCTCGCCGGTCCAGAGGGCGTAGTGCTGGTGGTGGATAGGGATGGTGAGGTGTTGCTTGATGTTGGAGTTGGCGAGGCCTTTGTGCCCGCCTCAATTCTGAAGATCCCAACCTGCTTGTTGGCTGCGCATTACCTGGGCATGGACTACCGCTTCAGCACCGAGTTCTTTTTGGAAGGGGACCAGCTTGTGGTCCGCGGTAGGGGAGATCCCATGTTGGTCTCGGAGGAGCTGGACCGTGCGGTCACTGCCCTTGTGCCCCTGCTGGCCGGTAGAAAGCTTACTGGTATCGGCATTGATGATTCATTCTTTGTCGAGGGGATCACAATTCCTGGCGTTGGTGGCTCTGACAATCCTTACGATGCGCTCAATTCGGCGACGGCGGTCAACTTCAACACCATCAATGTGGTGGTTCAGGGTAGTCAGGTCAGGTCGGCTGAGGCCCAGACACCGCTCACCCCCCTGGCCAGGAAGGTAGCCCTGCGACGAGGGGTTCAAGGCAAGCTGCGGGTCAATTTGAGTTCAGATCCGGTCGAGGTTCGCGCTTACGCCGCCGAGCTCATTGCCGCCAAGCTGCGGGGAGCTGGCGTAGAGCTGGGCACCGAATATGGCCCGGCGCGGGCGACAATGGCGACTCCTCTCTATATCCATCGCAGCAGCAAGCGACTAGCTGATGCCTGCCAGGGTCTTCTGCACTACTCCAATAACTACATAGCTAATCAGGTCTTTCTGGCTGTAGGCGCAGAAGTCCGCGGCGCTCCCGCGACTCTTGAGAAGAGCGTCGCTGTCGCCGCTGACTTCATCGCAGCACGCCCCGAGTTAAAGGGACTTGTGATGACAGAGGGTTCGGGGATTTCCTATCAGAATCGAGCCACAGCAGCCGCGATGATCGGCGCCCTTGGTCTGTTTGAGCCGCACCGCAAGTTACTTAAGCCAAGAGCTGGCAGTGATAACAAGACCGGGACCCTCGCTATAACCCGCTCAGTTGCTGGCTACCTGGATACCGAGCGGCATGGGACCGTGCGTTTTGTCATCAGCCTTGATGCTAGTGGTCACTGGACTCGCTGGAAGATTGTCGAGCTCCTCAAGAAGGCTCTGTAGACTGCCAGCATGAGCCCGTCCCCGAGTCCTGAACTCGAGAGCAGCCTGCCCAGTGCAGAGCGGCTCCGAGCTTTGTTGCTGCAGGTCGCAGAGGGCGAGGCTCAGGGGCTGGCCGACCTGGTTGAACTGGCCGCTCCCTGGTTACTGCCGGTTGCAAACAGGCTTGAGGGTGGCGATGAGGCTGCTGCAGAGCGGCTCTGTGAGGCTTTATTTGCTGATATATGGCGGCTTGCTCCCTGTTACGACGCTCATTTTGGTCCGCCTTTGAGCTGGATGCTTTCCCTGTTGAGAGAGCGGGGCTTGGGTCGAGTGGTAACTCCTGCTGGGGTTGCTCCATTGGGTGCCGAGGAGCTTGCTGCTCTGTGGTTCGGGGAAGAGGAGAGCTCCAGTGGAGCTTGATCGCTGTCGGGATCTGGCGGACCAGTTGCCCCGCTACGCGCTTGGCCTTGCCGATAAGGTCTTCGCCATGCGGATCCAGCTACACCTTGCGGAGGGTTGTGTTGTCTGCGCCGGGCGAGTAGAGGAGGTACTGGTCGCTTTTCATCACTCCGCCCTGCCTTCTCAGGCTCAGCCCGTTCCTGCCGATTTTGTAGACCGGGTGTTACGGCGGGTTGATGGACTGGATCAGGAGCCTTGCGAGGCCAGCTCAGTCTACCCAGCCCCGCCAGAGCGTGCCTTGTTGTGGACTTTGTTGCTGCTGGGGCTGTTGATGGTCTGCGCGGTCGCATGGTGGGGTCAAGGTCAGGGGCAGCTGCGCGCTGAGGCCCAGGCTCGAGTTGATCGGCTTGAGCTTGCGATGCAGCGCAGCGCGGAAGACATCCGTGCTCTCCAGTCCCTCGCGGGTCGCCTGGGCGACCCGCGGCTGCGGGTGGTTGATGGGCAAAGTTCGGGTGATCAGCTGCAAGGGGTGTTGGGGCGTGCTTTGTTGGATCCTGACCGACAAGAACTCTGGTTGCGAGTGGTCGGACTAGCTCCTGCTGCCGAAGAGCTGGACTACGTCTTGTGGCATGTGACTGAGGATCAGGCGCTCTTCCTGGGGGTTCTTGCCCCAGTGGTTCTTGCCCAGCAGACCAGCTCCTATTTTGCTTTGGCTGAGGATCGGCAGGAGATAGGCCAGCTTAGTATCCATCGGCAGGAGTCATTTCAGCGGGGTCAGCGCCCTCAGGGTGAGCCGGTCTTGGAGCTGAAGTTGACAGAGCAATAGCGCAGCTCTTTTGTTCAGGGCCGCTTCCTCAGCTCCTTCTTGCGCAGCCTAAGTGCTTTGCGGGCGGCTCGGCGCACCGCTGGTTCCGGGTCGTTCTTCCTCAGCTCCTGCAGTCTCAACTCTGCGCTGCTGTGGAGCTGTCGAGCCAGCGCTATTGCGGCGGTCTGCCTGAGGCTGTTGTTGGGGCTGGACGCCGCGCTGAGCAGCACCTTGAGCTGGCGCGGGCCATCGCTCAGCTGGCCCAGCGCCAGGGCTCGGATCGAGGCTTCTGTTTCCATCTCAGCGCGCTCGGTAATGAGCTCATCGATACCAAGCTGGTGTCGCTCTCTAAGAAGTCTGCGCAGCACCGCCTCGCGTAGCTCAGGGTCGTCCGATCGGCTTAAGCTCTGCCATTGGGTGAGGGTTGCTTGCTGCTGTTCTGGAGCTACCTGCTGCTCGTTGATCCAGCGTTTTAACCACAGCTTGGCAGCCTGACCTTTCGCCAGCTTTGCCAGGCTCAGTAAGAGCTCTTGGTTGCGTTTCTTATCCAGTAGATAGCGTCCATCCAGAGCGTGGGTCCATGGCGGCAGGGACGGGGTGGTGCTGGGCTCCAGGTCCTTCAGTTCTGCAGCGGTGGCCGCCTTGAAGTTGTCCAGCTGGGAAAGGGCTACCTCAGCTACTCGTGGGTCGGCATCGGTCGCACCGTAGAGCAGGATCTCGCGAATTTCTGGACCACTTCGGTTCTTGAGACCCAACAGCACCTCAGTACGGACCTTGTGGGAACTCGCTCGCAACAACAGCCAGCGAAGCAGCTGAGTCGCTTGCGGGCGAAGTCCTTGTGCGCTGTCACTCGCGGCTTCCTGCTGCAGGTACCAGGAGAGCGCATCGCGCTGAATTGCGAAGGCAGGGTCGTTGATGATGTACCAGCGCGCTAGGTCGCGGGCTTGTTGAAGCTCCAGCTGGGCGGAGCTGAGAAACATGGCCAGCGCTGCGTGTCGGGTTTCGTCATCGATGGAGAGAAGCAGAGCAAAGCTATCCTCAAGGGCGTGCTGGAGCTTCCATTCCAGGGGTGATGTAGGCGGATCACTACGCAGTGAAAACAGCAGCTCGCTTAGCCGACCTTCGTCCGCCAGCACCTGTGGCAGTCGACCCAGCGCGCGTTGGGTTGAGCGCTCAAAAAGCCAGCCTAGGTTGAGCGGCTGGTAGTCCTGCTGGTCGACTGCGCTCCTCATTACGAGGTCCAGTTTTTGGCTGCGGGTACTGAGGCCGTATTGCATCAGTAGTTGGACCTGCCAGATCACCTCAATGCTCCAGTGCGGGACAGATACCGGAAACAGGCTGTTATCGATGCGCTGGTCCACCACTCGGCTGCTGTCCAGGTGCAGGTCGGCAAGTTGAACCTGGAGGATTGCGCGGCCCGGTAGCTGGAGTTCGCTGGCGATGCGATGGGCGCCGGCTTTTTCAAGCAGAGACCACACCTTGTCGCACAGATAGCCATCCAACCAGGTCTGTGCGTCAAGATGCGGTTCTTGTCCGTTGCGGAGGTGGCTCAGGTCGCGGCCCTGGTGCGCCCGCAGTGCTGGGTGCCCGGATGGCAGGCGTGCTCGGCAGTCGAGCTCGATTGGCAAGCCACTTAGCGGTTGGACTCCGCGGTTAGGTGCCGCGCTTACCGGGTCTGAAGATAGGGCGATGCCCATCAGGATCAGGCTGAACAGGAGCTTACTCATGTTCGATTAGCCCTTCGGGTCGCTTGAGTCTTCCCCGAGCTTGTCGAGAAATACCTCCTCGCCACCGCGTGCAAGGCTTTCCTGTGCGGCGACGATGGCAGCGGTCACGGCGCGACCCTCGGCCCCGTCGCTAAGGCATTGAATGCCCTTTTGGATGCAGTCGATGAAGTGCTGCATTTCTTCCCGGAGCGGCTCGCTCCAGTCCTGTTGGGGGGTGATGACGTCGCCGTGGCGGATATCTACCTGCCACTCAGCGAAGCTGCCCGGACCCGGCACGCGGCGGCTGATCCTGCTGTCGTAGAGCTGGACCTTGGCAGAGGGTGCGACGTCATCAAAGACAACCATCTTCTGGCTGCCAACCACGGTCATCTCGCGGACCTTGCGGGGATCCAGCCAGCCCAGGTGCAGGTGGGCCCCGATCCCATCGGGATAGGTCACGGTGCAGAACACAACGTCCTCAACATCTTGCTGAATGTAGGAGAATCCTCGCGCCTGGACCGAAAGTGGTTGGGCATCGAGCCAGTAGTTCAAGATCGAGAAGTCATGTGGTGCAAAAGACCACAGCGCGTTGACGTCCCCCTGGACCCTGCCCAGATTGACCCGTCTACTGTGGATGTAAAGAACCTCACCCAGCTCGCCCTCATCAATGTATTCCTTCACTTGTTTGACCGCTGAGTTGAAGCGGAAGATGTGTCCGACCATGAGGATCAGGCTCTGATTTTCTGCCAATTGTTCCAGTTCTCGGCATTGCGCTACGGTCATTGCTAGTGGCTTCTCGACCAGAACGTGCTTGCCCGCCAGCAGCGCTTGTTGTGCCAGCTCAAAGTGGCTTGGTACTGGGGTTGCGATGACCACTGCCTCCACCGCGGGATCGGTGAGGGCCTGGCTGAGTTTTTCGTCACAGCGGACCCCTAGACCGAGGCGATCAGCCACATCTTTCGCGCGGTCTAGCTCGCGGTCGATTAGATACAGCAACTCGGCGTCGACCAGGGTGTCGAGGTTACGAGCAATGGCCGGACCCCAGTAACCGGTGCCGATGAGCGCGAGACCTGTCTTCATAGCGCAGAGCCTAGCAGCCTGCTAAGCCTTGATCCTGATGTCTGTGTTGAACTCGACTCGTTCGGTACTGCTTGTAGGGACCCTGGTCGCGCTGGTCGCGGTGTTGGTTGAAGGACTTGTGGTGAGTGAGACCGAGCGTATTGAGCAGCAGTTGGATGCCTTCACTGCGGCTTTCTCAGCAGGGGATCGTGCTGCCATAGAGGAACTGTTGAGTGAGGATTTTCACTTTCGTGGGCCGCGGCCTGTCGGAGAAGGCAATTATCAACAGGCGCTGGCTCGTCTGGATGATTTCTGGCTGCAGGTGACTGGACCGGCGGCCAACTGGAGGAGTCGAGAGCTGCGGGTGGCAGGTGCAGTCGGCAAGCTTGAGCTGCAGGGGACGGTTCGTTTTGGTTATTCGGGCTCTCTGGTCATTTATCGCTTGGACGCGGTCTTTGTTTTTCAGCGCATTGGTGATCAGTGGCTGCTCGCCAAGCTTGATGTTCAAGGCCTGCGGCCGGGGATGTTCTGAAGGACTCGACGGACCTCTAACCAAGCTTTCTTTCGATCCACAACTGCACCATTTCAGCGATGGTTTTGGCGATGACGTCGGGCCGCCCACCTTTGGCTTTGCCGCCTTGCCGGGGGCGATAAAGCGAGGGAACTTCTACGACCTGTTTGTCCAGGCTACGGGCACGGACCAGGATCTCTTCGAGGAAGAACACCCCACGGCTTCTCGGTTCGAAGGAGTTGAAGATGTCTCGCCTCCATAAGTGAACCCAGTTGACGTCTTGAAACTGGTGCTCGAAGAGGGTGTTGCAGAGCCACAGGAAGACGGCCGAAGAAGTTCGGCGATAGAGGGTGTAGTCGTCGCGGCTGAGGCGATGTCCGATGACTACGTCAGCGCCGTTCTCGGCCGCTTCAACAAACATTGGGATCTCACCGTGATCAAATTGGCCGTCAGCTGGGACGTAGATGACGTAGCGACCGACGGCGTGTTGAATGCCGGTCCAGATGGCCTGTCCAGAGCCCATGTTGTGACGGTGTTTGACCAGCGAGACTCTCGGGTCTTGGTTGCCGAAGGCAGCGGCTACCTCGGTGCTACGGTCCTGGCTGCCGTCATCTACAACGATCACCTGCCAACTGAAGCGTGATCCTGACAGTACGCCGACCAGCTCGTCCAGGGTCGGTTTGAGGCAGCTCTCTTCGTTGTAGCAAGGAACAACGACGCTGAGCGTGGGTTCGGCTCGATCGCTGCTCACGCGGGCGCCTTGCGGAGTATGCAGGGGCCAAGCACCAATAGATCAAGCCCAGTCGTTGCCCAACAACGGATGGCGTCATCAGGGCTCAGTACCATCGGTTCACCACGTACGTTGAATGAGGTGTTGAGCAGAACCGGTACTCCAGTACGCTTGCCGAAAGCCGAGATCAGCGCATGGTACTTTGGAGCACTGGCGGCGTTGACGGTCTGTAGGCGAGCGGTGCCGTCCACGTGGGTGACCGCGCCCAGCAGGTCGCGTGCTTGTTCTCGCACCGGATAGACCTTTTGCATCCATGGGATGGTAGTGCTGCTGTCGAGCTCAAAAAAATCGGCGACGCGTTCTTCGATTACTGAAGGGGCAAAGGGTCGAAAGCCTTCGCGAAACTTGACCCTCTGGTTGAGCAGATCTTTGTTAGCGGCAGGCCGGGGATCGGCCAGGATCGAGCGGCCACCGAGGGCCCTGGCGCCCAGCTCAGCGGCTCCCTGGAACCAGCCCACCAGCGCGCCCTGCTCGAGTTCTGCGGCGACCTGATCGCAGAGGTCCTCTGGTTCGTGCCAACTCCAGCCACCTTTCCGCAGCGCCGACCGACACTGTTCAGGGCTGAATGACGGGCCCAGCCGGTCAGTGCTCCAAGGATGCCTCTGTTCTTGCTTGAGCATCTCGTGCCAGACCCAAAGGGCGGCGCCGACTGCGGTGCCCCCGTCGCCAGAACTTGGCTGAATCCAGAGCGATGAGAAGGGTGACTCGCGTTCGATGCGGCCGTTGGCGACTGAATTCATGGCTACCCCTCCTGCCATGACCAGGTGCTCTTGACCGGACAGCTCGTGGAGCCGAGCAGTCAGGGCGAGCATGGCCTCTTCCAGAGCATTTTGTGCGGCGAATGCGACGGCCTTGTGGTGTTGGCTGTGCTGGCGGCTGCCGGGTTCAGCAGCAGGACCGAAGCGGTCAATAAAGCGCTTGCTTACCCTTGAGGGTCGGTCCAGATAGAAGCTGAAGAGTTCTCTGTTCAGGTCGTAGGGGAGCTGTCCGCCAAGCCCGAGAATCTCGCGAAACTCCCCCACCAGAGAGTTGTCCCCGTAGGGCGCCAGTCCCATGACCTTACCCTCCCCTGAGTTGGCACGAAAGCCGAGCCAGCTGGTGATTGCGGCGTAGAACGAACCCAACGAGTTGGGAAATTCAAACTGCTCAAGGACTTGCAGGCCGTCGCTGCTACAGGTCGCCAGACTGGTAGCGGCACGCTCGCCGTAGCCATCTGCGGTGAGCACTGCTGCTTGTTGGTATGGGCTTGGAAAAAATGCTGAAGCGGCGTGGCAGAGGTGATGGTCAATGTAGTGAATTTCGAGCGGTCGGTGCCGTTGATCAAGCGCTATCCGTTGGCTCAATGAGGGGCTGGAGACACCGGCTCCACCGGCGGCTGGGGCCAGCAGCCAGCTGGGGACCATGTGCAGATAATCGCCATGATGTCGGTAACTGCGAGAGCGTCCAGGATGGGGGAAGTCGAGCTGAAGAGCCGGGTTCCAGAAGAAGGCAACCTGATCAATGGATCTCAGGTCTGTGTTGGCTTGACTGAGGCACCAACTGATGGCGTGTTGGGGCCAGGCGACATCATGCTTTACTCGGGAGAAGCGCTCTTCGAGAACCGCGGCCACGACTTTGCCGTTGCGGAGCAGGCAGGCCGATGAGTCGATACCGAAGCTGATTCCGAGGATGTCCACGATGCCTCCTGTTGAATTCAGGATCGGGACCAGAACGTCCCGCGACGCTCAGAGCCCACCGATATCTTCGCCCAGCGCTCGGTCAAAGGCCACCTCATCGCCTTGGACCGGCCCAAGGTCGCCATCAGCGCGTCGAATCGCCCGCAGTTGCTCGACCAGTTGCTCGACTTCCAGGCCCTTGCCGTCAATGACCGCTGCAATCTCGTCGCGCATCAGTGGGTACTTCTCAGCACAGTATTGCTCGCTGTCATCTTCTCGCTGGCGTCCTACCATGCGGCCATAGAACAGCCTGCCGTAGACGTCTGCCGGGACACCGAAGGGGCATGTGGCCTGGGTGTCGAACAGGATGAATTGCTTCTTCAGCTTGTTCTTGTCTGCGATGCCGAGCTCTTCGAGCCGGCGATCGGACTCGTTCTCTTCATAGATGGGAGAGAAGTGTCGGATTCCATAGCGCTCTGAGTAGAATCGACGATTTCGGCGGATGACCGACTCCATCTGCTCAGGAATGGTGGATTGAGCACGAATGCTGCCGTCGGCCAGATATGGAACCCGGTGCTCTAGGCACCAGACAATGGCCGCGGAGTGCATGGAAAGTCTGCAGCCAAGGCAAACCAGACTGGTCATGTTGAAGCCATACTCGCCCATGTCTGCGCCCGGATCGCTGCCAAGGATCGCCTTGATCTGGTCCTGAATGTTGATGATTTTGTGTTGCACTCGGTCGCTGCCGAAGCAGTTCTGGAGCTTTCTGGCGTGCACGCGGGTGTTGTTGATGAAGAGTAAAAAACCAGGCTGAAAGGTCAGTAGGGTGACCCTCTGGAATTCGTCGAGCATCTGGGCCGCGGCCAGCGTACTGTCAGAGCCGCCTGAAAACAGGACAGCTGCGTGCTCTCGGGTTACTGCGTTCATTGTTTAGATTCTAGCGTTGCAGCTAGAGAGCTTCGAGAAGGGCTGCTGCGACGGTATCGAGTTCATCCTCTCGCATTCCCGGGAACAGGGGCAGGCTTATCATGCTCTCACATAAGCTCTCAGTGATAGGAAGCGGCCTCTGTGCAGGGTAGAGGCTCATTTGATGGACCGCCACCGGGTAGTGGAAACCGACCCCTACTCCCGCTTTGTGGAGCTGGGCGGCGATGTGATCACGACGTTTTGCCCCGCCGCGGATGCCAACCGCAAAGAGGTGGTACACATGCCCTGGGGCGTCCTGGGGAAGGATCAGATCTTCCGTGTCGGCTAGGCGCTTGCGATAGCCGTCGGCCAGGGCGCGCCTCATTTCGTTCCAGGCGTGCAGGTGGGGGAGCTTAACGCGCAGGCAGGCGGCCTGGATCTCGTCAAAGCGCGAGTTGAGGCCGAGCTCTCGGCTGTTGTGTTTGCCGCTTCGACCGTGGTTGCGCAGGCTGCGAATCCGGGCGGCTACTGCCGGATCGCGGCACAGCACGATTCCCCCATCACCAAAGGCTCCCAGGTTCTTGGAGGGATAGAAAGAGTAGCAGGTGATGTCTGTCTCTCCGCCTACTCCGGGGGAGCCATGCGCCTGAGCCGCGTCGCCAATTACGCTGGCAGCGCTGTTACCGGTTTGTCTCAGCGCCGCGCGGATTCCACGGATGTCGGCTCGGTGACCATAGAGGTGGACAGGGATTACAGCCTTGATTCGCTGGGCTCGGCTGTCGCGCATCACCTCAACCAGATCAGCGGGGTCCATGGTGTAGTTGGTGGGGTCCGGCTCGGCAAAAAGAACCTGTGCTCCGGTTCTGGCGATGCTCTCTGCGGTGGCCAGAAAAGAGTTGGACACGGTGACAACGCAATCTCCCGGGCCGATATCGAGGGCCCGGAGGGCGAGGTACAGCGCGTCGCTACCAGAGCCACAACAGACCCCGTGCTCTGCTCCCTCATGCTGGGCGAACTCAGTCTCAAAGGCCGCTGTGTGGGGGCCCAGGTGGTAGCGGCTTGAGCCGATAATTGCGCTGAAGGCTGCCGAGAACTCATCTCGTAGCGGTTCGTGGATTCGCGTGAGGTCGACCAGTGGAATCATGACGCTTCCCCACTGCTGGCTACTTGGCGCTTGGTTTTGGGGTGGATAGGCATCAGCCGAGCACCTCCGAGATAGCCTTGCGTACTTCGCGCTCAAGAGCTTGTCGTTGCCACGGAATGATCTCGGTATTGGTGATGCGCGCTACGCTGAAGCCAGCAGTTGGCGCCAGGCCTTCGTCGCTCGGATTGGTACATCCTGAACAACCGGTGCAGGCTTCCGGGAGATCGGCCCCCGGCTGGTCTGCCATGGCGAGCGCTGCCGGAGGACCCCCGTAGCGCTTGAGGCCCATGGAGCGGAGTGCCTGGGATTCTTCGGCGGGCAGGTCGCGTAACTGCCCGAGGTCTCTGGCCGCTTTCATGATCTTGGCCATGTGTTCCATGGTTTCCAGCTTGCAGAAAGCGTCGAGAGGACTGCTGCCGACACATACAGCGCCATGTCGATCCATCATCACTGCATCGTGACGCAGCATCGCGCTTCCAACCCGGTCTGCCAGCGCCTGAGTGCCTGTGGTGTCATAGTCCAGGGTCGGGACCACCCCTAGCGTGAGGACCACCTCAGGTAGCACGCAGCGGGCCATGGAGACCCCGGCGACGGTAAATGCAATGCAGGTTGGCGGGTGGGCATGGACCACCGCTCTGATGTCCGGTCGCTGCCGGTAGCAGGCCAGATGCATCGCCAGCTCGGAGGTGGGCTCACCCCCGCCGCGCAGTCTCTTACCCTGGAGGTCGACAACGATAAGGTCGTCTTCTTCGATCATCCCTTTATGGCAGCCAGCTGGAGTGCAGAGTATGAGCTCGCCCGAAAGGCGAACGCTCAGGTTTCCATCCAGTGCGACGAGGAGCCCTTGCTGGTAACAGAGGTGGCTGGCTTGCACCAGTTGTTTGCGAAGCGCTCTCTCGTTGGCCTCGTGCATTGCGGCGAGTCTATCAGCGCCAGCGACAAGCCGGGGCCTTGACGAAATCTGCAAGCGATCTATGTAGCTGCCTCGACCGGGCGTTATCGGCCCATGGAGGAATAAGTAGATGGCTCAGGCGAAGAAGACACAGCGTAAGTTCAAGGCAGAGGTATCGCGGCTCCTGCAGCTGGTGGTGAACTCTCTGTACAGCAACAAGGAGATCTTCCTGAGGGAGTTGGTATCCAACTCTTCCGATGCGATTGATCGATTGAAGTTGGCGGCGCTCACCGATGACTCGCTATTGGATGAGGACGAAGAACTCGCTATTAAGATCAGCTGCGACGCAGAAGCTCGCACCATTACTATTGCCGACAACGGCATCGGCATGAGCCGCGACGAGCTCATCGAAAATTTAGGCACAGTAGCCCACTCTGGCACGCTGGCCTTTCTGCAGCAGGCCGAACAGAGCGATGCTCGCCTGATTGGCCAGTTTGGGGTCGGCTTCTACAGCTCTTTCATCGTGGCGGATTCGGTGGAAGTAATCAGCTGCGCTGCCGGCTCGGATGGAGAGGCTTGGAGCTGGACCTCGGATGCAACCGAGAGCTTCACCGTCGCCCCTGCCGAGCGTGATGGTCGCGGCACTACCCTGGTCCTCCACCTTCGCGAAGACCAGGACGAGTTTCTCGATACCTGGCGTCTGCGTAGCCTGATCAATCGCTACTCCGATTACGTGAGTCATCCCATTCTCCTGCCGGTTACCGCTCCAGACGGAGAGGAGCAGGAAGATAAGCTTGAGCAGGTAAATGAGGGCAATGCCCTGTGGCAGCGGCCTGCATCTGAACTGGACGAAGAGCAGTACGCTCAGTTTTACAAGCACCTTTGTCATGACTGGAACGAGCCACTTGGTCACAATCACTTCAAGATTGAGGGCAAGCAGCTGTTTACCGGCCTCTTGTTCCTGCCAGCCAAGCCTCCTCATGACCTCTTTATGCGCGAGCATCGGCGCGGAGTGCGATTGTTCGTTAATCGGGTCTTCATCATGGACGACTGCGAGGAACTGGTGCCGGTCTGGCTGCGCTTCATGCGTGGGGTTATCGATTCGGACGATCTTCCACTCAACGTTTCTCGCGAGTTGTTGCAGGACTCGGCCATTACGCGGGTCATCCGCAAGCAGGTCATCAAGAAGAGCCTCGACCTCTTTCATCAGCTGGCCAAGGACAAGCCAGAGGAATACTTGAAGGCCTGGGAGCACTTTGGTGCGGTCCTCAAGGAGGGGCTGCACATGTCCCCTGAGCACAGTGCTCGGCTCGCAGGTCTGCTGCGCTACAGCAGCTCAGCCGATCAGGGATTGAGTTCGCTGGATGACTACGTAGATCGTATGGCTGAAGGCCAGAAGGACATCTACTATGTCCTGGGTGAGTCGGAAGCGGCAGTTTCCTCCAGCCCACATCTGGAGAGCCTCAAGGCGAAGGGCTACGAGGTGCTCTACATGTGCGATGCCATTGATGAATGGGCGGTGCAGGGCCTCGGTGATTTTGATGGCAAGAAGTTTGTCTCTGTTCAGGATGCAGATCTTGAGCTTGAGGAGAGCGAGGC
Organism: Deltaproteobacteria bacterium UBA6601; assembly: GCA_002433485.1. Classification (GTDB taxonomy): domain Bacteria; phylum Myxococcota_A; class UBA796; order UBA9615; family UBA9615; genus UBA6601. The sequence continues at coordinate 21,878 of DJIF01000010.1, forward strand.
TGAGAAGGCCGCTCGAGGGGAGCACGAGGAGGCTCTGACTCCCCTATTTGAGCGGATGAAGGCGGTGCTTGAGGAGCAGATCAGTGAACTGCGTCTGTCCTCGCGACTGACCGACTCGCCCTGCTGTCTGGTGGTGCCAGCCGGGGGACACCACGCCTATCTGGAGCGCTTACTTCGAGCTCAGGACGACAGCATTCCGCGCAGTAAGCGGATCCTGGAGGTGAACCCGACCCACCCGTTGGTCCTTAACTTGAAGAAGCTGCATGAGCTGGCTCCCGAGTCGGATCAGGTCACCGCCTGGATTGAGATGCTCTACGACCAGGTCTTGCTGAGTGAGGGCAGCCCTCTGGAAGATCCCAGTCGCCTGGCGCGGCGGGTTACCCAACTCATGGAAGAGGCTTCCTCCACAGCGTTGGCAACGCTTGCAGACTGAGTTCGCGAAGCCAGTCGAGGCGCTGAGGCAGGCTCTCGCGGCCTCGGCTGGCTCTCGGAGCGCCTTTCACGACAATGCCTCGAACTGCGATGTCTATCGCTTGTTTGACGGCCGTGAGGAGGGCGCTCCGGGCTGGGTCATTGATCGCTACGGCCCCGCGGCACTGGTGCATTGCTTTCGTCCAGAAGGTGCTCAGGACCCTGAAGTGGACCAAATAGCGCGCTGGTTGGAGGCAGAGCTGGGCCCCGGTATGGCCCTTTATCTGAAGGTCCTCCACTCTTCCATTGCTGGACAGCGCAGTGGTCGGCAGCTGTCGGGAGCGCCGACTCAGCCCATTGAGGGTGATCTCATTGCAGCAAGGCAGGGTCGCTTACTGGTCAATGAGCGCGGCCTTCGTTTTGCTGTGGATCTCTGTCACGGTCACAACACCGGCCTGTTTGTTGATGCCCGTGCGATGCGTGGATGGGTGCGTGATAACAGTGCAGGACGACGGATCTTGAACCTGTTTGCTTATACCTGCGGCTTTGGTGTAGCGGCGTTGCGGGGTGGGGCGCAGAGCGTGGATAACGTGGATGAGGTTGCAACGGCACTGGAGCGTGGCCGCGCCAACTATTTGCTTAACGGCTTGACGACCGATCCGCGCAGCTTTGTCAGGAGCGATGTGTTCAGATTCCTGAAGAAGGCCGGTAAAGCTGGGCGGCGCTGGGGTGGGATCATCGTTGATCCGCCACCGGTGCCAACTCGTGGTGGCGGTAGAGGTTTTGTTCCGCGCCGCGACCAACAGCAACTGATGCGCCTTGTCCAGGACTGTCTGGCGCCCGGAGCCTGGTTGCTGGCCATGTCCGCTGCGCCTGGCACAGAGGCCTTTGAGGACTGTCTTCCTGTGCTGCCCGGATCGCAGCTTGCCACTGAAGCTGACATTCCTGAGCAGCCCCGGCGAGGTCTTCGAGCGCGGGTCTTGTATCCTTAGCGCTGGGGGCCTCGTTAGCGAGTTTCCCTTGAGCCTTTTGCACTGGAGCTTTGGTTGGCTGTCTCGCTGCGCGCAGATCTCACATTGATCGATGGCCAACTGGAGCCCGATGTGGTGATCCATGTCGGGCGTGATGGTCGGATTGAGGAGATCGAGCGGCGCGGTCGGGGACAGCACGCGGACCCTTCAGTGATGACCATCACTTCTGACCTCTCAAGCATTCCGACCGACTTTTCAACTTCGCCATCCAGAGGTGTCCACCGACTTCGCGGCCGGGTCCTTTTGCCTGGCTTCTGTAACAACCACTCTCACGCCTTCCAGCGCTTGTTGCGTGGCCGAACCGAACGGCGCTTTCCCGGGCGTAGCGGTGATGATTTCTGGTCCTGGCGCGAGGCCATGTATCGGATCACTCAGAATCTTCTTCCTGAGGATATTGAGGTGGTCTCCCGACTGGCTTTCATGGAGATGCTGCAGGCTGGCTATACCCATGTCACCGAATTTCACTATCTCCACAATCAGGTCGGCGGGCAGCCCTATGAGGATCCCGCTGAGCTCTCGTTGAAGGTGCTGGAGGCGGCCGAGGTTGCAGGGATTGGTATCAGTCTGCTGCGGGTTGCTTATCAGCGGGGCGGTCCGGGGGTGGCCCCTTCTGCCGGTCAGCGCCGCTTTCTTGATGCTGATCTGGATGCCTATTGCCGAGCTCTGGAGTCGACCGAAGCACAGCTTGAGCCCGAGGCCTGGCGGCCTGTACGCATTGGGCTGGGGGCTCACTCGGTGCGGGCCCTTGATGTTGAGTGGTTGACCGCGCTTGCCAGCTTGAGCGAGGAGCAGGATCGCATCCTGCACGCTCATGTGAGCGAACAGCCCAGGGAGCTGAGTGAATGCCTTGCGGAGCACGGCCTGCACCCGGTCGAGCTGTTTGCCAAGTTGGGTCTGCTCAGCGAGCGCTTTACCGCGGTTCACGCTACTCACCTGGTCGCAGGTGAGGCGAAGCTACTCGGTGAGGTGGGCGCCTCGGTCTGTGTGTGTCCGAGTACCGAGCAGAATTTGGGTGATGGCCTACCAGCTCTTGAAGAGCTGTTGGCCGAGGGTGTCTCGCTTTCCCTGGGCAGTGACAGTCAGGTTCGGATTGATCCTTTTGTTGAGATGGCGGGTCTGGAGAACGGCGAGCGCCTGCGAACCGGCTCGCGCAATTGTCTGCTTGCCGCTGACGGCTCGGTTGGGCCCCTGCTGCTTGATGTGGGGTCTGCTAATGGAATGCGCTCAGCCGGTTTGTTGGATTCAGGAATCAGGGTAGGCGCTCGTGCTGATTTGGTCGCGCTGGATAGCAATACTCCGGCCCTGGCGGGAGTGCGGGTCGGTGCCGACTCTGATGCGGCGCTGTTGGCAGCGATCGCCCTTGGTGGTCATGCCAGTATGGTTCGTGACGTCTGGGTTGGCGGGCGGCATGTGGTCGAAGAGGGTACTGTGCTGCGCTGGGAGAGCACCCTTGAGGAGTACGATCGGGTGGCTCAGCGGATCTGGAGCTGAGTTGTTACCGCGCTGCTTCGCTGCTGCCTGTGTCGCTCTGATGTTGGGCTGCAGTGCTCAGCAAGAGCCTGCCAATGAGGCCTTAAAGTCGGTTCATCAGAGCCCCTCAGAGGGTGGCTTTGCCGCTGCGATGTTGGCCTTTGAAAGCGGTGATTATTCCGCTTCGCTGCAGCACCTGGATGCTTCGCTAGGGCTCGAGGCTGACTCCCGGGTTGAGCTGGTGCGGGCCTTTATGTTGCTGTTCTCTCGGCGCTTCGCTGAGGCCCGAGCTGCACTGGATGGGTTGGAGGGGCAGCCTCGGTTGGCCGCCGGCATTTCAGTGGCCAGGGGGCACCTGGCCATCAATGATCGAGACTACCAGCGAGCGCAGCAGTTACTGGACGCAGGCCTTGATCTATCTGGCATTGCTGAAGTGAGCCCTAAAGACTCCTCCCTCGAGATTCTATATGGCCGCTTTGTGCAGGAGTTGGCCTGTTTGGGCATGGGTTGGTCAGCTGCAAACCAGGACCAGCACGTGCGCGCCATTTCTTGGTTCGATCGGGTTTTGGATGTTCAGGAAGACGATCAACTGGCCATGATCGGTAAGGCCAATTCATTGATCGGACTGAGCCTCTTGGATGAGGCGGAGAAGCTGCTTACTCGGGTGTTGGCTGTTCATCCGCGCAATCCCTACGCCCTGGCCGAGTTGGCGATGATTCGCATGGGTCGAGGACAGGACGAAGCTGCAGAGCAGGGCTTTCGCGAGGCTCTTGCCCGCGATGACAGCAACTACACCTGCCCCTATGAAGGGCTCGGGCTTTTGTACCTGCGCCAGGGGCGAACCGAGGAGGCGCGCCAGAACCTCAAGCGGGCCATCGACATCAACCCGGATATTGAGTTTCGCAAGTACAACGGCCTGGCCCGTATCTATATGGAAGAGGGCAAGCTCGAAGCCGCTACCCGGCTGCTCAACAAGTCCATTGAGAACTTCCCTCATGATGATCAGGCGCGGCAGATGCTCGCGGAGATCGAAAGTCTATCCGGCGCTCCCCCATGAAGCGGCTCTGGGGCTAGCAAATCAGGATCTGGCGGTAGTGGAGCACGCTGATTGCTCCCCTTGATCAGGGCTAAGCTCAACGATCACTAGGAAGGCCCCTTGGTTTGGCATGGCATTTGCCTTGTCCAGCTCTCGAAGCTTTTAAGTGGGCTTCTCAGAACACATCAACCTGGAGTCTTTATGTCCTTCCGAGCCCAAAGCCTGTCACTGGTACTTCCTCTGCCGCTCCTGCTTGCCGCCTGTGTTGGACCGGAGCTTCCGCGAAATCCAAGGCTTCCCTGTGAGGAGGCCGAAGGCTGCACTC
>DJIF01000014.1:0-55518 GCA_002433485.1 Deltaproteobacteria bacterium UBA6601
CCGTCGCAGTCTTGATCGATGCCGTCGTACCAGATCTCGTCCTCACCGGGGTTGACCGCGCTGTTGTCGTCGTTGCAGTCAGTGTTTTCGTCGACGTAGCCGGTGGGCTGCTCACAGGAGACGGTAGTGGCCAGCGGATCGCCATAGCCGTCGCCATCGGCGTCGCGGTTCCAGCTGCGCGCGTCGGTCGCTTCGGGCTCATCCACTGCATCGTTGCAGTCGTTGTCCACGCCGTCGCAGACCTCAGTGCCATCCAGGTTCACTGATGCGTCGCTGTCGTCGCAGTCGCTGGCGTCTCCGACGTAGCCTGGTGGCAGGTCGCAAGCCAGCACCGTTGCGGTCGGGCTGCCGTAGCCGTCTTCATCAGCGTCCTGGTGCCAGGTAGTCGTATCGACCGCATCGTTCTCATCAATCACCTCATCGCAGTCGTTGTCCTGACCGTCGCAGTATTCGGCATTTCCGGGGAAATTAGCGGCGTTGGCATCGTCGCAGTCAAGGCAGCCAAGTATGCCGTCGAGGTCGACGTCGAACTCACCGTAGATCGGGTCGAAGTCAGCAATATTGTTACAGTTGTTGTCCTGACCGTCGCAGAGCTCGACATTGCCAGGGAAGTTGCTGGAGTCGCCGTCATCACAATCGGCGCAAGCAGCCCACCCGTCGCCGTCGCCGTCCTCTTCGAGACCAAGGCTGCCGGGGTTACCGAAATCGGCGAGCTGGTTGCAGTCGTTGTCTGCCCCATCGCATATCTCGCTGTTAGTTGGGAAGTTGGTGGCGTTGGCATCGTCGCAATCGACGCAGCTCAGGGAGCCATCCCCATCCCCGTCAATCTCTCCGGCCGCATCTGCGAAGGTATTGGGGTCACAGTCATCGTCCAGGCCATTACATTGCTCGGTGGCTCCCGGGTAGATCACCGGATCGAGGGGTTCGCAGTCGACGGCGTCGCCGCTACTGTCGCCGTCGCTGTCAACATCCAGGTAGTTGGCAAGTCCATCGCCGTCCGTATCGTCGTCGCCGGGCAGACCATTGCCGTTGGGGTCTTCGTCGAGGGTGAACAGGCCATCACCGTCGTCGTCTTCATCTAGATAGTTGGGGATGCTGTCACCGTCGCTATCGTCGGTGGCGGGATTACCGTCACCATTGAGATCTTCGTCGATGGTCGGCACTCCGTCGCCGTCGTCGTCCGGGTCGAGGGCGTCAATCAGTGAATCTTCATCGCTGTTTTGGGGTGCTTGGGGGTCGACCACTTCGGTGAGGTCGCCCAGGCCATCGCCATCGCTGTCGGGATCGTATGGGTCGGTGCCGATGGCCAACTCGTCGAGGTCGACGATGCCATCGCTGTCGCTATCAGCCATGGAGCAGATGCTCTGATCGGTGGGTGAGATCAGGGTGTAGACGATGTCTGCTTGGGAGTAGTTGTAGAAGCCGAAGTTACCGGTCGGAAAGATGCCTGCGACGTTGAACTCCTGAACCCCGTCGACCCAGACCTGCACCAGGCTGGTGGAGTAGCTGATCTCAATCCTATAGGTCTGGTAGTCGTTCCAGCCGGTGCCCAGCGGATTGTCTTCGTGGCGGTTGATCTGACCGTCGCCATCAGGGTCGCCATTGGGGTCGAGGGCCGCAGCATCGCCCAGAGTGTTGGCTGCAGCGATGAGACTGATCGGGCCGCTGTGGCCCCACAGCTGGCCTACCTGGGTAATGGCTCCTTGCACGCGCCACATGTAGAGCCCCTGCGCGGCGTAGTGGCCGCCGCCGCTCGAGAGCCACTGATGCTCCTGCTTCCAGTCGAACAACAGCCAGTCTGCGGCCGGGTTGTCATGGTCGCCGTCCTGATAGCCGATGGCCCAACCGATGAAGTCATCGTCGTAGTAGGTGTTGACGGTCAGGTCAAAAGCGATGGTGACTCCCGCGGCTGGCAGGGTCGATACGTAGACGGCTGGGTCTGAGTTGACCGATTGGGTGACCGTCATGGCGGAGTTGGAGAGGCTCCAGTTCGGCGTATCGTGAATCTGGTCGTCGTACAGTCGCTGCTCGAAGGATAGGTTGAAGCTGGCCGCGGTGCAGTTCCAGCCGGTTTCGATGCTGCAGGTGGCGTCACAGCCGTCGCCAGGGCTGGTGTTCAGGTCGTCGCAGAGCTCTCCGCTGTCGAGGATTCCATCACCGCAGGCCGCGACGGCTGCTGTGGGTAGCAGGCAAGTCAGGGCGAACAGGGTGAGCAGAAAGGGTCTTGACATGGGGTTGCCCTTCATTCTCTCGATGCGACGTAGCGCCGCACGCTGGTAGCGAGATTGCGCAGGTTTGGGGAGACCTGCTGTTCGATGATCTGCTCAAGTTGAGGCCGCAACTTCCGAGCTAGCAGCTTGGGGACCCCCGGTACCTGTTCGGGGTAGATCTCAAGGTTGATGTCCATCTCCAGAAGGCAGCTGTCGCCGTCTTCGATGAGCTTGCTGGTGCCGGCGCACTCGAAGACTTTGCCGCCGATGCTGGGCTCGAGTCGCCAACGGGAGGTGCGGTCTTGAGCGGTCCAGGTGGCGTAGTCCTTCCAGGTGAGTAGCTCGCGCTTTATGAACCTTCGTACCGGTCGGGGGATCTTGTCGAGGTCGCCGTACCACATGTTGACCAGCTCGACGGTGCCCTCATCCTCACTTCGGGTGACCACCTCGATGCGTTCTACGTCGTACAGGAAGGGTACCAGCGAGGGCATGTCGTCCCGAATCAGATAGAAGGCTTCGTCGGCGCTGAGGGGCAGGGGCTCGGAGACTTGGATTTTCATAGCCATTCATTGTCGCTTATATGTGGTGCTACGTCAGCTTGTTTGAGGGTCTGGCTGCTGGCTGCTGGCTGCTGGCGGTGTGCTTGGTCTCAGTGGGTCGCGTCGTAGTCGGCGCGAAGCTGTGCGGTGGAGTAGCCTTGTCGCCACAGTCCGAACAGCCCCAGGGGCACGACCCATAGGATGACCGCGACGGTTAGCACCAGACTGGCTGCCGCTGCGCTCGGCTCGGCGACTCCGTACGGGGCCAGTAGCAAGACCGTTACCCATTGATGTACGCCGACCCCGCCGGGGGCGCTGGGGGCCGCGATGGCGAAGGAGGTGACCACCATCACCAGGATTGCTGCGCTGATGGGCAGGCTTGCGCCAAAGGCGTGCAAGCAGATCCATACAGCCAGAGCTTCGACGGCCCAGATCAGGAGGGTCCAGATGAGCGCTCGCGCCGCGACCCTGGGACGCTCGAGGATGGCGAGCCCAGCGCCGAAGCGGCTGAGGAGCTGCAGAACTCTGCGCAGCAGACCGCTTTCTTGCTCTGACCCTGTAGCTCTGAGGTTCTTTGCGCTGAGGAATCGGCGTGCCAGGAACAGGGCGAGCAGCCCTGCAAGGGTCCCTGCTGCGGCCAGATATAGAGACAGCTGTACCCAATTCGGCAGTCGTTCGGGAAGCAGGCTGGTAGTTGCCAGGATGAGAAAGGCGCTTATCAAGACCAGCGCATCGATGAAGCGCTCTACCAGGATGGTAGCGAGAACTTCTGGCAGCGACCGTCCGCTGCGTCGGGCGTAGAGCAGGGAGCGTCCCAGTTCGCCCAGCTTGGCGGGCAGTGCGTAGTTGCCAAAGTAGCCAAGAAAGAGCGCATCAAAAGGGAGCCAGGGAACTTGCTTTGGAGGAGCGGGCAGAGCGCTGAGGACGACTTTCCAACGTCCTACCTTCAGGCATAGCACTAGCAGATGCAGGGCGGTTGTGAGCAGCAGCGCAGTTTGGTTGGCAGTGGAAAAGGCCTGCCCCAGCTGAGCTGGGGAGATCCTCCATAGCAGCAGGCCTAGCAGGGTTGCTGAGATGAGGATGCCGATCAGCAGTCGAGACTTCATCGCCATCCTGTCCTAGGGATGCGTCTTCTGGTGTGGCGCAACGCTATCAGCGTCTGCACTTTGCTGCCAGCACCCAGGCTGCTTCAGTACAGGCGCTTGATGCGTGCGTAGAGAGTAGACCGGGAGATCCCGAGCATGGCGGCTGCCTTGGAGCGGTTTCCTTCGCAGTGATGCAGAGCATGGAGGAGTGCAGCTTTCTGGGTGGCCTCGTCCAGTCGAGCCGGTGGCAACTGCTGCTGATTTGGGCCCGACAGGCTTGCTCCTGAGTGCAGGTTTTTGATCGGGCTGAGGTTGGTTTCCTGACTTGGGTAGGTGGCCTGGAGACAGAGGTGCTCGGGCAGGATGGCCCGAGCCTCGCAGAGCACCAGCGCGCGCAACATGGTGTTGCGCAGTTCGCGCACATTGCCCTTCCAGCTGTGGCCGCGCAGGGCCTGCTCGGCAGGAATCGAAAGCAGCGGCGGTGCAGCCGGGGCGTGTTGTTGCAAGAAGTGTCGAGCGAGCAAGAGGATGTCATCGCCTCGGTCCCGAAGGGGGGGGAGGTTGATTTCTGTCACGCTGATACGAAAGAACAGGTCCTCGCGGAATCGACCGGAGCGCACCTCTTCGCGCAGGTCACGGTGAGTTGCGCAGATGACCCGAAGTGATACAGGAAGCTCGGTTCGCGCACCTACCGGGCGCACCTTCTGGGTCTCCAGGACGCGCAGCAGAGCCGCCTGCAGATCGCTGCTCAGCTCAGCGATTTCATCGAGAAAGAGCGTTCCTCCAGAGCTCTGCTCAAAGACTCCGGCGTGGCGCTGAGCAGCCCCGGTGAAGGAGCCCTTCTCGTGACCGAACAGGGTGGAAGAGGCCAGAGTGCTGGGGATGGCGGCGCAGTTAAGGCTCACCATCGGCCCGGTGGCCCGAGGTGAACATGCATGGAGGGCTTCGGCCACCAGCTCCTTGCCGCTGCCGCTCTCGCCGTGAAGGAGCACCGGGAAGTCGTAGCTGGCGATGCGCTCGATGTGCTTGTAGAGACGGTGCATATTGGGACTTTCCCCGAGCATCCTGCCGCGGCCTGAAGGGGCCGCTGGTGCTTGCAGTTGGGTTGATGTGCTCGGCAACTTCAGCCGCCTCGTGCTGTCCTTCCACTCCGGAGCTGGCTGCTGGTCGTCAGGTCTGGAGCGCGTCTGGACCACCATTTCCCAGTTTCCGGCGCGCAGTCGATCGCCGTTACGCAGGGCCCGACTGCTGCCGTTCAAGGCGGTCTCGTTATAGAAGGTGCCATTGGTTGAGCAGTCCCGCACGATCAGCTCTCCTGCACGCAGGCTTAGGACGAAGTGTTCGCGCGAGATGCTGCGCTCGGGGTCGGGCAAGCGCAGATCGCAGCTTGGCGATCGGCCGACTCGAAATCGGTGACGCGGCAGGGGTAGGGTGAACTGCTCGCGTCCGGCGCGGCGGAACAGCAACTTTGGGGCGTGTTTGCCCTGCAGGTGTCGGGGGCTTAGCTGGCGGGACAGACTCTCGCGGTCGAGCATAGGGAGGCTCCTTGGTCGGCAATAGAGGGTGGAGGATTGAGAACGACGGTTCTAGGTGATGGCGAGGGTCAGAAAAGGGTCTTTTCTTTCCGATTCGGTCTCTGGCGTCTCTAATGTGGGGGACCTGATCTAGACTGAAGCCACGCCTATTGTCCGGAGGGGGACGTGTTCCTACCTACTGCTCAGGAGTTACCGCATCAGTTCGGGCCCTATCGCTTGTTGTCCGTTCTCGGTCAGGGCGGTATGGCCCGGGTCTATAAAGCGGAGAAGAGTGGGGCTCTCGGCTTTTCTACCGAGCTGGCTCTCAAGGTGGTGATGAAGGCCCACACCAGAGAAGACAGTGAGTTCGTCAAACTGCTCACTCGAGAGGCGGTGATTGGAGGGCTCATGTCCCATCCAAACATCGTCCGCACCCAGGACTTCAGTCAGATCGACGGGCACTACTACATTGCTATGGAGTGTGTCGAAGGGAGTGCTCTGGAGAGGGTCCTGAGGGTGACCGCTCGTCAGGGCAGGACGGTGCCGCCAATTCTGGCCTTGGACATTATTCAGCAGACCTGCCGAGGCTTGTCTTATGCGCATAGCCTGTGTGACCGCTCGGGGCAGGCGCTGGACATCATTCACCGTGATGTGAAGCCTGGCAACATCCTGCTGTCCTCCCATGGTGAGGTGAAGCTTACTGACTTCGGCATAGCCAAGGCCGCTGTCGAAACCGGGGTCGTTACCGCGACTAACGTGGTGCGTGGGACTCCCCTCTATATGAGCCCCGAGCAGGCAACAGGCGGGGATCTTGATCATCGCTCTGATCTGTTCACCGTCGGCCTCATTCTCTATGAGTTGCTGACCGGAGAGCGGCTGTTTGAGATGAAGGATATCGTCTCGACCATGGAGAGCATTGCCCGTGCCAACATTGGTGCGGCGCCGGACAAAGTTGAAGGGCTGGTCGCGGGGATGGGTGATGTTCTCACACGCCTGCTGCGGCGGCGCCCGGAGCAGCGCTATAGCGATGCGGAAGAGGTGGAACTTGCCCTGGCCGAGTTGGCTGCCGACCTAAGTGGAGCTGACGACGCACTAGGTGAGGCATCGGTGCGGGATAGCCTCAGAGCACTGGTTGCCGACGATGCGGATGGTAGGGAGCGGGTTATCCGTGAGGTCGTGGTGACCGAGCAGGATACCGGTCTTCGCCTGCCGGTCGATCTGGCGACTCTGGATCGGATGAACGTGGCGGAACTGCGTGAGATTGCCGACAACGCGCGCCTCGAACCCGCGGTCGGACCAGAGCGTCTAGAGGCGCCGCAGGCGGGCCTCAGCTCAGGGGGACTAAGGCCGTCTGACCGCGCTTCCGATGATGAGACCGAGACTCTGCCTTATCTGGATCCGGTGGTGCGCCGAACTTCAGCGGCGCTCTCACAGGTCCTGGAGAGTCTGGAGGATGAAGGTGGATCCGCCGGATGAAAGACTGCTAGCAGAACTCAGAGAGCCTTAACCTTCGTTAGCAGGGAGTTCTCCCGCCGGGGTTTCGCTCAGGTTGCCGCAGTGCTCGGCTCGGAAGTGATAGTTGCCCAGGGTGGAGTAGAGGGAGCCGGTGACCTCTCCGTCTTCCGCATAGCTTGAGACGCTCAGCAGGTCCTCACTGCTGGCTTCATCGTTGCCAATCTGGTGGCTTATTTCGCGTCCTGCTGGTGGCGTTGGGTTCGGCGCTGCCCCTTCTTCAGGTTCTGATTCTGGCTGCGGGTTGTCTTGATTACCGAAGCCTCGCAGTCCGGTGAAGTAGGCCTGGTCTGCCGGATTCGCTGGCTCATTTGCTTGCCATGCGTAGAAGGTCTGGTACTCACGGGACCAGCCGACTTGCTCTGGACCGAGTCTTAGGTACAACTCTACAAATTCGACCTCCGCGGCTAACTCCCACCAGCGGATGGAGCCGTTGCTGTTCAGTTCCAGGCAGTCCATGTTTTGATCTACCAATACCAGTCGCGCCTGGCTGTCTTCATTGGGCTGATCTGCGCTGTTCACGGTGAACAGAGAAGCCGTTAGCGACTGTGCGCTGCTTGATCCGTCACTGCTCTTGTCTCGGTCTGGCGCACAGGAGCAGAGCAGCAACCCTGCAATAGCGCCGCTGGTGAGGATGTGAGGCAAGTGGTATCGAAGGGCCATAAGCGGCTCCATGCAGCTGGTTGCTGCAAGTGTAGCGCTGCCCAGCTCCGGGACTCAACGGGATCGGCGCTGAGGCCCAGCACTCTGCTACCTTGCCGGGTATGGAAACTGATCCTGAATACCCTGAGCCCCCTGCAGAGTTGGGTCTGGAGCGAGGCGGTAAGCTTGCCAGGCTGTGGGGCTTTATGACCCACGGGATTCCTTTTAACCGCCATCTTGGCCTTGAGGTCCGCGAGCTGGCGGTGGGTCGAGCGGTGCTGGCGTTACCGTTTCAGCCGGCTTTTATCGGTGATCCGTTCCGGCCGGCGCTCCACGGCGGGTCCATCTCCATGCTCGCTGATACGGCCGGTGGCGCTGCGGTGCTTGCCGGAGTTGATGCAGGGTCGCCGGTCTCTACCATTGATTTGCGGATTGACTATCTGCGCCCTGGCGCGCTCGTCGATCTGGTCGCTGAGGCGGCTCTAGTGCGTCTGGGAGGTCGCGTTGGAGTGGTGCGGATTCAGGTCTATCAGGAGTCCAATGAGGGCAACGCATCGGAGGAGGCCCGCATTGACGAAGAAGGCACCTGCCGGGTCATTGCTGAAGCGACCGGAGTCTACTCAGTACGGCGCCCCCAGTAGCCGACCAACAGCAAAGCGAGCAGGGCCAACAGCTGATTCATACCGCCAGGCGGGGCTTGGCTGGACGCCGCGCACTGGCAGCCTTGTGCAGGTTCTTCGCTGAAGTCGTCTTCTTCTTCCGGCGCTGGGCTGTCGTCATCATCTCCTTCATCGCAGCCTTCGTCCGTCTGGTGATTGCAGTTGTTGTCGACACCGTCACAAACTTCGGCAGCAGTAGGCCGAATCTCTGGATCCTTGTCGTCGCAGTCTCCGGCAAGAGTGCTGATGGCGTCGCCGTCTTCATCCCGATCAGGCAGGGCGTTGAACAGGTAGAAGCGTCCTCGTTGGTAGTCGTTTTCGGTGCCTCCTTCGGTGTAGTTGGGCTCACCAATGACGAGCTCGCTATAGCCGTCGCCGTCAAAGTCATCGACCGTGGCCAGGGCCGCGCCGAACCAGGCGTCTCGATGAGAGCCGACGACCTGGTAGAGGGCTTGGCTGGTGGTGAGTTCTGCTGGCCAATCGGTGCGCCCCTCAAAGATGTAGACCGCGCCCTGGCCCTGGCCTTGGTAGGCGGCTTCTGGGGCGCTTACTGCAAGATCTGGAATGCCATCTGCCGGCGATGAGATGTCGTTGATCACCGTTGCTACTGCACCAAAGCGGCGGTCCGAAAATCCGCCGATGAGCTTGAAGTCAGGGCTGGAGCTTAGGCCGGAGAAGTTACCGGCCATGCCAAGGAAGACCCACAGGTTGCCGCGGTCCTGACGATTGGGGTCGTCGTCTGCCGGGGCCAGTCGTTCCTGGACGAACAGGTCATCGATGCCGTCACCGTTGAGGTCGCCGCTGCTCAGACTGCCACCGAGCAGTTCGCCTCCTTCGAGCTGCAGGTCCGGGCTGTCGGCCAGTCCACCGGGTCCGCCGTACCAGACGAAGACTCGACCTGCGTTGTTAGAGCAGCCCGGGGCACTAATGGCCAGATCGGCGATGTTGTCGAGGTTGAAGTCAGCCACTACGGCGGCTTTGCCAAACTCCGAACCCGGTACCTCTGTGGTGCATGCTTGTAGGATCTGGGCTAGCTCGTCGAGGGAGTGTTCACCTTGCAGTCCCTCGGCTGCGTAGTGGACCCAGGCTCTATGGAAAAGTTCGGACACAATCACGATGTCGGTCTGCTGGTCGCCGTCGAAGTCTCCGCCCAGAGCGCGACTGGGCCGGGTAGGTGAAGGTAGTGGAAGTTCGTCCTGAAGGTATCCGTCCCAGCGAGCGATGGCCTGGTTGGCCAGGATCTGGGCGGGCCAGCTCTGTCCGCCACCAGCGTGCAGCAGCACCTTGCCAGCCAGGCCGGCCCTGGGCTCGACCACCAACAAGTCGCTCTGTCCGTCACCGGTAGCGTCATCAATGAGCTCGAATTGAAACACTGCGTCACCGCCGATCTTGCCGTCGGAGATTCGGACGTCATACCAGTCGGCGTGGACCCGCTCTGTGGGTAGATCCGTTCGACCGAAATAGATCTGTACCGCTGACTCGAAGGTGGGCGGTCCATCGTCTTGAGGTGCGCTTACCGCGAAGTCGCCCAGGCCATCGCCGTTGAGGTCGCCAGCAGACTTGATGGTCCAGCCCAGGTTATCGTGCCACTGAGCTCCCAGCCAGCGAGGACCGATGCGTTCGATAGGGACCTCAATGGTGTCCGCGAAGCACAGCTGAGGGGGGCTGGTGGCGGCTCCAGCAAGGACCAGGAGGCAGCCCAGGCGAGCCAGGAGATGGCAGGTTTTTGGCATCGTGCAGTTCCAGGGCAAGGGGTCGCTGGCAAGTGTAGACCACGGCTGTATCAGCGGCTCCTTAGCTGAGCAGGATTCCTTTTCAAGCGGTGACCGCCTATCTATGGTTCTGATTCATGATCAATATGGCACTTCAGTTTCGTTGGCCTCTGGGCTACTTCCTTGTCGCGGTGGCCCTGGTGGCTTTTGCCTGCGGTGAATCTGAGCCCGAGCCCGTGCTTCGGGCACCAGGAGACGGCGTCGACCCTGCGGTCAGCGCCGCTGTCGGCGAGGCGCGCGCGGGGCGCATCGGCGAGGGTGCCGCTGCTGCTGCTGCGGTCTTCGGTGGACTCTCTGCAGAAGGCTCAGCAGGAGATGTAAAGCTCTACAACTCGCGGATCCAGGTCATTATTCAAGGCGCTTATCCGAGTCACGGCTATGTTCAGGTTGGCGGCAACATCATTGATGTGGATGTGGTCGATCCACGAGGCTCCCTGGGGCGGGATACCATCGATGACGTATTTCTGGCTTTTGGCGCAATGCGCGTGTTTGAAGCAACTGAAGTGATGGTGCTGGCCGATGGTAGCGATGGCGGGCCCGCCGTGGTGCGCGCTATCGGGCACGATGTCAGTTGGCAGTTTATTCAAGGCGCGGTCGGCTCCGAGAGTCCCTTGCTCGAAGACCAGAACCTTGAAGTCGTGGCCGACTACGAGCTGGCGCCCGACTCCGATACAGTAAAGCTGAAGGTCAGCTACACCAATGCCGGAGAGGAGAGCAATCACTTCAACCCGACCCTCGGGATCATGGCCTCTGATGAGGACCTTTGGCCCTGGGCTTCTGGGGTTGGGCTGGCCGGGGTCGATGCTTTCAACGATGAGGTTGATGCAGTTGGGGCGACCGGAAAGCACGGTGAGGCTACCTTCTCGGTGTGGAAGGAGGCCGGCAGTTTGGATCTTTTGGGGGTGAGTAGCGTCCTGTCCGGTCTTGGCTTTACCGGGATCAGTCACGGGTGGATCGATCTTGCTGCTGGGGAGACCCTGCACCTGGAGCACAGCTTCACCGTGGCTGCTGATGTGCTGCAGGCTGAAGCCAGTCGCCGTAAGGCTCAGGGGGAATCCCTTGCCAGTGTCTCCGGACAGGTACTGGACTCCAACTCAGGGAGCGGGGTGGAGGGTGTCAGGATGCACTTTGTCGATCCCTCCGTTGAGCCGCCTTTGGTGCTGGGATTCAGCTATACCGACGCGGAGGGCCGATTTACCGCAGAGGTTCCGGCTGGGGACTGGGTCGTCTATGCGGTCGCTCAGGGACTGTCCGAGCAGGTGGATTTACCTGCTGGTGCAGGGCGCTATGGGCCCTTTGCTAACGCTGGAGTTAATGCTGCTCAGCTTGAGGTCTTAAGGGGCAACAGCAGTGTACCGCTGCGGCCTATGGCGACCGGTCGTCCGACCCCGCCGCCACAAACGGTTAGTGTTTCGCTTGAGGAGCCGGTTACAGGGCTGAACTTCTCCATGTCGCCAGCTGGACGTCTGGACCTCTCCATTCGTGACCAGTCGGGTCAGCTGATCCCTGCCGTGGTTGAGGTAATCCCAGTCTCTGCGGTTGAGGTTGAGCAGGTTCCGGACTCGTTGCGGCGGGCCCTCGGGCTGCCCGGCTCCAGCAGCTCCTCCAGTTGGGCATGGACCGGCGACGGGGATCTGTCCATGAGCCTTCTTCCCGGTAGCTACGACGTTAAGGTACAGCACTCGTTTCGCCACGAGCGCAGCCTGGTTGAAGCTGTCGTCGTGACAGCGTCTGAGCCAGCGGTCCTCAGTCCGGTCCTGCAGGAGCTCATCCCACAGGACGGCTGGTTTTCGATGGACTCCCATTTGCATGGCGCACCCAGCAACGATGGTGAGTTGCCGATGGAGGATCGGCTCATCGCCTGTGCAGCGGCAGGTGTACAGCTGCCCGTGACGACTGATCATGATCGGGTCAGTGACTATCGACCTGTTGCCAGCGCGTTGGGCCTGGACTCGCGGATGAAGGTCATACCTGGGGTCGAGATATCGCCGGTGCTGTTAGGTCACCACAATCTGTTTCCCATTGAGCCGGACCTGGTTCAGCCCAATGGAGGAGCCTTCCCCTGGTGGGAGCGGGTCTTGGATGCAACGGGTCTCCATCAAGGAGCACGAGACCGTGGTCATGATCACAGCATTTTGCAGGTGAATCATCCGCGCTCCGGCTTGTTTAGCCTGGGGGGGCTCGATCCCGTCACTGCCGAGGCAACGAGACCCAACAACTGGTCATGGAACTTCGATGTTTTTGAGCTGGTCAATGGCAAGCGAGTTGAGGCCTGGGAAGAACTTCGCGATGACTGGTTTGGCATGCTTGCTGCCGGCCAACGCAAGGTGCCGATGGGTGTGTCGGACAGCCACAAGCGGCGTACGCCGTGTGGCTACGGTAGGACCGATGTGTACCTTGGCCTCAGTAGTGTGCAGGAGGTCACGCCTGAGGCTTTGAGCGCAGCGGTGCGAGCAGGGCACGTGATCGTTGCCGGTGGTCTGACTCTGCGGGTCAGCGCCACAGCGGGAGAGGATAGCTTCCTACCTGGGGATCGCATCCCTCAGGGTACGGCCCGGATCTCGGTGCGGCTTCTTTCTCCCAGCTGGCTGACCCCGACCCAGCTTCGGTTGTATCGCAATGGAACGATCATCGAGGAGTTGTCCTTGCCCGAGGTCAGCTCTGATGGGCTGTGGCTGGAGCAGGACTTCTTGGTCAGTGCTCCCGCAGATGCATGGTTTGTGGTGGAGGCCCAGGGTGAGACAGCCCTTGGCGGCATGTGGGGTTCAGCGATTCCCTATGCGGTGAGCAACGCGTTTTTTATGGATCCTGAAGACGACGGTTGGCAGGGCCCTACCGCCGCGGCGAGATGACGGAGGCTGGACTCCGTCACCTCGCCTTGACGATCCCCTGAGGGCACATTGCGGCTTGGTTGATGACTGCCTTCAGGCGCAGATCGATCGTTGACCGACGCTCCTTGGGGAGCGCTGTCGCTGATGGTGCCTTCTTTGCTGCAGTCCTCGTGCCAGTCCCCTTTGCTGTCATCTTGCAAGGGCTCAGTGTCTCATTTGCAGGGTATGTGGCTGGTGCTTGTGGATGCCTGCGAAGAGTCGCGGTTGTCCGGTAACAGATCTGCGCTGGACAGCGCCGGACTCGCTCGCACAGGCGGGCTGTCCGCAACTATTTGGGCAGATCGAACACCTTTTCCAGATGCTCGCCTGCCCGCAACTTGATCGTCGTGCTCAGGTCTAATTCCTCAAGCGGGTTTGCGACGCGGATCAGGTGTTCACCGGGAGCCAGACTGAACGACTGGAGTGGTGTAGTTCCGACAAATTCGCCATCGATGAAAACGCGGGCATAGCCTGCACTCATGGACACGCTTAGGGTGCCGTTGTCACCGCTTGCTTTGGCCTTTAGCGCACGCTCTACGGTGCTCTCTTCCCCCCGTCCGGGTGCATTGATCGAGGCCTTAACCGAGCGGTAGCCCGGCTTCCGGAACTCCACTTGATAGAGCTTTCCTGGACTGCCGCCAGTCCATGAAAATGGGGTCGTCCCCTGCTTGCGGCCCTCAATGTAGACGCCAGCTCCGCTCGGTTGGGATATGAAGGCGAGGCTCGGCGCTGCGCTGCGGTCGCCGCTGCGTCGAACATTGGGATCTAGAAACGCGAGTCCGCTTGGGGCTGCTCGCTCCTGCCCGGTAGCGCTGGCGGCTTGTGGTGCGGACCTTTGGTCCATCGCGGTACGGGCTTGGGCAGGAGCGTCGCGGGTTGTTGGTGGCCCTCTTGCTTCGACGGTCTTCGGTTTGCGTGCGCCTTCTCCATGCTCGCCGACATCCAGTGACCCGAGCTGTGACTCTTCCAGCTTGATCTCAATCCGATATACCTGCCCGGCTTCCAGCTCCAGACCAGACTTGATGCGGGTCTCGTAGCCTGCCGCGCGTACTTCAAGGCGGTGCGCCACGCCCGGCTTGACCCGATCGTGGCGGGCTTGAATAGGTGCCCCGTCGAGGAGAATTTCCACATCCTTTGCTTCAGCAGGGAGGACATCTACGACGATGCTGCCCAGATTGCTGGTCGGAGCATCGCTTTTCAGCATCGGGGCGATGAGCAGGCCGATGAGCAGGACGACCAGCAGCAGCACGATGATGGTTCCCAGCACGACCAGTGCGCTGTTGCTCTTCTGTTTCTTCTTCTTACGACCGCCGCGGGTAATCTGGCTGTTGCCGCGACGTTTCCGAGTCTTGCTCTTTTTCGCGTTCTCGCCGCCAAAGGTCAGGTCGTCTCCCTTGTAGGCGGCGACCAGGGCAGTGCCGCGGTCGAGGCGTTCGCGCTCACGGAGGATCTCTTCTCCGAAGCGACCACGCAGCCAGGTGGAGACATGAGGAGCCAGGCTGGAGATGGTGTGCGGGAGCAGGTAGTGCTGCAGGTCCGCTTGCATCTGGCAGGCTTCCTGATACCGCTCCTTGGCGTCAGTCCGCAGCGCTTGCATGCAAATGTCTTCTAGAGCTTGCGGAACGGTCGGGTTGTAGGAACTGGGCAGGGGCACCTCGCCCGCCCTGACCGCCTCCAGGGACTGGAGCCCAGTTGCTCGCTTGAACAGTCGGTTGCCAGTGAGCATTTCCCACAGGCAGATGCCCAGGGAGTAGATGTCGGAGCGGTGATCGATGGGCGCGGCCATCGCCTGTTCCGGCGACATGTACTGGAACTTACCCTTGAGCACTCCTGACTCGGTGGCATCGGAGGCTGACTCGGCCTTGGCGATGCCGAAGTCCACCACCTTGACGTGTCCGCCGTAGCTGATCAGGACATTGGACGGTGAGATGTCGCGGTGGACGATATTCAGCGGGAGCCCGATGGGATCGGTCTTCTTGTGAGCGAAGTCGAGACCGCAGGCCATCTCGTGGGCGATAAAGGCGGCAACCTCGAAGGGAATGTACTCGCCGCGTTCTGCCTGTCGCTTGAGGATGCTGCGCAGGTCCTTGCCCTGGACGGACTCCATGGCGATGAAGAAGCTCTTGTCGATCTTCCCAAAATCGTAGATCTGGACGATGTTCGGATGGGTCAGTTCGACGCTGAGCTTGGCTTCGTCGATGAACATCTCGACGAAGTCCTCGTTGCTGGCGAACTGGCTGAGAATGCGCTTGATGACCACGACCTTCTCGAAGCCCGAGTGGCCAAAGCTCTTGGCGCGAAAGATCTCTGCCATGCCGCCCACAGCGACTTTGTCGAGGAGGAAGTACTTGCCGAAGCGCACTGGCTGAAAGGGACCGGCGCCACTTCGCGTTGAAGCGCCCCTGCCCCTGCCTTTGAGCTCCGGTGAGTCAGCCAAGCTTGCTCCTCTTTCGCCTTATCTGTGCCGAGATAACTCGCCCGGCCTGCCCGCATCCCTGATCCCTGCACAATCCATTGAATTGCTCAAAAAAGGCTCAGTTCAGCAGCTAAATATAAGTCGTAGACCGATCAAAGCTCAACCGCTTGGGGGCCACCTGACCTGCTTTACGCGGCGTCCTTGCGGGTACGGCGGCAGTTCAGCCTCCACAGCGCCTGCTTAGCGGCTGCCTCCAGCACCTCCACCAAAGGCCAGTCCGGGCCCAGCGACCATCTCTTCGCAGCTGAACTGCGCGCGGAGGGTCACAGTCCTCTCGCCGTTTGAGTCTTCACTTGATGCGGTGAGGGACCGGCAGGTGCTTCGATATTGCTGGAAGGGGCTCTCATCAGCGCCATCAGGTTTGTTGGTACGGGAGAAGTGCTTGCGGCAGTCGGATACCGCTGAGCCATCGTAGGGAAAGGGCAGCTGGCTTCCTTCCGCCTCACAGTCGGCCAGATAATCGGCGATTTCTGCACAGAGCTCCTGGCACTCGTTAAAGCAGCCAGAGAGAAGAGGCAGGCTGAGAGCGAAAACAAGCGCTTGAATCTTCACCGTTGATGTTTCCAAGGACGCGCTGCAGCAGCGCACCCATTAATTGTGAGGTTCGGGTCCCAGGGAACAGGAGTCGGGTTCACAGCAGGCGCGCCGCTGGGTCGGGTCAGACTCGGTTCGCAGGGTCTCCAGTTGGTCGATCCGTTCCGCACAGGCCGCAGTTTCTTCCTCAGCGACCAAGTGGTCGCGATAATCAGAGATGCACGCCACGCGCGCATCATCGGTGTCGATCGTCCCACAGACGTCCTGCTGGTAATCGAACCAGGAGGTGCACAATTCCTGGCACGGACTATCACAGGCGCTGGCGAGCAAGAGGCTGCCGATGAGCAGGAGCACCAGCCTCAGGTTGCGTGCCCACATGCGGTATCGAGGCCTCCTTCGAAGCGACCGCGGCATGCTCGCACGGGCCCTGCAGAGGGTCAAGCAAGTGAGCTTTGCTGTCGTCGTGGCTGTTCATTGCTTCGGCACCTGTTATGCGCCTCGCGCCAAGGGCGTCTACTGGACGACCCCGGTTCGGGCGGCAACAATGCTCCCATGAGTGAAGCTGAGGGCCATGAGCTCCGACATTGCGGGGTGCTGCAGATCGAGCCGACCGACTTCTGCAACCTGACCTGCCCTATGTGCCACCCGCAGCAGGGCTTTCGGCCGAACCTTCATGGGGATCTGCTCAAGGGCTATATGGACATGGGCCTGTACCGCCGGATCATTGATGGCATCGCCAGGGGGCGGGCCCGCTTTGATCACCTGATCTTTCAATGGTTGGGGGATCCGAGCCTGCACCCGGAACTGTTCGACATGCTGGACTATGCCCTCGAGAAGGTGGCAGATCGCTTCGAGTACTTTCGTATCGACACCAACGCGATCCTGTTTGGGCCCGAGCGGGTCCAGCAGCTGCTGGCAGCCTATCAGCGTCGCCCTGATAAGCCGGTGCTGATTGTGTTCAGTCTGGACTCCATCTCGCGGGACGTTTATCGACGGGTGAAGGGCCGAGATTGCTTCGATCAGGTCATGGCAAACGTCCATAATTTTCTTGAGCAGCGCGGCAAGCTTGAGCTCGACAGCATCAACCTCAATGCTGAGTTTCAGTTTGTCCTTCAGGAAGGCAATCACCACGAGGTAGGCGACTTTGTCCGCTATTGGGATGAGGCCTGCGCGCAGGGACGCAATGGGGTCGGCTACAACGACGTGATGATCAAGCGTATCTCGGTGGGGACAGGCGGGGAGAAGCAGCATCAAGCCGACCGCCTTTATGCTCGCGCGATTCGGGAGCACGGGCTGGCACCTTTCGATAAGGACCACCTGCACTTGAAGATTTGGATGGAGCGGGCTTGGGAGGAGCACGATGACCCTGAGGCAGGGGATGCCGATCTGGCGCTGGGCGAGACCGGCATGGCCGCACCTTCCCTGGTCACCTGAGGCCTGTTGAACTGATGCTACAGGTTGCCGACAGGAGGAAGGCTCAGAGTGGGACGTGGTAGGCCGAAGGGCGCCCGAGGTTCTTCTCTGTTGCGGGTTCTAAGCGCCCGTGATCTAGAGCCAGAGCGTCCAGAGCAGAGTCGAAGAATGCCCTGCCCTGGCCTGTGGAAGACGCCGGTGATTCGCTGGGATGGTGAGCTGATGGCTTGCTGCGCTGATGTAGATGGTGAGATCAGCGTCGGTAACCTCGCTGACCATGACTTTGAGGACCTCTGGTTTGGCCCGCAGATGACCGAATATCGGCTGCTTCACATTGCTGGACGCTTTGAAGAGATTCCCAAGTGCTGGTCTTGTGGCGGGATCAATTTTTACAAGATGAGTCCTGCTGAGATCCGTCAGTGGCTTGAAGATAACGGTCACCTTGAACTGTGGTCAGTTTATGTAGAGCGGATGGGTCTCGACCCGAACGATGACTTCAGCTGTGGCTGAGGGCGGCGCCTGCTCCAGCTCGGCGCAAGCAGCAACAGGCTGAGCAACCAATGAACAGGTTCGGTTGGGCTCGTCGGCCCGGTCGTGGAGCAGCCTGAGCAGCCTGTGCTGCTGTCGCTTTGCCCCGGTACGCTGAAGTCGCTGCCTCCTGAGCTGGGCTCAAGTCGTAGTCGATAGCCCCAGCTGGCGCCCTCATGGTTTTGCCCTGAGGCAGTCGGTGAGGCGGCGATAAGCAACTGATCCCAGGTTCCGCCGAAGCCATCGAGGACTACCGTGCCCCCCTCGCTACCTCCGGTTCCGGTCAGGGGGACAGTCAGCAGCCTGTGGTTCTGTCCGGCTGCACCATCGGCAATGGCCACCAGGTGAAACGCGAAGTCTCGGGACTGACCGTTGGACTCTGGTATGGCCTCGAGTTCGATGTGCAGGGCGCTGGGCTCGGTCGGGGCTTCGAGCCGTACGTAGGCAGTTCCCAAGGTCTGCGGCGCTGGTGGACTGCTGTTGGCGAGGATGATGGCGTCGATGGGCAGCTCTGCAGCGCTGTGGGCGGCCGCCAGGCCGCCCTGCCCGGAGTCGAATACGGTGCCCGGTGTGTCGAGGCCGTCGCCAAAGCTGAAGTCCATGGTCGCTGCTCGCTCGATGAAGTTACCCCACTCATCGGCAAAGCTAGACCCCTGTGTCAGCAGCGTCGCGTCTACCTCTGTGACTACGTCAAACTGCTCGGCTGCTGCCAGCCGCTCCCAGAGCTGGCGGTGCCAATCGGCTTGGTCGAGGCTCTCGGTGATGCTGGCAGCGAGCAACCAGCTCCCATATTGAAAGCCGCTTGCGGCGTTACTGCGAAGCGCTCGCCAGGGCTCCTGGCTCCATTGAAGGCTGTGGGCCTGTTGAGTTTCGTTCAGCTCAGGAAAGACCAGCCACTCCATGAAGGCGGCAGAGGCTTCAATCCACCAGCGATTCTGTTCGGCACCTGCTCCCCACAGCCCATCAAAGGCGTAGCGCACTTGAATGGCATGGAAGAGCTCGTGGGGAGCCAGGCTCTTGAGGCGCTGGTCGTCACTGAACCATTGAGAGTTGACGACGACGAAGGCCATCTCTGAATCCTGGCACGGGGCCAGGGAAGTGAAGCCGCCGACGTTGGGTGAGGGCAGCAGCTCTACGGCGATGAGCATCTGGAAGGATTCGATGCCCTGTGGAGCCAGGAAGCCAAGCTCACTGGTCATAACGGTCAGCGATTCTTCGAACCAGTCCAGCAGTTGGCCAGCGCGGGCTTCATGCAGCTGTCGTTCAGGATCCGGGTTGAAGCGGATGATGAAGTGCTCGGATTCGACTGCTGAGGTGTAGGGGCCAAGGCTCTCAAGAGCCTGCTCGGGGCTGAAGCAGGTGGCGGCCTGTAGCGCACCGCTTGGGCTCAGCAGAGT
The DNA here is from genome assembly GCA_002433485.1 of Deltaproteobacteria bacterium UBA6601. Taxonomy (GTDB): domain Bacteria; phylum Myxococcota_A; class UBA796; order UBA9615; family UBA9615; genus UBA6601. The sequence goes on from DJIF01000014.1 coordinate 19,152, forward strand.
CAGTCCAAGCAGTGTAATGGCGGCCTTTAGGCAGCACGGGTAGCCACGCTTCATGTCCTAGAGGGTAGATCAGCTCCGTAAGACTCGGCTCGATTCGTTCCCGTGTTCCTGGCTGGCGGGCCTTTGCCTGCCCGGCTAGTGTGGGGGGTAGATGGCACTTATCAGCCGATCCCTGACGGACTACACAGAGGACGCCATGTTCCTGTTGTCCCGTGGTCTGAACCGGGGCTGGAACCGCCCGGACTGGGTCAGCGTAAACCTGACCTTGAAGTGCAATCTTTCCTGCACCTTCTGCAAGACCTGCTACCCGGTGCGCCAGGAACTGACCACGCGAGAGGTCAAGGACATTATCGATCAGACCTACCTCTGGGGGGTAAAGCGCTTTAACCCCATTGGCGGTGAGCCTTTTGTACGGCCGGATCTGGAAGAGATCCTGGCCTATGCCTGCGAGAAGGACTTCTACATCACGTTGACGACCAACGGCACGCTCATCTCTCCGGTGCGGGCGCGCCGGATCGCTGAGATTGCATACAACCGGCTGCACTTCAACATCAGCATCGATGGCCCCAACCCATGGCATGACCTGGGCCGCGGTGAGGGCAATCTTGACAAGACGTTGCGGGGTTATTGGAACCTTCGGGAGGCCGATGCGGCGGCAGGTAACCCGGTGCGTAAGGTCATCATCAATTGCATCATCAACAAGCTCAATCTCTCGGATCTGCCGGGCTTTTTCTTCTGGTGTCGCGATGAACTCGGGGTGCAGGGTATCCAGTTCCTTAATCTCTTTCGCCACGGCGATCGGGTGGACCCTGATGTGCAGGATATGTGGATCTCTCCCGACCGTTTTGCTGAGTTGGATGACTTCGTCGATTTTCTTATAGGCTTTCAGCAGCATGAGGCTGACGAGAATTTTTCCATCGCCAACTCAGTGGGTGACCTGGAGAACATCAAGCGCTACTACCGGCAGGAACTCAAGCCGCTTGATGGCAAGTGCTACAGCGGCTGGAAAGAGCTCTATATCAATGCCGATGGCACCGCCATCATGTGTGATGGCAATCTGGATTTCCTCAATGGCTCCTTCGGTGATATCCGCAAGGAGACCCTTAAGGAGTTGTGGGTCAGCCCGGAACTGGCCAAACTGCGCCAGAACGTTAAGGAATGCACTACCCCCTGTATTCAGGATTGCTACTTGAGACGTCGTTCTGACAGCGCTATGCGCATTGCCAAAGGAGTATCTCGGCTCTTTTACGGAGAGCTGCGCAAGCGTTATCAGCGCCGACAGCTTGAGGTGCCCAGCTATCAGGACTCGGTGCTCTCTCTGCAGCTCTCGGACACCTCAGATCTGGCGACCTCCTGGAAGAAGGTTCCTATGGAACGCTTTCAGAAACTGATCAAGGACTCACCGGAGAGCTTCGATGCGGTCCGTGCTGATCCCTTTCAGTTTTATGAGTTTCGGAATCGGGGCTACATCCAGTTCAATCGCGGGTTCCTCGAAATGGGGGTGATGCAGGGGATCATTGAGGACGCGCAGCGTAATGATGTCTGCTACGGCACCTTGCGGTTGGCCTGGGAGGGAGAGCCGCTGCTGCACCCACAGATCGAGGAAATCCTCAACTGGCTGATCACCGCCTGGCGTGAGAAACCTTTCTGCCATCGAATCGAGATCCCGACCAACGCTACTCTTCTCAACCATAACTATGCGCGGATTACGGCTGAGGCTGGAGATGTGCCCTTTAGCTGGGTGCTCGAGGTCGATGCTTTCGATGAGGAGAGCTACCTGCATCACCACGAACAGGCACTGTGGACCCGGGTTCTTGACAACATCAACTTCCTACTCGGTCAGCTCCAGGCAAACCCTGCGGGTCACACCCGCGTGATCGTGCAGAACACCATCACCGGGTCCAATGTTGAGCATGTGGTTCGGTTCCGTGATTTCTGGCGGGCCCAGCTGTCCAGCTACGGTCTTGAGCTTCGTGAGAAGGCCTGGGCTCTTCCGACTGCCCAGGGTCACTGGCTTCACTACCGGCGACCGGATCCTGGTGAACTCAGCAAGCTTCGTGAGGCACGGGATATCTACCTAAAGGGGCTCTCCAGCCTCGGCTTTGATGTGCAGGAAGGTGCCCCCGATGAGAGTGTGCGGCGAACCTGCGCCAGCTACTGGAAGACGCCGACTGTTTCCTGGGACGGTAAGGTCGTGATGTGTCCGGTGGATACCCAGCAGACCCTCAAGGTTGGCGATGTGGCCATGGATTCCCTGACTGAACTGTGGTGGAGGGGGCAGCGCATGGATCAGGTGCGCGCTCAGGTCGGCCGCGAGGATTTTGTCGGCCTTGGGCTCTGCCGCGACTGCAATCATCCGTACAGTCCAAACTCGCCCTGTATCAGCGGCGACCAACTTGAGAGCTGGTATCGCAGCACATGACAAGGTTGCCGCTCTCAGTGAGTCTGATGGTGCTCTTTGGGCTGGTCGTGTTGTTGCCGGCAACTGGCAGGGCTGCTGATGATGGTGCGGGTCTCTATAAAACCTATTGCGTGACCTGCCACGGCGAGACCGGCAAAGGTGATGGGGTGGCTGGTGCTGCGCTGAATCCCAAGCCTGCCGACCTCTCTAAGGAAGAGTTCTGGAAGAGTCGTGATGATGCTGCGATCAAAAAGGTCATCAAGGAGGGCGGCGCTGCAGTGGGTAAGTCGCCGCTGATGGTTGCCTGGGGAGCGGTCCTTGATGACGCTAAGATCGAGGCGGTGCTGAAACACCTAAAGACCTTTAAGGGCAAGTAAGGCCTGTCGCTGCGTCTTGAGCAGTGGCCGCTGGATTGGTCTTAGAAGGACTGGTAGAGGGTTCCGTAGAGTCCGAAGTTCCAGCGGGAGTGCAGTCCTGAGTCATCGATCTGGAACTCTGGAGCGACTCCCACATCGAGGCGGAACAGGGTCTGCTCTTCGACGATGAAGCGCAGTCCGCCCCCCAGGCTTGGGTGCAGTGCGGGCCCCGGGCTCGCTACCCCCAGGGTACCGACTCGAGTGGCGTCCACGAAGAAAATGGGCTCCAGACGTAGTCGAAGTAGCTTGCCCAGGGCGAAGCCCGGTGGGCGCAGTCGCAGTTCCCCGCGCAGCAGCAGCGAATCGCGGTCGCGGAGGCGACCTCTGGCCAGACCGCGCACGCCATAGGCCCCGGTGAGGTGCCGGGGTTTTGCTTCTGGGCCCAGCATCACGCCTAATTCGTAGAAGGGAACTCGTCCGAACTGGCGCTGTAGAAAGGCTGCTCCAGCAAGGACCACTTTCGCCCCGGGGGGGGAGATGAAGCCCCTTACATCCACGGCGATGCGCCCACTGTGCCTGGAGGCCGGGGCACTCTGTTCATCGCTCTCGTTGAGCTGCCCGGCGCGGACTGTCGCCTGTCCGGTGGCGAGCAGTAGTCCGCCGCGCTCTGGATCGATGCGCGAGTTTCTGGTGTCGAGACGAATGCCAGCGTCGATGGAGAGAAACAGACCCGAGTCGGCGGCTCGGACGATGCCGTTGTCGAGCTGCTGCTTGAGCAGGGTGTTTTCACCGACCGTTACGTGATTGTAGTTGACCAACAGGGCGCCAAAGAGGTCGAGTTGCGGATGTAGTCGGTAGTAGATGCTCACCGCCGCCCGATGCTGCTGAAGGCCGAAGCGGTGCCAAGGATCGCTTATTTCATCGTCTGGAGAACGCTGGCGAAGGTCTCTTACCGAGGCATTGCCGAAGCCGTACCACTGGTCCTTATTCCAGCCATGACTGCTGAGGATCACACCGAGCTCAAGCTTGGGACTGAAACGGGGAAACCAGGAGAATGTTCCGGCAAAACCCCAGGCAATGGGTTTTGGCTTGAAGTAAGCCATGGCGATAGCGCACAGGTTCCAGCGCCATGGGCGGCTGAGCGTTTGGCCGGGCTCATTCACGTATTGACGTTGGTAACTGACATAGACTCCAGAGCCCAGGCCGCTGTCCGGGGTGTAGCTGATCGGCGGCAAGATAATCAGCTTGTTGCCCGAAGCCTCGGCTACCTCGCTGCCTTCCTGCTCGCCCTTGCTGGAGTCCTCTTCGCCCTTGCTGGAGTCCTCTGCTGCAGCCTCTGACCAGGCCGGCTGGGGTAGGCTCAACAGCAGACTGAGCAGTACGAGCAGCACGACCGGCACGACCAGCACGCTGTGCTTACTTTTTGGGTTGCTGCCCTTGGTCATGGTGCTGGTCTGCTCAACACTCGCGATTGTCCTCTATGGGCTGCTCATTCGGCAGTCTCACACTGAATTGAGGCAACTGCACGCCAGCCCTGCATGTTCTACCACTACGGCCTGGCTGGCGGCCTCGACGCTGTCTTGATGGGGTAGTTGCATCCGCGACGCCTCGACCCGGTCGCTCTGCCAAGTTGATTCATTTTCTTGTCTGTATGAAGGAGCTGGATGTGGGCAATGGATTGCAGCGGCTTGGCTGTTGGCTCAGGAGCAGCAGAGGGGCGCTAAAGCTCTCCCATAGCAAGGTTTAAGTTGGCGTCTTTCCTCGGGTGCATTGGCTGGGTAACGTGACCTTCTGGGGGAAGATCTCCAGCACCTGGCCGGGCATCTGAATGCCCGGTCTTGACAATTTATTGACGAACTCTTCGTCTAGGGACTAGGCTTCTTCTATGACCCGTAATAGCCCCCGCCCCCTTCTCCTCCTGGTTGCCTTTCTGCTCTCTTTGCCATTGTCCGCATGTTGGGAGGGTTGGAGTGCTGGTGACGACGATGACAGCAACTCTCTGAGCGGCGACGACAGCGACGGTGACGGTATTCCTGACGCCGTTGAAGGCGCTGATGACGCGGACGGCGACGGTATTCCCAACTACCTCGATGAGGACAGCGACGGTGACGGTATTCCTGACGCCGTTGAAGGCGCTGATGACGCGGATGGCGACGGCATCCCCAACTTTCTCGATCTCGATAGTGATGATGACGGCATTCCGGATGCGGTGGAGGGTGATGGCGATGCTGATGGCGACGGAATTCCCGATTTTCTCGACACTGACAGCGACGGTGATGGCATTCCGGACTCGGTAGAAGGGAGCGGTGATGACGACGGTGACGGCATCCCCAACTACCTGGATCTGGACAGTGACGGTGATGGCTGGCCTGACAGCGCTGAGGGCGATGGCGACGCCGACGGCGATGGTATCCCTAACTTCCTGGACACGGACTCCGATGGGGATGGGATCCCTGATGCGCAGGACGACGACCTCGATGGCGACGGCATCCCCAACAGTGTGGAGATAGGCCCTGACCCCAACAACCCGGTTGACAGTGACGGTGATGGCATTGCTGACATCTTTGACACCGACTCGGACAATGACGGCATCCCCGATGCCATCGAGGGCGCTGATGATGCCGATGGTGATGGCATCCCCAACTACTTGGATGATGACAGCGACGGCGACGGCTGGCTGGACGCCCAGGAGGGCTACGAGGACATTGACGGTGACGGGATTCCCAACTTCCTTGATCTGGACAGCGACGGCGATGGTGAAGGGGACTCCAGCGACTCTGATGTGGATGGTGACGGCATACCCAATAGCGTCGAGTTCGGTCCCGGTGGTCAGGCCAATCCGGTGGATAGCGATGGTGACGGCGTTCCGGACTTCTTTGATACCGACAGCGATGGGGATGGCATCCCTGATTCAGTCGAGGGCACTGATGATCCGGACGGTGACGGGATTCCTAACTATCTGGACGATGACAGCGACGGGGACGGGGTTCCGGACAATCACGAGGGCTATGACGATATCGACGGCGATGGGATTCCCAACTTCCTTGATGAGGATAGTGATGGCGATGGGGTGCCCGATGGGGTCGACCCTGACTATGACGGCGATGGCATTCCCAATGACCAGGAGGGTACTGGCGACACCGACGGTGACGGTATTCCCGATTATGCCGACGCCGATTCGGACAATGACGGCATCCTCGATTCTGACGAAGTCGACAACGGCACCGATCCCTACAACCCAGATACCGACGGCGACGGCTGGACAGATTTGCAAGAGCAGATCTGTGGGACCGATCCTCTTGATGCGCTCGACTTCTGCCCTGATGGCATCGGTGTGCAAGTGCCCGGTAATCTGCGCTCGACCATCGACATCTCCTTTGAGACCCAGGTACAGCTCGGCGATGTCATGTTCATCCTCGACGAGACGGGGTCCATGCAGGGCACCCTTGATGATGTGAAGAACAACTTTGCGGCGGTAGCGACCCAGGCCGAGTCTTTCATCCCTGATCTGACCTTTGGGGTCGCTTCCTTTGACGACTACAACTATGGACGCATGGGTTCAGGCAGTGACAAGCCTTTCCACCATCGTCAGCAGCAGACCAGTGATCTGAGTCTGGCCCAGGCGGCGCTCAACGGTCTCTATGCCGGCGGCGGCTGGGACTGGCCGGAGTCCACTGTCGAGGCGCTCTATCAAGGGGCCATTGGTAGTGGTTATGACCAGAATTGCAACGGGGTCTACGACTCTGGACAGGATGTCTATCCTTTCATTGCTGACCCCGAAGGTGATGGTATCAGCAACACCTTCCCCGGCGACTTCACTGAGCGCTACGACCCTTCAGTTCCGGGCACCGGTCAGTATGATCCGAGCATTCCCGGTGATGCCTTCCGTCTCGGCGGTAATGGTTTCCGCCAGGGGGCAGTGCCGATCCTGGTCTACACAACCGATGCCACAGTGCGAAATGGGGGCCTGGCCACTTCGGAGGGGCCGAAGTCAGAGCTGTTCCCCGCTGGGGTTCCTACCGGTTGCCAGCCGGATGCGATCAGCGCTCTATTGGGCCCATCGCTGCAGTCACGGGATGCCAAGGCCATTGGAGTTGCGGCGCGGACCGGCGACGCCATCAGCGCCATGCATACCATTGCCGAGTTCACCGATTCCTATTTCGATCTGAACAGCAATGGACAGGCCGATCCTGGTGAGCACATGGTCTACACCTCAGGCTCATACGATATTGTTGATCGGGTCACCGAGGGGATCGAAGAGTTCACCGCCAATGTCACCTATGACCTCACTATGGTCATTGATCCGGACAACGTCGCGAATCTGGATAACGAGGCCATCGTAAATGTCACCCCCAACGTCTACTACGATGTTCCGGCCCTCAATACGGTGACCTTCAGCTTTACCCTTGAGCCGACCCCCGCTGCCGCTGCCACGATGTTCAGCGACACGGTCTACGAGGTACCGGTGGTGCTCTATGGCAACGGTCAGGTGGTGCTGGCCAACTGGAACCTGATCTTCGTGGTTACCCTGAGCCCCTGACAGGACGCTGGTTGTCTGGCAATAGGCGCGTTGTCCTGCGCGCTTTCTGGGGCTAGGCTGGGGCGATGCTGGATGCTCCCTCTTCCACCCACACTCGTCGCGAGGTGCTTCGCTGTCTGATGGTCGATGGCGGGCAAAGCGCCAAGATTCTGGTCGATCAGAGTCTCCTCGGCAGCCAGGCTGAACACGGCTTTCCAGCCTCTGTGCTCAGCTCTTATCCTGACGGGGTGCCGCTTGACCTGAACCCGCGCTGGCCCATGGATCTTGATCTGGACAGCGATCCTAATGCTTTCCTGGTTAGTTTTTCGTTTCGCGGCAAGAGTCATCGTTGCCGAATTCCCTGGGTGGCCGTGCGGGTGATCGGTGTCGGCTTCGGCGGCATTCATTGGGAGCATGATCCTAAGGTCAAGGAAGAGTCAGCGGATCTTGAGCCTCAAGAGGGGCGAGGGCATCTCCGGATCGTCAAGTAGAGCAGTCCAACTCTGGGCTCTGCTCCCTGTTTCAGCTGCGCTGATGATCGGCGCGGACCTCCTAAGCGAACCCTCTCGGTTGCTCTCTGAAGACGGCTATAGAGCCTTTGATTGGCTGGAGTCGGCGAAGTTTCGCTGGTGGGCCAGGGAGCGTCTGCTACAGGGCGAACTACCGCTCTGGAATCCTTTCCTGGAAGGAGGCATGCCTTCTTATGCTCACCCTTCTGATCCATCGCTCAGTCCGTTTTTTGTGACCGCCTTGCTGTTTGGGCCCTTGCTTTCCATGAAGGTCGATGCGGCAGTGCTGCTGCTGCTGGCTGGGCTCGGCTCCTATCTGCTGGCGCAGCGCTGGTTGGCTATGGCGCCCGCAGCAGCTGCTTTTGTGGGTGTTTCTGTGGCCAGTAGCGGCTGGCTGCCCTCGCGCCTGGCGGTCGGTTTCTACGAGAGCCTCTGGCTCTGCGTTTTTCCGCTTGTCGCTTACCTGTTGTTGCGGGGACTTGATCAGGGTGGACCTTTACGCGGTGGCGCTCGCTGCTTTGTCGCTGCTGCGTTGTTGCTTGCTGCTGCTGGGATTCAGATGCAGCTCTGCCTGGCCTTCGCGGTTCTGCAGCTGCTGCTGCTGGGGATGCTTGGGCCTCGCGGTCAGACCTACGGACGCCTCGGGACGCTGTCCGCTGTTAGCGCACTGACTTTGATGGTTGCGCTGCTTGGTGCGGTCAAATTCCTACCCATGCTCGAGCTGCTCGTGGAGCGGGGTGGGCGGGATGGTTACTACCCGCGGGAACTCGCCTTTCTCGGCCCTCTCAAGGTCCAGCTGGCCGGGCTGATGTCGACCGCGGATGTGGTCGGTAGCTACGGTCCTTCAGGCCTGCCGAGTGCTCCGGAATACAGCTATGTCGGCCTGCAGATGCCAGCTGCCTTACTGGCCCTCGTTGGACTTGCAGCCTCAGGTCGAAGGGGCCTTTCCGTGGGCTTGTTGGCAGTCGTAACGCTGTTGCTTTCATGGCGCTCGGGCGACGGTCTGCAGCTGAGCCTGTTTGAGCCTCTCTCCTGGTTGCCACTTTTTTCTTCGGTTCGGGATACAGCTCGCTATGTACCCTTTTTTCTGTTGCTTTGGCTGTCTTTGCTGGCTGGACTGGGGGTTCAGGTGGTTCTGCGTAGGTTGCTGGCCACGCAGGGTTCGTTGCGGGCGCTGTTGCTCTATAGCCTGGTGCTGTTGACCATGGTTCCCGGTGCAATTGATGCGGCCCGAGTCTGTGGGGAGGTGTTTAGCGAGTCGCTGACCTTGCCCACCGAGCGTGATGCACACCTGCGGCACGTGCGTCTGGAGGGCAATCCTTCGATCGGCAGCCTTGAAAGTCGTCGTGCCATCTATCTGGCGCCGCTGGGAGGTGAGGGAGTCCTCTATGAGCCCGAAGATCTCCCGCCGAGAAGGCCAAGCGGGGTACGACCTGCAGCCATCATTAGCCCCTCGGGGGAACGCGTCGCACAGCCAGGCTACGGTGGTGAGCTGAGGGTTCTGGACGGTGCTGCCAGGCTCTCTCCGCTGCAGCTGGACGGCGCTGATTTGGTCTTTTTCTTGCGCGCAGATCAGGCCACTGTGCTTGAGTTGAACCACAATTATCATCGCGGTTGGAGGGCTCCTGCCGGGCTTGAGCTTTTCGATTCAGAGGGTTTGTTGGGGCTGCGGACTCGCTCCAGTTGGGATGGTGAGGTGCAGCTGCAGTTTGCTCCGCGGATGTTCTGGATTGGCGGCTCTTTTTCGTTGCTGGGGCTGGCTCTGGCTGGACTGCTTTGCTTTGTTGGAGTCCGTCGTGACTGAGACTGAGACTGAGCCACCCGAGCCGCCCTTATCCACCTCGCTTGGCAGTTGGCTTGCCAGCTTGCCGTTGTGGTTCTACTACCTGTTGCTCGTCATCCTGGTGTTGGTTCTGTTTGGCCCCCGCCTAGGCCATGGCTTGATGCTCTATGACATGGGCGAGCTAAGCTTCTTCGTCTCGGCGCTCATCGCCGACAAAGTGCCAGGTATTGACTTTGTAGTCGGTGGCTATGGCCCGGCCCGCTACTTGCTGCTGTCTTGGTTGGTGCCTTTGTTTGACGGTCAACTGCTGGTCCAGGAGAGCTTCTTTCTGCTGGTGAGACTCGCGGCAGCGCTGGCCCTTATGGCACTCAGTCGGCGCTTGTTGCCTGCACCCTGGTCGGTACTCCCGGTGCTCTGTTTCCTGATCGCTCCGGGGCCCCTACATAAGGGACTCTTTGTGCTCGGTTCTGTGGTCCTTGCGCTTGCTGTGTTGCGCTTTGTCGAGCGGCCAGAGGGGGATCGAGCCGGGCAGTTGGGCTGGGTAGTCGCGCTGGTCGGGGCGGGGCGGCTGGATCTTGGAGCGCTGGGCCTGCTGCTGGTTCTGGGCTTGAGCGCGAACCGGCGGCGTCGTTCTAAGCTCCTTTTGCTGCTCCTGCCGAGCCTGCTGCTGGTGGGGCTGTTTATGAGCTGGCTTGCTGGTCAGGAGCCGGCCGCGGTTGGGGCGGTGTTTGAGCAGGCTCTGGATGATGCGCTGATCAACCAGAGCGTGGATCATCCGCGCTTTCCTTCGTTCCTGGAGTTGTGGACCGCCGGTCGGCTGGAGGCCTGGCTGCTGTGGTCTCCCATTTTCATCTATGGAGGGCTGCTGCTGAGGCTACTGCTCTATGCTCCGGTGCTGCCCGGACCGGCGGCGAACGACCGCTTCGCAGCCCGTCACGGGAGATGGTTGGTGCTGAGCCTGGGCCTGCTGACCTGCAACCAGGTGCGGATGAAGCCTGAACTCGGCCACCTGCTGCAGGCCGGACCACTGCTCTACCTGGCGGCCACTTGTCTGCTGGCAGACCTGGGACGGGCTTTGCCTGGCTATTCGCCGGGCCTTTCATTGGCTTCTCAGGCCCGTCGCGACCGCCGTGGCGTGCTGGCCTTTTGCGCCACTCTGATCCTTCCGCTTGCCTTATTGTTTGCGGTCCTTGGCCCCCATCGGGGCGATCTCTATACCGGCTCATTCACCATTCCATGGGAGCGAAATGTGGCCTTGGACAGCCCGCTGGGGCGGGTCTTTGTCAGTGCAGAAGAATACGCGGAGCTCGCACCTCTGCTGACCTGGTTGGAGGAAGAGGCTCCGGAGGGGCCGCTCTGGGTGCCAACTCATCAGCCTCTACTCTACGGTTTGAGCGGTCGCGATGAGGTGACCGGCTTCTCGTCCCTGGCGTTCTTCGCTCACAGCAGCGCTCGCCAGCAGCTGTTGCTGGAGCGCCTGAAAAAACGGCCGCCTGCGGTCGTAGTGTTCGAGGACAACTCTATCGAAGGGCCCAGATTGTTCATCAAGAACGCAGCACCCGAGGTGCTCGCCTGGCTCCATGAGCACTATCGGGAAGAGCTTCGGTTTGGTCCAAGGCGTGTTCTGCTGCCTGCGTCAGCCGCGCGTTGATCGGTAGGGAGCTGTGCCAAGCGATCACTGAACGGGGCTCCGGTCGGTTGGGTTTTGCCGCTACACTGCGCCCATGCTTCGTATTATTCCTCTTGTATTTGTTGTGCTGCTCTCTGCTTGTGCCACGATCCCCAAGCCCGAAATGCTGCTGGATCCGGGGCAAATAGCCGCTACAGCCCCTGATTCCTACACCGTTAAGCTCGAGACCAGTCAGGGTTCGGTGCTCATCGATGTGCAGCGCGCCTGGGCTCCTCAGGGAGCGGATCGCTTCTATAGTCTGGTCAGAGCCGGCTACTACGACGGTAATTACTTCTTTCGGACCATCGCGGGTTTTATGGCCCAAGTGGGCTTGCATGGCGATCCCAGAGTCACCGCGGCCTGGTCAAAGGCCGCGATTCCAGATGATGCGGCCCAGCAATCCAATGAGAAGGGGATGGTGACTTTTGCCATGGCAGGTCCCGATACCCGTACCACCCAAGTCTTTATCAACCTTAAGGACAATGCATTCCTGGATTCCCAGGGCTTTGCTCCCTTCGGTCGGGTCCGCTCCATGAAGGTGGTCGACAAACTTTGGGTTGGATACGGAGAGGCTCGGTCTATGGGTGGACTTGGGCCAGAGCAGGGCAAGATCATGGAGCAGGGCAACAGTTATCTGGATGCGGAGTTTCCCAAGCTGGATCGAATCTTGCGGGCGAGGGTAGTGCGGGAGCGCTAACATTGCCCGCCGCCAACGCGCAGTGTGAAGAACAGGGACGGGAAACAGTCGATGTCGAGTGACTTGAACGAGTATCTGCGCGGCGAAAAGCTGTGGGGGGATGACTTTGGCCCCGAGCAGCTTGAGCAATGGTGGCGCGAAGAGGAAGAGGGCTATTCAGGGGTCGTCGCCGATCGTGAGCGCGATTACGAGTACGATTATCATGGTCTGAATCGGCTGCAGTTCTTCGATCGAACGGTGGTCCCGGAGGGTGCTGTTGCGCTGGGGTTGGGGAGCGCATTGGGGCATGAGTTTTTGCCGGTAGCAGATCGGCTCGCTTCGCTGACCATTGTAGAACCATCCGATGACTTTGCCTCCCGCCACGTGCTTGGGGACCTTGAGGTCAGCTACCGTAAGCCGGCAGTGGACGGGCGGCTCGACTTTCCTGATGACAGCTTTGATCTCATTACCTGTTTCGGTGTCCTCCACCATGTGCCTAACGTGTCTGCGGTGTTAGCCGAGTGCTTTCGCTGTTTGCGCCCGGGTGCTGCAATGTTTTGTCGGGAGCCCATCGTTACCCAGGGCGACTGGACCCAGACCCGCCCTGGCCTGACGCGGAATGAGCGGGGCATTCCCCTGGAGCTGTTTAAGTCCATCGCCCGAGGGGCCGGATTTCGCATTCAGCGTAGCGTTTTGTTTGACTTCGCGCCCTATATGCGGCTGATGCACAATCTCGGTCAGCCGGCGTTGCGGCGACCGATTACTGCCCGTCTTGATCGGCTGTTTTCAGTGCTGTTTTCGTTCAACACCAAGTACCACCGAACCAGGCTGTTGGAGAAGTTCGGGCCCGGGTCATTGGCGATGACTCTTATCAAGGATCCTTGAGTGAAGTCAGTTCTGATCCTGCAAGGGCAGTTGGCCGAATACCGCCGTCCGGTCTTCAACGCCCTGGCTGAGGAGTACCGGGTCACCGTTATGCATGGTGGACCGCCTAACAGCAGGCCCGCGGATCGCTTCACCGAGCAACTGGCACCGGCCCTGTCTGTAGGGCGCTTCCGGCTACAGCGACCTGGCTGTGTTACCCGGGCGGTGCTGGCCCATGACGTCTGCATTGCCATGTTTGAGCTGGCATGGCTCTCCTATTGGTTGCCGCTGTTGATGCCCTGGAGGCGGCGGATCATTCTCTACGGTCATCGTTATGGGGCTAGTTCACTGGCCAATTTCAGTCGCGACCTGTTGATGAAGCGGGCCTCACGATTGCTTATGTACGGCGAGGAGGAGCTGGAGCGGATGATTGGCGCCGGCATCGATCCAGCTCGGATAGATGTCGCTCCCAACACCATTTTTGTCCCCAATACCGCTGATTACAGTGGGGCGCCGAAGAGCAGCTTGCTCTATGTCGGTCGATTGCAGCAGCGCAAGCGACTGGAGCTGGCGATTCGTAGCTTTGCCGGCTTGCAGGGCCGTATCGACCCTTCGGTCGTGTTCGACATCGTCGGAGCTGGGGAGCCCGAGTCCGAGCTGCGTCGCTGCGCAGAAGAATATGGCCTTGCGGGCCAGGTCAATTTTCACGGCGCTATTCATGACCATGAACAGCTTGCCCAGTTGTTTCAGCGGGCCTTTGCTTACGTTTCCCCAGGACCAGTAGGTCTGGGCGTTCTGCACAGTTTTGCTTTCGGCGTGCCGGTCGTGACCTTGAGGGAGGGCTATCACGGCCCTGAGTTGCACAACATTGAGCATGAGGTAAACGGTCTGTTGGTGGATGGTGAGCAGGGCCTCGAGGATGCTTTGCTGAAGCTATGCAGTGATCCATCGTGGGCTCGTCAACTTGGTGCTGCCGCTTATCAGCACTACGCTGGCAAGCGCAGTCTTGAGCACATGCTGGCTGGCTTTCGTCGCGCCATCGAGCTGGCCTGAGAGGAGCCAGGGGCGATGGCGCGCATCTTCATTAACGGCATCAGTGCTAAGAGCGGCGGCGGGCGCAGCATCCTGCGCAACTTTCTGGGGGCGTTGGATGTGCCGGCCAGCGGTCATGAGTTCCTGGTCGTAGTCCCTCAAGATTCCGGCTATGAGGCGTTTGCCCGCCCGGGACTGGAACTCATTCCTATAGCGAGGGCTGAGAGGAAGCCCTTTCTGTTGCGCTTCAGTCAATTCGACCTGCCCCGAATGTTGCGGCAGCGTCACTGCGATCTGCTGTTCAACCTATCGGATGTGCCCAGCCCTACTGAGCTTCCTCAGGTCTTTCTGTTTGATTGGGCTTATGCAGCCTTTCCGGACTCGCCGGCCTGGAAGATGGATGGCCTGAAAGGACAGCTGGTCCGGCGGGTTAAGCTCCAGTTGTTCGCCAGAAATGCGCCGTATATTGATGTGCTGGTGGCCCAGAGTGAGGCATTGCGAGCGCGGCTGGTTGATCTGTATCGGCTGGGTGAGACCGCGGTTGTGCCCAATGCCGTCTCGTTGGAGAACCTGGCCGCTGGCGAGGGCTTTGATTTCGCCTTGGGGGATGGCTTCAAGTTGTTGTGCCTGTCCCTTTACTACGGTCACAAAAACCTGGAGGTCCTGTTGCCTGTTGCTCGTCTGATCCGAGAGCGGCAGCTTGAGGTGAAGATTGTGACGACGATCGCGCCTGAGCAGCACCCGTGGGCGGCAAAGCTGCTTAAAGCGGTGCGCGATGAGGGCCTCGACGAGGTGTTGATTGCTCTTGGTGCGGTCCCCATGGCGCAGGTGCCGAGCCTCTATGCGCAGTGTGATGCTTTGTTGTTGCCGACTTTGCTGGAGTCGTTCTCGGGTACCTACGTGGAGGCAATGTTTCACTCTTGTCCGATCCTTACCAGTGATTTGGCCTTTGCCAGGGGGGTCTGCCAGGACAGCGCGTACTACTTTGATCCGCTCAACCCCCAGGACATCGTTGCTCGGATCGAGGAATTGCTCGCTGATCCGGAAGAATCGGCGCGGCGTGTTGAGCGAGGTCGCGAGGTTCTCGCTCAGCTGCCCGGTTGGCCGCAGGTGGTGGCAGCATTCCTGGCGATCTTTGATCAGGTTCTGGCAGAGCACTCCCGATCGTCCTAACCCGATGGGATTTGGTCCTACCAATATTATTGGATGACACGACCGATGGAGTCGAGAGCTAGCGCTTCAGGCCGGTGCAGAACGGGCAAGGGCCGCCCGAGGACGGCCCTTGCAAAGTGGTACTCCCAAGGGGAATCGAACCCCTGTCTCCGCCGTGAGAGGGCGGTGTCCTAACCGCTAGACGATGGGAGCATTCGCTCAGATGCTGGTTGAGGCGCCAGGATTCGAACCTGGAACCGCCTGATTCAGAGTCAGGTGATCTGCCAGTTGATCTACGCCTCAAGGAGACTTCCCCGAAGGGACGAGCAGTAATTACTCGGCGTCTGTGGGCCTGTCAAGGGCCGATGGTCCGGCCAGCCTTAGGGTAGATGCCCTTCTGCTAGAGTGGCTACAGGGGAGATCTTGTCCATGCAGCCGGAGCCTCCAAGCGTGGAGTCCCTGGTGATCGCCTTTCAACAGGGCGACGCGAAGGCCCTGGACCATCTTGTACAGCGCTTGCGTGCGCCGCTGTTACGGCTTGCCACCTGGGTATTGCGGGATCCCATTGCAGCTGAGGATGTCTTTGTGGATGCGATGGTGCGATTGCTTGCGGTCGTGTCTGGTTTTGAGGAGCCGCAGAAGTTTGATGCCTATGCTCGACGGACGGTACGGAATGCGGCTGTCGATACCATTCGACGCCGTTCAGACCGAGATTCGCTGCGCTCTTTGCGCGACACGGATCGTCTGGCCCGGGCTCAGCACAAGAGCCCAGGTGGTTTTGTGGAGGGGGTAGCGGGGAGTCGACCAGGACCCGAGCAGGAGCTTCTCAACGGTGAGCGCCGAGCTCGCGTGCGGGCAGCAATGGACAGTCTGCGTGAGCCGGGCAGGACCGTGGTTCGGTTGTTCTACGAGGAGGACCGAAGCTATGACCAGATTGCCGAACAGCTGGATGTCTCCACTGCGACGGTAAAGCGCCAACTGGCTGCGGCTCGTCATGTCCTGGCCGCTCGCTTGCGGGGGCTGGAGGGAGAGCGCCTTGTCTCATAGGGATCGGATCAATGAGCTCCTGGGTGGTTATCCGGATCAACTGGAGCAGCTCGAGCTTGCCGAACTTCGCGAGCTCGCTGCTGGAGATCCTGAGCTTGAGGCGGCCCTTGATGCCATTCATGAGGCTGAATTTCTTGCTTCTCTGGGGGCAAGCGATGGGCAGTACCTGGCAGTGAGCGAAGAGCTCAGTGAGCGTTCTGAGCGGCGCCTGGGCCTAGCTGTCGATGCGACGACTGAGCTTATGGATGGACGCCGGTCCAGCGAGCAGAGCAATGTGGTTTACCTGCGCCCACCGGAGCAGCGCTCGTCCTCTCGAGCTGCATGGTTGGCAATTGCGGCGAGCCTGGTTCTGGCAGCGGGTGCGATTCTGACGCGCGGTGGACCTGGCGGAAGCGATAGCTCGCCGATGCCAGCCAATGGCCCAGCACGCTTTCAGCTCAAAGGTGCTTTGCCCCCGCCAGTTTCCGGCGACCTGATGATTCGTGGGACGCCCGCCTCTGCTTGGACCGAGGGCAGTCCGCGCAGTCTTGATCAGGGCCTGCGATTTTACGCCATCGTCCCACAGCAGACCCAGCTGGCGCTGATTGAGATGCATCGTGCTAACCATCGGGTTCTCTATCCTGCCGGCGGCGCCCACTGGTCAGTAGAGCCAGGCACTCATCTGCTGCAGGCGCCCGGTCGGTCGGCCGAGTATCGGGTCGCCTCACCGGGCCGCGCTCTCTATGTCCTGGTTGGGAGCAGTGGCCCGCTCTCGGTACCTAGCGGTGGCCTGATTACCTCAGTCGAAGCCTTTCTGGCTGGTAATCCGAGCTCCAGGGTGCTGGGTCAGGTAGAGGTGGTCTGGCGCGCAGCTGGCGTTGTTGATGAGCCCTGATGGCTGTCATTTCGGCACCTCTGACGCTGCTGCTTTTGAGCCTCCTGACCTGTGGTCTTTGGCCGCTCACAGGCCTGGCTCAGGATGGCTTTGCGCCTCTCTCAGTGTTCCAGGCAGAAGAGAGCGGACAGCGCCGAGCGATCCTGGTGGGGGTTGACCGTTATAGCGACCCTGCCTTTGGTAGTTTGCGTTTTGCCAGTAAAGACGCCCGGTACCTGGCCGAGCTATTGGCTGATCCTGAACTGGGTGGCTTTCAGGTAACCAGCTATACCGACGGCTCACTCAGCCTCCAGGAACTCGTCGCGGCGCTCCAGCAGTGGAAGCAGACCCTCGGCCCTCAAGACACCGCTCTGGTCTATTTCTCGGGTCACGGCATGCGATCGACCGATCCGCGCCGGCGCTCGCATGTCTTTCTTGCCGCGACTGATTCGCGTCGCTCGGATCCTCTGCATAGCGCGCTCCCCCTGCTGGCTGTCCAGGAGTTCCTGGAGAGCCTACCGACCCAGCGCAGAGTTCTTATTGTGGACGCCTGCTTCAGTGGTGAGGGCAAGGTTTTGGCCGAGCAGGTCGAGCTAAGAGCACGTAGCTATGAGGAAGGGAAGCTGCCCTTTTCGCAGCGACTCAGGGAGCACGAGGCTCAGCTCTATGCGACCAGCTATGGCCGGCCGGCCTTGGAGTCGGAGGAGCTGGGTCATGGTCTCTACACCTGGCACCTGGGACAGGCCATCGGCGAGCGTTTTGACGAGGCTGACATGAATGGTGATCTGGTGGTCTCGGTTGCCGAGGCCCATGATTTTGCGCGGGCCCACACGATGGCTGCCAGTTCGGGGCTACAGGTTCCCATGGCTCGCTACCGGATCGTGGGCTTAGAGAACCTGCTGCTGTCTGGTCAGCCAGGCTCCAGGCGCCGGGTAGCGATGGCTATGGTTTCGGCTTATTCGGCTCCACAGCAGGGGATCCGGATGATGATTGACGGCGTTGAGCGGGGGGCATTTCCGGCGACGGTCCTGGTCGATCCGGGGGCCCGTCTGGTGGAGTTTCGCAACCTTGCCGGCCGTCTCGTGGATCGGGGGCGATTCAGCTTTCGCCCGGAGCAGGTCTATTCAGTGGCCCGGATCCGGGATGCATTAAACGGCGGTCGTCATCAGCTGGCTCTGGGTTATGTCCGATATTGGCTGCCCGGAGCTGCTTACCTGAGTCTGGAGGTGCCGGTTGCCGATGGGCTGCGCTTGGCCTACACCTTTCGCTTTCCAAGTCGGGAGCCCCTGTTTCGGCGTATGGGCCTGGTGGTAGATCTCGACTTGGGTCGCTTGCCTAGTATGGCGAGTACTCGCGCCGAGTTGTCCCCTTCGCCCGAGACGATTCTCATGGTGCTGGCGGTCGGCCCGATTCTCAGGGTCGATTTTTTTGGTCTGGTTTTATCGCTTCAGCCGCGCCTGGCTCTGGTGAACCTGTGGCGTAGTGAGGTCGAGCAGCCATATCTTCACTGGACCTTCGCCGCTGTAGGGGGAAATTTTGCGCTGGGTTTTCGTCCCCACAATCGGGTCAGCGTGCAGCTGCAGTACGCCCCGATGTTGTTCGATGCGCCCTTGTCGGGCGGTATCACCCCAAGGGTCGAGCTGATGCATCGACTCGGCGGTTCGCTAGAGCTGGGCTTTTAGCCGTCCTGGTTGTCGCCACGCCAGGTAGGCAGTGAGTCCATCTGCGTCTCAAGAAAGCGGGCCAGGCGGTGGAAGTCGCTACCCTTCTTGATGTAGCGAAGCTCGGTTCGCAGGGTCTGCGGGTTGATCAACTCGGCGAAGGGCACGTAGCGCAGATCGAGCTGTCCGGTCACGCTGACCATGTGTCCGTTGCGCTGTTCTTCAACCAGTCCCCGATAGGCGCCGACCCCCAACTGACTGCCAAGAATCACATCGAAGGCGTGGGCGGGCGCGCAGCGAGATTCGTAGCCCAGTTGCACTCCCTTGACCTTGCGCTCGAGCCCGCTCCTCTCCTGGTATCGCTCCGCCACTCGCTCAGCGATGAAGCGGCCCATATTGATGCGTCCAAGCGATAGATGTCCGTGTTCGTCCCGATCGATGTCTGCCGTATGGGACGGGTGCAGGTGCTCAGCAACGCCCTCAGCGAGTACCACTACCCCATAGTGCTTGTCGTCCCGTTGCTCGCGCAGCTGCATGAGATCGACAATGCGGTCTGCCAGTTTGTTGAGGTCGACGCGTTGCTGGCCTGCATCGTCGGGGCTGCAAAGTGAGGAGTCCAGATCCTCTACCCCGATCACCAGGTGAGCCTCTGAGGCGATGCCAACGCCGTAAGACAGCCAGCCACTTTTGCGACCCATGGTCTCGACGATGAACCAGCTCTGCGTCGCTGCCGCGTCAGCGTTCAGGTTGAGCACCTCTTTGGCCATGACATCTACCGCGGTGAAGAAGCCGAAGGTGAAGTCGATGCCGTGGTAGTCGTTGTCGATGGTTTTGGGGACGTGGACGATGCGGAAGCGGCGGGCGTCGTCGGGTAGTCGACGTTGGTACTCATAGAGCAGGTTTGCGGTCTTAAGGGTGTCGTCGCCGCCAATGGAGACCAGCGCCTCGATGCCCAGAGAGCATAGCGCCTGGTGGACCCGGTTCAGCCCAGCGCAGCGTACAGGATCGTCCAGATCTGACGGATTGCGAATTGCCTTGCCCGGGTTGCTGCGCGCCGTGCCGATGAGTACGCCGCGGCGATTGCGGAGGTTGCGCAGGTCCCACTCGTCCAGTAGCCGATAGTGGCGGTCTCGCTCCAGCGGTTGACGGGTGTCAAAGTCGACCAGGTGCTGGTAGCCGTTCAGCAGGCCGATCACGGTCCATCCGGCGCCCATGAAGGCTTTGGATGCCGAGGAGATAACCGCGTTGGCGGCCGGTGCCGGGCCGCCAGCAAAGAGGATGGCGACACGTGGGGCTGTATTTGAGCTGCCTGGGCTTTTGCTGTTCATGGCGGCACTGTACCCAAAGGATCCAGACTTTAGGTAGCCCAGGTGTTGAATCGCGGCGGGGGAGATCAGCCGCGATGTTGGTTGACTTGAGGGACTCCCATCAAGTAGTCGAGGCATTCTTGTTTGTCGCTCCATGTTGGAGCCCTTGTTTTCATCTCGCCCGGTGCTCTTAGCTTATGAGCAATTCCTTTCGTAACGTCGCGATCATCGCCCACGTCGATCATGGCAAGACCACGCTGGTTGACTCTATGTTGCTGCAGTCCGGCTCTCTGGATGAGCGGCGCGACGACACCGAGCGGGTGATGGACAGCGATGACCTGGAGCGGGAGCGGGGCATCACCATCCTCGGCAAGGCCACGTCAGTGCCGTGGAAGGGCGTCAAGATCAACATTGCCGATACACCCGGCCACGCCGACTTTGGCGGCGAAGTCGAGCGCATGTTGACCATGGTCGATGGGGTGCTGTTGCTGGTCGATGCATCGGAGGGTCCCCTTCCGCAGACTCGCTTCGTGCTCTCTAAGGCTCTGGAGCGAGATCTGCATTGCATCCTGGTGGTCAACAAGATCGACCGGCCTGATGCGCGCCCCGCTGAGGTGCTCGATGAGGTCTACGACCTGTTCATTGATCTGGGCGCCGGCGACGAGCAGATTGAATTTCCAGTGTTCTATACGAATGCTCGGGATGGCATTGCCAGTGATGACCCCGAGCGTCTGGGCGAGAATCTGGCGCCGCTCTTCGACGCCATCGTCGAGCACATTCCACCGCCCTCCGGTGATCCCAAGGCTCCTCTTCAGGCCCTGGTGACCAACCTTGATTACAACGAGTACATAGGTCGGCTTGGTATTGGTCGGGTCTATCAGGGCACCCTGCGTGAAGGGGACACGGTGACCTTGATTGGGGCAGAACAAAGCCAGCAACTGCGGTTGGGACAGCTCTATGTGTTCGAGGGTCTGGAGCGCCGTCGGATCGCGGAGGCGCCGGCCGGTGAGCTGTTCGCTGTGGCGGGCATTGAGAGTCTTGACATCGGTGACACCATCGCCAGTGTTGAATCCCCGGTTCCCTTGCCCAGGGTCCGGGTTGATGAGCCGACCATCGCGATGTTTTTTTCGCCTAATACCGGTCCTCTTTCGGGACGCTCGGGTAAATACGTCACTTCTCGAAACCTGCGCGAGCGCCTTGAGCGCGAAATGAAGGGCAACGTCTCGCTGCGCTTGGAGGAAACCGAACGGGCTGACGTCTTTCGGGTCATAGGTCGAGGGGAGTTGGCCCTAGCTGTGCTCATCGAGAACATGCGCAGGGAGGGCTATGAGCTATGCGTTTCCCGTCCTGAGGTGGTGACCCGCAAGGATGAGGATGGCACTTTGCTGGAGCCCATGGAGCGGCTGATCATTGATGTGCCAGAACCCTTTCTTGGGGCGATTACCCAGAAGCTGGCACAGCGCAAGGGCCGCATGCAGGAGATGCGAGCCATGGGCTCGGGACGGACCCGGGTAGAGTTCGATGTTCCTACCCGAGGCTTGATCGGGTTCCGCTCGGAGTTCGTAAATGACAGCCGCGGAACCGGAATCATGAACACCCTGTTCGCTGGTTGGGCGCCCTGGCACGGCGCCATCAGCTATCGGGTGAATGGTGCCCTGATCGCAGACCGATCCGGAAAGACCAGGACCTATGGTCTGTTTCACCTGCAGGCGCGAGGGATCTTGTTTGTCGATCCTATGACCGAGGTCTATGAGGGCATGGTGGTGGGCGAGAATGCCAAGTCCAATGATCTGGATGTAAACGCCTGTAAGGAAAAGAAGCTGACCAATGTGCGCACCGTGAATAAGGATGACGCATTGGTCCTGTCGCCGCCGCGCCGATTGACCCTGGAGGCGGCCCTGCAGTGGATTGCTGATGATGAGTTGGTCGAAGTGACTCCTGCTGACATTCGGGTCCGCAAGAAGGTGCTGGCCGCTAATCAGCGGCCGCGCCGGAAGAAGAAGGACTCCTAGGGGGAGACGAGCGCTCTGGACGGGCTGCTTCCAGACCCCTACCATCACTGCGATGCCTTCCCTTCTCTCGACTTTGCTGATCGCTCTGCTGACGCTGCTTGCCAGCGCCCCGGCCTGGTCCGCCGAAGCGGACCAAGCAGATCGCACTGAAGAGCAGGGTGACGAAGCCGATACTGCTGATGGTGCTGAGGCGGAAGGAACCGCGGGTGAGGTTTCCACCGGCTCGGAGCCTGAAGAGGCTGAGCAGGATGCTCTGACCAGCTCCGCCGTCGCCGACGAGTCTCCAGCCGCCCCTACTGGGGCTGAAGAGGTGCCAGCCGCCGCTGAGCAGGCGGTGCCGGCGCAAACCTCAGAAGCCCAGCCCCTTAGCCCAGGGCGCATCGCACCGTTCGATGCCCTCGGTCGTCCTTTTCCGGATCCAGAATTGCTGGCCATGGGCCGGCGCTGGAGCGTTGGTGGTGCGGCGCTCACTGTGGGAGGTGCTTCCATGGTCATTGCCGGTCTGATGCTGGGCTCTGCCATTGCTCGCGGTGAGCTGGTTGTGCCAGAGACGAGCGCTTTTGCCTTTTCTGGCCTGTTGCTTGGCGGCCCTTGGTTGACGTTTGCTGGGCTGCCGATGCTTTCTGCTGGCAACTTTGTTCGAGGGCAGCTGAATCGAACCATCAAGGGAGTCCCCAAGGTGCCCCGTACAGTGGCGAACGAGCGGGACTATTGGAAGGCTCATTATCTCGGTCTTCAGGGGCAGGCGACCACCATTGCCGGCGGTGGCAGTGTGATGTTGGGTGTACTCGGCTTGGTTGCTGCGGCCTTCGCTATGGAGAGCCCCATGTATACGCCGTTGATCTGGCTGTTCCCGGCCAATGCTTTTGGTTTTGGCGCTGGAATGATCGCCGGTGGCCTCGCCATGCAGCGATCCAGTAAGGTCAAGAAGGAGCGGATCCGCGATGCGGTAGATCCACTTCGTCAGGAAGCTCAGCGGGGGGCGCAAGCTCCCGCGGTTGGCTCTGGTCCACAGGCTTACCCGCCGCTGCCAGCGCTGGCTGTCGCGCGCAGTTCGACTGGAGAGCTGGTGGCCAGCGCTTCGGTGAGCTGGACGCTGCGGTTCTAGCTGGTTCGGACGCTGCCCATGGTGCAGTCTTCGCCGAGCACGGATCGCTCTTCGCCGTTGGTTTCGATCCCGGCGTTCGACGCGGCGGAGGATCCGGATCTTGGTACTGCGCGGCCGGAGTTGCTCGGACCGGTGCCTGGCCCTCATGGTGTCGCTTGGGTCGATCTGCTGGCGCGCCACGAGTGTCCTGCCATTACTGCTCGTCGGGCTCGTCGCGCCGAGCACTCTGGAATGGCTCAGGACCCGCTGGTCTGGGAGCGCGCCTTGGGCTCCAATGTCTGGGATCCGGATGGGAATCGCTTTGTGGATCTGTGCGGCGGTTTCGGGGTGGTCTCAGCCGGTCATGCCAACCCCTTTGTTGTCGAGGCCGTACGGGTCCAACTTGAGCTGCTCGTTCATGGCCTCGGCGACGCTTTCCCTTCCCGACCTCGTATCGAACTTGCCGCAGCTCTGGCACGGATCTGTCCGGGTGAGTTGCAGCAGGTGATCTTCGCCAGCTCAGGCTCTGAGGCGGTAGAGGCGGCGGTTAAGAGTGCAGTCATGGCGACCGGAAGGAGCCGCTTCCTTGCTTTTGAGGGTGGCTATCACGGCATGTCGCTGGGAGCGCTCTCGGCATCCCACTATCGACCGGGCTTTCGGCAGCCGTTCGAGGGCGTGTTGGGCGGTTATGCCGATTGGCTCTCCTTCGGAGTTGCCGAAGATGATCTGCGTCGGTTCTTGGGGCAGCAGCTTGAGCTACCAGCGGCAATTTTGGTGGAGCCCGTGCAGGGGCGTGGTGGTAATCGTTGCGCCCCGGACGGGTGGTTGGGCATGCTCAGGTCGCTTTGTGACGAGCTCGGCGTGCTGTTGATCTTCGATGAGATCTTTACCGGATTTGGTCGGGCCGGTGCGCTGTTTCAGGCGGGCAGTTGGTCGGCTGACGGGGCGGTGCCCGATTTGCTCTGCCTGGGCAAGGGTATGAGTTCAGGCTTTCCCATTTCCGCCTGCATCGGAACGGATCAGGTGATGGGGGCTTGGGGTCTAAGTGCAGGAGAAGCGCTGCACACCTCGACCTTCCTCGGGCACCCGGTGGGATGTGCCTCGGCGCTAGCGGTCATTGAGTTGATGGAGGCAGGCCTGCTGCAGCGTGCCAGTGCCCTGGGTGATTGGATGGGAGAGAGTCTGAGGGCGCTGGCGGCCCGCCACCCTGGCCGTCTGGGACGGGTTACCGGGCGTGGAGCCATGCGCGGCCTGGAGGTCTTGCCAGCTGGGGACTCTGTAGGCCTTTGTCGCCGCATGTTGCAACGGGGTTATCTGGTCCTGCCAGCCGGGTTGGGGGGAGAGGTTCTGGGCTTCACTCCGGCGCTGACCATGACTCGTGCCCAGTGGGATGGCGCTTTACTGACCCTTGAGGAGCTGCTGTGAATAAGGCCGAGCTGTTGGGGCGTGAGCAGCGCAGTGATCGTCTGCACCGGCAGGTACAGCAGGCCATTGCCCATTCTACCGCCGATGCCTGTTGGTCGTGGCCGAAGCAGCGTTTCGAGGAACTGGCCCTGGCTTTGTTCGAACATCAGTTCCAAGGCTGTGCAGCCTATGGTCGTTATTGTCGCGGAAGGGGAGTGTCGCCTTCGTCGATCTCCAGCTGGCGTGAGATTCCAGCGGTCCCTACTGATGTGTTTCGGTCAGTGGACTTGTGCAGCTTTCCGACCCAGGACAGCGAGCTTTTGTTCATGACCTCAGGAACGACCTCCGGCTCGAGGGGACGTCATTATCTACGTCGAAGCGATACCTACCTGGCCAGTCTTTCGGCGTGGTTCAGGACTTTCTTGTTGGTCGGGGGTGCCGCGCCGAAAGTAGTGGTCTTTGCTCCCAGTGCCGCTCAGGATCCTAGCTCCAGTCTGTCCTTCATGCTGCAGTGGGCGGTTGATGCTGAGGGGGCACCGGGTAGCGGCTTCTTTTGGGATTCGCAAGGTCCTCGGCTCGCAGCGGGTCTTAAGGCCATGCGCCAAGCTCAAGACTTGGCTCAGCCGGTTTTGGTCCTGGGCACCGCCAGAGCGCTTCAGGCGCTGCTGGAGGGATTGGTGTCTGGTGCTCTCGGTGACCGGCTAGAGCTCCCTTCAGGGAGCTTGCTTATGGAAACCGGTGGCTTCAAGGGTGCAGCCCGGACCCTCAGTCGTGACTTGTTCTACGAGGGCCTCTCTAAGGTTCTGGGACTGCCGCTAGCGGCGATTGTTTCGGAGTACGGCATGACCGAGTTGGGCAGTCAGGGGTATCAACCTTGCGCGCTCACTGACCACCAGCCCGGCACGAACGAGTGGAGCGATCTGGCCGCTTCCCTACCTGAGGGACTGGATACCGCGGGCCAGCCCAGGGTCTTTGTTTTTCCGCCCTGGTGTGGGGTCGGGGCGGTAGATCCTCAGAGCCTTGAGCTATTGCCTGACGGAGAGCGGGGCCTGCTGCGGTTCTGGGATTTGTCCAATGTGGACTCGATCTGTGCCATCCAGACCGCCGATGTCGGGGTCGTCCGGGGTGGGGCTTTGAGCTTGTTGGGACGAGCTCCAGGGGCCACGGCCAGGGGCTGCTCTCTGGCTGTAGATGAGGTCCTTAAGGCGGCATCGAGGACCGCTGAATGAGAAGCTTCCTGCCTGGTGTAGATGATGCTGGATGGGATGCACCCGGCTCTAATTCCCTGTCCGATCGACTGTTGGCCGGAGCTGCTGAGCTGCGTGACTCCGGCCCTGCTCTCAGGGCGCTGGGTGAGCGGGCTCGGATGCGAGCTTTGGCTGGCCTGGCGCTGGCCTGGCGTGATCCAGAGGATCCCTTTCGGCGCGAAGCTCTGCAGCTTCTGCCTGCAGAGTGTGGTCTCAGCAGTGCAATGGTCGAGCGCGGCATCGACGATGCGTTCTCGGTGGTTACGGAGCAGGCTTTGCGTTACTGGTGGAGCACTGAGGCCCAGGGCAGGCCCTATCAGGGCCGGGGTGAGGCTCCCGAGTTAAGCGGTCACATCTGGGCCAGCAATGTGTTTGTTGCGGGGTTGCCACCGGTGATGGCCTCGCTGCTCGTCGGCAGCCCGGCTTTGATCAAGGCGCCGGCCAGCATGCCATCGTTTGCCTGCTTGCTTGCCCGCTCGGTGCGGGAGCACGCTCCCGAGTTGGGTCGTTGCCTGGGCGCTGCTGGTTGGAGCCGTAAGCAGGTGGCGGTGACCACTACCTTTCTTGACGGTGCGGATTTGCTGTTCGCCTTCGGCGAGGATCGCAGCATTGAGGAGCTTCGGGTTCAGTTCCAACGCCCTTTTTATGCCTTTGGCGCTCGTTACAGCATTGCCGTGTTGTGTTCTACGGTGATGGGTGACGACCAGCAGCTTGATCAACTGCTAGACGCCCTGGCTGACGACCAGCTGGCCTGGGATGGGCAGGGTTGTCTGAGCCCCCGTTGGATCTTCGTTGAGGGTTCTCCAGAGCTGGCTCAGATGCTGGCAGAACGTGCTGCTTGTAGACTCCCGGATCGGGCCGAACTGCTCCCGGGCACCTTGCTTGGCGATGATGATGCGGCCCATCGAGCCAGCTGGCTGGGACAGGTGGGCTTTTCCGGTTGGGCTCGCGAGGGCCGGGGCTGGTGCTGCGGGGCCTTCGATAGCAGCCGCCTTGAGCCCAGCCCTCCGCCTCGCTCGCTGTGCTTTGTGCCGCTAGAGGATCTGGACGAACTTGCACTGCTGCTTACCCCGTTGGGTTCGCGCCTGCAGGGGATGAGCTTCTTCGGTCCCGAGAAGCGTAGAGAACAGTTGGTTGAGGTCCTCGAGCCGCTGGGCTTGTCCCGAGTCTGCGAACCTGGGGGCCTGCAGCGGCCGCCCCTGCACTGGAGTCATGATGGCGTCCGCATCCTCGAAGCTTTCTGTTGAGTCGCCTTCCCAGGGCCTCAACGAGCGCAGTCTGGAAGCTCTGGATTGGCCGCAGCTCATCGAGGCCTTGCGGGAACGGGCGGCGACTTCGGCAGGTCAGCGAGCTTGTGGCGAGGATCTGTTCGCCGCGGACCTGCAGTCAGCTCGCGCGCGGCTGCGTGAGCTGGGTGAGGTGCTCGCCTTGGCTGAGCGCGGGGCTTCCCTGCAACTCGGCGGCATCGAGGATGTACAGGTTCATGTTCAAGCCAGTGTGAAGGGCGATATCCTGGATGGGGAGGTCTTGCTTGCCATTGGCCACACCCTGGAGTCCCTGGCCCGACTGCAGCGACAGCTCCAGGAGCATGCCGCTGAGTGTCCCAGCTTGGCGGAGATCTCAAGGGGCATTCAGCCTCTGCCCGACCTGGCCGCTTGGCTGGTTTCCTCTTTTGACGCCCGGGGCGAACTGAGCTCGTCCACCTGGCCTGAACTCCGCAGTCTTCGCTCGCGCAAGGCGAGCCTGCACGAGAAGATCGGCGCGACCCTTGGTGAGCTGCGTCGCGATGAGAGGGTTGAAGCCGCTCTTCAGGATGACTTCCTGGCGATGCGAAACGATCGCTACGTGCTGCCCGTTAAGGTGCAGCACAAGTCCAGTGGCCTTGGCATTGTCCACGATGCCTCGGGTTCCGGGCAGACGGTGTTCATCGAGCCCTTCGAGGTGGTCGGGATGAACAATGACCTCAAGCTTGCGGATTCGGAACTGCGCCGCGAAGAGCTACGCATCCTGCGTGATCTCAGTGAGCGCGTCTCCATGCTTTCGGCCGACATTCTCAGCTCCCTTGCAATCGCGGTTCGTCTCGATCTGCTGGCCGCTAGAGGCCGGCTTGCCGAGGACTTGGAGGCGACTCTTCCTGAACTTTCAGAGACTCCCATAATTGCTTTGAACAGGGCTCGTCACCCCTTGTTGGTGCTGCGTGGTATCGAAGTGGTGGCCAATGACATAGCCCTGGGTGGCGAGGCTGAGGGTGGACTGGCCAGTTGTGGTCTGGTTCTGTCGGGGCCCAATACCGGAGGCAAGACGGTGACCCTGAAGACCCTGGGTCTCGCGGCGCTGATGGTCCGGGCCGGCATGGCACTGCCGTGTGACAAGGGCAGCGTAGTGGGATGGTTTCCCCGAGTCCTGACCGACATTGGAGATGCCCAGGACCTGCAAGACGATCTTTCGACCTTCTCCGGGCACCTGCTGCACATGCGTCAGATCCTGGAGGCCTTAGAAAGCAGTACCGAGCCAGGTTTGGTGCTGGTCGATGAGCTCGCAGCAGGGACCGACCCGGTGCAGGGAGCCGCCCTGGCCAGAGCCCTGCTGGAGGCCTTCATTGAGCGCCGGGCCCTGGTGGTGACCACGACTCATTATCCGGACATTAAGGCTCTCTCTAGCGGCGATGGGCGCTTTCTCAATGCGCGGGTTGAGTTTGACCCGGACAGCGGTGGGCCTACTTATCGCCTCGCGTCCGGCTTGGCCGGCTCTTCACACGCCCTTGATGTGGCTCGTGCAATGGGGCTGCCAGAGCCCTTGCTTGCGGCGGCCCGTGGCTTCCTTGGTGAGCCCGCTGCCCGGGTGGAGGATGTCCTCAGTGATCTGGAGCGCGCCGCCGGTGCCGCGGCGCAGCAGCGGGAGGAGGCAGAGCTGGATCGCAAGGAGGCAGCTGAGGAGCTGGAGAAGCTGCGCGGCGAGCGGGATGAATTACTGCGTCGCTCGCGGGGAATTGAAACCCAACTCCGAGCCGAATTTGAGGAAGAGGTCAGGGGCTATCGGGATGCAGTACGCGGTGCCCTTAAGCAGCTGCGGGAGCGCGCCGACGAGGCCAGCGCGGAGCGAGCCCGTCAGCGCATTGCTGAAGGGGCAAATCGACTGCGTGAGGTGCTGTCTTCGGGGACTCCGCGACCCCAGGCAGATCGCATTGATCCTGACCAGCTGTCCATCGGTGATCGGGTTCGTGTAGCGAGTCTCGGTAAAGACGCCACCTTGGTCAGTGCTCCGGGTGGCCGCGCGAGGGTTGTGGTTGATGTGGATGGTCTTCGGGTGGAGGTAAAGGTGACTGAGCTTGAGCGGGCGCGCACTGCTCCCGCTGCCCCATCCAAGGGCCTGGGCAGGTCGTCTTCAGCAACCGCCTCTGTCAAGGGCCGCAAGGCGAGGTCGGGGGCCGTTCGGGCCGGTTCAGAGCCTGGTCCTGCGCTTGACTCTGCCTGGCGCAGCCCAGCGCTTACTCTTGATTTGAGAGGTGAGCGTGTGGACGATGCGTTGGAAAAACTGGATGCTTTCCTCGATCAGCAGATGGCAGCCAGTCAGCCTTTTGCCTTCGTGCTGCACGGTCACGGTACCGGCGCGCTGAAGGCCGCGGTGCGCCAGGCACTTCGTTCTTCTCCCTATGTGAGTCAGTTTGCGCCAGGCAATCGCAGTCAGGGTGGGGACGGAATCACCGTGGCCCAGATCCAGAGCTGAAGGGGCTCGCTATTTACCGGCGGGCCGCAGCTGCTTGATGCGTAGGTCGAGGGCGTCAATCTGCTCGCTGAGTGCTCGCGATCGGTTCTCAAGGGCCGCCTCGCTAAGGTCTTGTTTGGATTCCGGATCGACCCAGCCTTCGTCCAGCAGCGTCAGCTGGTCAACGAGCTCATCGCGTTGTTTCTTCAGCTGTTCTAATTCTTTCAGTTGCTGGTTGCTCCTGGATCTCTTTGGCGCGGCACTGGTGTCCTGCTTGGTGGTCTTGCGTTGCGTGTTTGCCGGCTGCGGCTCAGTTGGTGTGACGGAGTTTTTTCGTTGCGAGCGCGGTCGGCTTTGCTGGTTGCCGCTTGGGCTCAGACTGGAGACTTCCCCGAGATTGGCTGTGCGAGCCCTGCCTCGGTAGCGCTGGGGAATGCTCTCCAGGGAGTCGACTACATGCAGCTGGCCCTGGTCGTCCACATAGGCCAGCAGGCCGCTTGCTTCGCACTGCTTGTCTTGATGGTCGGTATCGCATTCTGCCAGCGCCGGTGCCGGTGCCAGCAGACTGGCGCTGAGTAGCAGCATCGTTGTTTGAAGGAGGTTCTTCACCTGGTCACGGTAGGCTCAGCCGGTGCTTTCGTCCAGCCAACGCTGGAGGTCGATAGCCAGGACTCCGCAACTGCCAGCAGTGAAGGCTCTGGAACCGTCAGAGGAAATCTTCAGGTCATGAAGAATCCCGCCCAGGTGCAGGCTGCGGGTAGCCTGCTCGCCCTTCATATCGATGGCGTAGATGGAGCCGGTTAACTGAGAGGCAGCCAGCAGCACATCGGTGCCAAGCACCGGTCGGGCGAGGTGCATACCGAGTGCACCCTTGAGAGAACGGATGGGCTCAAGGCTTTCCCCATCGAGGACCAGGACCCTCCGAGAGAAGCGCCGCGGTAGGTAGATGGTGCCGTCGATGTCTTGACTTAGGTCTAGGTTGCCAGAGCCGATAAAGCGCCAGCCCAGGGTCTTGGAGCTGGTCAGGTCATAGCGGATCAGAAAGGGCCCGTGGCGGGGCATGATCAGCAGGCTACCGTCCAACACGTCGACGATCAGGGTATGCAGATCGGGGGCGCTTGGAATCTGTTGCTGAGCGATGAAGCGATGCAAGGTCGGTTCGTAGAGGGCCAGCTCGCCGCGGTCTTCGCAGCCTATCAGGGCGAGGTTGTGGAAGGGGTGCCAGGACAGCCCAGCCGGGTCGCAGCGGTCGGTGGTGGCGGCGCTGTCGATGGGCAGGGAGGTGAGCGAGTCGATGGCGATCAAGGCTCCGCTGGTACCCGAGGAGTCGTTGCTGTCACCCTCCAGGGTGCTGGCCAGGAGCAGGACTTCATCCTCTCCCAGAGAGGACAGCGCCGACGCTTTGAGTCTTACATCGCTCAGGCTGGGGTCGAGCAGTTCCGGGGGCAGCCTGGCCAGATCCAGCCCCCGGTCGGTGCCACCCTTGAAGCTTATGCGGGTGATCAGTCCCTGATCGGGGAAGGCCGCGAACAGCGATGGGTGAACGCCGTGGTTGGGCTCTACGGCCCGCGCACCCGGGTGCGACAGGATGACTTCGATCAAGGGATTTTTGTGGCTACAGCTCAACAGCCCTTGAGGTAACACCACGCTGGCACTGGCGAGCACCGCGATCAACGGCAGGCTGAGCTGCCCGGCGGCGCGCAGTGGATGGGGTGCTAGCAGTGGCAGGGTGGCGACTCCAGCTCCGCCAAGTGCGCAGCCAGTAAGCGCGATGCAGGCGGTCAGGGCCGCCAGGGATGGGCTCCATGGTTCTGGCAGCAGCAAGCTGAGTAATCCTCCAAGGACTGCGGCGCCAAGGGGCTCCCAGCTCATCAGGGCCAGGGCGCGGCGGCTGGGTGCTGCAATGAGGCTGATGCACAGCAGTCCCAGGGCCAGATAGAGGCTGTGAATGCCCATCTGCACCGCGCTCAGGCCCTGTAGCGCGCTGAGCCCGCTCTCAAGACTGCTCTTGCTGCTCAGCACAGCGGTCAGTGCGAAGAGGGCCAGCAGCGGCGTCAGGATCAACGTGGCGCGCAACAGGTGGTCGCTCTTCCATGCTGCTGGAGGTAGGCCCGACAGGCTTCTCTCAAAGGGCAGGGGAATGCGGCGGCGCCGGCGGCCAAGGGTGCTACCGAGCAGGGCGGCAAGCCACAGCATTAAGCTCAGGGCCGGCGCTAATGCGATGCCTAGCAGGATGGCAGCCATGCTAAGTGCGACAGCTGGTAGCCCGACAGCTACCATCCACGGTACTGCAGCGGCTCGCCTGCGGCGACTCGGAGGGCTGCCCGGTTGAGGGTCGAGCCAGGCGGCATAGCCAGTCAAGAATATGGTGATCAGCACAGCCCACAGCGCGACACGCGCCATGGAGGGAGCTCCAGATGATCCCACCAGGAGCGGGGTTAGAGTGGCCCCCAGCCAGCTTGCAACCAGCACAGCCCCGTGCAGAATCCGCCCGCTCAGTTCGCTGTACTTGCCGCCTAGCACCTCGGCCAGCAGTGGCGACAGCGGAGCCAGGACCAGCAGGCTGGTGAGGAGATTCAGCAACAGGCGTCGGTACTGCCGCCTGGCTTGGCTAGGTGCTTCGTTCACAGCGTAAGGGTATCGCGGTGAAGCAGGTCGCGGAGTCCCGGGTGACGATTCAAGCTAGACTCAGCGCGGCCATGTTTCGCCGACTCCTTGCAGAGAATCCCTGGCCCATTGTGGTGGGCGTGCTCGTGCCCTTCGTGCTGATCACGGCGTGGTTGCAGGAACGTGGTGTGACCATGGGCATTGTTGACGCCGGCGGTTTGCTCGAGTTCTGGGTTCACGGACTGTTCGAGCCCTGGTCCTGGGTGCCCTACATTCACCCTCCGCTTTATTCGGTGTTGATGAACTCAGCGGACTTTTATGCCGGCTGGTTTGACGTCAATATCGCCACCGTCATCATCGCCCACGCTGCGCTTGCTCATGCTCTGGTGGTGGTCTTTGTGGGCTGGTTCCTGTGGCGTGAGTTCGATGCCTTGTGGGCGCAGGCCGGGGCCGCGATGGTGGCTTTCTCTCCCAACTGGGTGCGTCCCTTCGAAAACTATCCTCTAGGCTCAACCCTGATGGCCCTGGCCGCCATTGCGATTCTCAATCTGGCCAGTAGAGGCACCTGGTCGGCCTTTGTGGTCGCGGTGTTTGCCGCCCTCGCTGCGGTCGAACTGCACCTGTCCAATTGGTTCTGCATTGGCGGCCTCATGGCAGGGATGTTTTTTTTGATGCCGGGGCGACGCTTGAAGGCAGCCTTTGCCTCGATCTTGATGATCGGGCTGTTTATGGCCAGCACCTTTCCCGGACTGTGGCAGGTGATCGAGGAAGGCCCTGATGCCGATGCAGAGTCGACCATGGGCGGTATGACCATGGAGTGGACCAATCCGCTCCTCTATCTGCCCCTTGTGCTGGTGCTGTTGTCTCCGCGGGTGCGGGGGAGGCGGATTGCCGTTGTCGCGGCGCTGGGTGCCTTGTTGTTCACGGTGGTGAGCTTTGCCCTGCAGCATTTTCAACTTGCTGATGGCCAGCCCTACCCTTATTGCCTGCATTACTTTGAGTTGGTCGATACGCCGCTGATTCTGGCGGCGGTGTACGTACTGGCTGGATGGACTGGGAGCCAGTTTCGTGGCGGCTGGAGAGCTTCAGCTGCGTTCGCCATAGGGGCGCTACTGATCTTCTCTCAGTTGGCCCTGTTCTGCTGGGGCCAGCGCTATGTCCTGTTGCCCGGACATAGCTTTTTAGAGGTCTGGCAGGGTTTGTGATGGCCGCTCAACGGAGTTTGTGGCTCTACCCCGGGGCAGTTGCGCTGGGGGTGTTGGCCCTGGTCTCTTCGCGGATCTCGCGCTCGCAGGTTCAGGCCTATGGTGTGGATGGGGCCGAGTACATCGAGCACCTGAGCCGACTTGAAGTGCTTGCGGCCTGGCGAACTCTAGGCGATGGGTCCGGGTGGTTGGCTTTCCTCCGCGAAGTGGATAAGGCCTTTCCTCCGCTGCTTCACATGCTCCATTTACCGATCGGGGCGGTGCTTGGTCATCGCGCCGAAGATGTGTTGCTGGCCCAGCCGCTGTGGTTGGCGGTCCTGGCGCTGGCCGTTGCCCTGTTGACTGCCGCGCTGGCGGCTTCGCCGCGGGCTGTATCCGCTGCTGCTTGTGGTGTTTTGCTGGTGCCGGCGTTGCAGGGTTTTGCGACTCGTTACTATTACGACCTGCCCATGACCGCACTGCTCTGGCTTGGCCTGGCCGTGCTTATGCTCGGGGACCGTTGGTCGCTGTGGCTGCGCGCCGCTGCTGGGGGCCTGCTGCTGTTACTGGCGGCTCTGGTCAAGTGGCAGGCACTACCGCTGGTTGGAATTTCTCTAGCTGCGGTCTGGTGGGCTCGTGGAAGCGTTCTGTCAGGACCCCTTCGAGACGCTCGTCCTGCCTATCTGTTGCCCCTGGTTGCTGGCCTGATCTGCGGGCTTGGGACCGTGCTGTATCTGCTGGCTGCCGGCCCGTATAACTCTTTGCTGTCGATGCTGCGGGATGTTGGCGCTGCTCCACAGGCCGATGTGCCGGGCTCGTTGGAGCCGTCGCTCAGTTTCGGCCTGGTCGCACTCGACGCGAAGCGCTTGTTGTTCTATCCGCTGCGCTTGATAAGTTCAGTGTTGTCGCCGTTGCTCGCCCTTCTGGCGCTGCCCTTGCTGTGGGCGTGGTTGCGGCGTGGCCGAGGACGCGTCCTGTTGATTACGATGCTGGTCGGCCAGGCTCTGTTTGTATTGCTCTGGGTACCTCCTCTCGACGATCGATTTCTGGTGCCTGTAGTGCCGGGACTGGTGATCGCTGCTGCCATTGGCTGGGATCATCTTGTCCGACCGGCCCGGTTGGCTTTCGGTGCTGTAGTCCTGCTAGCTGGAGCGGCGGTGGCCCTGGACTTTCATACCGAGTTTGAGCTTCCCGGTTCTGGTAGCCCGATCCAGTTGCTTGCCGATGGCGATCGTCCCGGGGTCACCTTCTATGGTCTGGGTGTCGCAGGCTCAGTGGAGCAGCGGGGTTGGGCTCGCTTGGATCGGGAGAAGCGCTCGCGGCGCCCTGCTCGTGAGCAGCTCTGGGCATCGCTCAAGAGCTGCCAGGCCGAGACCATTCGGGTCGCTTCAGAGGACCGGATGATCGGTGACGCCGGTGACCTCACCTGGTTTCACTATCGGGCCGCTTATGCCCAGCTGGAGGAGGCCCCGCCTGCCTTGCGAATCACTCAGGACGCCCAGCCAGCGGTCTACGGGCCGCCAATCTGCCGGGCTTCGGTGCCGGGTCAGCCAGAGCTTGCGGTGACCGGTGCGATGCACGGCCATGAGGTACGGATGCCCCCTTGTACCGGTGCCGGCTGGAAGCTGGAGGGTCGCCTACCCATTCCGGGACGTGCTCGGGATGTTGCTATCCTCAGCCCGGGGACTGAGCGGGTCTGTGAAGCTCTGGGTCAGGGTGGCGGTGCACTCATTGGTGCCGCGGAGAGGACCGCACCGCTGCAGGAAGATGGCTGTGAGCGGCGGGCAGGGGGACTGCATCTGGTCGAGGGGGCTGTTCCAGTTCAAGGCTGGCCCTGTCAGCCTGTAGCTGGCCATGAAGGTGAGCAGCATCCTTCGCTGTGCAATGCCGACTACCTGGAGTTCAGCGATCGGGCCGGGAGCCTTGCGGTACCCGTGGAGAACTGCGGGGCCCTGCATGCCCAGCTGGCCCAGATGTGGCGAGATGGCTGGGATCAGCCCAGGCCGCCCATTCCAGAGCTTAGTGCCGAGCAGCTCACCGATGACCTGCTGGCGGTGCTGAACCTGGGTGTTCTGATCGGCGGCGATGAGCGGCATGACTCTCTCTCGGAGCGGCCGTTGGAGGTCTCGGTTCTGGGGGAACGAGACGCTGGCGGCTATCGAGAGCTGGAGTTGGTGCTGCGGGACCCCTTGGTCGGGAGTGTGCACGGTTTGCTGTTGCTGCCGCCGGGCGAGGGGCCCTTCCCCGCAGTATTGGCTCTGCCTGGGCATGGCGAGAGCGCAGCTGAGCACCGCGATCAACGTTTTGGCTGGCTATTTCCTGAAGAAGGTATTGCAGCTTTGATCCTGGATACCCGAGCGTATGACACTGGTATTGCTGAGCATGAAGCTAGTCTCGCGTTGCTTTGCGGCGGCTTCTCCTTGATGTCGGTGCGGGTTTATGAGGCTCTGCTGGCGCTGAAGTTTCTGCGCGGTCGGGCCGAAGTCTGCAACGACCGAATTGGGCTCATCGGTCACTCGGGAGGCAGCGTGACCGGTAATCTGCTGATTCGTCTTGATCCAGAACTGGCCGCTTTTGTCTCCGATTTGACCGCCATCTACTTCAACGTGGGTGAACCCCTCGAGGGCCAGAAGTGGGGTCAGATTGCTGATGAGACCCACCCGGGTCTGGCGCGACTGAGCGCCAATATAAATGACCACAGCACGGCTTCAATACCGGTCCTAGAGGCGCCTTATGGTTATGCGGAAGGGCCGGCCCCGCTGTTTGAGTTTTTTGCCAGGCACCTCATAGCTGAGGCCGTCGACTGATGTCTAAGAGCTTCTTTTTCAGGGCAGCAGACCGGCCGGTGCTGTTGGTCTGGCTGTTCTGTGTGCCCTTTACCGTGTGGACGGCCTGGGTCCAATTCAAGGGCCTGGCTGTAGGGACGATTCTGTTGCCGGTGGTCGAGTATTGGGTCCATGGGGTGCAGCCGGATTGGGCCTGGGTCCCTTTTGTCCACCCACCCCTGTTCAGCGGGTTCATGAATGCCATCGACTGGTACGCCGGAGTCTTTGTGCAGGATCCCAAGGCGACGATTCTGATCCAGGGCGCACTGATTCAGGTGGCATGCGTAGTGCTGCTGGCGTACGCCGGGCGCGCCTGGATGTCACCTCGTTTTGCCAGCGCCGGCTTGCTGCTGATCACCTTGTTGCCATCCAGCATCCGGCCTTTTGAGCAGTATCCCATTGCCAAGCTGTTGCTGTTGATCACAGCTCTTGCCATCGTCCATATGGCTCGGACCGGCAGCCGTGCT